>NZ_BAAKIZ010000002.1:0-771042 GCF_059703725.1 Pseudazoarcus sp. NS34
TGAAACAGGCCCGCGCCGATGATAGTGCAGATACCTGTGTGAAAGTAGGTCATCGTCAGACTAACCCCATATGCAAAAAGCCCGCTCAAATCGAGCGGGCTTTTTTGCGTCCACCGCAACCGAAACACGGTCAGTTCAGCGCCCGTGGCATCGCAAGCGTGAAGACCGGAATCACACCAGCGGAAAGGAACTAGGTCTTATGCGGCACGGCCGTGCCGTAGCTTGAAGAGTTTTTCTCTGATGAGTTGGATATGTTCGCGCAACGTATAGAGCTCGCTGTTATAGGAGAGCGGAATGCGCCGATTATTGGCTAGCTCTTCGATGTGATCGAGTTGTTTGAGGTATTCCTCAACTTCTTCGTTGCTGGTCTGTGGATTGAGCCGGCTTTCCAGAAACTTCATCTCCCCATACCAGCGGTAAATGCGGGAACGCATTCGCCACGAATAGACTGCGGGCAGCACACGCGTTAGCGGGATCATTATTGCGATCAGCGGGATGAGCGCGACGAGCAGTCGATCAACAAGAATGGCGAGCCAGAAGGGGAGGTAGCGCTGTAAAAATGGCGGGCCGGTTTCATACAGTCGCTGGGCAACATCGCTGGGAGGCAGATCGCGTCCTGCAAGCTTCGGATACTCCGCAGCCCGCTGGAACAAGCCTGGTGCTGCGTGAATTTCGCGCGCGCTTTGGAGCAACAAACTGATGATGGCAGGGTGGAGATCCGCTCGGGCGATCAAGTTGGCGGATGCTCCGAGCAAATGTACATCTCTCGGGGGGCTGACTTTGACGAGGTCAATTGCGCCTTCCGGGAGTAAGGCAGTATCCAGATGTGGAATGCGTTTGGTATAGGCCGCTGTGTGCTTCAGTTCGGCAATATGGATGCCTGGAGCGCTCAGAAATCGCTGAACTACCGGAGAGTCGGATCCCGAAATGATGAACGCAGCGTCAATCGCGCCGGCAAGTAGTGCATCGGCTGCTTCATTTCCGCCAATCATCTTCAGCCGAGGGCTGTTGAGCGGGACGCCGCTGTCTGCCAGCATTTGCAGTGCGAGAAGCTGGGCACCGCTCCCGGCTTCTCCAATAGCGATGGAGTAGCCATTGATCTGCGCGAGGCGCGTTAGGGGAGCAGGGAGCCGGTGAAATATCCATACCGGTTCAAAATACATACTACCCAACGAAACAAGATCGCGAGAGTCGGGATCATGAGCGATCCCACTCTGTATGAAAGCAAGATCCACGCCCTCTGACATCAGGCCGCTTAGGTTCTCGACGGAGCCGCTGGAGGGTAGCAGCACCAGCTCTACCCCTTCGCGGGCGAGGGCCGTTCGATATAGCTCGCCAAACATGGCATAGCTGCCTCCCTGCGCTCCGGTCATCATCGTGACCGTACGTGGAGGGGCCGGGCGGACGACGCTAAATAACAGCCAGAATGCAAAAATAAGGGCGGCAATGATGCCGAGCACGGTGATGCTGACAAACACGCCCGACTGGTTTCTCAGCCACTGGATGGTGTTCATGGCGCCGTGCTCCTGATTTCAGAGAGAGCTTGTAAAGGTCTTACCCCCTGCGCATTGCATCATAGAACTCGCCGTTGCTCTTGGTCGCCTTGACCTTGTCGAGCAGGAACTCCATCGCGTCCATATCGTCCATGCCGTACAGCAGTTTGCGCAGCACCCAGACCTTCTGCAGGATCTCCGGCTTCATCAGCAGCTCTTCGCGACGCGTGCCGGAGCGGTTAACGTTGATTGCGGGGTACACGCGCTTCTCGGCCATGCGACGCTCAAGGTGCAGTTCCATGTTGCCGGTGCCCTTGAATTCTTCGTAAATCACGTCGTCCATGCGGCTGCCGGTGTCGATCAGGGCAGTGGCAATGATGGTCAGGCTGCCACCTTCCTCGATGTTGCGCGCAGCCCCGAAGAAGCGTTTCGGTTTCTGCAACGCATTGGCGTCAACGCCGCCGGTGAGTACCTTGCCAGAGGCCGGAACGACGGTGTTGTAGGCGCGCGCCAGGCGGGTGAGAGAGTCGAGCAGGATGACGACATCCTTCTTGTGCTCGGTCAGCCGCTTGGCTTTTTCGATGACCATTTCAGCCACCTGTACGTGGCGCGAGGCCGGCTCATCGAAGGTCGAGGCAACGACTTCACCACGCACCGAACGCTGCATCTCGGTGACTTCTTCCGGGCGCTCGTCGATGAGCAGCACGATAACCACGACTTCCGGGTGATTGGAGATCAGAGCGTGGGCGATGTGCTGGAGCATGACCGTCTTGCCGCTCTTGGGCGGGGCAACGAGCAGTCCGCGCTGACCTTTGCCGATGGGGGCAATCATGTCGATGATGCGGCCGGTGATGTTCTCTTCGCCGCGCATGTCGCGTTCGAGCTTGAAACACTCGTTCGGGTGCAGCGGGGTGAGGTTCTCGAAGAGGATCTTGTGCTTGCAGTTCTCGGGTGATTCGCCGTTGATCTTGTCGAGCTTGACCATCGCGAAGTACCGCTCACCGTCCTTCGGGGTGCGGATTTCGCCCTCAATGGTGTCGCCGGTGTGCAGGTTGAAGCGACGGATTTGCGACGGCGACACATAGATGTCGTCGGTTCCGGCGAGGTAGGACGTATCTGGCGAGCGCAAAAAACCAAAGCCGTCGGGCAGCACCTCAAGAGCGCCGTCTCCGTAGATCGGTTCGCCCTTCTTGGCGCGATTCTTCAGCAGGGCGAATACGAGTTCCTGTTTCTTCAGCCTGTTGGCGCCTTCGATACCATTCGAATGGGCCATTTCGAGCAACTGGCTGACGTGGAGGGCTTTGAGCTCCGATAGATGCATGGCGGATTTGAGCGCGGGTGCGCGTAGGTGAGTGTTTCGGGTGGGGTGTGCCTGAGCCGCGGGGAGGTCAAGCCTCGTTTCGGGGGATACAGTCAGGCGTCACGGAGGCCAGCGGGAACCGCTGGCCGGGTGTCGATTTCAGAGGTTGCTGTCGATGAAGGCAGTCAGCTGCGATTTGGACAGCGCGCCGACCTTGGTGGCTTCGACATTTCCGCCCTTGAACAGCATCAACGTCGGGATGCCACGAACGCCGAACTTGGCCGGGGTTTCCTGATTGTCGTCAATGTTGAGTTTGGCGACCTTCAGGCGACCAGCGTATTCCTGAGCTACGTCGTCAAGGATGGGGGCAATCATCTTGCACGGGCCACACCATTCAGCCCAGTAATCCACCAGTACGGGAAGGTTTTCCTGCAGGACTTCAGTATCGAAATTGCTGTCGGTTACGTGATGAATATGCTCGCTCATGATTCCTCGTGAGGGGTCTGGCCGCGGTGTTTGAATTGAATCTGTAGATGCCGGTGTCCGGAAAGGACGGCATGCGGGGCGGGTGTCTGATGGAGCGGAGGTGCCCCGGTTGAAGCCGAAAGTTATGCCAAGGCCGAATCCGCGTCAAGGATTTCCGTGTTGCGATGCTGTCCGGCGGTCGGCTGCGTAGCAAAAATGTGCCGCTGTCGGCTATATTGTTGCCCGTCTTGCGGCACAAAGGTTCAAGTATATCGCCGCATTCTGATATTCGTGGAGACGAAAAGCTATGACTTATGTGGTGACGGAATCCTGTATCCGCTGCAAATATACCGATTGTGTTGATGTGTGCCCGGTGGATTGTTTCCGCGAAGGCCCGAACTTCCTGGTGATCGACCCGGATGAGTGCATCGACTGCACCTTGTGCGTGGCTGAATGCCCTGTCGAGGCGATCTTCGCCGAGGACGATGTGCCAGCTGATCAGCAGCACTTCATCGAGCTCAACGCGGACCTGGCCAAAGATTGGACGCCGATCGTCGAGCGCAAGGACGCGCTGCCGGACGCGGAAGAGTGGGCGGCGGTCAAGGGCAAGCTGGACCAGCTCGAGCGCTGATCCCACGTTGCGGGGCAGGTGACCCGGCTATCGAGGTGCGCATGGAAAGGATCTGGCTGAAGAACTATCCCGCCGACGTGCCGGCGGAGCTCGGTGCTCCTGAGCATGCGTCCGTCGTCGATGTGTTTGAGGAGTCGGTGGCACGCTTCGGCGACAAGCCGGCCTACCTCAACATGGGCAAGGCGCTGACCTATGATGAACTTGATCGACTGTCTGCGGCTTTTGCCGGGTATCTGAGGAACGAGCTTGGGCTGCAGCCAGGCGCGCGCGTCGCGCTGATGATGCCCAACCTCCTGCAGTACCCGGTTGCCTTGTTCGGGGCGTTGCGTGCGGGTTGCGTGGTGGTCAACGTCAATCCCTTGTACACCCCGCGGGAGCTTGAGCACCAGCTGACGGACTCCGGCGCTGAGGTGCTGGTTGTGCTGGAGAACTTTGCGCATACCGTTGAGCGCGTGCGTGATGCTGTTCCGCTGCAGCACGTCATCGTTACCGCGCTGGGGGATCTGCTGGGCAGTGTGAAGGGAACGTTGGTCACCTTCGCTGTGCGTCATGTGCGCAAGATGGTTCCGCCCTGGAGCCTGCCGGGACACGTTCGTTTGAAGGATGCTCTAGCCTTGGGCACCGGCAAGGCCTTTTTGCGCTATCAGCCATCGGCCGACGACGTCGCGTTCCTGCAATACACCGGCGGCACCACCGGACGTGCGAAAGGCGCGGTGCTGACGCATGGCAACGTCGTCGCCAACATGCGGCAGGCGCGTGCGTGGATCCGTTCGCGGGTTGAGGAGGGCGAGGAGCTGATCGTCACGGCTTTGTCGCTCTATCACATCTTTTCGCTGACCGCGAACTGCCTGGTCTATTCAAGTTTCGGCGCGACCAATCTGCTGATCACCAATCCGCGTGACATTCCGGGCTTCATCAAGGAGCTGCGCAAGCACCGCTTCACGGCGATTACCGGCGTTAACACGCTCTTTAATGCCCTGTTGAATCATCCCGATTTCGCGAAGCTCGATTTTTCTGCGCTCAAGATCACGCTAGGAGGCGGCATGGCGGTGCAGCGCCGCGTCGCCGAGCGCTGGCAGGCAGCCACCGGCACGGCACTGGTCGAGGCCTACGGGCTGACCGAGACGTCGCCAGCGGTGAGCATCAACCCGCTCGATCTTGGTGGTTTCAATCACTCGATCGGTCTGCCTCTGCCTTCGACGGAAGTGTCGATCCGGGACGATGCCGGCATGGAGGTGCCTACCGGCGAACCTGGCGAACTGTGTGTCCGGGGCCCGCAGGTGATGCGCGAATACTGGAATCGCCCGGACGAGACGGCCGAGGCCTTCAGTGCTGACGGTTACTTCCGCACCGGTGACATTGCCACCATCGATGAGGGCGGGTACCTCACGGTCGTCGATCGCAAGAAGGACCTCATCATCGTCTCGGGTTTCAACGTGGTGCCCAACGAGATCGAGGATGTCGTCGTCAGCCATCCTGGGGTGCTTGAGGTTGCAGCGGTCGGGGTGCCGGACGAACGTAGCGGTGAAGTGGTCAAGGTCTTCGTCGTGCGCCGCGATCCGGGCCTGACGGAGGCCGCCATCATCGCGCATTGCCGCCAGAGTCTCACCGCTTACAAGGTGCCGCATCAGGTGGAGTTTCGCGATGAGCTGCCGAAGACCAATGTCGGCAAGATCCTGCGCCGGCAGCTGCGCGACGCCCCGGCCTGAGTCCCGCGTAGCGGCGTGATAGAATCAGCGCCCTTGATTCGACCGCCCGCGCGAGTTCTCCATGTCCGGCAATACCCAAGGCAAGCTCTTCAGCTTTACTTCTTTCGGCGAGTCGCATGGTCCGGCGATCGGCTGTGTGGTCGACGGCTGCCCGCCGGGTCTGGCGATCTCCGTCGAAGACATCCAGAGTGAACTCGACCGACGCAAGCCTGGCACCTCTCGCCACGTCACACAGCGTCGCGAGCCGGACGAGGTCGAAATCCTCTCGGGCGTGTTTGAAGGCCTGACCACCGGCACCCCGATTGCGCTGCTGATCCGTAACCAGGATCAGCGCTCGAAGGACTACGGAAACATTGCCGAGACCTTCCGCCCCGGTCACGCCGATTACCCCTACTGGCAAAAATACGGCATCCGCGATCACCGTGGAGGTGGCCGTTCGTCGGCGCGTGAGACGGCCGTACGGGTGGCGGCTGGGGCGATTGCCCGAAAGTGGCTGCGCGAGCAGTACGGTGTGGTGATTCGTGGCTACATGGCCGCGCTTGGTCCTGTCGATATTCCCTTCATCGATTGGGCCGAAGTCGATCGTAATCCCTTCTTCGCACCCAACGCCGAGATCGCGCCGAAGCTCGAAGCTTTCATGGACGACTTGCGCAAGTCGGGCGATTCGGTCGGCGCGCGTATCAATGTCGTCGCTACGGGGTTGCCCGTCGGCTGGGGTGAGCCGGTGTATGACCGGCTGGACGCCGATATCGCTTACGCGATGATGAATATCAACGCCGTCAAGGGCGTCGAGATCGGCGCCGGTTTCGCGTCGGTGTCGCAGCGTGGCACTGAGCATTCCGACGAGATCGCGCCCGAGGGTTTCCTGTCGAACAACGCCGGCGGTGTGTTGGGCGGCCTGTCTACCGGGCAGGACATCATTGTCAGCATGGCGATCAAGCCGACCTCCAGCATTCGGCTGGATCGCCGCTCGATCGACAAGCAGGGCAATGCGGTCATCGTCAACACCCATGGTCGCCACGACCCGTGCGTCGGTATCCGTGCCACGCCAATTGCCGAGGCCATGCTCGCCCTCGTGCTGATGGACCACGCGCTGCGTCATCGCGCGCAATGCGCTGACGTGCGCACGTCCACGCCGGTCGTGCCGCGTCTTGCCCCCGAGGGCCGCCAGACTCCGCCTGCACCGACGGAGGGCTGAGCGCGCGGCCATGCTTCCCTACTGGCGGCTGTCGGCGTACTACTTTTTCTATTTTGGCTTCGTCGGCGCATTCTCTCCGTACTTCACGTTGTATCTGCAATCGCTGGAGTATTCGGCCACCGACATTGCGGTGCTGATGTCGGTGATGCAGGTGATGCGTGTGTTGGCCCCCAATCTGTGGGGCTGGCTGGCCGAGCGAACCGGTCTGCGTGTGCCCATCGTGCGCGCTTCCGCCATCGCCAGCCTAGCGGGCTTCTGTTTGTTCTTCACGACGACCGAGTTCGCCGGCATGTTTGCGGCGATGGTGCTGATGGCCTTCTTCTGGAGTGCCGCGCTGCCGCTGGTCGAGAGCCTGACCTTCTCTCATCTCGGTACGCTGGGCCATCATTACGGACGCATCCGGTTGTGGGGTTCGGTGGGGTTCATCGTGGCCGTTGTCGGTCTGGGCCATCTGCTGGATTTTGTTCGCATCGAGGCCGTGCTGATCGTCATTGCAGCGATCCTGTGCGGCATTGTGCTGTGCAGCTTTGCCTTGCCCGAAGCAACTCGACGTAGCGGTGGCCGAGGCAGGGCACGCCTGGGCGAGACCTTGCGGCGGCGTGAGGTGCGTGCGCTGCTCGGTGCCTGCTTCTTCATGGCTGCCGCGCACGGCGCGATGTACGTGTTCTACTCGATCCATCTCGCCGAGCATGGCTACGGCAAGGCCGTGATCGGGTGGATGTGGGCGCTGGGCGTCATTGCGGAGATCGGCGTGTTCTTGATCATGCCCGGTCTTGCGAAACGTTTCGGCATGCGCGCGATCCTGCTGTTTTCACTGGCTGCGGTTGTCCTTCGTTTTCTCATGGTGGGTTGGGGGGCGAACAGTCTCACGGTGCTGTTGCTCGCGCAGCTGTTGCATGGTGTGACTTTCGGCGCCAATCACGCGGCCGCCATTGCGATGATCAACCGCTGGTTTCCCGGGCGTTTGCAGGCCCACGGACAAGCCCTATACGGCAGTCTGTCGTTCGGAGCGGGCGGCATGCTGGGCGGTCTGATCAGTGGCGTGAGCTGGGACACCATTGGTGCCGCCTGGACGTTTACGCTGGGATCTAGTTTCGGTTTGGTTGGTCTGATATGGCTGATGACTGGCTGGCGCAGTGCCGGCCCGGTTCAAGAGGAGGAAAAATGAAATCCGTGCTGAGAAGTTCACTGTGTGTGGTTGCAGTCGGGGTGCTGGCTGCTTGCCAGTCCGTGCAGACCACCGGGGGCGGTGCGGTCGGCGTGAGCCGCAGTCAGATGATGATGGTGTCGGCCTCCGAGATCGAGCAGGTGTCTGCCAAGCAGTACGACGAAGTGTTGGCCGAGGCGCGCAAGCAGGGCGCGCTCAATCGCGATGCGCGTCAGCTTGAGCGCGTGCGTGGCATCACCAAGCGCCTGGTGACGCAGGTCGCGGCCTTCCGCCAGGATGCGCTCGGCTGGCAGTGGGAAACCAACGTGATTCAATCTGACGAGCTCAACGCCTGGTGCATGGCGGGCGGCAAGATGGCCATCTATTCGGGTTTGATCGAGCAACTCAAGCTGACCGATGACGAGATCGCAGCCGTGATGGGCCACGAGATCGCCCATGCGCTGCGCGAACATGCACGCGAGCGCGTATCGCGCTCGATGGCAACCGGAATTGGCGTTTCCGTCGTCGGTGCCGTGCTTGGTGCCGGCGCCGTTGGGCAGGACCTGATGGGGAGGGTGGCCAACGTTACTTTCGAGCTGCCGCACTCGCGTCTGCACGAGACAGAAGCTGACCGCATCGGTGTGGAATTGGCCGCGCGGGCCGGATATGACCCGCGGGCGGCCGTGTCGCTATGGAACAAGATGGCCACGCGTTCGGCCGGTGCGCCGCCGCAGTGGCTGTCGACCCACCCGGGGCACGCTGAGCGTCAGCGCGAACTTGCGGTTGCAAGTGAGCGCGTCATGCCGCTCTATCAGGCTGCAAAGCGCTAGGCTCAATCTGGTCAGTCCAGCCGCGCTGTGAAATAATCAATGACTTTTTTCGTTGGACGTTTGCATGAACGCGCGCACCTTGTATGACAAATTGTGGGATGCCCACCTGGTCCGGCAGGAGGCCGACGGCACGGCGCTGATCTATATCGATCGCCATCTCGTGCACGAGGTCACCAGCCCGCAGGCATTCGAGGGGCTGAAGCTGGCCCACCGCAAACCGTGGCGCATTCAATCGATTGTTGCGACGGCCGATCACAATACGCCGACCGACCACTGGGACATGGGGATCCAGGATCCCGTGTCGCGCCAGCAGGTTGAGACGCTGGACGCCAATATCCGCGAAGTCGGGGCACTGGCTTACTTCCCGTTCAAGGACGCGCGCCAGGGCATCGTGCACGTCATCGGACCGGAGAACGGCGCCACCCTGCCGGGCATGACCGTGGTGTGCGGGGATTCGCACACGTCCACACACGGCGCCTTCGGCTGTCTGGCGCACGGCATCGGCACTTCCGAAGTCGAGCATGTGCTCGCCACGCAATGTCTGCTGCAGAAGAAATCGAAGAGCATGTTGGTGCACGTGGATGGCGAACTGTCGCGCGGCGTGACGGCCAAGGACATCGTGCTGGCCATCATCGGCAAGATCGGTACGGCCGGTGGCACGGGCTACGCCATCGAGTTCGGTGGCAGTGCGCTTCGCGCTCTGTCGATGGAAGGGCGCATGACGATCTGCAACATGGCTATCGAGGCCGGTGCGCGTGCCGGTATGGTGGCGGTTGACCAGATCACCATTGACTACGTAAAAGGTCGTCCCTTTGCGCCGACCGGAGCGGAGTGGGACAAGGCCGTGAATTACTGGCGCACTCTGCATTCGGACGACGGAGCGCAGTTCGACTGCGTGGTCGAGCTTGATGCAGCCGAGATCGAGCCGCAGGTAACCTGGGGTACCTCGCCCGAGATGGTCACCACCATCGGCGGATGCGTGCCAGATCCGGCTGGTATCGATGATCCGGTGCGTCGCGAGAGCACCGAGCGTGCGCTCAAATACATGGGCCTGACCCCGAATACGCCGATGACCGAGATCCCGGTCGATCAGGTGTTCATCGGCTCCTGTACCAATTCGCGCATTGAAGATCTGCGTGAGGCTGCGGCCGTCGTGAAGGGCCGCAAGAAGGCCGACAACGTGCGCCGGGTGCTGGTCGTGCCGGGCTCCGGCCTGGTCAAGCGTCAGGCTGAAGAAGAGGGACTCGATCAGATCTTCATCGAGGCCGGCTTTGAGTGGCGTGAGCCGGGATGCTCGATGTGTCTGGCGATGAACGCCGACCGGCTGGAGCCGGGTGAGCGTTGTGCCTCGACGTCGAACCGCAACTTCGAGGGGCGGCAGGGCGCCGGCGGGCGGACGCATCTGGTGAGTCCGGCAATGGCCGCGGCCGCGGCCGTGAATGGTCACTTCGTGGATGTGCGTCAGATCAACTGAACCGGCGAGGCTGAGATGAATAACGTGATGCGTTTTCTGTTGCTGGCGCTGCTTGCCGGGCTTTTTCTTTCCGCGTGCAATACCGTCCAGGGCTTTGGCAAGGACATCGAGAAGGGTGGTGAAGCCATCCAAAAGGCAGTGAAGTAATGAAACCATTCAATACCCTTGATGGGCTGGTCGCGCCGCTCGATCGTGCGAACGTCGATACCGATGCGATCATCCCCAAGCAATTTCTGAAATCGATCAAGCGCAGCGGCTTTGGCCCGAACCTGTTCGACGAGTGGCGTTACCTCGACGTTGGACAACCAGGTCAGGACAACACTGACCGACCGAAGAACCCTGACTTCGTGCTGAATCAACCGCGCTACGAGGGCGCGCAGGTGTTGCTGGCCCGCGCTAACTTCGGTTGCGGCAGTTCGCGCGAACATGCGCCGTGGGCGCTGGAGGATTTCGGCTTCCGCGTCATCATCGCTCCCAGCTTTGCCGATATCTTTTTCAACAACAGCTTCAAGAACGGGCTGTTGCCGATCGTGCTGCCGGCTGACGTGGTGGAGGTGCTGTTTCGCGAGTGTGAGGCGGCCGAGGGTTACCGTCTGCTTGTTGATCTGGCCACGCAGACCATTACGCGCCCGAATGGCGAGCAGATCACTTTTGAAGTTGATGCTTTTCGCAAGGAATGCCTGCTCAACGGCTGGGACGACATCGGCCTGACGCTGCTTCATGCTGACGAAATCAAGGCATTCGAGGCGCGCCGCCGCGCCGAGCATTCGTATTATTTTTCCTGAGCCTTCTGGCTCGGACGACTGGAGATTGTTTCAATGAAGATTTGCATTGCCCCGGGTGACGGTATCGGCCCGGAGATCATGGCTGAAGCAGTTCGCGTGCTGACGGCGCTCGATCTCAAGATGGAATTCGAAGAAGCTCAGGTCGGTGGTTGCGCCGTCGACGCCACGGGCGATCCGTTGCCGGAAGCTTCGCAGAAGCTGGTCAAGGAAGCCGACGCCATTCTGCTCGGCGCTGTCGGTGGTCCGAAGTGGGACAACCACCCGCGCGAGCAGCGCCCGGAGCGCGGTTTGCTGCGCATCCGCAAGGATCTGAACCTGTTTGCCAACTTCCGTCCGGCAATTCTGTATCCGGAGCTGGCCAACGCGTCTTCGCTCAAGCCGGACATCGTGGCGGGTCTGGATATCCTGATCGTGCGCGAGCTCACCGGCGATATCTATTTCGGTCAGCCGCGCGCGATCGAAATGCGCAATGGCGAGCGCTATGGCTTCAACACCATGCATTACTCGGAGAGCGAGATTCGCCGCATCGGCCGTGTCGCGTTCGAGGCCGCACGCAAGCGCAATAAGCGCCTGTGCTCCGTTGACAAGATGAACGTGCTCGAGACCTCGCAGCTGTGGCGCGAAGTCATGATCGAACTGTCGCCAGAATTCCCGGACGTCGAGTTGACCCACATGCTGGTCGACAACGCCGCCATGCAACTGGTGCGCAATCCCAAGCAGTTCGACGTGATCGTCACCGGCAACATGTTCGGCGACATCCTGTCGGATGAAGCGGCCATGCTTACCGGTTCGATCGGCATGCTGCCGTCGGCCTCGCTCGACGAGAACGGCAAGGGCATGTACGAGCCTTCGCATGGTTCGGCGCCGGACATCGCCGGTAAAGGGTTGGCGAACCCGCTCGCCACCATTCTTTCGGCTGCGATGATGCTGCGCTACACCTTTGCAATGGAAGATGAGGCGCGTCGCATCGAGAACGCGGTCAAGAAGGTGTTGTCGCAGGGCTATCGCACCGGCGACATCTTCGAGCCGGGAATGAATCGTGTCGGTACCAGCGAGATGGGTGATGCCGTACTCGCGGCCCTTTGATCGGGGCAGGACGAACAAGCAGGGGAAGTGAAATGAACAAGGTGGGTCTGGTTGGCTGGCGTGGCATGGTGGGTTCCGTGCTGATGCAGCGCATGGAAGAAGAGGGTGATTTCGCCCGCATCGAGCCGGTGTATTTCTCGACTTCGAATGCCGGAGGCAAGGCGCCGGTGTTCGGCGGCAAGCAGGGCGCTGGTACGTTGCAGGATGCGACGGACATCAATGCATTGTCGGCCTGCGACATCATCGTGACCTGCCAGGGCGGCGACTACACCAAGGAAGTCTTCCCCAAGCTGCGCGCCGCCGGCTGGGACGGCCACTGGATCGATGCTGCTAGTGCCTTGCGCATGGCAGATGATGCGGTGATCGTCCTCGATCCCGTAAACCGTCATGTCATCGACGCTGCGCTGGACAAGGGCGGTCGTAACTGGATTGGTGGCAACTGCACGGTCTCCCTGATGTTGATGGGGCTGGGCGGCTTGTTCAAGGCAGGTGTGGTCGAGTGGGTTTCGGCCATGACCTATCAGGCGGCCTCAGGCGCAGGCGCGCAGAATATGCGCGACCTCATTTCGCAGATGGGGATGCTGCGTGACGCAGTGGCCGATGAGTTGGCCGATCCGCGTTCGGCCATTCTGGATATCGACCGCAAGGTTATCGAGACCATGCGTTCGCCGGACTTTCCGGTACAGAATTTCCGCGGTGCTGCGTTGGCCGGCAGCCTCATTCCGTGGATTGACGTGCCGGTTGAGCACGGCCAGTCGAAAGAAGAATGGAAGGGTGGCGCCGAATGCAACAAGATTCTCGGCAATCCTCCGTTCCGCAGCTCTGGTAGCGTGCCGATCGACGGGCTGTGCGTGCGCATTGGTGCAATGCGTTGCCATTCGCAAGCTTTGACGATCAAGTTGAAGAAAGATATCCCGCTCGATGAAGTGAGCAAAATCATTGAGAGTGCAAATGAATGGGTGAAGGTCGTGCCCAACGAGCGCGAAGTCACCGAGCGTGAGCTCACACCGGCGGCTGTAACCGGCACCTTGTCCATTCCGGTCGGCAGACTGCACAAGATGGCGATGGGCCCGGAATATCTGGGCGCTTTCACCGTTGGCGACCAGCTTCTCTGGGGTGCTGCCGAGCCTCTGCGTCGTATGCTCGGCATTCTGCTCGAGCGCTGAGTATTCCCATTGGTGCGGGGGTGGCCGTTCGAGCCACTTCCGCCCTGTCGGTCGCAGTGTGGTTTCCGTGTGGCACTTTTTGCTGAAAATGCCAATTGGAAGCGCAAGTTGCTGCGCGAAGTTAAAGAAGATGCTAGATTGCGCTGAACATGCCTCCAATAAAGGCATATCCACGCGGGTTCTGCCCCCTGGCCGTCTTTTCTTCTACCGGGTGCTTCACACGACGACCGCTATGAAAAAATCGCTCAAGCTTACCGTCCTTGCGACTGCCATTGCCGCCGTGATGCCTTTTCAGGCAAATGCTGCGGGACTCGGTGGGCTCAATGTTTTCAGCGCCCTCGGCCAACCCTTGCGGGCCGAAATAGAACTTCACGCAACACCTCAAGAGCTGGATGGGATGACGGCATCAGTGCCGTCACCTGAAGCTTTCAGGCGAGCCAATCTCGAGTATTCGGCGCTGATGCCGGAGCTTGAATTGAAAGTCGAGCGCCGCGGTAGTCGTTCGGTGATACGTCTGAGCAGTTCGCGTGTCGTCAATGAGCCGTTCATGGATGTGCTGGTGGAGTTGCGCTGGGCTTCGGGCAGCCTGTTGCGCGAATACACCTTTCTGCTTGACCCGGTTGATATGCGACCCGCTCCGGCCGTAGCTTCTGCTCCGGCGCGTCCGGTTGCCTCGGCCCGCAACACGCAAGCAATGCCGGGCGATGCCCGGCACGTCGTGCGCCGTGGCGAAACCCTGCATCGAATCGCGCTCGATTATTTGCCTCCGAACGCACAGCTTGAGCAGATGTTGGTGGCGTTGTTGCGTGAAAACCCTGACGCTTTTGCGGATGGCAACATCAACCGATTGCGCGCCGGGGAATCCCTGACGGTGCCTGACGATATCGCGGTTGCCGCCATCTCGGCGGAAGACGCACGGCGCGAAGTGCAGGCTCAGTCTGCCGAATTCGAAGCCTATCGTAATCGTGTGGCTGCCGCCGTTTCGGCGCGTGCCCCTACACGTGAGCGTGAAGCCACCCGCGAAAGTGCCGGTCGCGTAGAGCCGCGCGTTGAAGAAATTGTGCGTGAAGAAGCGCCGATCGATCAGGTGCAGGTTTCGGGAACACGTGCCCCGAGCGATGGGAGCGCCAGCGGGCCAGTGAATGGGGAAGGCTCGCCGCGTTCTGCTTCGATTGCCGAAGAAGATCTTTACGTGTTGCAGCGCGAATTCGAAGAAATGCGTTCGCGTCTGGCGGAGCTTGAGCAGACCGTTTCCGATCAGCAGGGCATCATCGACATTCGCGACTCGGTAATCGCGCGCTTGCAGAGTGATGAAATTCCGGCCGGCGAATCCGCTCCTCTTGACCCGTCTGCTGCTCCGACCGAGCCGCCGGCTCCCGCAACCGTAGCACCTGCTCCTGCTGCGCCGCCTGCGCCGCCCGTGCCGGCGCCCATGCCGATGTCTGAGCCGGGCCTGATGGAACGCATTACCGCCAATCCGCTGCTGCTCGCTATTGGTGCACTGGTCGTCGGCCTGTTGGCGCTGCTTGGTTTGCGTGCGGCGCGCCGTCGTCGCGAAGCGCAGGAATTCGACGGCATTTCGCAGCACGAGCTCGATGAACCCGCAGAGCCGTTGTCCGTGGTCAACCACCCGGGCGGCGAGAGCGTTGATACCGACAGCAACACCAGCGTCATGGATACGGACTTCAGCCAGACAGGTCTGTCAGCCATTGATGCGGATGAAGGGGTCGACCCGGTTGCCGAGGCTGATGTTTATCTGGCCTATGGCCGGGACGCCCAGGCCGAAGAGATCTTGCTTGATGCGCTCAAAGTGGATGCATCACGTCACGCGATTTACCTCAAGCTGCTTGAAGTCTATGTGCAGCGCGGGGACCGCCGTCAGTTCGAGGTGATCGCGACCGATCTGTATTCACGCACCGGTGGTGAAGGTGGTGATTGGCAGAAGGCGGCGGCAATGGGACGCAAGCTTGATCCCGACAATCCTCTGTACGCGGAGTCGACTGATGTGGCTGGCGCCGGAGCTGGTGCCGCTCTGGCTGCTGGTGGCGCAATGGCTGCCTCCGTTTCGGCAGCCCCGGCCAACCGGCTTGAGGACACGCACATCGGTCTGGATCAGAGCGAACTCGACCTGCCCGATCTGGGCCCCCAGGCGGAGCTGGATATTGCCGGATTTGTTCCTGACGAATCGATGGACGCTCCGGAGATTTCCGGTGCGGAAGAATCGCCGGCGCTCGACTTTGATTTTGACGAGCTTGAAAAGGCTGACCAGGACGTTGCGGCGCAACCGGCCGCCGAGTCGCCGCTGCAAGACGACAACATGATCAGTTTTGATCTCGACCTCGGTGAGGACGCGCCGTCCGCACAGTCCGAGCCTGTGCAGGATGCTCCTGTTGAACCGCCGCCTCCGCCTGCGGATGCTCTCGATGAGCCGATCGAGGAAGAAGAGACGGTGATGGACCTTGAGCGGACCGAGTTCGATGCGAATCTCCTTGATTTCGATCTGGACCTGACGCCGCCTCCGTCCGTCAAGCCTGAAGCCGCTGATGGTATGGATTTGACGTCGATCGACTTGGACCTCGACCTGCCCGCAACGCCTGACGCCGAAGTGGCGTCCCCGGTTGATGAAGTCGTACCGGCGCAGGCTGGCTCGACTTCGGACGCGGATGCGGATGAGACGGCCGCAGTGCCGCAGTTCGATGCGCAGGACGTGCAACGCGAGATGGAGACCAAGCTCGAGCTCGCGCGTGCTTATGATGAAATGGGAGATCGCGAGGGCGCCCGCGAGTTGCTCGATGAAGTCGTCAAAGACGGCTCCGACGAGCAGCGCGAGGAGGCCCAGCGCATGCTCGAACGCCTCGCATGAGGTGTGTCACTAAGGTCGCCGGCGGTGTCCGAGGATTCGGCCCCGCCGGCTGATTCGTTTACATGCATTCCGGTCTGCAGGTCTTCCTTTGGCTCGCCGTCGTCGCGGGCCTTCAGTTTCTTGAGGTGCTGCCGCTTACGGTGGCGCTCTGCCTGAGCGCCATCCTAGGAGCGGTCTTTGCCCCTGAGCGCAGCAAGCGTCTGGTGAAGCGCGTGCGCTTCATCGTGTTAGCGATCGTCATCCTGTTTGCTGGCTTCACACCCGGCGAAGCCCTGTTTGTCGATTGGCCGCGACTGAGTCCTTCGCGCGAAGGCGTGTGGCTGGCCTACGAGCATGCCGCTCGTGTGCTGGTCGTGGTGCTGCTGGTTTCGCTATTGCTCGAACGCATGCCTCCGCAGCGGCTGATTGGGGCCATTCACGCGTTAATGCGCCCATTCGGCGTGATCGGTTTTCCCGCTGATCGGGTGGCGGTGCGAACCTTGCTGGTCTTGCGCTCGGTGGAGGCTGAAAAGCCCCCGAAGTGGCAGGACTGGATTCGTGATGACAGCAATGATCTGCATGACGTGATTGAGGTAGGCAGGGAGCCATTCCGAACGTTGGACCGCGTGGTCGTGGGTGTGCTGGTATTTGCCGTGGCGGCTTGGGTGTGGTGGGGGTTGTCGTGAGAATTGCATTGGGGGTCGAGTACGCAGGCGATGCTTTCGAGGGTTGGCAGAGCCAGCAACACGGTCGAACGGTGCAGGACCATCTGGAGCGAGCGATTTCGGCGATTGCGGGCCAGCCGATCCGGCTGCATTGCGCCGGGCGCACAGACACCGGTGTGCACGCCACCGCCCAGGTTGCCCATTTCGATTGTGATGCCACGCGCCCGCTAAACGCCTGGGTGCGTGGCGTAAATGCTCACCTCAGAGTGCCTGTGACGGTGCGTTGGGCGCAGCCGGTGAACGACGATTTTCACTCCCGGTTTTCCGCAATGGCGCGTCGCTATCGCTACGTGCTTCATGTTTCCCGTACGCGTCCGGCCTTGCTCGCAGGGCGTGTCGGTTGGTTCCATCTGCCACTGGATGCGGGAGTGATGGATGCTGCTGCCCAAGCCTTGCTTGGCTGGCATGACTTCACGTCGTTCCGGGCGACGGGGTGTCAGGGGAAAACGCCGATGCGACTGATGCATCAAGCGCGTGTGCAGCGTGACGGCGACTTTCTGCTGTTCGATTTTCATGCCAACGGCTTTCTGCATCACATGGTGCGGAATCTGGTCGGGGCATTGGTCATGGTCGGCAAAGGGACGCGTCCGCCGGAGTGGATCAAGGAGGTTCTCGTGGCGCGCGATCGCAGCGTGGCCGCGCCGACCTTTCCGGCTGGCGGGCTCTACTTGTGTGGGGTCGATTACCCCGCCGGATGGCCGCTCCCCGACGATGGGCGTATCATCGTCATGCCTCGCTTTCCGGTTGTCTGAATGTCCCGAACCCGCATCAAGATCTGTGGTCTGACCCGCCCTGAAGACGTCGACGCCGCTGTCCAAGCGGGTGCCGACGCGATCGGACTGGTGTTTTATCCCCGGAGCCCGCGCTTCGTGGCGCCGGGGCTTGCTGCCAGGCTTGCTCAGCGAGTGCCCCCGTTCGTCAGCGTCGTCGGCCTGTTCGTTAACGCGGAAGAAGCGTTCGTGTGTGATGTGCTGACGCAGGTGCCGCTGCACGCACTGCAGTTTCACGGCGATGAGGAGGAGGCCGATTGCGCACGCCACGGTCGTCCTTGGCTGAAAGCAGCGCGGGTCCGCGAGGGGTTCGATCTGTTAGAATTCGCATCTTTGCACCGATCGTCTTCCGGCATCCTGCTGGATGCTTTTTCCGACGCCTACGGCGGTACGGGCCATCGTTTCGATTGGTCCCTGATCCCCGATTCGATGGATCGGCGGCGCTTGATCCTGTCGGGCGGACTGGATGCCGACAATGTCGGGGAAGCCGTGCGCCGCATTCGCCCGTGGGCGGTCGACGTGTCGAGCGGTGTGGAAGTGGACAAGGGTATCAAGAGCGCAGCCCGCATCGCTGCGTTCATTGCTGGAGTTCGTAATGCAGATGGCTGACACTCCCTATTCGTTTCCGGACCCCAGTGGTCACTTCGGCCCGTACGGCGGTGCCTTTGTTTCGGAAACCCTGATTCCGGCACTGGCCGAACTGCGTCAGGCCTACGAAGAGGCCCAGCGTGACCCGGCCTTTGTCGCCGAGTTCGAGTACGAGCTGAAACACTACGTCGGTCGTCCGAGCCCGGTGTATTTCGCCGAACGGCTGACGGCCAAGTGCGGTGGTGCGCGCATCTATCTGAAGCGCGAAGATCTGAACCATACCGGCGCGCACAAGGTTAACAACTGCATCGGCCAGGCCATGCTGGCTCGCCGTATGGGCAAGCCGCGCGTGATCGCCGAGACCGGGGCAGGGCAGCACGGCGTGGCGTCGGCAACCGTTGCTGCGCGCTACGGCATGGAGTGCGTGGTGTACATGGGCGCCGAAGACGTCAAGCGTCAGGCTGCCAACGTCTATCGCATGAAACTGCTGGGCGCCAAGGTAGTGCCGGTCGAGTCCGGCTCGCGCACGCTCAAGGACGCCCTCAACGAGGCGATGCGTGACTGGGTCACCAACGTCGAGAACACCTTCTACATCATCGGCACCGTCGCCGGCCCGCACCCGTACCCGATGCTGGTGCGCGATTTCCAGTCGGTGATCGGCAAGGAATGTCTGACCCAGGTGCCGGAGCTGACCGGGCGTCATCCGGACTACGTCCTCGCCTGTGTGGGCGGCGGCTCCAACGCCATGGGTATCTTCCATCCGTACCTGGATGTACCTTCTGCTCGTCTGATTGGCGTCGAGGCTGCCGGTGACGGCATCCCGACTGGTCGCCACTCGGCCAGCTTGTCCGCCGGCCGCCCTGGCGTACTGCACGGCAACCGCACCTATCTGCTGCAGAACGAAGACGGACAGATCATCGAGACCCATTCGATTTCAGCCGGCATGGATTATCCGGGCGTCGGTCCGGAGCATGCGTGGCTGAAGGACAGCCAGCGCGCCGAGTACGTCGGCATCACCGATGCCGAGGCGCTCGAAGCCTTCCATACGCTGTGCCGTGTCGAGGGCATCATTCCGGCGCTCGAGAGTTCGCATGCCATCGCTTACGCGATGAAGCTGGCGCCGACGCTCGATGCTGACAAGATCCTGCTCGTCAACCTGTCCGGCCGTGGCGACAAGGACATGCACACTGTCGCAGACCGTTCGGGCTTGACCCTCTGATTCCATCGGGCCGTTCGCGGCCCGTTCATTTTTGCAGACCATGTCCAGAATCCAGAACGTATTCAAAGAGTTGAAGGAAAACGGTCGGCGCGCGCTGATCCCGTTCATCACGGCCGGCGATCCTGCGCCCGAGCTGACGGTGCCGCTGATGCACGCGCTGGTCGCGGGCGGCGCCGACATCATCGAATTGGGGGTTCCGTTTTCCGATCCGATGGCCGACGGCCCGACCATTCAGCGCGCTTCCGAACGTGCCCTGGCGCGTGGCATGAGCCTGCGCAAGGTCATCGACGCCGTGCGCGAGTTCCGCCAGACCGACACGCGTACGCCGGTCGTGCTGATGGGCTACGCCAATCCGATCGAGGCCATGGGCGTAGCTGGCTTTGTCGAGCGTGCGATGGCGGCCGAAGTGGATGGCGTGCTGGTGGTGGATTACCCGCCCGAGGAATGTCGTGACTTTGCGCTGACGGTGCGCGAGGCCGGTCTTGATCCGATCTTCCTGTTGGCGCCGACTTCGTCGGAGCAGCGCTTCAGCGACGTCGCTGAGGCTGGCAGTGGCTATATCTATTACGTGTCGCTGAAAGGCGTCACCGGTGTCGGTGCGGTGAACTTCGACGAAGTGCGCGATCGTGTGGCCCTGATCCGCGACCGTGTCGGTCTGCCTATTGGCGTCGGGTTTGGTATCCGTGATGCCGAATCGGCGCGTCGCGTGGGTGAGTTTGCCGATGCCGTGGTGGTTGGCAGTCGCATCATTGAAGAAATCGAAAACAGTCCCGTCGAGGAAGTGACGACGCGTGTCACCACGCTGGTGCGCGGTCTGCGCGATGCGCTCGACGCACTTGAGAAGGTAGCCCAATGAGCTGGTTGACCAAGCTGCTCCCGCCGCGCATCAACAAGGGCGGTATTGCCAAGAAGTCCATCCCTGAAGGTCTGTGGAGCAAGTGCTCGGCGTGCGAAGCCGTGCTGTACCGCGCTGACCTCGACAGCAATCATTCGGTTTGCCCGAAATGCGGTCACCACCAGCGCATCCGCGCGCGTGACCGTCTCGACAAACTGCTCGACGAACAAGGGCGCAGCGATGTCGGTATGTCGGTGATGCCGGTTGATCCACTCAAGTTCAAGGATTCGCGCAAGTACACCGAGCGGCTTTCGTCCGCTACGCGGGATACGGGCGAGGATGATGCGCTGATCGTGATGCGCGGCACCATCCAGGGGCTGCCGGTTGTCGTCGCATGCTTCGAGTTCGAGTTCATGGGCGGCTCGATGGGCTCGGTGGTCGGTGAGCGCTTCATGCGTGGCGTTCGTGCTGCCGAAGAGCTGCGCGCGCCCTTCATCTGCATTACCGCTTCGGGCGGTGCGCGTATGCAGGAGAGTCTGTTTTCGCTGATGCAGATGGCCAAGACCAACGCTGGTCTGACCCGTCTGTCGCGACGTCGGCTGCCGTTCATCACGGTGCTGACCGATCCGACCATGGGCGGCGTTTCCGCCAGCTTTGCCTTCATGGGCGACGTGGTGATTGCCGAGCCCGGCGCACTGATCGGCTTTGCCGGTCCGCGCGTGATCGAACAGACCGTGCGCGAGACGCTGCCTGAAGGGTTCCAGCGCTCCGAGTTTCTGCTTGAGAAAGGCGCCATCGACATGATCGTCGATCGCCGTGAAATGCGTGACACGCTGGCCAGCGTCATTGCGTTGCTCACGCGCCAGCCTGTGCTGGAGGCCTGACGGGCGGTCCGTACATGAATTATCCCGGCACGCTCGACGCCTGGCTCGAGCTGCTTGAAACGCGCCACACGCAGACCATTCAGCTCGGGCTGGAGAGGGTCGCTGCCGTGCTGCAGGCGATGGAATGTGCCGCACATCCGCGCGTCATCACCGTGGGTGGCACCAATGGCAAGGGTTCTACCTGCGCCATGCTGGAATCCATCCTGCGCGCGGCCGGTTACCGAACCGGCCTCTACACCTCGCCCCATCTGTTGCGCTTCAACGAGCGCGTACGCGTCGACGGTCGTGAGGCCGATGATGGTGCGCTGATCGAAGCATTCGGTGCCGTTGAAGTGGCGCGCGGCGACGTGCCGCTGACCTACTTCGAGCATGGTACGCTGGCGGCCTGGTGGCTCCTGTGCCGTGAGGGCGTTGAGGTGGCCATTCTGGAAGTCGGGCTTGGCGGACGCCTCGACGCCGTCAACGCCATTGAACCGGACTGCGCCATCGTCACCGGCGTGGCGATGGATCATCAGGATTATCTCGGCGACACCCGCGAACAGATCGGCTTCGAGAAGGCCGGTATCTTTCGGGCTGGCCTGCCGGCTATCTGCGGGGACCCGCAGCCGCCCGCGTCCTTGCTGGATCACGCTGCCGCTATTGGTGCGCAGCTGTGGGTCAGCGGCCGCGACTTCGGCTGTTCGGGCGATCGGCAGCAGTGGGCCTGGTGGCGTCTGGAGCAAGCCGCTCAGACCGAAGGAGGGCGCGTACGGCGCGGCGGTCTGGGCTATCCCGCCCTGCGTGGCGCCAATCAGTTGCTCAACGCTTCCGCTGTGCTGACAGCGCTTGACTGTCTGCGCGATCATTTGCCGGTTGCCATGCAAGCCGTGCGCGAGGGCTTCATGCACGTCGAGTTGCCGGGCCGTTTTCAGGTCTTGCCGGGCCGGCCGGCGGTCGTGCTGGACGTCGCGCACAACGTACAGGCCGCTGGCGTACTCGCCGAAAACCTGTTCGGTATGGGGTTCTTCCCGGAAACCTCGGCTGTGCTGGGCATGTACGGGGACAAGGATGTCGAAGGCGTGGTCGAGCGACTGCGCGAGCGCATCGATCACTGGTATCTGTGCACACTCGACGGACCTCGTGGATTGACGGCCGAAGCGCTTTCCGAGCGGGTGCGGGCGGGTGGCGCGAAGGGCGACATTCAGTGCTTTGAAAACCCCGCGGCGGCGTATCGCGCGGCACGGAAAACTGCCGGTGACAATGATAGAATTGCGGTCTTCGGCTCCTTCATGACCGTATCCGGTGTCATGGCCGTAATCGAGTGCCCTGAGGCGGGTGTTCTGCGTGTCTGATAACGACAACCTCGAACTCAAGAAACGCTCGCGCCGCCGTCTGGTGGGCGCCGCTGCGCTTGCGCTGATCGCAGCCATCGTGTTGCCGATGGTGATGGATGGCGAGCCGACTCCGCCGGTCAGCGACATTCAGGTCACGATTCCCGACCGCACCGTTGATGCGCGCCCCATTGGCGCCCGCGACCCCATCGTCGAGCCGGTTGCGGAGGCGCCGGCCGAACTTGCCGCGCCTGCCGTGATCGAGCCGTCGTCCCCGGCGGTTGCTCCGTCAGTGCCGTCCGCCCCCATACCCAAGCCGGAAACGTCCGAGCCGAAAACCAAGCCGCAGCCTGCTGAGCAGATGCCCGCGCCGGCGCCCCCCAAGACAACCGTCGTGCCCCACAAGGCAGAGCCCGAACCCGCAGCAGAGGAAAGTGCCGAGGCACGGCGTGCTCGCGCCATCCTTGAGGGGCGCTCGGCACCGGAAGCGCCGGGGCAGTTTCTGGTGCAGATCGGCGCCTTCAGTGACGACGCCAAGGCGCGTACCCGCCAGACGGATCTGGCCGCCAAGGGATTCAAGAGTTTTGTTGAGACCGCCGGTGGTGTGAGTCGAGTGCGAATGGGGCCGTTTGCGTCGCGTGTCGAAGCCGAATCCATGATCGCGCGCCTGCGTGGTGCATCGTTCGACGGCGTTGTGACGACGCGTTGAGCACTGAATGACCGTTCTCGACTACGTTCTGCTGGCCATGGTCGTGCTTTCTGCGCTGGTCGGTCTGTGGCGTGGCTTGGTCAGCGAGGTTGTGGCGCTGCTTGCATGGGTCGCTGCGCTGGGCGCAGCCTGGCTGTATGCGTCTGAAGTTGCCGGCATGCTGGAGGCGCACATCGCGGAGCCGGCGTGGCGCCAGGTCGCTGGTTTCGCATTGATTTTCGTCGGCGTACTATTGCTCGCGGCGATCCTGCGCTTTCTGTTGCGCGAACTGCTGCGCGCGGCCGGACTGGGGCCGGCGGACAGGATGTTTGGTACCTTTTTCGGAATTGCCAGGGGTCTGGCAATTGCGTTTGTGTTGGTGTTGGTGGGTGGCATGCTCGGAATGGCGAAGGAACCCTGGTGGGAATATTCGCTGTTCGCGCCGCCGCTCGAGACGGCGGTTGTGGCTTCCAAGCCGTGGCTGCCGGATGTAGTCGCCGAGAGAATTCGGTTCAGATAGGTGTTTGCTCCATGTGCGGAATCTTAGGGGTCGTCGCGAAATCCCCGGTCAACCAGTTGCTGTATGACGGCCTGATGGTGCTTCAGCATCGCGGTCAGGATGCAGCCGGTATCGCCACCTCCGACGGTGGCAAGTTCTACATGCACAAAGGGCCTGGCCTTGTGCGTGACGCCTTCCGTACGCGCAACATGCGCAACCTGGTGGGAGACTGGGGTATCGGCCATGTGCGCTATCCCACTGCCGGTTCGGCCTGCAACCCGGCTGAAGCGCAGCCGTTCTACGTCAATTCGCCGTTCGGCTTGCTGCTGGCGCATAACGGCAACCTGACCAATGCCGAAGAGCTCAAGCGCGAGCTGTTCCTGTCGGACCTGCGTCACATCAACACCAACTCGGATTCCGAAGTGTTGCTCAACGTGCTGGCGCACGAGTTGCAGGCAGCCGCCAATGGTTTCAAGCTCGATGACGAGGCGGTCTTCCGCGCGGTGGCCAACGTGCATCGGCGCTGTCGTGGCGCCTATGCGGCAGTGGTGATGATCTCGGGCTACGGCCTGCTGGCCTTCCGTGACCCGCATGGCATCCGTCCGCTCGTGGTCGGGCGCAATGATGTCGCAGATGGCACCGAATGGATGGTGGCTTCCGAGTCGGTCGCGGTTGATGTCACCGGCTATCGCACCGTGCGTGACGTCGCGCCGGGCGAAGCAGTGCTGATCGATCTTGATGGCAACTTCAAGAGCCGCCAATGCGCGCCGCACACGGTGCAGGCGCCGTGCATGTTCGAGTTCGTCTATCTGGCCCGCCCTGACTCCATCATCGATGGCATTTCGGTGTACGAGTCGCGCGTCAAGATGGGCGAGTTCCTGGCTCGCAAGCTGCAGCGTACTCAGCCCAACATCCACATCGATGTGGTTATTCCGATTCCCGATTCCAGTCGTCCGTCGGCGATGGAAATGGCCAGCCAGCTTGGTCTCCCGTATCGCGAAGGCTTCGTCAAGAACCGCTATATCGGCCGTACTTTCATCATGCCGGGGCAGGCCGTGCGGCGTAAGTCGGTGCGCCAGAAACTCAACACCATCCCGCAGGAATTCGCCGGCAAGAACGTGTTGCTGGTCGACGATTCCATCGTGCGCGGTACGACCAGTCGGGAGATCGTGATGATGGCGCGCGAGGCCGGCGCGCGTAAGGTGTATATGGCTTCGGCCGCGCCGCCGGTGCGCTACGCCAACGTGTACGGCATCGACATGCCGTCGCGCAGTGAGCTGATTGCATCCGATCGCGACGAAGAGGAGATCCGCCGCGAAATTGGCGCGGACGGCCTGATCTATCAGGATCTGGAAGATCTCAAGGCTTCGGTGACGGCCCTGAATCCGGCGATCTCGGTGTTCGAGACCTCCTGTTTCGATGGCTGCTACGTGACAGGCGACGTAACCGCCGAATATCTGTTCGGTGTCGAGAACCAGCGTGGCGAGAGCCGCAGCGTGGATGACGACGATGCCCAGCTCGACCTCAACCTCGTCGTCGGCCATCAGGACCACTGAGGCCGGCGGCCAAATCGTATCGCTGATGAACGAATTCGACTTTGACACGCTGTCCGTCCGGGCTGGCACGACTCGCAGCCAGTTCGGCGAGCACAGCGAAGCGCTGTATCTGACCTCCAGCTTTGTCTTCGGCAGTGCAGCCGAAGCCGCCGCGCGCTTTTCCGGCGCGGAGGAGGGCATGGTGTATGCCCGTTTCACCAACCCGACCGTATCGATGATGCAGGACCGCCTTGCTGCGCTCGAAGGCGGCGAGGCCTGCGTGGCGACATCGTCGGGCATGTCGGCCATCCTCGCGCTGGTAATGGGCACGATGAAGGCGGGTGAGCACATCATCGCTTCGACGGGCCTGTTCGGCGCCACGCAGCAGCTTTTCGGCAACATCCTGTCGCGCTTCGGCATCGAGACCACCATGGTGCCGGCGACCGATCTGGATGCCTATCGCAAGGCGGTACGTCCGAACACCAAACTGTTCTTCGTCGAGACGCCGTCCAATCCGCTGACCGAAGTCGTCGACATCGCCGCCATCGGCGAGATTGCGCATGAAGCGGGTGCGCTGTTCGCCGTGGACAACTGCTTCTGCACGCCGGCGCTGCAGCGGCCGCTCGAGATGGGGGCGGACGTGGTCATCCATTCCGCCACCAAGTATCTCGATGGTCAGGGCCGTGTATTGGGCGGTGCGGTGGTGGGTGGCAAGGCGGTTATCGACGAGGTTTTCAAGTTCTTGCGCACTGCCGGTCCGTGCATCTCGCCGTTCAACGCCTGGATCATTCTGAAAGGCCTGGAAACCCTGCGCCTGCGCATGGAAGCACAGTCGGCTGCCGCGCTGAAACTGGCCACGTGGCTGGAAGCCCAGGCGGGCATCGAGCGGGTCTATTACCCCGGCCTGGCCTCGCACCGCCAGCACGCGCTGGCCATGCGCCAGCAGATGGGTTTTGGCGGCGCCATCGTCAGCTTCGATGTCAAGGGCGGGCGTGATGCGGCGTGGAAAGTCGTCGACTCGACGCAGATGCTGTCGATCACCGCCAATCTGGGCGATACGCGGACTACCATCACGCACCCGGCAACGACCACCCATGGCCGCATTTCGCCGGAAGCGCGTGCTGCGGCCGGCATCGGTGACGGCTTGCTGCGCGTGGCTGTCGGGCTCGAGTCCGTGGACGACATCCAGGCTGATCTGGCGCGCGGTTTGGCGAACTGAGTTCGCCCTTGTGCCGCATGAATGAAAAGGCCGCCCGAGGGCGGCCTTTTCATTGGTCGTCGGCGCGCACCCGGCCGGTCATGAAACCGTGGGCATCATCCCACATCAGATACGGCGCGTCGTCGTGCCAGTCCGGCAACACCCAGCGCACGCATTCACGTCCATCGACGTGGTGCAGGTGCCGCGCGGGGCGGTGGGTGTGGCCGTGGATCAGTGTCGGGTGGCCGTGCGCGCGCAGCAGGTCTTCGACGGACGCCGTGTTCACATCCATGATATCCATGGACTTTTCGCTCTTGGCCTGCTTGCTGCGCTGGCGCAGATGGTCGATGAAGGCGCGGCGTTCGGCGAGTGGTTTAGCCAGAAAGCCGGCTTGCCATTCCGGAGCGCGCACCATCGCGCGGTAGTCCTGATAGGCGACGTCGTCGGTGCACAAGGTGTCGCCGTGAGAGAGCAGCACGCGCTCGCCGTCGAGCTCGATTTCGGTCGGTTCGGCGAGCAGCTGCATGCCGGCCGAGGCGGCATAGGCCTCGCCGATCAGGAAGTCACGGTTTCCGGCGAGAAAGAAAAGATGAATGCTGTCCTCAGCAAGCTCCTTCAAGCCATTCGCAACGTGGCGCGCCAGCGGCGTGTCGTCATCGTCGCCGGCCCAGTATTCGAACAGGTCACCGAGGATGTAGAGCTCATCCACACCACGCGCCGGGCCCGCCAGCAGCGCGTCGAAGGCTGCCAGCGTGCCGGGCGTGTCTTCCGACAGATGCAGGTCGGAGATGAAGAGGGCTTTCACCGGGCCGGGCGGAGCGGGCTCAGACCAGTTCGGCGCGCTCGATCACGACGTCCTCGACCGGCACGTCCTGATGAAAGCCGCTGGAGCCGGTGCGAACGTTGCGGATCTTCTCGACCACATCCATGCCGTCGCTGACGCGACCGAATACGCAGTAGCCGAAACCCTGCATGTCGGCCGAACGGAAGTTCAGAAAGGTGTTGTCGGCGACGTTGATGAAGAACTGTGCAGTAGCCGAATGCGGGGCCTGGGTGCGGGCCATGGCGACGGTGCCCATCTCGTTCTTGAGGCCGTTTTCGGCTTCGTTCTGAATCGGCTCGCCGGTCGGCTTCTGCTTCATGCCGGGTTCGAAACCGCCGCCCTGGATCATGAAGTTGTTGATGACGCGGTGGAACACGGTGTTGTCGTAGTGGCCGGCCTTCACGTAGGAGATGAAGTTTTCGACCGTGGCGGGCGCTTTCTCGGCGTCGAGTTCAAGCGTGATGACGCCGTGGTTGGTATGCAGTTTGACGTTCATGGTGTCTCCAGGGGATTCAGTTGGCGGGTGTTTTGAGCACGGCGCGTTCGAGCACGACGGGGTCGGCTGGCAGATGCTGATGCATGCCGGCGCGGCGTATCGGGCTTTTGGCAATGGCGCGTACCACGTCCATGCCGGCGGTGACGCGGCCGAACACGGTATAGCCGTGGCCATCGGGCCGGGGATAGTCGAGCCCGGCGTTGTCGACGAGGTTGATGAAGAACTGCGCGGTGGCGGAGTTCGGATCATTGGTGCGGGCCATGGCGATGGTGCCCGTGGCGTTCTTCAGGCCATTGGTGGCTTCGTTCTTGATCGCGGCGCGGGTGGGCTTCTGGCGCAAGGTCTGATCGAAGCCGCCGCCCTGGATCATGAAGCCGTCGATGACGCGATGAAACACCGTGTCGGCGTAAAAACCGCTTTGAACATAGGCGACGAAGTTCTCGACTGTCACCGGCGCCTTTTCGGCGTCGAGTTCGAGCGTGATGACGCCGCGGTTGGTGTGCAGCTCGACCACCGGGTTCGCGGCCTGGACGATGCCAGTGAGGGTGAGCAGGGCGATGGCGCAGAGCAGTCGTCTCATATTCGATTCCGGGCAGGGGGCAAGGCGGGGAGGCCGTTCGGCCGGCGTGGGGCGCTGTGCTATGATCGCGCGCTTCCGGAGCGGCAGACCGCACGGATTCTAGCAAAACCCCCACGCTGGCGCACGGCGCCCTGCGGCGCGGTTTCCGCCGCGCCCGGCCACCGCAAACGGATGACGGCATGCTGCAGATCCACAATACCCTGACCCGCAAGAAGGAAGACTTCGTACCGATCGAACCCGGCAAGGTCCGCATGTATGTCTGCGGCATGACGGTGTACGACTACTGTCACCTCGGGCACGCGCGGGTCATGGTGGTCTTCGACATGGTCACGCGCTGGCTGCGCGCGAGTGGTCTGGAGGTCACCTATGTGCGCAACATCACCGACATCGACGACAAGATCATCCGCCGTGCGCAGGAAAACGGGGAATCCATTCGCGCGCTGACCGACCGCTTCATCGCCGCCATGCACGAGGATGCCGACGCGCTTGGCGTACTGCGCCCGGATCACGAGCCGCGCGCCACCGACTATGTGGGCAGCATGCAGAGCCTGATCTCGCGCCTGACCGAAAAGGGCCTGGCCTACGTCGCCGCCAACCGGGACGTGTGCTACGCCGTGCGCAAGTTCGACGGCTACGGCAAGCTTTCCGGCAAGTCGCTGGACGAGCTGCGCGCCGGCGAGCGCGTGGAAGTGGCCAGCGACAAGAACGATCCGCTCGACTTCGTGCTGTGGAAACACGCGCGGGCCGAGGAGCCGGGAGAGGTGAAGTGGGCTTCGCCGTGGGGTGAGGGCCGGCCGGGCTGGCACATCGAGTGCTCGGCGATGAGTTCCGAGCTGCTCGGCGATCACTTCGACATCCATGGCGGCGGCGCCGACCTGCAGTTTCCGCACCACGAGAATGAGATCGCGCAGTCCGAGGGCGCACACGGCCACGGCTTCGTGAACTACTGGATGCACAACGGTTTTGTGCGCGTCGACGACGAGAAGATGTCGAAGTCGCTCGGCAACTTCTTCACCATCCGCGAAGTTCTCGGCAAGTACGACCCCGAGGTCGTGCGCTTCTTCATCCTGCGTGCGCATTACCGCAGCGCGCTGAATTACTCCGATGCACATCTGGATGACGCGCGCAGTGCGCTGACGCGTCTCTACACCGCGCTCAAGAACTGCCCGCCGGCAGGCGACGCGAATCTGGATGATCCGCTGGCGCAGCGTTTTGCGGCGGCCATGAACGATGATTTCAATACCGCTGAAGCCGTGGCGGTGTTGTTCGAGTTGGCTGGTGAAGCCAACCGTGGCGATGCCGCCAAGGCCGCGCTGCTGCATGCGCTGGGTGGTACGTTGGGCTTGATTCAGCGTGATCCGCAAGCCTTTTTGCAGGGCGGCAGTGACGGCGGGCTGGATGAAGCCAGCATCGATGCGCGCATTGCCGAACGGGCTGCGGCCAAGAAAGCGCGCGACTTCGCCTCGGCAGATCGTATTCGCGAGGAGCTGACGGCGGCGGGTATCGTGCTGGAAGACAGTGCGGGCGGCACCACCTGGCGTCGCGCCTGAGGTCGGCTTACGGAGAGCACATGGCTTACATCGAGGAATCCTTGTCGACCGGCGAACGGGTCGAGTCCATCTTCCGGCTGCACTGGTTTTCCTGGGTGTCGGTATTCGTGTGGGTTGCACTCGGAGTGGCCGCTTTGGTGGTCACGGCGTGGTTCGATTTCCAGTGGGTGCTGGGCTGGGCCGCCGGCGGACTGCTATGGCTGTTCGCCCTATACGCATGGCTGGTGCTGCGCTTTACCGAATTGGGGGTAACCAACAAACGCGTCATCCACAAGGTAGGCATCATCAGCCGCAAGACCGATGAAATGAAATTGTCGTCGATCGAAACGGTGGAGATCGATCAGGGCGTGCTCGGCCGCATCTTCGGTTTCGGCGACGTGCGCGTAACCGGGCGTGGGTTGAGCGATCTAGTGTTCAAGAGCATCGATGACCCGATGACGGTTAAACGCGCCATCGAAAGCATCAGCCACCCGGCAACCTGAACGGGTGCAATGCCGATAAAAAAGGCCCGCCGATTGGCGGGCCTTTTTGCTGGGCGAGGTGCCGTGCTCAGGCGGCGAAGAAATCTCGCACCTTGTCCATCCACGACTTGGCTTTCGGGTTGTGCTCGTCGGACCCGCCCTCAGCAGCGCCTTCGAATTCGCGCAGCAAATCCTTCTGACGGTCGGTGAGCTTCACCGGTGTTTCGATGACGACGTGGCACATCAGGTCGCCCGGCGCGTGCGAGCGCACGTTGCGGATGCCCTTGCCGCGCAGGCGGAAGACCTTGCCGGTCTGGGTTTCGGCCGGAATCTTCAGCCGTGCCATCCCGTCCAGCGTGGGGATCTCGATCTCGCCGCCGAGCGCAGCGGTGGTGAAGCTGATCGGCATCTCGCAATGCAGGTCGTCGCCTTCGCGCTCGAATACGGCATGCGAGCGGATATGGATTTCGACGTAGAGATCACCCGGCGGGCCGCCGTTGACGCCCGGTTCGCCATGGCCACCGTGGCGCAGGCGCATGCCCTGGTCGATACCGGCGGGGATTTTCACTTCCAGCGTCTTGTTGCTCTTGACGCGGCCGGCGCCGCCGCAGCTTCCGCACGGGTTGGCAATCATGCGGCCGGTGCCGTGGCATTTCGGGCAAGTCTGCTGGATCGAGAAGAAGCCCTGCTGCATACGCACCTGGCCTGCGCCGCCGCAGGTTGAGCAGGTCTGCGGCTGGGTGCCGGGTTTGGCGCCGCTGCCGCTGCAGGTGCCGCAGGTCTCGGCAGTCGGGATACGAATGGTCTTGTCGGTGCCGCGCGCGGCTTCCTCGAGGCTGATTTCGAGGTTGTAGCGCAGGTCGGCACCGCGATAGACGTTGGAGCGTCCGCCGCCACGGCCACCGCCGAAGATGTCGCCGAAGATGTCGGAGAAGGCGTCGCCGAAGCCGTCGAAGCCCTGACCACCGCCGCCTGCCGCGCCGGCCATACCGGCGTGGCCGAAGCGGTCATAGGTGGCGCGCTTCTGTTCGTCCGACAGCGCCTCGTAGGCCTCGCTGAGTTCCTGGAACTTCGCCGCCGCATCCTTGCTGTCCGGGTTGCGGTCGGGGTGATGCTTCATCGCGAGCTTGCGGTAGGCCTTCTTGATATCGTCGGCCGACGCGTCGCGATTGACGCCCAGAACTTCGTAGTAATCGCGTTTTGACATGGGTTTCCAGTCGAGAATGAAGAGTGGTGAGTGGAGTGGCTGCCGAGAGCGAAAGGCAAGGCCGGGATGCCCCGGCCTTGACCCTCTCTACGTTCGGCGCCTGGTTCTCGACTCGGCTTACTTCTCGTCCTTCACCTCGGTGAATTCCGCGTCGACCACGTCGGCATCGGCCGCCTTGCCAGCGTCGCCGGCTTCGGCGCCAGCGGCCGCGCCCTGAGCCTGCTGATCGGCGTACATCTTCTCGCCGAGCTTCTGGCTGGCTTCGGCCAGCGCGGCGCTCTTGGCTTCGATCTGGTCCTTGTCGTTGCTCTTGAGCGCTTCCTCGGCTTCGGTGATGGCATTCTCGATGGCCGATTTTTCGGCTTCGTCGAGCTTGTCACCGTGCTCGGCAACGGCCTTCTTCACCGAGTGGATCAGCCCGTCGCACTGGTTGCGGGTCTCGACCAGATCGCGCGTCTTCTTGTCATCCTCGGCGTGCGCGGCGGCGTCCTGCACCATGCGCTCGACTTCCTCGTCCGACAGACCCGAGTTGGCCTGGATCTTGATCTTGTTTTCCTTGCCGGTGGCCTTGTCCTTGGCCGACACGTGCAGGATGCCGTTGGCGTCGATGTCAAAGGTGACTTCGATCTGCGGCATGCCGCGCGGGGACGGCGGGATGTCGGTGAGGTTGAACTGGCCCAGGCTCTTGTTGCCCGCAGCCACTTCGCGCTCGCCCTGCAGCACGTGGATGGTCACCGCGCTCTGGTTGTCGTCGGCGGTCGAGAACACCTGCGAAGCCTTGGTCGGGATCGTGGTGTTCTTCTGGATGAGCTTGGTCATCACGCCACCCAGCGTCTCGATACCCAAGCTGAGCGGGGTGACGTCGAGCAGCAGCACGTCCTTGACTTCACCCTGAAGCACGCCGCCCTGGATGGAGGCGCCGACTGCCACGGCTTCGTCCGGGTTCACGTCACGGCGCGGATCCTTGCCGAAGAACTCCTTCACCTTGTCGATGACCTTGGGCATGCGGGTCTGGCCGCCGACCAGGATCACGTCGTCGATGTCGGTCACTTTCAGGCCGGCGTCTTTCAGCGCGATGCGGCAAGGCTCGATCGAACGGGCGATGAGGTCTTCCACCAGCGCCTCGAACTTGGCGCGCGTGATCTTCACCGCGAGGTGCTTCGGGCCGGAGGCGTCGGCCGTGATGTACGGCAGGTTCACTTCGGTCTGCGTGCCCGAGGACAGCTCGATCTTGGCTTTCTCGGCAGCTTCCTTCAGGCGCTGCAGCGCCAGCACGTCTTTCTTCAGATCGACGCCTTGCTCTTTCTGGAACTCGGTGACGATATAGTCGATGATGCGCTGGTCGAAGTCTTCGCCGCCCAGGAAGGTGTCGCCGTTGGTGGCCAGCACTTCAAACTGGTGCTCGCCGTCGATGTCGGCGATCTCGATGATCGAGATGTCGAAGGTGCCGCCGCCGAGGTCATACACCGCGATCTTGGAGTCACCCGGCTTCTTGTCCATGCCGAACGCCAGCGCGGCCGCGGTCGGCTCGTTGATGATCCGTTTGACTTCCAGACCGGCGATCTTGCCGGCGTCTTTGGTGGCCTGACGCTGGCTGTCGTTGAAGTAGGCCGGCACCGTGATGACGGCTTCGGTCACTTCCTCGCCAAGGTAGTCCTCGGCGGTTTTCTTCATCTTGCGCAGCACTTCGGCTGACACCTGCGGCGGGGCAATCTTCTTGCCGCGCACTTCCACCCATGCGTCGCCATTGTCGGCCTTGCAGATGGTGTAGGGCATCAGGTCGATGTCTTTTTGCACTTCCTTCTCTTCAAAGCGACGGCCGATCAGGCGCTTGACCGCGAAGAGGGTGTTCCTGGCGTTGGTGACGGCCTGACGCTTGGCCGGCGCACCGGTCAGGATCTCGCCGTCTTCGGCGTAGGCGACGACGGACGGCGTGGTGCGTGCGCCTTCGGAGTTCTCGATGACCTTCGGCTTGCCGCCTTCCATCACGGAAACGCAGCTGTTGGTGGTGCCGAGGTCGATGCCAATGATCTTGCCCATGATTTCTTCCTTGTATTTCAAATTCGTTGGTCGCCCCGTGCGACCGTGTCATGGTCAATATGGGGCGGGCTGGCGAGCTTTCAAGCCCGCGTTGCGATGAGGTCTATTTGGCCTTGGCGACCTGCACCAGCGCTGGGCGCAGCACGCGGTCATGCAGCGTGTAGCCCTTTTGCAGCACGGTCACGACGGTGTTGGGTTCGGCGTCGGATTCGATCGCGCCGATGGCCTGATGCTTGTTCGGATCGAACTTGGTGCCGAGCGGGTTTTCTTCGCTGACGGCAGCGCCTTCAAAGGCGGAGTTGAGTTGCTTGAGCGTCAGTTCGACGCCTTCGCGCAGCTTTTCCAGCGTCTGGTTTTCGGTGGCCAATGCCGCTTCGAGGCTGTCGCGCACCGGCAGCATTGCAGAGGCGAACTTCTCGGCGGCAAACTTCGAGGCCTTGGCGATGTCTTCCTGCGCACGGCGACGGATGTTCTCGGACTCGGCTTTGGCGCGCAGCCAGGCGTCGTGGTGCTCGGCGGCCTTTTGCTCGGCAATGCGAATGGTGTCTTCGACGCTGGGGGTGGAATCCGCGTGCGCTTCGTCTTGCTCGGCAGGCACGTCGTCCTCGCGGAGGTTTTCGGGTTCGTTGTGATTCTGGTCCTGCATCGTTGCGACTCCGTTGGTTCATCGACTCCGACGCAACTGGGGGCGTCGAGGTGGATTTCAAGCCCGCATTCATTAAAAATTGCAGTGATTCCGAAGCCGGACCGGCAGACGACCTGTTTGCAGGGGCGGTGTATGCTAGCGCCACATTCGGTATCCGACGTGCATGTCCCGGAATTTCATGAGCGATATCCCTACACGCATCGGCAGATTCGACATCATCGAGCAGGTCGGCAAAGGTGCGACCGCGGTGGTGTACAGGGCAGTCAGCGAAGACCATCCGGAAGGGGTGGCGATCAAGCACGTGCGTTTTCGTGGCGACGGGGAAGGGCAGGCGCGGCGCATCCGGCGCCTGCGCAAGCTGATCAAGGCCGAAGCGAACATCGTGCAGCGCCTGCAGCACCCGAACATCATCCGTATTCACGAAGTCGTCATCGAGGATGACGAGGCGCATGTCGTGATGGAGTATTTCCCCGGTCAGCCGTTGAGCCGCTACTGCCGCTTCGACAAACTGCTGCCGCTGCATCGCGTGATGAGCATTGTTTTCAAGTGCTGCATGGCGCTCGACCATGCCTTCCGTCAGGGCGTAGTGCATCGCGACATCAAACCCGACAACATCCTTGTTGATGAAGACGACAACGTGAAGATCACCGACTTCGGTCTCGCGCTGAACATCAACAAGAAGCTCGACAGCGACTCGACCTTCATTGTCGGCGTGGGCTCGCCGGCCTACATGAGCCCCGAGCAGATCAAGAACTACCCGCTGAACCAGAAGACCGACCTTTATTCGCTGGGTGTCGTGCTGTTCAATCTGCTCACCGGTCGTCTGCCGTTCCGGGCTGGCAATCATGCGCAACTGGTCTACAAGATCCTCAATGCCGAGCCGCCGCCGCCGTCCGGCCTGAATCCGGAGTTGCCGGAGTCGGTGGACAAGGTGGTGTTCAAGGCACTCGAAAAGGATCTGTATTCGCGCTATCGCAACGGGGCGGAGTTTGCGCAGGATCTGTCTGGCATTCGTTATCGCATCGTCGATGAGAACCACCGCAGCATGGACACGCGGCGTTTCGCGGCGCTGCGACGCCTCGCTTTCTTCACCGAGTTTGACGACATCGAGGTGTGGGAGGCGCTGCGCATTTCGTCGTGGCGCATTGTGCCGCCGCATACGGCGATCTTCCGTGAGGGCAACGAGGACGAGCGCTTCGGCGTGCTGGTCGAGGGTGAGGTGGAAATGTCAGTCGAAGGCAAACGCGTCGACACCTTGCTGCACGGCGAGATTTTCGGTGAGCTGGCCTGGATGGATGCGCCGGTGAGTCGGCAGATGTATTCGGTGGTCACGCTGCGCGACTGCACGTATCTGGAAGTCACACCGGCCGCGCTGGCGCTGGCCTCGGAGGAATTGCAGGCGGCATTCCGCAACCGTATCGCTTCGGTTGTTGCACGGCGTTGCGCCGACGGCATGCGTGCGCTGGCGGCCAGGGTGGGCAAGGAAGCCGCGCGGGTCGACCGCACGGCAACCGGTAGTGCAGATCTGCAGCTGGTCGACGACTGATCAGACGCTCAGATCGACCTGGCTGATGGTGCCGACGCTGCCGTTCTCGTTCAGATAGACGCCGCTCTGGCGCATCATCCCCAAGGTCTCGTTGGCACTATTGCGCAAGGCGAAGGGTGTTGCGACGCGCGCCAGTGATAATGCGCCCACGCCCGCTTCAGCCAGCGTCAGCAGGCTGCCCTGACCGTTCTCATCGGCTTGCCACAGGCGCAGCTGACTGAAGGCCGGGTCGGCCTCGTCGATCCAGCCATTGCCGTCGGCATCGAGTGCAGCGAGTTCGGCAAAACCATCGCCGCTCATCGGCCCGAACAGCTCCCGACCATCGTCGATACGGCCGTTGGCGTTGCGGTCAAAGGCCAGAAAGCCGCGGCCCCCAACCGGCACCGGAAGCTCGTCCTGTGTGCCGTCTGCATCGAGATCAAACGCAAAGCGTGCATTCGACAGGCTCGCGCCGCTGCCGGCAAAGTCGAGCATCAACGGGTCTTTCAGGCGACGCGGCGTGCCGCTTTCGACGTCGAGAGCGAAACGCTCGCTGAAGCCGCGCTCCATCTCGAACGCCACCTCGAAACGGATCTCCCGCCCATCTGCCGTTCGCACCACACCGGAGGCAGCGAAGTCCACGCGCTCGTACTCGATGCGCTCTCCGCGCACGCTCAGCGACATGCCCGAGCCGTCGCCGGCCTGCGCGGTCTCGCGCGGCGGGGTATAGGTGCTGGTTGTTGCGGGTTCCAGATCCGACATGCGCAGCACGTCGATGCTGCGACCGAGCATCTTTTCGATCATCGCGCGCAGCAGGCGCAGGCGCGGATCATCCAGCGCGTCTTCTTCTGCGGCGGCCATTCGATCAAGCTCTGTGGCCGCCGGCGCGGCAGGTTCCGCGGGGCGAGGGCCCCAACGTTCGATGCTCACCGAAACGCTCTCGCGCTCGTAGGCGAGATGAGTGGACTGCATCGCGATCTGTGCGCTTTCGATCTTCATGGCTGGCCTGCAAACGGATTGAACCGTGACATTCCAGTTAACGGCACGAAGCAGGTTTTCTTGAGGTCGGCGCTCAACGGGCGGCGCCGAGATCCTTCGCGCGCAGCACTGCCAATTCCTGTTCCTGCGCGCTCGGAGGCGCGATATCCAGCCAGTTGCCGAGGTGCGATTCGGCCACATTGCCGAGTGCGGCAATCCAGTCCGGTCGCTCGTTCAGGCAGGGGATGTAGTGAAATTCGCTGCCGCCTGCCTCGAGAAAGGCCTCGCGGCACTCCATGGCGATTTCCTCAAGCGTCTCCAGGCAGTCGGACACGAAGCCGGGGCAGATCACGTCAGCGCGTTTGAGGCCTTCACGGGCCAGCTTCTGCAGGGTCGGTTCCGTGTAGGGCTGAAGCCACTCGGCCTTGCCGAAGCGCGACTGGAAGGTGATCTGCCAGCGCTCGCGCGGCAGTTCCAGCGCTTCGGCGAGCAGGCGGGCCGTCTTGTGGCACTCGCAGTGATACGGGTCGCCCAGGTCGAGTGAGCGGCGCGGGATGCCGTGAAAGCTCATTACCAGTTTGTCTGGCTGGCCGTTGGCCTGCCAGTGCTCACGCACGCTGGCAGCGAGTGCGGCGATGTAGCCGGGGTGGTCCTGGAAACTGCGCACGATGCGGATTTCGGGCTGGTTGCGCCAGTGGGTGATGCAGCGGGCGACTTCATCCATGACGCTGGCGGTGGTGCTGGCGGCGTACTGCGGATACAGCGGCAGCACGACAATGCGCGTACAGCCTGCGGCGCGCATGCGGTTCATTGCAGCCGGGATGGACGGCTCGCCGTAGCGCATGGCCCAATCAACCACGATCTGGCCGTGGCCGTTGTGCAGCAGTTGTCCGGCGAGCAGCTTGGCCTGCTTCTCGGTATGGAACTTGAGCGGCGAACCTTCATTGGTCCACACCGTGGCGTACTTGGCGGCCGACTTCTTCGGGCGCAAGGTCAGGATGATGCCATTGAGGATCGGCCACCATACGAGGCGTGGGATCTCGACCACACGCGGATCGGACAGAAACTGCTTCAGGTATTTGCGCAGTGCCGGCGCGGTCGGCGCCTCCGGCGTGCCGAGGTTGGCGATCAGGACGCCGGTTTTCGGCACCGTGCCGTGGGTGTAGGCGGGTTCGGTCCAGTAGCGGGCCATGCGATGGAATCCTTGCGGTGCGTGGGAGGCGGGTGAGAGCGTGGCGGCGCTCAGTCGTTGCTGTGCGAGAGGGCGTTCGAGAGCAGGCGGGCGGTGATATCGACGATCGGGATCACGCGGTCGTAGGCCATGCGCGTGGGGCCGATGACGCCGACCGAGCCGACCACCTTGCCGTCGACTTCGTAGCCGGCGGTGATGACGCTGCAGCCGTCGAGCTCTTCCATGCCGGATTCGTTGCCGATGAAGATCTGAACGCCGTTGGCGCGGTTGGACAGGTCGAGCAGCTGGATCAGCCCGGTCTTGCGCTCGAAGAGCTTGAACAGCTCGCGAATGCGGCCCATGTTCGACGACAGGTCTTCGACATCGAGCAGGTTGGTTTCGCCGGACAGCACGTAGCTGTCCGGCGAGTCGGCCAGATCGCCGCTGGCTTCAACGGTGGCGCTCATCAGCTCGGAGATGTCGCTGCGCAGTTGCTGCAGTTCGCCTTGCAGGCGATTGCGCATCTCTTCGAAGGCCTGGCCGGCGTAGTGTGCGGTGAGATAGTTGCCGGCTTCGGTCAGCTCCCCTGGCGTGTAGCTGCGCTTGGTGTGCAGGATGCGGTTCTGCACGTCGCCGGCGGTGGTGACGATGATCAGCAGGATGCGTGCGTCCGAAATGCGCACGAATTCGATCTGGCGGATGCGCACGGTTTCGTGGCGCGGGCTGACCACCACGCCGGCGAAATGTGTGAGGCTGGACAGCAGATGCGAGGCCGAGCTGATCAGGCGTTGCGGCTGATCCGGCAGCAAGTGGCCGCGCAATTCCATGATGCGCGCGCGCTCCATGGGCTGCACCGTGAGCAGCGAGTCAACAAAGAAGCGGTAGCCACGCGAGGTCGGCATGCGGCCGGCCGAGGTGTGCGGGCTGGTGATGAAGCCCATTTCCTCAAGGTCGCTCATGACGTTGCGCACTGTGGCTGGCGACAGCTCGAGCCCGGAGTGTTTGGACAGCGTGCGCGATCCGACCGGTTGGCCTTCCTCGATATAGCGTTCGATCAGCGTCTTGAGCAGGATCTGTGCGCGAGCGTCGAGCGTGGGTTGGGTCATGTCGCCTTCGTGGTGTCGTTCAGCATGCATTATTCAGGACGCAGTAGAGCCCTGTCGAGATCGCCGGGCGCCTCAGCGATTGTGGTTTAATCCGCGCATGAAAAATGCCTTCCGCACGGTCGCGCTCGTCGGCAAGTACCAGGACCCCGGCGTCGAGGATGCGATCCTTGAGCTTGCCACGTTTCTTACCGCACGCGGCCTGTCCGTGTGGATCGAGGAGGGGACGGCCAGTTCCATCGGTAGCCTGTGCCCCGGTTGCGAGGCGCACGACTACGCGGCCATTGGCCGCTCGTGCGACTTGGTGGTGGTGCTCGGCGGCGACGGTACCATGCTGCACGCGGCGCGAACCCTGGGCCACAGCGGTGTGCCGCTGGTCGGTGTCAATCGCGGGCGGCTCGGCTTCCTGACCGACATCAGCCGGGACGAGGCCGTGCGGCATCTGGGCAACATTCTCGAAGGGCGCTACCAGGAAGAGCAGCGTTTCATGCTTGATGCGGCAGTGACGCGCGATGGCACGGTGATGAAACGCATGTCGGCCTTCAACGACGTGGTGTTGAACAAGGGCGAGTCGGGGCGGCTGATCGAGTTCAACGTCAGCGTGGACGGAGAGTACGTCTACACCCAGCGCTCCGACGGCATGATCGTGTCTACCCCGACCGGCTCGACGGCTTATTCGCTGTCGGCCAACGGCCCGATTCTTCATCCCACAGTGCATTGCATCGCCCTGGTGCCGCTTGCGCCGCACGCGCTGACAGCACGGCCGGTGACACTGCCGGATACCTGCCGTATTGAAATCGAACTGCTGGGCCCGCACGACGGCGGGATCTTCTTTGACGGTCACGAGCGCTTCGATGCCTGTCCCGGCGACCGCTTGAGCATCGCGCGGGCGCCCGGCACCATTCGCCTGCTGCACCCCGAGAGTTACAGCTACTTTGCCATGTTGCGCGAGAAGCTCCACTGGAGCGCTGCGCCGAGCACGCCCCCATGCTGAGACGCCTGACCATCCGCGATTTTGTCATTGTCGACCGGCTTGAACTCGAGTTCGAATCGGGCTTCGGCACACTCACCGGCGAGACTGGCGCCGGCAAGTCCATTCTGCTCGACGCGCTGGGTCTCGCGCTCGGCGACCGCGGCGACGGCTCTACGGTGCGCACAGGCCAGGACAAGGCCGATATCGTTGCCGAGTTCGATCTGCCCACGGATAGCCCGTTGATGCAGTGGCTGGCGGACAGCGATCTGCCGACGGACGACGACATGATCCTGCTGCGCCGGGTTGTCGACGCTGGCGGCCGCTCGCGGGGCTGGATCAACGGTGTGCCGGTCACGCTCACGCAATTGCGTGAAGCCGGCGAGTGGCTGGCCGATATTCATGGCCAGCATGCCCATCACGCCTTGCTGCGCGGCGACGCACAGCGCGCGCTGCTCGATTCCCATGCCGGCGCGGGAGCGCTCGCGGCAGAGGTCGCGGAACTGCATCGCGCCTGGCAGCGCATCGCTCGTCAGCGTGAGGCCGCTGACAGCGACGCCGCCGCAACACAGCGTCAGCGCGAACTGCTGGTGTGGCAGATCGAAGAGCTGGAGAAAATCGATTTCCGGCCGGAGGAGTGGGTCGAGCTCAATACTGAGCAGCGCCGCCTCGGTCACGCCGCGGGCCTGATCGAGGGCAGCGCAGAAGCGCTCGGCGCGATTGCAGACGGTGAAGTTTCGATCAGTTCCATGCTCGGCCATGTTGCTGCGCGCATCGAAGGCATGACGGAACTCGACGCCGAACTCGCAGAGGTGCGGGATCTGGTCGCTGGTGCGTTGATCCAGGTCGATGAGGCCGCGCATGGTCTGCGGCGCTATCAGGAAAAGCTCGATCTCGACCCGGCGCGCTTGCACGAGGTCGAAGCGCGCATTGCCGCCATTACCGACATCGCGCGCAAGCATCGCGTGCAGCCTGAGGCGCTGCCCGACGTGCTGGCGGAGTGGAAGCAGGAGCTGACCCAGCTCGAAGAGCGGGCCGATCCGGCCCGTCTGGCCGCAGCCGAGGCTGAGGCGCGTAAAAGCTGGGAGGCTGTGGCCCGCAAGCTGTCGGCACAGCGCAAGCCGACGGCTGAGCGCCTGTCGCGTGAGGTCAGTGAGGCGATGCAGACCATGGCGATGGCCGGCGGCAGTTTCGAGGTGGCCTTGTTGCCGCGCGAGCAGGGCGGATCGCATGGGTTGGAGGACGTTGAATTCCGCGTGGCGGCAAACCCCAATCAGCCTTTGCGGCCGTTGGCCAAAGTCGCGTCGGGCGGCGAATTGTCGCGTATCGGGCTGGCCATCCAGGTCATGACCAGTCGCGACGCGGCCGTGCCGACACTAATCTTCGACGAGGTTGATGTGGGTATTGGCGGCGCGGTTGCCGAGCGCGTCGGGCAGTTGCTGCAGCGTCTTGGGTCGGATCGTCAGGTGCTGTGCGTGACCCACTTGCCGCAGGTGGCGGCTTGCGCCGATTGGCAGTGGAACATCGCCAAGGTGCAGGCGGATGGCGAGGTGTTGAGTGCGGTGACGCCGCTGGATCGAGGTGGGCGTGTGGAAGAGATTGCGCGCATGCTCGGCGGTCTGGAGATCACCGACAAGACACTCGGTCACGCCGACGAGATGCTGGCGCGCGCGAACGGGCGTTCGCGCGCTGCGTGACGCCGTTCAGCTGCTTTTTTCGTCGTTCGGGCAGTTCTTGCGCAGACAGTTGGCGTACAGATAGAGCGCGTGCTCCTTGACCTCAAAACCGCGCTCATGGGCCACTCGCTCTTGGCGTTTCTCGATTTCAGCGTCGAAGAATTCCTCGACTGCGCCACACTGCAGGCAGACCAGATGGTCGTGGTGACCGCCCTCATTGAGTTCGAACACCGCCTTGCCAGCTTCGAAATAGTGGCGCTCCAGCAGGCCGGCCTGCTCGAACTGAGTCAGCACGCGATATACCGTCGCCAGGCCGATATCCATGCCGTCGGAAATGAGCAGGCGATAGACGTCTTCGGCGGTCAGGTGGCGTGTTTCGGTGTGCTGGAAGAGGTCCAGAATGCGCAGGCGCGGGTAGGTGGCCTTCAGACCGATGTTTTTCAGGTTCTGGGAATTGTCTGACATGGATTCCTGCCTCTCGTTATTGTTATCAAGCCGCATCATCACGGCGTGCGACCATCACAGGCGCATGGCGACTCAGCGCGGGCTTGCGGCCTATGATATATTTTTTGCCCTGTGAAGAGAATGACGCGCCGGCGCGTCTCCGAAACCGCTAAAGGCGATTCATGCGCTCGATTACCGTTCCCGTGTTGTTTCTTGCCGGTGCACTGCTTGTGTCCGGGTGCAGCGCCTATCGCATCGACGTGCGCCAGGGCAATTATGTTGACCAGGAAATGGTCGCCCAGTTGCGCAAGGGCATGACGCGCGATCAAGTGCGTTTCGCCCTGGGTTCCCCGTTGGTGGTCGACATGTTCCGTGAGAACCGCTGGGACTACGTCTACCGTTTCACGGAAGGCTGGGATGAGCCGCAGACGCGCAGGCTCAGCCTGTTTTTCGTCGACGACAAGCTCAACAGCGTCGAAGGCGACGTCATGGCCGACGATGGCTCGGCGCAAGAGACGCCGACCCAGCGCAACCGTGTAGTCGAAGTGCCTTCCTCCCGCAGCCGCTGATCGGCTGCGACAGACTCCCGAATTTCTGAGGTTTCAAGCATGACGCAACGCCGCATTGCTATCGCGGGGGCGTCCGGACGCATGGGCCGGATGCTGGTCGAGGCCACCTTGAACGATCCGCAGGCCGAGCTGGTTGCGGCATTCGATCATCGAGATTCAGCCTTCATCGGTCGTGATGCAGGTGAATTTCTGGGTACTCCTTGCGGCGTGAAGATCACCGACGACGCGCGCGCGGCGATTGCCGCCGCTGATTGCGTCATCGACTTCACGCGCCCTGAAGGCACGCTGGAACACCTCGCCCTGGCGCGGGAGCTGGGCACGGCGGTGGTGATCGGTACCACCGGTTTTTCCGCGGACGCAAAGCGGGTCATCGCCGAAGCGGGTGAGCACATCCCGGTCGTGTTCGCGCCGAACATGGCGGTGGGCGTCAATGCAGTATTTCGCCTGCTGGAAGTGGCGGCGCAGATTCTTGACTCCGGATACGACATCGAAGTCACCGAGGCGCACCACCGGCACAAGATCGACGCGCCGTCGGGCACGGCCCTGCGCATGGGTGAAATCGTCGCGCGTGAGCTGGGGCGCGATCTGGATGATTGCGCGATCTACGGTCGTGAGGGCGTCACCGGTGAGCGCAAGAACGAGACCATCGGTTTTTCGACGATTCGTGGCGGCGACGTCGTGGGTGACCACACGGTGCTGTTTGCCGGCCTTGGCGAGCGCATCGAGATCACCCACAAATCCGGCAGCCGTATGCCGTATGCGCTTGGCTCCTTGCGCGCGGCGCATTTTCTGGCTGGACATGAGCGCGGCGTTTTCGACATGCAGGACGTGCTCGGTTTGCGTTGATCGCAGGCCGCGGGGAGGGCTTTGGCGTTTGCGTGGAATGCCCGCGAACGCTATAATTCGGCGAATTCGACAGCGGGATCGGCCTAGACAGGCTTGTCCCGTTTTTTTCACGTATGGAGGTGGCGTCCGCTGCCTCCTGTCATCGCCTGAATCAGGAGTTTTACGTGGCTGTGTTTCCGTCCGCTGTACTGGCTCTCGCCGACGGTACGGTCTTTCATGGCAAGGGAATCGGTGCCGTTGGCACCACTGTTGGCGAGGTGGTGTTCAACACCTCGATGACGGGCTATCAGGAAATCCTGACGGATCCCAGTTATTGCCGACAGATCGTCACGCTGACCTACCCACATATCGGTAATACCGGTGTCAACGCAGAGGATGCCGAAGCTTATCGCGTCCATGCAGCAGGTCTGGTCATTCGCGACCTGCCGTTGCTGACGTCGAACTTCCGTTCCGAACAGACGCTCGATGCCTATCTCAGGGCCGAGAACATCGTTGCCATTGCCGACATCGACACCCGCAAGCTGACCCGCGTGCTGCGCGAGAAAGGCGCGCAGGGCGGTTGCATCGTCACCGCTGCGGCGGGGCAGACGCCTGATGTCGAGGCGGCGCTGGCGGCGGCACGCGGCTTTTCCGGTCTTTCCGGCATGGATCTGGCGAAGGTCGTGTCTGCCAGTGAGATCGTGGAATGGACCGAAGGTGAATGGGTGCTGGGCGAAGGCTATACGCAGCCCGCCAATCCGCGCTTTCACGTGGTTGCCTACGATTACGGCGTCAAGCACAACATCCTGCGCATGCTGACCAGCCGTGGCTGCCGCCTTACGGTTGTGCCGGCGCAGACGCCGGCTGCCGATGTGCTGGCGATGAAGCCGGACGGCGTGTTCCTGTCCAACGGTCCGGGCGACCCGGAGCCGTGCGATTACGCGATTGCGGCAATCCGCGAAATCGTCGCCGCCAAGGTGCCGACCTTTGGCATCTGTCTGGGACACCAGTTGCTGGCATTGGCTTCCGGTGCGAAGACGCTGAAGATGAAGTTCGGCCATCACGGCGCCAACCACCCGGTGAAGGATATCGAGACGGGGCAGGTGCTGATCACCAGCCAGAACCACGGTTTCGCGGTCGACCCGACCAGCATGCCGGCCAACCTGAAGGTTACGCACTCGTCCTTGTTCGATGGTTCGAACCAGGGCATTGCGCGTACCGACGCGCCGGCTTTCTCGTTCCAGGGGCACCCTGAGGCGAGCCCGGGGCCGCATGACGTGTCGTACCTGTTCGACCGCTTCGTGAAGATGCTCGAAGCCGGAAAGTAAGAAATTCGGTGGCAGCCGCGGCTGCCACTTTTTTGGTAATACCGAGGTCAGCTGATGCCCAAGCGCACAGACATTCAAAGCATTCTCATCATCGGCGCAGGCCCCATCGTGATCGGCCAGGCGTGCGAGTTCGATTACTCCGGTGCGCAGGCCTGCAAGGCGCTGCGTGAAGAGGGTTACAGGGTCATTCTGGTCAACTCCAACCCGGCCACGATCATGACCGATCCGGGTACGGCTGATGTGACCTACATTGAGCCGATTACCTGGCAGGTCGTCGAGCGCATCATCGCCAAAGAGCGCCCCAATGCGGTGCTACCGACCATGGGTGGTCAGACCGCGCTGAACTGCGCGCTCGATCTGGCCAAGCATGGCGTGCTCGAGAAATACGGTTGCGAACTCATCGGTGCGTCGCGTGACGCCATCGACAAGGCTGAAGACCGCCTCAAGTTCAAGGACGCGATGACCAAGATCGGTCTCGGTTCAGCGCGTTCCGGAATTGCACACAGCTTCGAGGAAGCGCAGCAGGTGCAAGGCGGCATCGGCTTCCCGGTGATCATCCGCCCGAGCTTCACGCTCGGCGGCACCGGCGGCGGCATCGCCTACAACATGGAAGAGTTCGAGGAGATCTGCAAACGCGGTCTCGAGGCGAGCCCGACCAACGAACTGCTGATCGAAGAGTCGCTGCTGGGCTGGAAAGAGTTCGAGATGGAAGTCGTGCGCGACCGCGCCGACAACTGCATCATCGTGTGCTCCATCGAGAACCTCGACCCGATGGGCGTGCATACCGGAGACTCCATCACCGTTGCGCCGGCGCAGACGCTGACCGACAAGGAATACCAGATCCTGCGTAACGCCTCGATTGCGGTGCTGCGCGAGATCGGCGTGGATACCGGCGGCTCCAACGTGCAGTTCGCGATCAACCCGAAAGACGGTCGCATGATCGTCATCGAGATGAACCCGCGTGTCTCGCGCTCCTCCGCACTGGCCTCCAAGGCCACCGGCTTCCCGATCGCCAAAGTGGCAGCCAAACTGGCTGTTGGCTACACGCTCGACGAGCTGAAGAACGACATCACCGGCGGCGCGACCCCGGCCGCGTTCGAGCCGTCGATCGATTACGTCGTCACCAAGATCCCGCGTTTCGCCTTCGAGAAATTCCCGCAGGCCAACGACCGCCTGACCACGCAGATGAAGTCGGTCGGCGAAGTCATGGCCATGGGTCGCAGCTTCCAGGAATCATTCCAGAAGGCGCTGCGCGGCCTCGAAGTCGGCGTGTATGGCCTGGATGAAGTCGAGACCGATCGTGAAGACCTCGAGCACGAGTTGATCTATCCGGGCGCCCAGCGCATCTGGTACGTCGGCCAGGCTTTCCGTGAGGGCTACACGCTGGAGCAGGTGTTCAACCTGACCAAGATCGATCCGTGGTTCCTGGCGCAGATCGAAGACATCGTCGCGACCGAGAAGACCCTTTCGGGGCGCTCGCTCAAGGCATTTGGCGCGGAAGACCTGCGCGGCCTCAAGCGCAAGGGCTTTTCCGACCGCCGTCTGGCCAAGTTGCTGGGGTCGGACGAGACCGCCGTGCGCCTGCACCGCCACGCGCTGGGCGTACGCCCGGTGTACAAGCGTGTCGATACCTGCGCGGCCGAGTTCTCCACCTCCACCGCCTACATGTATTCGACCTACGAGGACGAGTGCGAGGCCATGCCCACCAAGAACCGCAAGATCATGGTCCTTGGTGGCGGCCCGAACCGTATCGGTCAGGGCATCGAGTTCGACTACTGCTGCGTGCATGCTGCGCTCGCGCTGCGCGACGATGGTTACGAAACCATCATGGTCAACTGCAACCCGGAAACCGTTTCGACCGACTACGACACGTCCGACCGTCTGTACTTCGAGCCGATCACGCTGGAAGACATCCTCGAGATCGTGCACATCGAACAGCCCGAGGGCGTCATCGTGCAGTTTGGCGGGCAGACCCCGCTCAAGCGCGCACGTGCCCTTGAAGCCAACGGCGTACCGATCATCGGTACCAGCCCGGACATGATCGACGCTGCGGAAGACCGTGAGCGCTTCCAGAAGCTGCTGCAGGACCTCGGCCTGCGCCAGCCGCCGAACCGCACCGCTCGCACGCCGGAAGATGCCGTGCGTCTGGCGGCCGAGATCGGCTATCCGCTGGTCGTGCGTCCGAGCTATGTGCTGGGTGGTCGTGCCATGGAGATCGTGCACGAACAGCGCGACCTCGAGCGCTACATGCGCGAGGCGGTGAAGGTTTCGAACGAATCGCCGGTGCTGCTGGACCGCTTCCTCAACGACGCGACCGAAGTCGACGTTGATGCGTTGTCCGACGGCGAGCAGGTCATGATCGGCGGCATCATGGAGCACATCGAGCAGGCTGGCGTGCACTCCGGAGACTCCGCATGTTCGTTGCCGCCCTACACTTTGTCGGCTGAGCTGCAGGACGAGCTGCGCCGCCAGACCGAAGCCATGGCCAAGGGGCTCAACGTCGTCGGCCTGATGAACGTGCAGTTCGCGATTCAGGGCGAAGGCGACAATGCCAAGGTGTTCGTGCTTGAAGTGAACCCGCGCGCCTCGCGCACCGTGCCGTTCGTCTCCAAGGCCTGCAGCCTGCCGCTGGCCAAGATCGCTGCGCGTTGCATGGCCGGCCAGAGCCTTGCCAGTCAGGGCGTGCTCGGCGAGATCGTGCCAGAGTACTACTCGGTCAAGGAAGCCGTCTTCCCGTTCGTGAAATTCCCCGGTGTGGATACCATTCTCGGCCCCGAGATGAAATCCACCGGCGAAGTCATGGGCGTAGGCCGGACGTTTGCCGAAGCCTTCGTCAAATCCCAGCTCGGCGCCGGCGTGCGTCTGCCCGAAGAAGGGCAGGTGTTCATCAGCGTCAAGCCGACCGACCGTCCGGCAGCCGTCGAAGTCGCCCGTACGCTGCATGAGATCGGTTTTGGCCTGATCGCCACGCGTGGTACCGCTGGTGCGCTGACCGAAGCCGGCCTGCCGGTGAAGATCATCAACAAGGTCACCGAAGGCCGTCCGCACATTGTCGACCTGATCAAGAACAACGAGATCAGCCTGGTCATCAATACCGTGGAAGAGCGTCGTCAGGCCATCGTCGATTCGCGCTCGATCCGTACCAGCTCGCTGGCGGCCAAGGTGACGGTGTTCACGACCATCGAGGGCGCCCGCGCGGCTTCCATCGGCATGCGGGACAACGCTGCGGATGTCGCTGTGTACAGCCTGCAGGAACTCCACGCTGAGCTGGGAGGCGGAAAATGAGCAAGACTCCGCTGACCGTGCGTGGCGCCGAGCTGCTGCGCGACGAATTGCATCGCATGAAGACCGTTGAACGGCCCAGCGTGATCGCCGCGATCGCCGAGGCGCGATCGCACGGCGACTTGTCTGAAAACGCCGAGTACGACGCGGCCAAAGAGCGTCAGGGTTTCGTCGAAGGGCGCATCAAGGAGCTGGAGTCCAAGCTTGCCAACGCGCAGATCATTGATCCGGCCACGCTGGATGCCGATGGTCGCTGCGTGTTCGGTGCGACCGTTGATCTCGAGGATCTGGAAGCGGGTGACGAAGTGACCTACCAGATTGTCGGCGACGACGAGGCGGACGTGAAGGGCGGCAAGATTTCCGTCAGCTCGCCGATCGCCCGCGCGCTCATCGGCAAGTACGCCGGTGATGTAGCCGACGTTCAGGCACCGGGTGGCGTGCGTTCGTATGAAATCATCGACGTCCGCTACCTCTGAGCCGTCGCTCGGCGCCGTCGCCCGTGCGCTTGCCGCGCGCCAGCTCGACAACCTGCTGCTGGCACTGGTGGTGTTCTGGGCGGGAGCCTTGTGGACGGTCGGCTTTGTCGTTGCGCCGGTGCTGTTCGAACTGATTCCAGAGCGCGCGCTGGCCGGCAGTATTGCAGGCCGTTTGTTCCAGAGCACCTGGTTGATTTCGTATGTCGTGGGCGGCTGCGTGCTGGCTCACGCACTGCTACGTGGCGCGATGCGTTCGGCCGTGTTCTGGATTACCGCGGTGATGATCGTGCTGGCGCTGATCAGCGCCTTCGGCATTCAGCCTCAGATCGCCGACCTACGCGCCGTGATGGGTGCCGACGAAGCGCTGCGTGCGCGCTTCGGCATGTGGCATGGTGTATCGAGCATGCTCTACGCCGTGCAGAGCATGCTCGCGGTGGTGCTGGTCGTGAAGTTCGCGCGGAGCTTGCCGCGCTGAACCGCTCAGCCAGGCTTGCGCGGGCTGCGGCGGGTGGACAGACGCTTCTTTTCGGCAGCGGCCTGTACCAGGGCAGTGCGGCGGGCCGTGGCAGCAAACGCGCGAGCGGACTTGGCGACAGACGGCCGCTTGCTGCCGCGCGGTTGAGCCTTGGAGGGGGCGCCCTTGGTCGCGGACTCTTCACGGCGCCGACGCCAGATCACGAGCATGTTGCCGATATGTTGTACCGGTGCGGCCTCAAGTTGCGCACAAAGCTCAAGCATGAGGGCGTCACGGGCTTCGCGCTCGACGCCCTGGACCTTGACCTTGATCAGTTCGTGCGCCTGCAACGAACGGTCGATCTCGCCGGCTACGGCGGGGGTGAGGCCGTTGCCGGCGATGGTCACGACAGGGTTCAGGTGGTGCGCTGCCGCACGGAATTCGCGGCGCTGCGCGGGGGTGAGCTCGTTCATCTTTTTTCTCAAACAGTCAAGGGCGGAATTCTACTCCGATGAAGCGCACCAGGACCAGCAAAGCCTGGATGATGGAACATGTTACGGACCCCTGGGTGCAGCGCGCCAAGGCCGAAGGCTATCGCTCGCGCGCAGCTTTCAAGCTGATTGAGATCGACGAACGCGACCGGCTGCTCAAGCCGGGCGCGGTGGTGGTCGATCTGGGCGCAGCGCCCGGTTCGTGGTGTCAGGCGGTGGTCAAGAAGGTCGGCCCCAAGGGGCGCGTGTTTGCGCTCGACCTGCTCGAGATGGAGTCGGTTGCGGGGGTTGAGTTCCTGCAGGGCGATTTCACCGAAGATGATGTGCTTAACGCGCTCGAAGAGCTGCTTGACGGTCAGCCGGTGGATGTCGTGCTGTCGGACATGGCGCCGAACATGTCCGGCATCGAGCTCGTCGATCAGGCACGCTGCATTCATCTGGCCGAACTGGCGCTGGATTTCTGCGAGCAGCATCTGAAGCCGGGTGGCTCCTTTCTGGTCAAGGTGTTCCAGGGACAGGGCTTCATGGAATTCCGCCAGGCCGCACAGACACGCTTCAAATCCTTCCAGACACGCAAGCCCAAGGCTTCACGCGACCGTAGCGCCGAGGTCTATCTGCTCGGCACGGGTTTTCTCGGCGGGCGCTGAAGCGCCCTCATTGACGGTTCATCATGCTCATCGACCTCAACGTCGTTTCCGACTTCGTCTGCCCATGGTGTTTTCTCGGCCGCGATCGCCTGATGCGCGCGGTGGCGCAGTTCGCGGAAGCCCATCCCGAGCATCCGGTGCGTATTCACTGGTTGCCTTACTTCCTGAATCCCGACACGCCCCCTCAGGGCGAGCCGTACAGACCTTTTCTCGAAAAGAAGTTCGGTGGCGCACGTGCGGTCGACGAGCTATTCGCTCGGTTGCGCGAGGTCGCGCAACCGGATGGCCTGGAGTTCGCGTTCGAGAAGATCACGCTGCGGCCCAACACTTTGCGTGCACATCGGCTGATCTACCGAGCGCAGAGCCGCGGTGCCCGACCCGAACGTATCCAGGCGCTGGTGGCGGGCGTATTTGAGGCCTATTTCCAGCAGGGTCGGGACATTGGTGATGTGGAAACCCTCGCTGACATTGCCGAGGCTTGCGGCGAGCGCCGTGAGCGCATCGTCGAATACCTGAGCAGCAGCGAGGACGCAGACGCAGTGCGGCGCATGGCGGGCCAGCTCTCGAAGCAGGGTGTGGAGGGCGTGCCGTTCTTCATACTCAATCGCAGTCTCGCGGTGTCCGGCGCCCAGTCTCTTGCGGCACTCGGTGCGGCGCTGCGTCAGGCCGCCGGCGTACGGGTGTCGTGAGCATCGGCAAGGATCTGCTGCGCGCCTTCGAGCTAGTGAATGCCCGGCGCGCTTTGCCGCGGGTCCGCGCACTGCATCTGCCGCGTAAAGGTGGCGGCGGGCGCAAACAATCGGACTTTTGTGCGCTGGAGCTTGAAGACGGAACGGTCGGCCTGGCCTACATCGGCCTGGGCGACACGCGTGCGCAGCTGACAGCGCTTGAAAGCTTGCGCGGCGCGGATGCAATGGAGTTGCTGCGCGGCTGCGCACAGAACGACGGGGCAGGGCGCGCGCTCGGTTTTGCCACGGCCAATGCGCTGACACGCAGCGTGTTCGACCGTGCCGGATTCGCGCCGTCGGAAAGCCGCGATTCCCTTGGAGGCATTGCGGCGGCACCGGGGGTGAAGGTCGGAATGGTGGGCTTGTTTCTGCCGCTGCTCGAGCGCGTGCTGGCGACGGGTGCGGAATTGACGGTGCTGGAGCTGCCGCCGGAAGAGCCGGGTGACCGCGACGGCTGGCGCGTGACGCTGAACCCAGATGATTTGTCGGCCTGCACCGAAGTGTTGTGCACCAGCACGGTGCTGCTCAACGACAGCTTCGAGCGCGTGCGCCAGGCCTGTTTGTCGGCCCAGCACTTCATACTCATCGGCCCGGGCGCTGCTTGCCTGCCCGACCCCTTGTTTGCGCGCGGCGTCAGTCGCCTGGGAGGCAGCTGGACGCTGGATGCGGCAGCACTGCTTGATGCACTGCAGAGCGGACGCAGCTGGACGCCACATGTGCGCAAGTTCGATCTCGATCGGGCCGAGTATCCGGGCTTTGAAGCACTTCTTGAGCGACTCTGATCAGACCGCGCCGTCTTCGTGCAAGGCCGTGATGCGCGCCTCGTCGTAGCCCAACTCACGCAGCACTTCGTCGGTGTGCGCGCCCAGTTCGGGGCCGATCCAGTCGATGTCGCCCGGCGTGTCGGAGAGCTTCGGCACGATGCCGGGCTGCTTGAAGTCGCGTCCATCGGGCAGTTTTGCTGATCGCAGCATCTCGCGGGCAAGGAATTGCGGGTCGGCAAAAATGTCGGCTGCAGAGAACACGGTGGTGGCCGGCACCTCGGCGCGGTTGAGGGTAGCCATCACCTCATCGGCGTCGTGCGACGCGCACCAGGCGTCGATCACCGCATAGAGTTCCTCGCGCCGTGCGTCGCGGCCGGCGTTGTCGGACAGAAGCGGATCGTTGGCCAGGTCATCCCGGCCGATGGCGAGCATGAAGCGGCGGAAGATTGCGTCGCCGTTGGCGCCGATCTGTATGTGCTTGCCGTCGCGCGTGCTGTGGATGGCTGACGGTGTGATGCCGGGCATGATGTTGCCGGTGCGTTCGCGCACGAAGCCGAAGACATCGAACTCCGGCACCATCGATTCCATCATCGCGAATACCGCCTCATACAGCGCCACATCGACGACCTGGCCGCTGCCACCATTCACTTCGCGGTGGCGCAGGGCCATCAACGCGCCGATGGCGGCCCACAGCGCGGCGATGGAGTCGCCGATGGAAATGCCGGTGCGTACCGGAGGGCGGTCTGCAAAGCCTGTGATGTAGCGCAGGCCGCCCATGGATTCACCGACTGCACCGAAGCCGGGCTGCTCGCGATAGGGGCCGGTCTGGCCAAAGCCGGAGAGTCGCACCATGACCAGGCCGGGGTTGGCCTTGGCAAGCGTGGCGTAATCGAGGCCGAATTTCTCGATCACGCCAGGCCGGAAGTTCTCGACCACGATGTCGGCGCGCTCGGCGAGTTGGCGCACGAAATCTCGCCCCTCGGGGTGTTTGAGATTGGCGGTCACGGACTTCTTGTTGCGCGCCTGCACGTACCACCACAGTGAGGTGCCTTCATATAGTTTGCGCCAGCTGCGCAGCGGGTCGCCGCCGTCGGGCGATTCGACCTTGACGACTTCGGCGCCGAACTCGGCGAGGATGCGGGTGCAGAATGGGCCGGCAATCAGGGTGCCGAGTTCGAGGACGCGGACGCCTTCGAGAGGACGTTTTTGGGTCATGGTGGTTGAAGAGTGAAGGAATCGTCCCCATGTTGGGGGCAGAGCGCTAGCTGTTCAAGCTTCGATCAGCCCGTCACGACGATTGCCTGTGCCCATCGGGGCGATTTGTTTACGGGCGGGAACGATCGGCCCTAGAATGGGTCACTATCTCGCCGCCTCCATTGGGCTTTATGCCTTCATTGGGCTTTCAAGGAAACGACGTTGAATAACATGTTCAAGAATCTCGCTGTCTGGATGGTCATCGGCATCGTATTGATGACGGTGTTCAATCAGTTCAACGCACGCCAGGCCACGCCGAGCAGCACGCTCGAGTACTCCCAGTTCATGGCGGACGCACGCGCTGGCCGCATCACCAAGGCCACGATCGATGGCCGGGTGGTGAAGGCGACGACTGTCTCCGGGCAGGAGGTCACGGTGTTCACGCCGGGCCAGCAGGATCTGTGGATGGTTTCGGACCTGCTGCGGGCGGGCGTCACTGTCACGGCATCCAAGCCCGACGAAGGCCAGTCCTTCCTCGCGAGCATTTTCGTGTCGTGGTTCCCGATGCTGCTGCTGATCGGTGTGTGGATCTTCTTCATGCGCCAGATGCAGGGTGGTGGACGTGGCGGCGCGTTCTCCTTCGGCAAGTCCAAGGCCAAGATGCTTGATGAGTCGGCCAACTCGATCAACTTTGCTGACGTCGCCGGTTGCGACGAGGCCAAGGAAGAAGTGGCCGAGCTGGTCGAATTCCTGCGCGACCCGTCCAAATTCCAGAAGCTCGGCGGCCGCATTCCGAAAGGCGTGCTGATGGTCGGCTCGCCCGGTACCGGCAAGACGCTGCTGGCCAAGGCCATTGCCGGCGAAGCCAAAGTGCCGTTCTTCTCGATTTCCGGTTCGGACTTCGTCGAGATGTTTGTCGGCGTCGGCGCAGCCCGTGTGCGCGACATGTTCGAGAACGCCAAGAAGCACGCGCCGTGCATCATCTTCATCGATGAGATTGATGCTGTCGGTCGTCAGCGTGGCGCAGGCATGGGCGGTGGTAACGACGAGCGTGAGCAGACCCTGAACCAGTTGCTGGTCGAAATGGACGGCTTCGAAGGGCAGAGCGGCGTGATCGTGATCGCCGCCACCAACCGCCCCGACGTGCTCGACCCGGCGTTGCTGCGTCCGGGCCGCTTCGACCGTCAGGTCGTCGTGCCGCTGCCGGACGTGCGTGGGCGCGAACAGATCTTGCGTGTGCACATGCGCAAGGTGCCGATCGCGCCGGACGTCGATGCACAGATCCTCGCGCGTGGTACGCCTGGTTTTGCCGGTGCGGATCTTGCCAACCTCGTCAATGAGGCGGCTTTGTTCGCCGCGCGTGGCAACAAGCGCCTGGTCGATATGCAGGACTTCGAACGCGCCAAGGACAAGATCATGATGGGCGCCGAGCGCCGGTCCGTGGTCATGCCCGAGGAAGAGCGCAAGAACACTGCCTATCACGAGTCCGGTCACGCGGTCGTCGCCAAGCTGCTCGACAAGACCGACCCGGTGCACAAGGTCACCATCATCCCGCGCGGCCGTGCGCTGGGTGTGACCATGCAGCTGCCGGAAGGGGATCGTTACAGCGAGGATCGTGTGCGCCTGCTGCAGATGATTGCCGTGCTGTTCGGCGGCCGCATCTGCGAAGAAATCTTCATGAACCAGATGACGACCGGCGCCTCCAACGACTTTTCGCGTGCCACCGACCTGGCGCGTCGCATGGTCACCCAGTGGGGTATGTCCGACAAGCTCGGCCCGATGGTGTATGGCGAAGAAGAGGGCGAGATTTTCCTCGGCCGTCAGGTCACGACGCACCGCAATGTGTCCGAGGACACCATGCGCGAGGTCGATGCCGAGATCCGTCGCATCATCGACGAGCAATACAATCTCGCACGTCGCCTGATCGAGGAAAACCGCGACAAGATCGAGGCCATGACTGCCGCGCTGCTTGAGTGGGAAACCATTGATGCCGATCAGATCAACGACATCATGGACGGCCGTCCGCCGCGCCCGCCCAAGCAATCGACCCTGCCGCCGTCGCGCCCGAGTGGCGACGCGCCGGGTGCAGACGAGCCCGACGCAGCGGCCGAACCAGCCTGACCGCTGCAAGACCTCAACAAAAAGACCGGCCTGGCCGGTCTTTTTGTTCCTGCTCCCCCGATGAAGAGTTTCCGATGACCTCCGACGTTTCCAACGAAATCCTGCACTGCGGACGTTTTCGCCTTGATCTATCCGCGCCACGGGTGATGGCCATCGTCAACGTCACCCCGGATTCGTTCTCGGGCGATGGCGTGGGGCAAAACCTGGAAGCGGCCTTGCGCAGCGCCGACGCTGCGGTAGCGGCCGGAGCGGAACTGCTCGACATCGGTGGCGAATCTTCGCGCCCCGGGTCTGACCCGGTCAGCGAGCAGGAGGAGCTCGACCGCGTGATTCCGCTGCTCGAACGGCTTGCCGATGGGCCAGTGCCGGTGTCGATCGATACCGTCAAGCCGGGCGTGATGCGCGCAGCGCTCGCTGCCGGCGCAGCCATGATCAATGATATCAACGCCTTTCGTGCGCCCGGTGCGGTTGAAGTAGTGGCTGGTTCGAGCGCGGCGCTGTGCGTGATGCACATGCAGGGCGAACCGAAAACCATGCAGCAGTCTCCAGACTACGCCGATGTGGTTGGCGAGGTCGCGGACTTCCTCAACGAGCGTGTTGCGGTGCTGCGGGCTGCGGGCGTGACGGATGCGCGCCTCGTGCTTGATCCGGGCTTTGGATTCGGCAAGACGATCGAACATAACCTCGCGCTGCTGGGCGACCTTGCTCGTCTGCGCAGTGGGAGCTTGCACGTGCTGGTGGGCATGTCGCGCAAGACCATGCTCGGTACTATCACCGGCAAGCCGGTCGATCAGCGCGTTGCGGCCGGTGTGGCGGCAGCCGTGCTGGCTGTGGAGCGCGGCGCCCGCATCGTGCGTACCCATGACGTGGCGGCCACGCGCGATGCGTTGGCAGTATGGATGGCGCTGATGGACGGGCGCGCGTCATAATCGCGGCTTGATGAATTGAACGGAACACCAATGGCCCGCAAGTATTTCGGCACTGATGGCGTGCGCGGACTGGTCGGCAGCGCGCCGATCACCCCGGATTTCGTGATGCGGCTTGGCTATGCCGCAGGCCAGGCGCTGGTCAAGCGCGAGCATCTGCCGGCAGGCGAACACCCCGCGGTGCTGATCGGCAAGGACACACGGATTTCCGGCTACATGCTGGAAGCGGCGCTGGAAGCGGGTTTTGCGGCCGCGGGCGTGGACGTCATGCTGGCCGGGCCGCTGCCGACTCCGGCCGTGGCCTACCTCACGCGCGCCTTGCGCCTGCAGGCCGGCGTGGTGATCTCGGCCTCGCATAACCCCTACTTCGACAACGGCATCAAGTTCTTTTCGGCTGGCGGCACCAAGTTGCCCGACGCCATCGAACTGGAGATCGAGGCCGGCGTTGACCTGCCTCTCGGATGCGTTGATTCGGCGCATCTCGGCAAAGCCCGGCGCATTGACGATGCGGCCGGACGGTACATCGAGTTCTGCAAGAGCACCTTCCCGAACGAACTGGATCTACGCGGCCTGCGCATCGTGCTCGACTGCGCACATGGTGCGGCTTACAGCATCGCGCCGAAGGTATTTCACGAGTTGGGTGCCGAGGTGGTGGCGGTCGGCGCCGAGCCGGATGGCATCAACATCAATCACGAGGTTGGGGCTACCCGGCCCGAGCACATGCGTCAGGCCGTGTTGACGCATAAGGCCGATGTCGGCATCGCGCTGGACGGTGACGCCGATCGCGTCATCATGTGCGACGCCGACGGCGTGCTGTATGACGGCGACCGTTTGCTTTACGTCATCGCAGTCGCGCGCCAGAAGGCCGGCCGGCTCGACGGCGTGATTGGTACGCAGATGAGCAATCTCGGCCTGGAACACGCCATCGCGCGGCTGGGCGTGGCCTTCGATCGGGCCAGTGTGGGTGATCGCTATGTGCTTGAGTTGCTGCAGGAGCGCGGCTGGAAGCTTGGCGGCGAGAGCTCAGGTCACATCATCTGTCTGGATTGCCACACCACCGGCGACGGCATTGTGTCGGCGCTGCAGGTGCTCTCGGCGCTGCGGCAGGGCAACATGAACCTGAAACAGGCCTGCGCCGATCTGGTGTTCTATCCGCAGCAATTGATCAATGTGCGCATGCCCGCCGGCTTTGACTGGCGTGCGGACGCGGGTATCGAGGCGGCGCGTTTGTCGGCCGAGAGCGAGCTCGGCGAAGCGGGGCGCGTGCTGCTGCGCCCTTCGGGCACCGAACCCTTGCTGCGGGTCATGGTCGAGGGGCGTGATGCGGCGCAGGTCGAGCGGTTGGCGCAGCATATTGCCGCTGCGGTCGAACACGCCTTTGCGTGAATGCGCTCAGCGCGTCACGCCGGGGTAGGGGCGTTGATGTCGCTGCAGCGCTTCGGGCAAGTGCTCGAAAGTCTTGAAGAGTGCCTTCAGCGCCACCTTGTCGCCGATGAAGCGCGGTAGCAGGCCGGCCGGGTCGGCCTGCCCTTCATAGCGGATCTTGAGTTTTCCTTCGGCCTGGGGCGTCAGCACCCATTCGGCCTGGACGTGCTCCATGCGCACGTGCCCCTTTTCGACGGGGTGCTCTTGCCCGACATCGCGGATGTAGATCGTCAGCTCGCCGCTGACGGCATCTTGTTGCCAGATCGACCGCGTCACCATATCCCTCTTCGACACCGGCCATATCGCACGAAACCAGGTGTGCACCACATGGGTGCGCGGCTCCGGCGTCGCAATCAGCTCGGCGCGATAGGTATTCGCGGCCCAGTCTGCAATGCGGTCGGTGTCTTCGAGCAGATGCAGAAAGGCCCCCACCGACGACTCGACCTCGGTTTCAGCGCGGGCGCGCAGCAATCCATCTGGATCGTGCTGATATTCGACGCGCGTCAAACCCTCGGCACGATGCAGTTTCCAGTCAGCGGCTGCCGCGGTGATGTGAATCAAGCATGACAACACGATGCATAGCAACAGACGCAGCGATCGCGGGCAGCGGCAGGGCATTGTTCGCCCGTTTTCGGGAAGGGCGGCCGGCCTGCCCGGAAGAGATTGGTTACGTTTCACAGAACTGTAATTTTCGGTACGCATAATCCGTTCCGTTCCTGCAGCAGCAGGGGCGCCCCGGAAGGGAGGGGCTGACTGAATTGACGAAACTGGAGAATCCGTAATGTTCAAGAAGAGCATCCTCGCGACTGCCGTTGTTGGTGTCGCCGCCTCTTTCGCCGCCCAGGCGCAGGTCCAGGTTGACCCCGCTCTGCCGTCCTACAAGGCCGTGAGTGGTGTTTCGGGCAGCCTGAAATCGATCGGCTCCGACACCCTGAACAACCTGATGACGCTGTGGGCCGAAGGCTACAACGCCATGTACCCGAACGTGAAGATCGAAATCGAAGGCAAGGGCTCGAGCACTGCTCCGGCTGCGCTGATCGCCGGCACCGCCCAGTTCGGTCCGATGTCCCGCCCGATGAAGTCCAAGGAAATCGACGGTTTCGAAAAGAAATACGGCTACAAGCCGACCGCTGTGCGTTCGGCCATCGACGCGCTGGCAGTGTATGCCCACAAGGACAACCCGATCGAGTGTCTGACGTTGCAACAGGTCGATGCGATCTTCTCCAAGACCCGTAACGGCGGTCTGGACAAGGACATCACCACGTGGGGCGACGTTGGCGTGAAGGGCGAGTGGGCCAGCCGTCCGATCTCCCTGTACGGCCGTAACTCGGCTTCGGGCACCTACGGCTACTTCAAGGAAGTGGCGTTGTTCAACGGTGACTACAAGGATACCGTCAAGGAGCAGCCGGGTTCCTCGACCGTGGTTCAGGGCGTGGCCTCGGACATGGGCGGCATTGGTTACTCGGGCGTGGGCTACAAGACGGCCGACGTGAAGTTCGTCAAGCTGGCTGCCGGCCCGGGCCAGACCTGCTACGAGCCGAATGCCGAGAATGCTTCGAGCGGCGATTACCCCGTCTCGCGCTTCCTCTACATCTACGTCAACAAGAACCCGAACCAGCCGCTTGACCCGCTGCGCGGCGAGTTCATCAAGTTCATCTACTCCAAGCAAGGGCAGGAAGCGGTCGTCAAGGACGGCTACTTCCCGGTGGTCAAGGCGCTGGCCGATGACGACCTGAAGCGCTTCGGTCTGGCCAAGTAATTAAGGCGAGAGCATTTCGACGAGGCGGATACGGGTGTCCGTATCCGCCTGTTGTGTTTGACTGATGAACGGATCATCCATGACCGAGAATACGGCCACTGAAACTACCCCGGCTGATGGCTACAAGCGCCTCCTTCCGGTGGGCAGGGCAACCCGCAGGTCTGTGCTGTTTGCAGACAAGACGGCGGACATTTCGATCACCTTGGGGGGCTTGCTCGTCATCGTGGCGGTTTTCGGCATTCTTGCCTTCCTTGCCAAGGAAGCGCTCCCGCTGTTTTTCGGCGGCGAGATGAAAAAGCACGACGCCTATGTACTGGAAGCCACGCCGGGCCTGATCTGGTCGAATGCCGACGAGTATCAGACCATCGGGCTGCGCATCGATGCGCAGGGCAAGGTCAGTACCTTCCATATCGAGAGCGGACGACCGCTTTCGTCGCAGGAACTCGATTTCGGTGGCGACCAGGCGACAGCGGTTGCCGCCACCAACAACCGCTCGGACATGATGTTCGGTTTTTCCGACGGTACCGTGCGCTTTGCGCGCATCGGCTTTTCCACGCAGGTGCTGCGCGCTGAGGACATGCCTGACGGCTTGACTCAGCTCAATGAGCAGGACTTCAGCGACGGCACGGCCGTCTATCGTCTGGTGCCGGGCAACCAGGTGCGTCGCATCGCGCTGGATGTCGATGTCAAGGCAGCGCAGCAGATCGCGCCCGAAGGCGTGTCGATTACCGCAATCGGCTATGCCCTGGGCGGTACGGTCGAGCGTCCGACGCGCTCCTTCGTGACTTTCGATAGCTTTGGCGTAGGTCGCCTGACCCGCGCCGATACGCGCATCAACCTGATGACCCAGCAAGAGTCGGTGACAACGCGCACGACCACGCTGCCGTCGCTGCCGGGTGGCACGGTGGTCAAGAAGGTTCTGCTGACTGGCCAGGCTGACCAGGTGTATGTCGGCGTGGCGGACGGCAACGTGTTTCGCTTCGATACCCGCGACTTCAACAATCCGGAGCTCGCAGAAGCCGCACACCTCACTCCCGACGGCGTTGATCTGGGGGTGCTGGGCTTCCTGATCGGTGACCAGACGATAGTCGTCGGTGGCGCCGACGGGTCGCTGCGCATGTACTTCCGCCTGCAGACCGAAGGTGCTGCAACGGCTGACGGCTATCAGATGGTGCTGGCGCGTGAGCTCGAGAAACAGCCGGCCGGCATCGTGGCCTACGACGTTTCGCAACGCCGCAAGAGCCTGGTCACACTCGATGCCGAGGGCAATCTGTGGTTCCGTCACGCCACCAGCGAGCAGGTGTTGCTGCGCATGCAGCAGAAGGTCGCGCCGAGCGGCGAGGCCATGCAGGTGATGCTGATGCCGCGCGACGACGGTGCCGTGGCGATGAACAGCGCTGGCCTGATTGACCATTGGGCCTTCCAGGTGCCGCACCCCGAGACGACCTGGCGCGCCATCTTCGGCAAGAACTGGTACGAGGGCTACCAGGAGCCGACCTACACGTGGCAGTCGTCTTCCGGCACCGACCTGTTCGAGCCCAAGTTTTCGCTGATTCCGCTGATCTTCGGCACGCTCAAGGCGACGGTCTACTCGCTGCTGTTCGCGGTGCCGATCGCGCTGCTGGCTGCGATCTACACCTCGGAATTCGTGCATCGCCGCGTACGCGGCACGGTCAAGCCGGTGATGGAGATGATGGAGTCGCTGCCGACCGTGGTGCTGGGCTTCATCGCGGCGCTGATTCTTGCTCCGCTGGTGGAAAGCTGGATTGCCGCGGTGGTGCTGGGCTTCGTGGCCTTGCCGCTTGGTCTGATGGTTGCCGCGCACCTGTGGCAGATGTTGCCCCCGCAGGTCGCGCTCAAGCTCAACGGCATGCCCAAGTTCCTGTTCATGTTCGTTGTCATCGGCATCTCTGGCTGGCTGGCGTGGTTGCTCGGCCCGGGCTTCGAGCAAGCCTTCTTCGCCGGTGACTTCAAGGCCTGGACCAACCGCGACGTCGGCAGCGCCGTCCCGTTCATGAGCATGTTCCTGTGGCCGCTGAGTTTCGTGCTGCTGACCATGGCCTTCAACCGCACGATCGGCACCGCCTACCGCATGCACTTGCGTGGTCTGACCCGTCAGCACGCCGGCGCGATCGACGGCGCGCGCTGGCTGTCGATGGCGGTGATCTCGGCGCTGGTGGCGTGGATGGTGGCGGGCGCCCTGGCGGCGACCGGCTTCGATCCGCGTGGCGGAGTGGTCGATACCTATGTGCAGCGCAACGCGCTGGTGGTCGGCATGGTGATGGGCTTCGCCATCATTCCGAACATCTACACGCTGGCCGAGGACGCGCTCAACGCGGTGCCGGCGCAGCTGCGCGCAGCCAGCCTGGCGGCCGGCGCCACGCCGTGGCAAACCGCGATCTGGGTGGTGCTGCCTACCGCCATGTCGGGTGTTTTCGCTGCCTGCATGATCGGCATGGGCCGCGCGGTTGGCGAGACCATGATCGTGGTGATGGCAGCCGGCAACACTGCGGTGCTCGACTGGAACATCTTCAACGGCCTGCGCACGCTGTCGGCCAACATCGCGGTGGAACTGCCCGAGGCCGTCATCGGCGGCACGCTGTACCGCATGCTGTTCCTCGCGGCGCTGACGCTGTTCGTGATGACCTTCGTCATCAACACCTTCGCCGAAGTCATACGCCAGCGCTTCCGCAAGCGCGCCTTCCAGCTGTGAGGGGAGCCACAACATGAGTGCACACGTGCAAACCGGAATCAAGGCAATGAGCAAGAAGAACGAAGGGCGGGCCGTAAGGCGCTACACCGCCGACCTGTCAGCGGTCGGCGAGCCGGCGCTGTGGGGGTTCGGCGGCGCGCTGGCGCTGGGCATCATCCTGATCTGCGGCTTTCTGCTGATGATCTTCTGGAACGGCATGACGACCTTCTGGCCGAAGCCGATCGAGGTCGTCACGCTCAAGAGCGGGCAGCAGCTAGCCGGTGTGCCGTCGCGTTTCGGCCTGTACCGGCCGGACGCAGACGTGCTGGCCTCGCTGCCGGCCGACGGCCAGGCCGAGATCACGGCTGCCGGCGGATACGCCGAGCGCACCTTGTACCGCATCGGCAACTACGACCTCTACAACGAAGATTTTCGTTGGGTGGATGCCTCCGACGTTCAGAGCGTCGAGCGCGATCCCGCGTTCTATTTCTTCGAGCGTCAGGAGTGGGGTGCCTTCGTCGGACGCATCAAGAGCGTTACGCTCGATGGTGTCGAGCAGGATCCGGCCGCGCTGGGCCTGTCGGCGATGCGCAGCGAGCAGGCCGCGGCGCGTGACCGGTTTGACGAGATTCGCCAGATCGAGCGCGGCGAGATCGGCGTCATCAACCACGAGCTGAACAAGCAGCGCCTTGCCTTGCGTCGTGTCGAGCTGGCCGAGGGCAAGGAAAGCGAAGCCTATCGAGCCGAGCTGCAACGCATGGAGCAACGTGAGGCCGAGTTGCAGCGCGAATATCAACGGCTACAGGGCATCGCGAACGAGATCAAAGAGCGCGATGCGCGCTACCGCATCGTGCTGGAAGAAGTCGGCGGCGCCACCAAAGAGCTGACGCTGTCGCAGATCGTGCGCTTCTACCCGGCCAACGATCTGTCGATCTTCGGCAAGATCGGCGTCTATCTGTCGCGCTGGGGCGAGTTCCTGAGTTCCGAGCCGCGCGAGGCCAACACCGAGGGCGGTATCCTGCCGGCGATCTTCGGCACGGTCGTGATGACCATGTTGATGGTCATCGTGGTCGCGCCCTTCGGTGTCATCACGGCGCTCTACCTGCGCGAGTACGCCAAGCAAGGCAAGCTGGTCGGCATGGTGCGCATCGCGGTGAACAACCTCGCCGGCGTGCCGTCCATTGTTTATGGCGTGTTCGGTCTGGGCTTCTTTGCCTACACGGTGGGCGGTTCGATCGATGCACTCTTCTTCCCGGAACGCCTGCCCAACCCGACCTTCGGCACCGGCGGCATCCTGTGGTCTGCGCTGACGCTGTCGTTGCTGACCGTACCGGTGGTGATCGTGGCGTCGGAAGAAGCCCTGTCGGCCGTGCCGCGTTCGATCCGCGAAGGCGCGCTGGCCTGCGGTGCGTCGAAGTGGCAGACGATCCGCTCGATCGTGCTGCCGCACGCCATGCCGGGCATCATGACCGGCCTGATCCTGGCGATGGCACGCGGCGCCGGTGAAGTCGCGCCGCTGATGCTGGTCGGCGTGGTCAAGCTCGCGCCGGAGCTGCCGATCGATGCCTTCGCGCCCTTCATTCACCTCGAGCGCAGCTTCATGCACCTGGGCTTCCACATCTTTGACGTGGGCTTCCAGTCGCGCAACTCGGAAGCAGGCAAGCCGATGGTCTTCGTCACCACCTTGCTGCTGCTAGGCCTTATCGTGCTGATGAACTCGTCGGCCATCTACATCCGCAACCGGCTGAAGAAGAAATTCGTCGGCAGCCAGTTCTGAACATCCGGAGTCAAAAACAATGAGCACCACTACGATGGAAAAGCCCGCCGCCGAACACCGCACGGTGTATCACGTTGCCGAGTCGGGGCAGGGCGCCAGCATCACGATCCGCGATTTCAACCTGTGGTACGGCGAGTCGCAAGCGCTGTACGGCGTCGACATGGAAGTGCAGCGCGGCATGGTCAGCGCCTTGATCGGCCCTTCGGGCTGCGGCAAGTCGACGCTGTTGCGCTCGCTCAACCGCATGAACGACCTGATCGACAACCTGCGCATTCGCGGCGAGGTGCGGGTCAACGAGCAGGACATCTACGCTCCCGGCACCGACGTGATCGCGCTCAGGAAGCGCATGGGCATGGTGTTCCAGAAGCCCAACCCCTTCCCGAAGTCGATCTACGAAAACGTGGTGTTCCCGCTGCGGGTCGAGGGCATTGCCGACAAGACCATGCTCGACGAAGCCTGCGAGCGCGCGCTGAAGGGCTCGGCGCTGTGGAACGAGGTCAAGGACCGTCTGCAGGAAAGCGCGCTGGGCCTGTCGGGCGGTCAGCAGCAGCGTCTGTGCATCGCCCGGGCAATTGCCGCCGAGCCTGAGATTCTGCTGATGGACGAGCCGTGCTCGGCGCTTGATCCGATTGCCACCGCCAAGGTCGAGGACCTCATCGGTGACCTGAAGGGTCAATTCACCATCGTCATCGTCACCCACTCCATGCAGCAGGCCGCACGGGTGTCGGACAACACGGCGTTCATGTATCTCGGCAAGCTGATTGAGTACGGTGCGACCGATACGATGTTCACCAACCCGCACGATTCGCGCACCGAGGACTACATCACCGGCCGTTTCGGCTGAACGCTGGCTGGTCGGGGCGGGGCAGTGCGCCAGCGGCGTACTGCCCCGTTTGCGTTTATGCGGCTTTGCGATGTCATCGGCGGCGGGCTACAATCGCGCATTTACTCGCGCCCTCGTAATGCATAGCAAGCTCGTTGCCGGAAACTGGAAGATGAACGGGCGCCTTGCCTCCAACGAGGCGTTGCTCGACGCTATGTTGCCGGCGCTGCCTGCGGGTGTGGAAGTGGTGGTCTGTGTGCCGTTTCCGTACCTCCAGCAAGTTTCGGCCAGACTCGCTCAAAGCCCGGTGAAGCTTGGCTCGCAGGACATCAGCGAGAAAACCGATGGCGCGTTTACCGGACAGGTCAGCGCCGGCATGTTGGGCGAATTCGGGTGCGCCTATGCAATTGTCGGGCATTCCGAGCGACGCGCTCTGATCGGTGAGGACGACGCGACCGTGGCGGCCAAGGCGGCTGTGGCGCTGGCAGCGAACATCACCCCGATCGTGTGTATCGGCGAGACGCTGGAAGAGCGTGATCGCGGCGAGGTTGAGCAGGTGCTGGTGCGTCAGCTCGATGCGCTCGATGCCACGCTCTCGGCGGCCGACATCGGCCGCATCGTGATCGCGTACGAGCCGGTGTGGGCCATCGGTACCGGGCGTGCTGCCACGCCGGAGCAGGTGGCAGAAGTTCTTGCTCTGGTGCGGAGCTGGGTCGCGAAGAGAACAAATGGGGTGCCGCGTACGCGCATCCTGTACGGTGGAAGTGTGAAGGCGGACAGTGCCGGCTGGCTGTTCGCGCTGGAAGACGCAGATGGCGTGCTGGTGGGTGGGGCATCGCTGCTTGCGGACGAATTTGTGGCGATCTGCCGGCTTGCGGCGGATCGATCGATTTGATTCTGGAGTGACATAAAAAGATGGGTAGTTACCTGTTCTCGATCGTCCTGGCGATCCACGTGGTGGTCGGTCTGTGTGTGATCGGCCTGGTGTTGATGCAGCACGGCAAGGGTGCCGATGCCGGCGCTGCCTTCGGCGGTGGTGGTGGGGGCGGAGGCGGTGGTGCCGGCAGCGTATTCGGCGCGTCTGGCTCGGCCAACTTCCTTAGCCGTACGACGGCTGTACTTGCGGCGGCGTTCTTCATCACCAGCCTTGGTCTGGCCTATCTGGCGAGTACCAAGCCGTCGGGTCCGACCAGCGTGATGGACAGCCCGATTCCGGTGCCGTCTGCGCCGGTGTTGCAGGGTGATGTGCCGAACGCTCCGCCGGCTGATGTGCCTGCCGCGCCGCCGGCCGATGTACCGAGCGCTCCGGCGCAGCAGAACTAAGCTGTACAAGCTTGCGCGGGGCGTGCATATCCGTATAATGCGCGTTCCCGAGAAATCAGGGCCGACGTGGTGAAATTGGTAGACACGCCATCTTGAGGGGGTGGTGGCGCAAGCCGTGTGAGTTCGAGTCTCACCGTCGGCACCAGAAATCGGAAAGAATGCCCGCATATGCGGGCATTTTTTTTGCCGCCGGGATGTCCCAAGGCAAAGCAGCCCCTCCGGGGGAAGCAAGTTCGCGCAGGCGGACAAGGCGTGGGGCATTTTTCCCGCTACCAGGAGGTGTCATGAAACAGAGTCATTTGTCTGACGATCCGCTGGAGGAGATCACGCTGAGCTCCGAGCAGGTATTCCGCGGCGTGCTGCTGGATGTGCGCCGCGACCGGGTGAGGCTGCCCGATGGTGCCGAGGCTACGCGGGAGTACTGTCGCCACCCTGGCGCCGTGGTGATCGTAGCTGTGCGCGATGACGGTGATTTGGTGTTCGAGCGCCAGTTTCGCTATCCGCTGCACCGCAGCTTTCTCGAGCTGCCTGCCGGCAAGATCGATCCGGGCGAGGACATCCTGGTTTGCGCCAAGCGCGAGCTGCGCGAGGAGACTGGATACGAGGCCGCCGAATGGCAGCATGTCGGCCAATTCCATCCGTGCATTGGATATTCCGACGAGCGTATCGAGGTTTTCCTGGCGCGTGGTTTGACGGAAGTCGGCAACGATCTGGATGAGGAAGAGTTTCTGGAAGTACTCCCCATGTCGGTGACAGCAGCCGAGCAGGGGGTATATAGCGGCAGCATTACGGACGCCAAGACCATTGCAGCGCTGTTCATGGCCCTGCCGCACCTGCGCTGATGCCGCAGACGCTCGCCGAACCCGTCCATAGCGAACTCATCATCCGGAAAAGCCGCTTCATCGGCTGCGTGGAGCCGATGGCATCGCGCGCGGAGGCGATCGGTCGTGTGGCCGCGCTGCGCGTCGAGCATCCGGCTTCGGCCCATGTGTGCTGGGCCTTGCATGCGGGCGGGCAGTCGGCGGCCAACGATGACGGTGAGCCGTCCGGCACAGCCGGGCAACCTATGCTGCGCGTGCTGCGGCATCAGGATCTGGATGGCGTGCTGGCGAGCGTCGTGCGCTACTTCGGTGGGGTCAAGCTCGGCGCCGGCGGCCTCGTGCGCGCCTATACGGATGCCGTTGCGCAGGCTTTGCTCAAGGCCGACAAGGTGCCGATCCGGGCCGTGACAACGCTGCTCTGTCAGATTCCGTATCCGCTGGAAGGGGCATTCCGTCGCGAAATTGCGTCCGCCGGTGCAGTGCTGCTCGACAGCGCCCATGCTTCGTTGGTGACGCTGCGCTTGAGCGTGCCGGAAGATGAGGCTGCCGCGTTGCGTGCGCGCCTGGACGAAATTGGCCAAGGCCAGGCGAGTTGGCAGGACGACTAGGTTGGGCGGCCTCAGACCTGCAACAGGTCTTCCAGCTCGCGCTGCAGGCGTACCAGCTGCCGTTCTTGTTTGAGCGATTCGCCGGACAGCAGAAAGGTGTCTTCGATGCGCTCGCCCAGCGTCGAAATCTTGGCGGTATGCACGGTGATGCCGTTTTGCGCGAGGACTTCGGCAATGCCGAACAGCACACCGGGCCGGTCCGCAGCCGCGATGGACAGAATGAAATGTCGTCCCGCATCGTCTGGACGGATCAGTACGCCAGGGCTGATCGGGAAATAGCGCACTTGACGTGAAAGCCTGCCGTTGCTGGGGCGGTCGGGGTCTTCCTCGTACTTGAGGCGTTCGGCCAGATCGTGTTCGATCAGTGTGATGACGTCGCGGTAGCGCGACTCACTGCCCGGGTCCTGCAGCACGAAGCTGTCGAGCGCGTAGCCGTGACGCGTGGTATGCACCTTGGCTTCCAGAATGGAAAAGCCGAGCTTGCCGAAGAAGCCCGTCAGCCGCACGAACAGATCCTTGCGGTCAGGCGTATAGATCATTACCTGAACGCCCTCGTACTCCGGCGTGATGCGCGCTTTGACGACAGGTTCGGCTTCGCCCGGACGGTAGTAAAGCTGACGGGTATGCCAGGCGATGTCTTCGGCTGAATTGCGCATGAAATACACGGCGTCGAGGTGCGACCACAGCGGCTCTTCGACCTCCGGACGCAGGCCGTGATAGCGCAGCAGTTCGCGCGCGTTTTCCTGGCGCTGGTCGAGTCCCAGCGCTTGTTGGGGTGTCGCGCCACGCAGGAGACGCTGCGTGGCAAAAAATAGATCCTCCAGCAGCTTGCCACGCCAGCCGTTCCAGACCTTGGGGCTGGTGCCGCGAATGTCGGCATGGGTGAGCAGGTACAGCGCTGTGAGGCGCCGCTCGGTGCCAACGGTATCCGCGAAGCGGCGCACGACTTCAGGGTCGGCGGTGTCCTGCTTCTGGGCGACCTGCGACATGGTCAGGTGGTGCTCGACCAGCCATACGATCAGGTCGGTGTCTTCTTCGGACAGCCCATGCGCCTCGCAGAAGGCGCGCGCATCGTCCATGCCCAGCTTTGAATGATCGCCGCCGCGCCCCTTGGCAATGTCGTGGAACAGGGCGGCGATGTACAGCAGCCAGTGGCGCTCGAGGCCGAGCATCAGGCGTGTCATCAGCGGATATTCGTGGGCGTGCTTGCCCATCGTGAACTGGCGCACGTTGCGCACGACCATCAGGATGTGCTGGTCGACGGTATAGACGTGAAACAGGTCGTGCTGCATCTGGCCGACGATCTTGTGCCAGGCCGGCAGATAGCGACCGAGGATGCCGTACTGGTTCATGCGCCGCAGTTCATGCACGATGCCGCGCTTCTGCTGCAGAATCTGCATGAACAGTTCGCGATTGGCCGGGTCGGCGCGAAACTTCGCGTTGATCAGCCGACGGCTGGTCCACAGCAGGCGCAGGGTGCGCGCCGTCATGCCCTTGAGCTCCGGGCGTTGCTGCAGGGTCAGGAAGCACTCGAGCAGCGCAGCCGGGCGCTCTTCGAAGACGTTCTCATGACGGATGTCGAGCAGGTCGCGGACGATCTGGAAACTGTCGTCGACGATTTCCTCGGGCGCGGGCTGGTCCTGCAACAGTTCGTTGGCAAAGTTCTGCAGCAGGATGGTGTTGATCTGCGTGACCTTCTTGGCCGTCACGTAATAGCGCTGCATCATCACTTCGGAGGCGCGCTTGGCGGTAGTCGCCGAAAAGCCCAGCGCCTTGGCCAGATTCTCCTGGTGATCGAACAGCAGGCGGTCTTCGGAACGCCCGGCAATGTAGTGCAGGCGGATGCGCACATGCTGCAGGAAGCGCTCGATGTTGCGCAGCTCACCTGCTTCGGCGCCGGTGATCAGGCGTTTGTGGGCAAGATCACGCCAGTTGCGTGCGAAGCCGGCCGCGCGCGCAATCCACCCCAGCATCTGCAGATCGCGCAGGCCTCCGGGGCTTTCCTTGCAGTTCGGTTCGAGCGAGTAGGGCGTGTCGTTGTAGCGGCCGTGGCGTTGCTGTTGCTCGACCGATTTGGCGCGAAAGAACGCGCGCGGGTCGAGTTCGGCACGGTAGCGCGACTGGAAATCCGCGAACAGTTTCGCGTCGCCGCCGAGCAGGCGGGCTTCGAGCAGATTGGTCTGCACGGTGACGTCATCGCGCGATGTGGCCAGGCAGTCGTCAACTGTCCGCACGCTCATGCCAATTTCAAGTCCGACGTCCCACAGCGCGCCGACCAGCGCCGACAGTTGCGCTTCAAGCGCTGGTTCCGGACGCTCGGCGAGCAGCACCATGAGGTCGACGTCGGAATGCGGAAACAGCTCGCCGCGGCCATAGCCACCTACCGCCACGATGGCTACATGGTCCGGAATGCTGCAAAGCCGGCATAGGGCCAGAATGGTCTGATCAACAAGGCGCGCGCGGCCGCGCAGCAATCTCGAACCCGATGGCGAGGCTTCGTAGCCTTCGCGAAGCCGGCGTGAATCGTCGATCAGCCGATCGCGGATCTCGGCAAGCCGGGTCTGGAAGGATTCGTTCGCGAGCGCGGCGTCAGGCATCGCGTTCAGGCCGTGACGCCTGACTCTACGATGGCGGGCGGCGGCAGGCAGCCCTCGGAGGTCGTCAGGACTTCGTAGCCATTCTCGGTGACCAGAATGGTGTGCTCCCACTGCGCGGAAAGGCTGCGGTCCTTGGTGACAATGGTCCACCCGTCGGGCAGCTCGGAGATCGCTGCCTTGCCGGCGTTGATCATCGGCTCGATGGTGAAGATCATTCCGGCCTTGAGTTCAAGGCCGGTCCCCGGGCGCCCGTAATGCACGACCTGCGGGTCTTCGTGGAAGGTCGAGCCAATGCCATGACCGCAGAATTCGCGCACTACGGAAAAGCCGTTGCCTTCGGCGTGCTTCTGGATGGCATGGCCGATGTCGCCGAGGCGGGCGCCTGGACGCACTTGGGCGATACCCAGCCACATGCATTCGAACGTGACATGACATAGGCGGCGCGCCAGGATGCTGCCGGCTTCTTCGCCGCCGACGATGAACATGCGACTGGTGTCGCCGTGAAAACCATCCTTGATGACGGTGACGTCGATATTGACCGTATCGCCTTTCTTGAGGGCCTTGTCACCCGGGATGCCATGGCAGACCTGATGGTTGACCGAGGTACACACAGACTTCGGAAAGGGCGTGTAGCCCGGGGGGCAATAATTCAGCGGCGCCGGGATGGTGCCCTGAACTTCGGTCATATAGTTGTGACACAGTCGGTCCAGCTCGGCGGTGGTGACGCCTGGCTGGACGTGCGGGGTGATGAAATCGAGCACTTCCGAGCCGAGGCGGCCGGCGATACGCATCTTCTCGATTTCTTCCTGGTTTTTGATCTTGACACTCATGCTTTGGGGATCCGGTTCGCCCTTGGGCTGGAATGCGTTGGGCGGTTGTGATGCGGTGCGGCACGCATTGCGGCGGTTTGCGCATGCGCACATGTATGCGGGTGGAAATGCTAGGTGGACAGGCTAGCGCATGCGGGGCGGGCGAGCAATTGCGCTGTCAGTCGATACGCTTTCGTTCTTGAGTGTTCGGGGTGTTGCCCGCTATAATCGCCGGCTTGATCGCATGTCGCGGTCAAAAATCCGCACGCCCGACGTGACGCCTGTGGGGTCCGTTTGTTCCGGCAAGTCCGAACAACGGTGCAAAGGCTGTCTCATACAAGCGCCGGGCGGAGGCAGAACCCTTCGATTGGAGTAACAGATGTCTAATGTAACGATGCGTCAGATGCTCGAGGCGGGCGTCCACTTTGGCCACCAGACCCGCTTCTGGAACCCGAAAATGGCTTCCTATATTTTCGGTCACCGCAACAAGATCCACATCGTCAACCTCGAAAAGACCATGGTGAAGTACAACGAAGCCATGGACTTCGTGCGCAAGCTGTCCGCAAATCGCGGCACCATCCTGTTCGTTGGCACCAAGCGCCAGGCACGTGAAATCGTCGCCGAGGAAGCTGGTCGCGCAGCCATGCCGTTTGTTGACGAGCGCTGGCTCGGCGGCATGCTGACCAACTTCAAGACGGTCAAGCAGTCGATCAAGCGCCTGAAAGACATGGAAGCCATGACCGAAGAAGCTACGGCCCGCCTGTCCAAGAAAGAAGCGCTGATGGCCAGCCGTGAGCTGGGCAAGCTGCAGACCAGCATCGGTGGTATCAAGGACATGAACGGCCTGCCGGACGCGCTGTTCGTGATCGACGTCGGCTATCACAAGATCGCCGTGCAGGAAGCCCAGAAGCTGGGCATCCCGGTGGTCGCGGTGGTCGACACCAACCACTCGCCGGACGGTATCGATTACGTCATCCCGGGTAACGACGATTCGTCGCGTGCGATCCGTCTGTATGCTCGTGGCGCTGCGGACGCCGTGCTGGAAGGGCGCAACATGGCGCTGCACGATATCGTGGCTGCTGGCGAAGACGAGTTCGTCGAGGTTGACGAAGAAGAAGCGCCGGGCGAAGAAGCCTGATCAAACGGGGCGGCGAAAGCCGCCCCGGCGTTATGCGGGTTGAGCTTTGCCCGTTTTCACAGAATTCAAGATTGTCAGGAGTGAGCATGGCGGATATTACCGCAGGCATGGTCAAGGAACTGCGCGAGAAGACCGACGCGCCGATGATGGAATGCAAGAAGGCGCTTACCGAGGCCGCCGGTGACATGGCCAAGGCCGAAGAGATCCTGCGCGTGAAGCTTGGCAACAAGGCCACCAAGGCTGCTTCGCGCGTTGCCGCAGAGGGCGTCGTGGCGATCCATATCAGCGCCGACGGCAAGGTTGGTTCCATTCTCGAGATCAACTCCGAGACCGACTTCGTCGCCAAGAACGATGACTTCCTGAAACTGGCTGCTGATTGCGCGCAGCTGGTCGCCGAGAAGAACCCGGCCGATGTCGCCGCGCTGTCTGCGCTGCCGCTGGACGGTGGCACGGTTGAGTCGGTGCGTACGGCGCTGGTCGGCAAGATCGGCGAAAACATGTCGCTGCGTCGCTTCGCCCGTGTCGAAGCCAAGGGCGCGCTGCAGTCGTACATCCACGGTGGTTCGAAGATCGGCGTGCTGATCGACCTGGTGGGCGGCGACGAGCAGCTGGGCAAGGATCTGGCCATGCACATCGCGGCCGCCAAGCCCAAGTCCCTGGATGCTTCCGGCGTTGCGCCCGAGTTGCTCGACACCGAGCGTCGCATCGCGATCGAGAAAGCCCGTGAATCCGGCAAGCCGGAAGCAATGCTCGACAAGATCGCCGAAGGCACGGTGCAGAAGTATCTGAAAGACGTGACGCTGCTGGGTCAGGTCTTCGTCAAGGCCGAGGACGGCAAGCAGACCATCGAGCAGCTGCTCAAGGCCCGCAATGCCAGCGTCGCCAGCTTCCAGTTGTTCCTCGTGGGTGAGGGCATCGAGAAGCAGGTCACCGACTTTGCCGCCGAAGTGGCCGCTCAGGCCGCTGCCGCGCAGAAGTAAGGGCTCAGCCATGGCCGCCGCCTACAAGCGCATCATGCTGAAGCTGTCGGGTGAAGCCCTCATGGGGGACGACTCCTACGGCATCAACGACGACGTCGTGTCGCGCATCGTCTCCGAGATCGGTGAGGTTGTCGCGCTCGGTGTCCAGGTCGGCGTGGTGATCGGCGGCGGCAATATCTTTCGCGGCATGAAAGGCGCGGCAGCCGGCATGGATCGCGCGACAGCCGACTACATGGGCATGCTCGCCACCGTCATGAATGCCATGGCGCTGGCCGACGCAATGCAGCGCGCCGGTTTGACGGCGCGCGTGCAGTCCGCGCTGCGTATCGATCAAGTCGTCGAGCCGTATATCCGCGGTCGCGCGATTCGCCATATGGAAGAGGGGCGAATCGTCATTTTTGCCGCCGGCACCGGCAACCCGTTCTTCACGACCGATACCGCAGCCGCCTTGCGCGGATCCGAGATGGGCGTGCAGATCGTGTTGAAGGCGACCAAGGTGGATGGCGTTTATACCGCTGATCCGAAGAAGGATCCGGATGCCAAGCGCTTTCACCGCATCAGCTTCGACGAGGCCATTGGCCGCAATCTCGAGGTGCTCGATTCGACGGCCTTTGCCCTGTGCCGTGACCAGAAATTGCCGATCAACGTGTTTTCGATCTTTAAGCCCGGCGCGCTCAAGCGCGTCGTGATGGGCGAAGACGAAGGTACGCTCGTTCATTCCTGAGGATTCGACGATGATCTCCGATCTGAACAAGACCACCGAGCAGAAGATGCAGAAGTCCCTTGAAGTGCTCAAGGGCGATCTCGCCAAAGTGCGTACCGGCCGTGCCCACACGGGGCTGCTGGACCACATCATGGTGGACTACTACGGCAGCATGGTTCCGGTGAACCAGGTAGCCAACATTACCCTGGTCGACTCGCGCACGATCGGCGTCCAGCCTTGGGAAAAGGGGCTGGTGCAGAAGGTCGAGAAGGCCATCCGCGACAGTGATCTGGGCCTCAATCCGGCCAACCAGGGCGATCTGATCCGCGTGCCGATGCCTTCGCTGACCGAAGAGCGCCGCAAGGAACTTATCAAGGTCGTGCGCAATGAGGGTGAGGCGGCCAAGGTTGCCGTGCGCAATCTGCGCCGTGACGCCAACCAGAGCCTCAAGGATGGCGTGAAGGACAAGGAAATCTCCGAGGATGACGAGCGTCGCGGACAGGAAACCGTCCAGAAGCTCACCGACAAGTACGTCGCCGAGATCGACAAGCTGCTCGCCGAGAAAGAACACGAGCTGATGCAGATCTGAGCCCCCGCCGGCGCCAGGACGAGGGCACACGATGGCGAAAGCCACGTTTTCAAGTTCCACCCGCGAGATTCCCGCAGTCGGAGACGTTCCGGCACACATTGCGGTCATCATGGATGGCAACGGCCGCTGGGCGCGCCGTCGCCATCTGCCGCGCATTGCAGGGCATCGGCGTGGCGTAGAAGCCGTTCGCTCGGTGATCCGCGTTTGCATGGAACATGGCGTTTCCCATCTCACACTGTTTGCTTTCAGTTCCGAGAACTGGCGTCGTCCGGCCGACGAAGTGTCGTTCTTGATGCAGTTGTTTGCGCGCGCTTTGAAGAGCGAAGTGCGCCGCCTGCATGAGAATGGCGTGCGTTTTCATGTGGTCGGCGAGTTGTCGCGCTTCGATGCATCCATCACCAGCCTCATTCGCGAAGCCGAAACCCTCACCGCTGGCAATGACCGTCTGACGCTGACCGTGGCGGCAAACTACGGCGGACGCTGGGACATCGCCTCGGCCGTCAACCGACTGATTGCACGCCACCCCGGACGTAGCGACTTCACTGAAGACGAGATCGGCGCTGAGTTGGCGATGCACTACGCGCCCGAGCCTGATCTGTTCATCCGCACTGGCGGAGAGCAGCGCATCTCGAATTTCCTGCTGTGGCAACTGGCCTATACCGAGCTGTATTTCACCGACACCTTGTGGCCGGACTTTGACGAAGCCGCGCTGGAGACAGCAATCGAGTCCTACCGTCGTCGTGAGCGTCGTTTTGGCCGCACGAGCGAGCAGCTCGTTGGAGCAGGGGGCGGCGAGTCTTCCTCCTCTTCTGCGGGGCACGATGCTTAAGCAGCGCGTACTGACCGCCATTGCCCTGGTTGCCGGCTTTCTCGGCGCATTGTTCTATAGCCCCGACCTGCTCTGGCTGGCCCTGATTGCGATGGTCGCCGGCGTGGCTGCGCGTGAATGGACGGTGCTGGTGAGCCTGAAGGGCGCCATTGCGTGGGCCTATGTTGCCGTAACGGCGGCGGCTTCTGCAGTGTTGGGCTACCTCGCCATGCTAGGGGGCTGCAACTCGACCGCTCTGCTTTATGTCGCGGGGATTGCCTTCTGGGCGCTGTGTGTGCCGCTGTGGTTGCGCATGCGCTGGACGACGGGCCCGGTCGCAGGCGCGCTGGCCGGATGGCTGGTGTTGTTGCCGGTTGCCGTGGCCCTGGTGCATCTCAGAACGGTTGATCCATGGTTGTTGTTGTCGGTGATGGCGCTGGTATGGGTGGCGGATATCGCGGCGTACTTCACAGGCCGCGCTTTCGGGCGAGTCAAGCTCGCTCCGTCGATCAGCCCTGGCAAGACTCGCGAAGGAGCCTACGGGGCCTTGTTCGGCGTCTTCGTGTGCGGCATGGCTCTCTTTGCGCTGGCCGGCGACGCGCTCAACATCGGCTGGACGCCTTTGGCCTTGCTGTTGCCCGTGTTCACGGTGCTGAGCATCGAAGGCGATTTGTTTGAATCGCTGCTCAAGCGGCAGGCAGGGGTCAAGGACAGTGGAACGTTGTTGCCAGGGCACGGCGGAGTGCTCGACCGCATCGACAGCCTGACTTCCACGATGCCGCTGGTCGGACTGATCGCGCTGTGGGCGGGGTGGTGATGAGCGCTGGCCAAGTGCGCAAGGTGGTGGTGCTCGGCGCTACCGGCTCCATCGGCGTCAGCACTCTAGATGTGATTGCCCGTCATCCCGACCGTTTCAAGGTTTTCGCCCTGACTGCACACCGTCAGGTCGACCGCCTGTACGAACAATGCCTGCGTTTTACCCCCCGTTATGCAGTGATGCATCAGCCCGACGATGCTGCTGCGCTGGCTGCGCGTCTGCGCCAGGCTGGGTGTGCCACGATTGTTCTGTGTGGCGAGGCCGCATTGTGCGATGTGGCGTCAGACCCCGAAGCCGATACGGTGATGGCGGCGATCGTTGGCGCGGCAGGCCTGGCGCCGACGCTTGCGGCGGCGCGGTCCGGCAAACGGCTGCTGCTTGCCAACAAGGAAGCGCTGGTGTTGGGCGGCGCGTTGTTCATGCAGGCGGTGAGCGCCGGTGGCGCAACCCTGCTGCCGATCGACAGCGAACACAATGCGGTCTTCCAGTCTTTGCCAGCCTCTTACGCGGGCGCGCTGGATGGGGCCGGGGTGCGCCGCATCCTTCTGACGGCCTCGGGCGGCCCGTTCCGCGAAACGCCGCTGGCCGATCTCGATAACGTGACACCTGATCAGGCATGCAGCCATCCTAACTGGGTGATGGGACGCAAGATCTCGGTCGACTCGGCCACGATGATGAACAAGGGGCTCGAGGTCATCGAGGCCCACTGGTTGTTCTGCGCTCCGGCCGATCGCATCAATGTGGTCATACATCCCCAGAGCGTGATCCACTCAATGGTGGAGTACGTTGATGGCTCGGTGATTGCCCAGCTCGGTAATCCCGACATGCGCACACCGATCGCTCATGCGTTGGGCTATCCCGAGCGGATCGAGGCGGGAGTGAGTGCGCTGGACCTGGTGCGTATCGGTACGCTGAGCTTCCGCGAGCCCGACCTCGATCGTTTCCCCTGTCTTGCGCTGGCTTACGATGCACTGCGGTCGGGTGGTGCCGCGGCAGCGGTGCTCAACGCAGCCAACGAGGAGGCGGTTGCGGCCTTTCTGGCGGGTCGCCTGGCCTACCGGGCAATCAGCGCGGTAATCGCCGAATCCCTGGAACGGGCGCACGAGCTGTCGGTCGAAACGCTCGATTCCATTCTGGATGCAGACCGCCAGGCGCGCGCCCTGGCTCAGGCCTGCATTCGTCAACGCGAGATCCGATGAATCTGCTCGAGTACATCATTCCCTTCGTCGTCGCCCTCGGTGTGCTGATCTTCGTTCACGAGCTTGGTCATTACCTCGTGGCACGCTGGTGCGGCGTCAAGGTGTTGCGGTTTTCCGTCGGTTTCGGAAAGCCGCTGCTGAAATGGTCGGTCGGTCGTGACCGCACGGAGTGGGTGCTCGCGGCGTTTCCGCTCGGCGGCTACGTCAAGATGCTCGACGAGCGTGAGGGCGAGGTGGCCGCGCAGGATCTGCCGCGCGCCTTCAATCACCAGTCCGTATGGCGCCGCTTTGCGATCGTATCGGCCGGGCCCTTGGCCAATTTCCTGCTGGCCATCATGCTGTACTGGGGCTTGTTTGCAGCCGGAACCGAGGAATTGCGGCCGCGCATTGCGCTGACCGAAGCAACCCAGACGATCGCTGCAGAGGCTGGCCTGCGCGAAGGCGATACGGTTGTCTCCGTCGATGGTGCCGCTGTTCGCAGCTGGTCGGATCTGCGCTGGATGTTGCTTCGCGCGGTGCTCGACGGCCGCCAGGCTGACGTCGTGGCTCGAAGCGAGCAGGGCGGAGAACGCCCGATGCGCCTCGATTTCCGCGGTGTCAGTGTGGATGATTCGGAAGAGGATCTCATTGCCCGCATCGGCCTGCGGCCGTGGCGTCCCGTGATTCCGCCGGTTGTCGGTCAGGTTCTCGACGGCAGTCCGGCGGCGCGCGCCGGCGTGCAGGAAGGCGATCTGTTCGTCGAGATCGGCGGGCAACCGCTGGCCGGCTGGAGCGAGCTGGTCGAGCTCGTCAGTGATCGCGCTGGCGAAACCTTGAGCGCGGTAGTCGAACGTGACGGCGTGCAACTGCCGCTGTCACTTGTGCCCGAAGCAAATCAGCTGGATGGTCGGACGGTCGGGCGAATCGGCGTGGCTGCGGCCAACGCCCCCGAATTGCGCGACCAGATGTTCACCGTCGTGCGCTACGGCCCGGTCGAAGGCTTGGTGCGGGCGGCAGGCAAGACCTGGGATACGAGCGTACTGACGCTGAAGATGATCGGCCGCATGCTGATCGGTGAAGTGTCCTGGAAGAACCTTTCGGGGCCGGTCACGATCGCCGATTACGCGGGGCAGACCGCCAAGCTGGGATTGGCTCATTACCTGGCTTTCATGGCCCTGATCAGCATCAGTCTGGGGGTCCTGAATCTACTGCCCATCCCGGTGCTGGATGGCGGGCATTTGCTGTATTATGTGATCGAAATTGTGAAGGGCAGCCCGGTGTCCGAGCGCGTCATGCAGCTTGGACAACAGCTTGGTCTGGTCGTACTGGCGATGCTGATGGTGTTCGCGTTTTATAACGACATCATGCGGCTGTTTTCCGGTTGAGAACGGAATGAGATTGAAACTACTCAGCGGGCTGGTTGCAGCCCTTTTTGTTGCCAGTCCAGCATTTGCCTTCGACCCCTTCACGGTCAAGGACATCCGCGTCGAAGGCATCCAGCGAACCGAAGCCGGTACGGTCTTCAATTATTTGCCGGTTCGCGTCGGTGATACCTTCACGGAGGAGCAGGCTGCGGAAGCGATTCGCGGACTGTTTGCGACCGGGTTCTTCAGCGATGTGCGCATCGATGTCGAGGACGAGGTCATTGTTGTCCTGGTGGATGAACGCCCCGCGATTGCCGACATTACCTTCGTCGGGGTCAAGGAGTTCGACAGCGCCGGATTGAAGGGCAGTCTGCGTGCCATCGGCCTCGCCGAGGCGCGGACCTTTGATCGTTCCTTGCTGGAGCGCGCCGAGCAGGAGCTCAAGCGCCAGTATCTGGGACGCGGCAAGTACTCCGCCGAAGTCGTCACCACGGTCACGCCGCTCGAGCGCAACCGTGTCGGCATCAACTTCACGGTCACCGAAGGCGAGGTCGCCAAGATCCGCCAGATCAGTATCGTCGGCAACCAGAAGTTCAAGCAGAAAGAGCTGCTCGAGGTTTTCCAGTCGCGCACGCCGGGTTGGCTGACCTGGTACACCAAGAACGACCGTTATTCGCGCCAGAAGCTGTCTGCTGACCTCGAGAACCTGCGCTCCTTCTATCTTGATCAGGGTTATCTCGATTTCAATATCGATTCGACCCAGGTTTCGATTACGCCGGACAAGAAAGACATCTACATCACGGTGAATATCACCGAGGGTGAAAAGTACACAGTCTCTGCCGTGAGCTTCGCGGGCGATCTGATCCTGCCCGAGTCCGAATATCTCGATCTGGTTGCGATTCGCCCTGGCGAGGTGTTTTCTCGCGCCAAGCTGACCGAAACCACCGATGCCGTGACCAACCGCCTCGGCAACGAAGGCTATGCATTTGCCAACGTGAATGCTGCACCTGAAGTGAACGCTGAAAAGCGCGAGGTGGCCTTCACGATCTTCGTCGATCCGGGTCGTCGCGTGTATGTGCGGCGTCTCAACGTCGGCGGGAACATTCGCACTCGCGACGAAGTGATCCGGCGCGAGATCACGCAGATGGAAGGTGGCTGGTACGACGCCGAACTGATTCGCAAATCGCGCACCCGCGTCGAGCGTCTCGGCTTCTTCGACGAAGTCGCGATCCAGACTCCGGCCGTGCCGGGCAGCACCGATCAGATCGACGTGAACGTCAACGTCAAGGAACGCGCAACCGGCAACCTCTCGCTTGGTCTGGGTTTTTCCAGTTCGGACAAGGTGGTGGTTGGTGGCTCGATCAGCCAGGACAACCTCTTCGGTACCGGCAAGTCGTTGGGTATCGGGGTCAACACCTCCAAGTCCGGGCGCACCATATCCCTGTCGTTCACCGATCCCTACTACACCGTTGACGGCGTGAGCGTTGGCTACGACATCTACCGGCGTACCTACGATCCGTCGGAGACGACCAGCATTTCTCGCTACGAGTCGGAGTCGACCGGTCTCGGCATCCGCATCGGCTACCCGATCGCGGAGGACGACCGCATCAATTTCGGTCTGGCCATCGACCGTACCGAGATCACGACGTTTGCCGAAAGTCCCGATTTGTACAAGGATTTCTGCAAGGAGTTCGGCTGCACGGGTACGGATCCAGCCAACGGTGTCGGCACCGTTTCGGTGGATAGCCTGCTGGCGACCGTCGGGTGGTCCAGCGATACGCGTGACAGTTTCCTGTATCCGCGCTCGGGTACCTTCCAGCGCGTCGCGTTCGAGGCGGCGATTGCGCCGGGTGACCTGCGCTACGGTCGCTTGAACTACCAGTATCAGTATTGGTTGCCGATCGCGAAGAGTCAGGCACTGATGATGAACATCGACATGGGTATTGCCAAGGGCTTTGGCGGTAAGTCCGTGCCCTTTTACAAGAACTTCTATGCGGGCGGTATCGGGTCGGTACGTGGCTTCGAGCAAAGCTCGATCGGTCCGCGCACACCTGACGATGATCCGATCGGTGGCACCCGCATGTTGGTCGCCAACGCCGAGTATTATTTCCCGTTGCCCGGTGCCGGCAACGACCGGTCCTTCCGCACGTCGCTGTTCTTCGATGCGGGTTACATCTGGGATGAGACGGAGAAATTCGATTCCGGCATGATGCGCTACAGTACCGGCGTCGCATTCTCCTGGGCGTCGCCGCTTGGCCCGCTCAAGTTCAGTTTCGGCTTCCCGATCAAGAAGCAGGACACTGACGAAGAAGAGAAATTCCAGTTCCAGTTCGGCTCGGTGTTCTGAGCACCGATGTGCGGTATCTCGGAGGTTTAAGTGAAATTCAAGGTTTTCCCGTTAGTTTTCATCGCTCTGTGCGCACTGTTCCCCGTTGCCGCCGGAGCTCAGGCAAAGGTCGGATTTGTTGACTCCGACCGTCTCATGCGTGAAGCCGCGCCTGCGGTCCGTGCGCAGCAGCGCCTCGAGAAAGAGTTCGAGTCGCGGGATCAGGAATTGCAGCGGATGGCACGTGAGCTGCAGACCCTCCAGGAAGATCTGGAGCGAAACGCATTGACCATGGGTGAGAACCAGCGCCGCGACAAAGAGCGTGGGTTCAATGACCTGAATCGCGAGTTCCAGCGCAAGCAGCGCGAGTTCCGCGAGGATCTCAACCAGCGTCGCAATGAAGAACTCGCGACTGTGCTGGATCGGGCCAACGCCGCCATCAAACAGGTTGCCGAAGCCGAGAAGTTCGATGTGATCCTGCAGGAAGCGGTGTACGCCAGTCCGGGTATCGACATCACCGTGAAGGTGTTGAAGGCGCTCGAGAACGGCCGTTAATGGCGGCCGCATGTACACGCTTGATGAAATCGTCGCCCGTTTCGGAGGCGAGGTCGCCGGTGATGGTTCCACGCTGATCGAGCGTGTTGCTACGCTCGATCATGCGGCCACGGGCTGCATCAGTTTTCTGGCAAATCCAAAGTACGCTTCGCAACTGGCCACGTGCAAGGCTTCCGCGGTCATTGTTGCTCCGGCGGCGCGGGAGCGTACGGCACTGCCGCGCATCGTTGCAGCCGATCCGTATCTCTACTTCGCCCGCGTTTCGCAACTACTCAATCCGCCGGCAAAGCCGTTGCCCGGGGTGGCCGCTTCGGCTGCCGTGGCGTCGGTGATTCCCGAGTCCGTCAGCGTCGGCGCCGGGGCCAGCATCGGCTGTGGCGCGGTGTTGGGTGAGGGCGTCCTCATTGGTCCGGGTTGTCATGTCGGTGACGGCGTACAGCTCGGTGAGGGGTGTGTGCTCAACGCCAATGTCACCGTCTATCGCGATTGCGTGCTGGGTGCGCGTTGCATCGTGCACTCCGGCGCCGTCATCGGTGCCGATGGTTTCGGTTTTGCGCGCGAGCGCGACGGTAGTTGGGTGAAGATCCCGCAGATCGGCCGGGTGGTGATCGGTGACGACGTCGAGATCGGCGCCAATACCACGATCGATCGCGGGGCGCTCGAAGACACGGTGATCGGCAACGACGTCAAGCTCGACAATCAGATCCAGATCGCTCACAACGTGCGTGTCGGTGACCATACGGCGATCGCCGGCTGCGTCGGCATTGCCGGCAGTACGACCATCGGCAGCCGCTGCATGATAGGCGGGCAGGCTGGCGTCATCGGACACCTCGAGATTTGCGACGATGTCGTGATCTCGGCCGGTACGCTTGTGACCAAATCGATCCGCGAACGCGGTGTGTACACCGGAAATCTGCCGCTGCAACAACACGGCGACTGGGTGCGCAATTTTGCGCATCTGCGCCACCTGGACAGCCTCGCGGATAGAATACGCCGCCTCGAACAACTCCTAGCCGAGCGCTCCGGCGCCTGAAGTCATGATCATGGACATCAACGAAATTCTCGAGTATCTGCCGCATCGCTATCCCTTTCTGCTGGTGGATCGCGTGCTGGAGATCGAAGACGGCAAGCGCATCAAGGCGCTGAAGAACGTCACGATGAACGAGCCGTTTTTCCCCGGTCACTTCCCGGGCCATCCGGTGATGCCGGGCGTGCTGATTGTCGAGGCGATGGCGCAGGTCGCTGCGTTGTTGTCGTTCAAGAGCATGGGCGTGAAGCCGGACGAGAACTCGGTTGTGCTGTTTGCCGGCATCGACGGCGTGCGTTTCAAGCGCCAGGTCGTACCCGGCGACCAGCTGATCTTCGAGGTCGAGATCCTCCAGAACAAGCGCAATATCTACAAGTACAAGGGCGTGGCGAAGGTAGATGGCCAGATTGCGGCCGAGGCCGAGCTGATGTGCGCGCTGAAGACCAAATGATTCATTCCACCGCTATCGTTCATCCCGGCGCGAAGCTGGGCGCGGATGTCGAGATCGGCGCGTATTCGATCATCGGGGAGCATGTCGAGATCGGAGATCGCACCCGCATCGGTCCGCACGTCGTCGTTGAAGGCCGCACGCGTATTGGTTGCGACAACGAGATTTTTCAGTTCTGCTCGATCGGTGCTGCGCCGCAGGACAAGAAATACGACGACGAGCCGACCCTGCTCGAAATCGGCGACCGCAACACCATCCGTGAATTCTGTTCTTTCAACGTGGGTACTGCGCAGGACGCGGGTGCCACGCGCGTCGGCAACGACAACTGGATCATGGCTTACGTGCACGTGGCGCACGACTGCATGGTCGGCAATCACACGATTTTCGCCAACAACGCGACGCTGGCCGGGCACGTGCATATCGGTGACTGGGCCATCCTTGGTGGCTTCACTGGCGTGCATCAGTTTGTGCGCGTTGGCGCTCACAGCTTCTGCGGCGTCGGCACCGTGTTGCTGCAGGATCTGCCGCCGTACGTCACCGTCGCGGGCAACCCGGCCGCGCCGCGCGGCATCAACAGTGAAGGCTTGCGTCGTCGTGGCTACAGTGCCGAAGCGATTGCCGGCATCAAGCGTGCTTACCGCTCGCTGTACCGCGCGAGCCTGACTCTGGAAGAAGCGCGCGCGGCGGTCGCCGAGATCGCGACCACGGTGCCGGAAGTCGCCCCGTTCTCGGAGTTCATCGCGGCGTCTTCGCGCGGCCTCGTGCGCTGATCCCGTTATGGTCAAACGCATCGCCATGGTTGCCGGAGAAGCCTCCGGCGACCTTCTCGCCAGTCACCTCATCCGCGCCCTGAAGGCGCGGTATCCCGACGCAGAATTCTTCGGCATTGGCGGCCCGCTGATGCAGCGCGAGGGTTTCGAGGCGCTGTGGTCATGCGAACGCCTCGCCGTGCATGGTTATGTCGACGCGCTGCGCCGCTACCGTGAATTGTCCGGTATCCGCAAAGACCTTCTCGCGCGGATCCTGAAGGAGCGGCCGGATGCCTTCATCGGTGTCGATGCTCCTGATTTCAACCTGTGGCTGGAGCGGCGCGTGCGCAACGCCGGCATGCCGTCCATCCATTTCGTCAGCCCGTCGATCTGGGCGTGGCGCGGCGGGCGAATTCACGGCATCGCGCGCTCGGTGTCACACATGCTGTGTCTGTTTCCCTTCGAGCCGCAACTCTACGAGCGGGCCGGAGTTCCGGTGAGCTTCGTCGGTCACCCGCTGGCTGATGTCTTCCCGTTGGAGCCAGACAAGGCCGCGATGCGCGAGCGCCTCAACCTCCGTCCCGAGGTGCCGGTGATCGCCATGCTGCCGGGGAGCCGCGAGTCGGAAGTGCGCAATCTTGCGGCGACTTACGTCGAAACTGCGAAGATCCTCGCCGAACGTCATCCCCAGGCTGTATTTCTGGTGCCACTCGCGACGCGTGCCACGCGCGACTTGTTCGAACAGGCCATGCGCGCGGCCGACGCGCACGAACTGCAGCTGCGCATCCTCTTCGGGCATGCAATCGATGCCATGACTGCTGCCGATGTCGTTCTCGTCGCCAGCGGCACGGCGAGCTTGGAAGCGGCCTTGCTCAAGCGCCCGATGGCCATCTGCTATCGCATCGGCAAGTGGCAGTACCGTCTGATGAAACGCATGGCGTATCTGCCGTGGATCGGCCTGCCCAACATCCTGTGCAATGAGAGCGTTGTTCCGGAGTTGATGCAGGACGCCGCCACGCCTGCTGCGCTCGCCGATGCGTTGGATCACTGGTTGGGCGACCCGGAGGCATGCAGTGAATTGGCCGACCGCTTCACCCGCTTGCACCTTGAGCTCAAGCAAGGCACTGCGTCACGTGCGGCGGAAGCCATTGCTCCTTATCTCGAAGCTGCGCACGGGGCAGGGCAGTGAACGTGCTGGTGTGCGGCGTCGACGAAGCCGGGCGCGGGCCCTTGTGCGGAGCGGTGGTTGCCGCGGCGGTAATTCTCGATCCGACGCGTCCGATCGAGGGTCTTAACGACTCCAAGAAACTCTCGGCGAAGCGACGCGAACGCCTTGCCGAAGAGATCCGTGCCAAGGCGCTGGCCTGGGCCGTGGCCGAGGCCACGGTGGAGGAGATCGACCGGCTCAACATCCTGCATGCCTCGATGCTGGCCATGTCGCGTGCGGTCGCGGCGCTGCCGATCCGGCCCGATATCGTCAAGGTGGACGGCAACCGTTGCCCCGATGTCGCCGAACCATGCGAGGCTATCGTTGGTGGCGATGCGCTGGTGGCAGAAATCTCCGCGGCTTCGATTCTGGCCAAGACCGTGCGTGATGCCGCCATGGTCGAGCTTGACCGCGAGTTTCCGCTGTATGGCTTCGCCCGCCACAAGGGCTATCCTGTGCCCGATCATCTTGCAGCGCTGCGCTTGCACGGTGTGCTGACCTGTCACCGCCGCAGTTTCGGCCCGGTGCGCGACCTCATCGCGCAGGCCACCCTTTTCGGAGATCCGTCATGAGCCAGAACCTGGGCCTGTTCGCACATCTGCTCGGCGTCATTGTGTGGGTGGGTGGCATGAGCTTGCTGTACTTCTGTTTGCGCCCAGCGGCCATGGCGCTGGCGCCGGCTCAGCGGCTCCCGCTATGGGTGGCCGTGTTCTCGCGTTTTTTTCCGCTGGTGTGGGCGTCGATCGTACTGATCCTGGCGAGCGGTTTCGGCACGCTGGGTTCCATCGGTTTCGCTAATGCGCCAACGGCCTGGCACGTGATGCTGATGACGGGGCTGGCGATGATGCTTGTCTTCGTGTCGATCTGGTTCGGGCCCTGGCCTGCGCTCAAGCGTGCCGTCGCAGCGAGCGACTGGCCTGCGGGCGCGGTTGCGCTGAACAGTATTCGCCAGCGTGTGGCGATCAATCTGTTGCTGGGCGTGCTCACCATCGCCATCGCCACCTTGGGCTTGGCGCTGCTTTGAAGCACATCAGCTCTCGCGACAATCCGCTGGTCAAGCAATTGAAGGGCTTGGCCGAGTCGGCGCGCGAGCGCCGCGATAGCGGCCAGACGGTGCTGGACGGCGTGCATTTGGCGGAGGCAGCGCTCGCGTCGGGCTTGAAACTGCGCCAGCTGGTCGTCAGTGAGCGCGGCATGACGCGAGCCGAGATCATCGCGCTGCTCGATGCCTGCGAAGACACGCCGTCGTGCCTGTTGCCCGATGCGCTGTTCGCGCAGGTCAGCCCGGTAGATTCGCCCACGGGGCTGCTGGCCGTGGTCGAGACGCCGCAGGATGCGGTTGGAAACTTGTCCGATACGGTGGTCGCGCTCGATGGCGTACAGGATCCCGGCAATCTCGGAACCATCCTGCGAACCGCAGCCGCGGCCGGCGTTCGCGACGTGTTGCTGGGTACGGGCTGTGCGCAGGCCTGGGCGCCGCGCGTTTTGCGTGCGGGCATGGGTGGTCACTTTCGCTTGCGTATCCGCGAGCGCGTCGACCTGGTAACAACCCTGAAGAATTTTCCGGGGGCGATTCTCGCGACTCTGCCGGACGAAACCATCCCGTCGTTGTATCAACAAGACCTCACCGGTCCGGTGGCCTGGTTGTTCGGTGCGGAAGGGGCGGGCCTGTCCGAAGACGTCGCCGGGCTTGCGACACAAGGCGTGCGCATTCCCATGCCCGGCGCAGTCGAGTCACTCAATGTCGGTGCGGCAGCTGCCGTGTGCCTCTTCGAGCAGGCGCGTCAGCGCGCTGCCAGAGGCTGATCGATGTCGATGACGGCGTTTTCCTCGCCGTAACCGACCACCGCCAGCAGCGGCTCGGCGATGCGCTCCCGCAGGCTGAGCAGATTGTCCTCAAGACGCAGCATGGCCGGGTCGATGCAATTTGCTACCCAGCCGGCCAGCTGCAGGCCGCGCCCTTGCAGCGCAGCCACGCTCAGCAAGGCGTGGTTGATGCATCCCAGCCTCATGCCGACCACCAGAATCACCGGCAGCTTCAGCGCAAGCGCCAGGTCGGCGTAATCGCGGTCCTTGCCGAGCGGCACCAGCAGCCCTCCGGCACCTTCGACGAACACCCGGTCAGCCTGCGATTTGAGCTTATCGAGCGCGGCTCCGATGTGTGTGAAGTCGATCTCTACGCCTTCGTCGCGTGCCGCCAGATGTGGGGCAATCGGGGCACTCAGGCAGTACTGTGTCACCAGTGATTCATCAGCCTGGACGTTCGCGGCGGCCATCAACCGGGCTGTGTCCTCGTTGATGAGTCGACCGCCGATCGACTCGGCTCCGGCCGCCACCGGCTTCATGCCGACGGCGCGCAGGCCGCGGGCCGCCGCACTGCGCAGCAAGGCGCAAGTGACATGGGTCTTGCCGATGCCGGTATCCGTTCCGGTGACGAACCACGCCTTGCTCATCGGCAAGGCTCAGCGTGCATGGAGTTGTGGATACAGCTCGCGCCCCCAGAACGAATCACTCGGGGAGCGCCACGCGGTGCGATGCAGCCACAGCAGGGATTCGCGGTCCTGTGCCAGCAGCGAGAGCTGCTTGGGCGTGAGTGCCGACGGACCGTTGAGCATGCAGCGCCCACACAAATGGCGCAGGTGTTCGCGCTTGGCGCCAGCTGCGCGGCCGCGGGCGGCGTCGGCATGCATGCGGTTGAGCACCGGGTCGATGACCGCCTCGATGAAGGCACTGGTGTCGTCGTCGCCCTCACGCGGGCGCAGCGGTGGGCCTTTTTCCATGTCCGTGATCAGCGCGTCGCCATTTCGCTCCTGCGGCACCAGCAGCAAGCCAGCATTGCGCAAGGCATCACCCGGCCCGACGCGACTGAACAGAACCGAGGTCGGCGCCGCGAGGATCAGTGGTATCGCTACCGGCAGCGACCAGTAGAAGAACATGGGATCCAGCCACCAGGCAAAGGCTGCCCACGAGGCGGCGAGTATCGAGCCCGGCGCCTGGCTGGAAAGCGCGGCGCTCCACGAAGTCTCGTCGCCGCGGTTCTGGCCGGCCCAGCGCAGTGACACGTTGAACAGCGCTTCGATGACGTAGCGGCTGTGCGCCAGCATGCGGATCGGTGCGAGCAGGGTGGAAACCAGCATCTCCAGCACGACGCTCAGCAGCATGCGCAGCAGACCGCCGTGAGCCAGCCGCCGGCGCGACAGCACCACGTCGGCAATCGCCAGAAACTTCGGGAAGAACAGCAGGAACAGCGTTGAGGCGACCAGTTGCAGCGCCATCAGCGGGTCCCATTGCGGCCACTGCGGAAACAGGCTGTGTGACTGCGGGAAATACTCGATCGGCTGCAGCACCAGACGCGCCGCGCTCACGGTAGACAGCGCCAGAAAGCCCAGCCACAGCGGCGACGCCACATACGACATGATGCCGTTGACGAAGGCCATGCGATGCGCCCAGCGCAATCGCGGCGTGGTCAGCAGCACCCACAGATGCTGCAGGTTGCCCTTGGCCCAGCGCTTGTCGCGGGTGAGTTCGTCGACCACGGTCGGCGGCGATTCTTCGTAGCTTCCGCCCAGGGCCGGCTCCAGCCATACCTCGTAGCCGGCGCGCGCCATGTAGGCCGACTCAACGAAGTCGTGACTCGCAATAGGCCCTTTGAACAAGCCGAAGCCCCGCATCTTGGGCAGCCCGCAATGCGCCATGAAGGGCTTGGTACGCATGATCGCGTTGTGGCCCCAGTAGGCCGCCTCGCCAAGTTGGAAGGCCGCCAGCCCGGTGGAGAACAGCGGGCCGTACACCTGATTGGCAAACTGCTGTGCGCGGGCGAACAGTGACTTGGCGTTCACCAGCACCGGGTTGGTCTGGATCAGACCGACCTGCGGTTCGCGCTGCATCAATTGCACCAGGCGAACCAGCGTGTCGCCTTCCATCAGGCTGTCGGCATCGAGCACGATCATGTACTCGTAGCGCTTGCCCCAGCGGCGCAGAAAGTCGGCAATGTTGCCGCTCTTGTAGTTCATGTTGAGCGTGCGGCGGCGGTAGAACATGCGCCCTGCAGAACCCAACTCGTTGCACATGCGGTACCAGGCTTCCTTTTCAGCCATCCAGTAGCCTGGCGCGCGGCTGTCCGACAGGATGTAGAAATCGAAGTCGGCGAGTTTTCCGGTGCGTTCCAGCGAGCGGTAGATGGCGCGCAGCCCACCCAGCGTGCGCTCGATCGGCTCATGGTAGATCGGCATCACGATGGCGGTGCGCGCCAGCGGCGTGGCATCAAGCTCGGCAGCACCGTGGCGGCGCAGCAGCGAACGCCGGTCGCCGCCGAAGCGGCGCAGGATGAAGCCCGTCATGCCGATCCAGAAGCCCACCGAAATCCACATGAAAAGCAGCGCGAACAGCGCGATCAGGCCGATTTCGACCCAGTTGCCGCCGCGATAGGGCAGCACCTGACGCATGACGTCGGTGGCGAATACCGTCTGTGCTACCACCACCGCGGTCAGCAAGAAGCGCCGCAGGTTAGCCTGCAGGCGCCAGTGCGAACGGGTCGGCTTGGCGTTATCGGAGCGAGTCGAGGGGCTGTGATCCATCATTGGCCGCCGTAGCGAATGCTGCCGCGGTCCAGCGATGGGCTGACGGGCGGCAGCAGCGGATCGGGCAATGAGAAATGCTCTGGGAGACGGTCCATGATCTGCGCGATCAGTGCGGTGGTGTCCGGCGCACCAATCGGGCTGACCTCTCCGAGTACGTCAGAAACCAGATGCAGCGCCTCGCGCATTACATCGGGTGTCGGCGAGATGCCGGCGCTGACGAGATACTGCATTACGCGGGAAACGGCTTCTTCGGCCAGAGTGAGTGCCATGTGAGCTTTGCAGGTTCTTAGCGGGGCATGCGCTGGACGTCGTTACGGGCCGGCAGCACGTAAGACCAGGTCTCGCTCACGGTGTTTTCGCCTTCGCGCAGGAAGGCCCGCAGCACCAGCGGCCGGCCGTTGGCGGGGCGGGCAAGAATCGACAGCCGCCATCCCTTGATGGCTTCGTTGTACTCGACGAAATGTTCCATCACCTGGCTGCCGTCACCCGGGGTCACCGTGGCGGTAACCGCCGAGCGCGGTTTGAGCTTGTCGATGACACCGCCGGCGAAATCGACATGGAAGCGGTAACTCCCGGCGGCGTCGCCGGTGACGGTGCCGTCACCGACAAAGCTGTTCACGGTGCGCCCCAGTGGGCTGCGGGTGACTTCGGCCGAGCCGAAGCTGATCTGGTAGGACATGCGCAGGGGCTTGTTCGCCTGTGCCCGTTCTTCGGGCGTCCAGAACGCCACGATGTTGTCGTTGGTGGCGTCCGGCGTTGGCAATTGAACCAGCATCACGCGGCCCTTGCCCCAGTCGCCGCGCGGCTCAACCCAGGCGCTTGAGCGGCGCTCAAAGCCCGCTGCGAGGTCCTGGTAGCTGGTGAATGAGGTGTCGCGTTGCAGCAGACCGAAGCCGCGCACGTTGTCGGTCATGAAACTGTCGACCTGCAAGGTGGCGGGGTTGAGCAAGGGGCGCCACAACCATTCGCCGGAAGCGCCGTCATTGATCAGCAAGCCATCCGCATCATGTGCCTCGGGGCGCCAGGTGCCGCTCGGGCGGCCGGTGTTCTCGCCGTGCAGGAACATGCCGGTGATCGGCGCAATGCCCAGCCGCTCAATTCCGGCGCGCGGGAACAACACGTTGTCGACCTGTACGCGGGTGGGTTCGCCCGGCCATACGGTGAACTGATAGGCGCCGGTGAGGCTGCGCCCGTCGAGCAGCGCGTAGAACTTCATGGCGTGTGCATCGGGGGCGGGGCGTTCGAGCCAGAATTCGGTGAAAGCGGGAAATTCCTCACCCGTCATCAGGCCGGTGTTCAGCGCGATGCCGCGTGCCGAGGCGCCGCCGATGTTGGTGCGGCCGATTGCGCGAAATGCGCTGGCGCCAGCGAACGAGATGAACGGCACCTGCTCGCGCCCGCCAAACAACGGCCAGGAGATCTGGAAGCCGGCATGGCCCAGGTCAACCGGCACACGGCGTTCGAGATCGGCATTGCCGAAGTTGTAGTTGGTCTTCTGGTAGGGCACGCGCCGCACGCCCTGGGATTCGATGATGTTGATCGCGACCGGATGCGCATACACGTGGCCGGCTGAAATCATCTGCACCTGGAAGCGGGATTCGTTTTCGCGCCACAGGTTGCGAGCGGTGTCGAACTGAATGTTGCGGTAGGCCTCGTGGCCGATGTCGCGCATGAAGCGCGGAATCACCGGCGGTGCGGAATGGCTTTCACGCGACAAGGCGCGAGCTTTTTCGATGACATTGTCGAAGCCAAAGGGGGCAGCGTGGCCGGCTTGCATGAACAGGCTGCAGGTGAGCGCCAGACCGGCCAGAAGATGACGCATCGGAGAAGCCCTTGTTTCGCAGTGAAGGTGCCGCTGATTCTAACGCGAGCCGGGCTTAGTCGGAAACGCCCGTCCCTCGCGCCGTTGCGGTGTCGTTGTGGTTCAGGTGCGTCGCAGTGCGAGCAAGACCACGTCGTAGCTTGCCGGTAATAGCCCTGCGGCGTCCCGGTGTGTTTCGTAAGCGTTTTCAAGCTGCCGCCATTGTGGCCGATCAAGCGGCCTGCGCGGTGCAGTATTAATGCGGTGAGCGCCGATTCCCTTGAGGTGGGCAATCACCCCGCGCAAATCCGGCGCTCGCACGTAGGCCATCTCGCGCTGCATGGTGAGCACATCGAAACCTGCCGAATTCGCGATCTGCGCCCATTCTTCTGCGGCGCGGAAATCGAGCACGTGCGGCTGATCGTCGACCTGCGCAAAGGCTGCGCGCAATTCATGCAGGGTGGCCGGGCCGAGGGTGGCGATCCAGGCTGTTGCTCCGCGACGCGCTACCCGCGCGAATTCGCCCAGCGCGCGGGCAGGCTCGCACCACTGCAACGCCAGGCTCGACCACAGCGCATCTACACAGGCGTCGCGCAGCGGCAGCGCCTGTACGTCGGCGCACAGCGGCAGCGCGGCGTTGCGCGACACGGCACGTTGCAGCATGGACGGTGCGAAATCGATGGCAATCCGTTCGGCTCCCGGAAAGCGCTCGGCCAGCCGTTCCAGCCCGTAGCCGGTGCCGCAGCCTGCGTCGACTACGCGCTGCGGCGCATCCAGCGGCGGGCAGGTTTGCATCAGTGTCGCGAGCCGTGCGCAGATCTCGCGCTGAACGCCGGCCGCGCCGTCGTAGCTTGCCGCCGCGCGGTCGAAAGCGCGTCGCACGGCGCGTGCTGCGTCCGCCACATCAGTCACGCAGTGCCTCCTGGATAACCCGCGCACAGGCTTCGGGTTGCGAGACCATCGGTGCGTGGCCGCAGCCATCGAGGATCTCGATGCGCGCATGGGGCAGGGCATGGGCCAAGCACTCTCCGGCCGCCAATGGCATCACTGCATCGTCACGACCATGGATCAGGTGCACTGGCACGCGGACGTCCGGCACGCTCGAACGCAGGTCGGTTTCGGCCAATATGCGCAGTCCGTCCGCCAGGGCGTCACGGTGGTATTCGCCGGGGGCACACACGGCCCGGCTGAGCGAATGCACCACGCCGCGTCGTTGGCTCTCGCCCAGCGCCTGCAGCGCGAGAAAGCGGCGCAGCGTGGAATCGGGGTCGCTGTGGAAGCCTGTGGCAAAGCTGCTCACCGTGTCTGCATCAAGCCCGTGCGGCCAGTCGTCGGCGCAGACGAACTTCGGGCTGGCGCCGAACAGCACCAGCGCTTTGAAACGCTTCGGGTGGCGCCGTGCCAGATCGAGCGCGATCATGGCGCCGAGCGACCATGCGCCGAGCACGCAGCGCTCGGGCAAGTCCGCCAGCACGGCGTCGCTCCAGGCCTGCAGTGTCTTGCCAGGCGAAGCGGTGCCGTCGTGGCCGGGCAAGGCGGGGGTGGCGACGATGCGTGGCGAGAGGCAGATGCGCAGCCCGTTCCAGATGCGCGGCGTCATGCCCCAGCCGTGCAGCACGACCAGCGGGATGTCAGCCATCAGAAATCCTCGAGCGCGTTGAGCAGGTTGGCCAGCCGCAACACGTCCTCCATCTCGTGCCGCGCCGAGATCGACACGCGCAGCCGCGCAGTGCCGGCCGGCACGGTTGGCGGGCGGATGGCGGGCACGATCACGCCGGCGTCGCGCAGCGCTTCGGCCACGCGCAGCGCCTCGGCGTTGTCGCCGATCACCACCGGCTGGATGGCCGTGCGCGAAGGCAGCAGATTCCAGCGTTTGAGTTTGAGCGTGTGGCGGAAGGTTTCGATCAGCGCGCGCAGTCTGTGGCGGCGGAAGTCGCCCTGTTCGATCAGGTCGAGTGAGGTGAGCAGCGCCTCGGCCAAAGCCGGCGGTGAGGCGGTGGTGAAGATGCCCGTACGCGCCTTTTGCAGCAGCCATTCGATCACGTCGGCGTGACCCGCCGCGAAGGCGCCTGAAACGCCGGCAGCCTTGCCCAGCGTGCCGATTAGGATAACGCGCCACGAGTCCAGTCCGGCCTCGGCCAGCGCGCCGCGCCCCTGCGGGCCAAGCACGCCGAAGCCATGAGCGTCGTCCACCAGCAGCCAGGCGTCGTGCTCCTCGGCCAGTTCGAGCATGCGCGCCAGCGGGGCGATGTCGCCGTCCATGCTGAACACGCCGTCGGTCACGATCAGCTTGCGCGGCGCCTGCGTGGCTTTGAGTGCGCCTTCGAGCGCGGTTAAGTCGTTGTGCGGGTAGCGGATCAAGGTGGAACGCGACAGCACCGCGCCATCAACCATCGAGGCGTGGATCAGCTTGTCGGCAAAAATCACGTCGCGGCGGCCGACCAGCGCCGGGATTACGCCGACGTTGGCCATATAACCGGTGGTGAAATACAGCGCACGCTCGCAGCCGGTGAAGGCCGCCAGCCGCGCTTCCAGCCGATCGTGCACGTCGTAGTGGCCGCTCACCAGGTGTGAGGCGCCGGAGCCGGTGCCGTACTTCACTATGCCTTCGAGCAGTGCCTTGGCTATCGCCGGGTCGGCCGCCAGCCCGAGGTAGTCATTGCTGCAGAACGACAGCAGCTCCTTGCCCGCCACGCGCATCTTCGGCCCGCAGGGGAGCTCGTTGGCGCGGCGCACGCGACGCAGGCTTTCGGCGTCGAGCGCGGCGAGGTCTGCGCGCAGGTCGTCAAGCAGGCTCATGAGCGTTCCAGCGCAGCGGCGGCGCCGTCGACCAGCTGAGTGGTGAGGTCTTGGTCGAGGACGTAGGGCGGCATGAAGTACACGGTATTCCCGATCGGGCGCAGCAACACACCATGCTCCATGCCGGCGGCGAAGAAGCTGCGTGCGAAGTCAGTAGCCGGGTAGGCCACGTCGAAGGCCGCGATCATGCCGCACTGGCGCAGATGGCGCACGCGCGGATGCGCGCCGAAGCGCTCGCTGAGCAGCCGGCCCAGCGTCGCGGCGCGCTCGCGGTTGGCGGCAATCACGTCGTCCTGCTCGAAAATGTCCAGTGTTGCCAGCGCCGCGCGGCAGGCCAGCGGGTTGCCGGTGTAGGAATGTGAGTGCAGAAAGGCGCGGCTCGCTGCGTCCGCATAGAAGGCCTGATACACACGGTCGGTGGACAGCACCAGCGACAGCGGCAGATAGCCACCCGAAATACCCTTGGACAGGCACAGCAGATCCGGCCAGATGCCGGCCTGCTCGCAGGCAAAGAAGGTCCCTGTGCGTCCACAGCCCACGGCAATCTCGTCGGCCACCAGCAACACTTCATATCGATCGCACAGCGCTCGGGCCAGTCGCAGGTACTCCGCGTCGTACATCACCATGCCCGCCGCACCTTGAACCAGCGGCTCGATGATCAGCGCCGCAGTGCTGGCGTGGTGCTGCTCCAGGTGCGCTTCCAGCGTTGCTGCCGCGCGCCGAGCAACGTCGCTCGCCGTCTCGCCGTCCTGTGCTGCACGTGCGTCGGGCGATGGCACGGCGTGGCCGCTGCGCACCAGCGGTGCATAGGCGTCGCGGAAGATGGGCACGTCTGTCACCGCCAGCGCGCCCACCGTCTCGCCGTGGTAGCCGCCCGCCAGCCCGACGAACTCGCATTTCTCCGGCCGACCCAGGTTGCGCCAGTAATGCGCCGCCATCTTCAGCGCGATCTCGGTGGCCGAAGCGCCGTCCGAGGCATAAAAGGCATGGCCCAGCTGCTTGCCGGTCATCGCCGTCAGCCGCTCCGATAGCTGGACCACCGGCTCATGCGTGAAGCCCGCCAGCATCACGTGTTCCAGCGTGTCGAGTTGCTCGCGCAGTGCCGCGTTGATGCGCGGATTGCAATGCCCGAACAGATTCACCCACCACGAGCTGATGCCGTCAATCAGCCGCCGTCCGTCCGCGTCGATCAACCACGGGCCTTCGCCACGCACCACCGGCACCAGCGGGAAACGCTCGTGCTCCTTCATCTGCGTGCAGGGGTGCCAGACGCTGGCCAGTGAGCGGTCGAGCAGGGACGGTGCGGGCATGTGAATCCGGCGAATGCAGCGAAACCTCAGGATGTTCCGCAAACGAAGCAGGGGTGTCAAACCTTGCTTCCCGGTTTTCTCCGGCAGCGCGTGCGGGGCGAACCAGAAAGGCGTCTGCCGGCCGTGCTGCTCCGAGCGCTTTGCAGTTTGGACGATGCGCTGCAGCGGTGTTCGGCCCCGGCTTTGTGTAAATGATGTTGTGATCGCCTTCCAGCGGCTTGTCGAGGCGTTACGGTTTTGTCTGACCCCAGTGAGCGTGCCAACACCGCTCCATCTGATCTGCGTGATGCAAAACAACAAAGGGTGACGACATGCATCTCTATCAAAACCAGTTCGCCGAAGTTCACGACCTCCCCAAAATGGACAAGCCATCAAAGGTATTGGTCATCGCCTCGACTGCCCGCTGCGGAAGCCACATGCTTGGTCACGCACTGCATCAGACGGGGAGATTCGGTTTTCCGCTGGAGTACGCGAACCCGGTGAACCTCGCGGAATGGCGGAAGCGTCTGGGAGTGAATGATTTCGAACAGGTGATGACCGAGATACAGCAGCGCAGGACATCCCCCAACGGCGTATTCGGCATCAAGATTCATTACCCGCACATCCAGCAGTTCGGTGGTTTCGAGAGCCTGACCCGGTTCTTTCCCGATGCCCACTACGTCCTCCTGTCACGGAGGGACGTGCTCAGTCAGGCCGTTTCGCACTCCATCGCCAGCCAGACGGGCGTGTGGATCGCCGGTCAGGAACCGGTCAATGATGACCCCAAGTACGACTTCGACCACATCGACGCCTGCCTGCGCCAGGCCATCCTCAACACATCCTCATGGCGCTACACACTCGCGGCCAGCGGGTGCAACTACATCGAGATGGATTTCGACAAGGTCCGTCACGACCCGGCCGGCTCGATAAAGCACATCGCCGATTTCATTGGCATCGAGATCGACCCCGTCGAAATACCGCAAGAGCAGGTCACGAAGAAACAGGGCAGCGATCGAAACGCCGAGTGGGCGAAGCGCTTCATTTCCGAGTTCAACTACTCACTTGAACTTGTGGGCAATGAAGACTCCGGTTTCGTCTGTAAAATCCGTCAGGCAGTCAAGAAGTTGTTCTGCGCGTGACGACCGCGCTCTTCGAAAGCCCTGCCCTAGGCTGTCTGCCCAGCCGGCACGAATGGCTTAGGTGGTGTGGTGAACAGCGCACGCTGCGCGACGTTGATGCGCGGGTCGCAGTGCCCGAACAGATTCACCCACAAAAATCTGATGCCGTCGGCCGTCCGCGTCGAGCAGCCTGAGCTCCTCGCTGCGGGCAATGGGTAACTGCAGAAAGCGCTTGTGCTCGTTCGTTTGCGTGCGGCGATGCCAGACGCAAGCCTGATAGCGGTCGAGTAGGGAGCGAGAGGGGTGGGAGATCATTAGATGCTGCGTAACGGCGCGATGTTCCGCAAACGGGGAAGGGCGTAAAACGTGGTGATGAGTCGCGGGTCGTTCGTCATTGCGATCGGGACGTGAAGCAATTTTTGATGGAGCGTGGAATATGTGTTTGACGCAATGTAGTAAGGGCGCTAAATTGAGATACGGTTTAGGTTGATTGGAATAGGGTGATGGGTTGTCTAGGTAATTCTATGTGCGTAAATTTTCCATTTATTATGTTTTTGGTTTTAATTAAAAATTAAAATATGGATTGACTGGCGATGGCTGGAAAAGTTTGTCCGAATTGTAGAAAGAAAACCTTCTTCCAAACTGCGACTGGTCGGAGTTGTACAAACTGTGGCTATGTCATGGTTACTCCGGCTAATGAGGGGAGAGGTGGGCGTGGCACTAGATGTTCAAACTGCAACAGACTAATGGTCTTTGGGAATAGATGTAGAAATTGCGCCGCCACCTACTTTAGGTTTTAAGTAAAGCTATACGGATGAATTTGATGAAAAAAATAATTTTTATTATTATGTCTTTTTTAATTTTATCTGCATCTAATTTTGCTTTTTCTAAAGCTCCATTGAGCTTTAAGAAGGGCGTTATTTTTTGCGACACCCTTCAAGATGCGAAAAAGTTGTATTCAGCGATAGTGCGGAAAGATATGGACGTTTTGGTGGTTATGCTTATGGTTAGTAAAGTATGTGTAGCTCCAGAAAGTTTGATGCGTGGCTACTTTGTGAGAGAGCACGGTGAGAATTTTTTGGAAGTCGAGCTAATTACGGCAATTGGAGACTATCCGGCTTTTGTGCATAAGAAGATGGTTGACTGAATAATTATGGGACGAAAATAGAGTGTGAAATGATGGCAGGCTCAAGTATTTCGGGTTCTCTGGACCGTTTACACACAATGTAAAACCCCTCGTCGTTTTCTACCATCTACCATCTCCCATCAAGCAGCCCCATGATCTTCGTCCTCTCCCCAGCCAAAGCCCTCGACTACGAAACCCCGCCGGCCGTCGCCAAGCACACCCAGCCTGACCACCTCGACGCCTCCGCCGAGTTGATCGACATCCTGCGCGAGCTATCGCCACAGGAAGTCAGCAAGCTCATGAACCTGTCGGATCAGTTGGCGACGCTGAACGTGGCGCGCTATCAGGAGTGGGCGCGGCCGTTTACGCCGGCGAACGCCAAGCAGGCGGTGCTGGCTTTCAACGGTGATGTGTATGAGGGGCTGAATGCGTCGTCGCTGTCGGCGAAAGATCTGGACTGGGCGCAGCAGCATCTGCGCATTCTGTCGGGCCTGTACGGCGTGCTGCGGCCGCTGGATCTGATGCAGGCCTACCGGCTGGAGATGGGCACGAAGCTGCACACGTCGGCGGGCAAGACGCTGTATGCGTGGTGGGGCGAGCGCATTACCGAGGCGCTGAACAAGCTCATCGCTGAGGGGGAGCAGGCAGGCGAGGGGGCCGTGTTGGTGAATCTGGCGTCCGACGAGTACTTCAAGTCGGTGAAGCCGGCGAAGCTCAAGGCGCGCGTCGTGACGCCGGTGTTCCAGGACTGGAAGAACGGGCAATACAAGATCATCAGTTTCTATGCCAAGCGCGCACGCGGCCTGATGGCGCGTTACGCCATCACCAAGCGCATTACCGACGTGAACGGCCTCAAGAGCTTCGACGCCGAGGGCTACGCCTTTGCGTCGGATGTGTCGGACGCCGACCGGCTGGTGTTTCGTCGGCGGGTGGATTGACATGAGCAAAACGCTGCGCATTGTCAGCGGTTTTGATTCGGGCAGCGTCGAAGTCGTCGATTTGTCCGACCCGACCAATATCCGTCTGCGCCTGCGCAACGACAACGCAGCCGACATCCGACAGTGGTTCCACTTCCGCCTGCTCGGGGCGGAGAGGCAGCCGGTACGCATGGTGTTCGAGAACGCGGCAATCGCGACCTATGCCGACGGCTGGCCGGGGTATCAGGCGGTGGCGTCGTATGACCGACGGGACTGGTTCCGCGTGCCCACCCGCTATGAGGACGGCCGGCTCATCATCGAACACACGCCGGAGCAGGGCAGCGTGTTTTATGCGTATTTCGAGCCGTACTCGCACGAGCGGCATCTGGATTTCGTGACGCAAGCCGCGCAGTCACCGTTTGCCAGTGTCGATAGCCTGGGCGGCACGGTGCAGGGGCGCGAGCTCGACCGTCTGGTGATCGGCGAAGCGCTGCCGGGCCGTGTGCCGGTGTGGGTGATCGCCCGCCAGCATCCGGGAGAGACCATGGCGGAGTGGTTTGTCGAAGGCTTCGTAGAGCGCTTGCTAGATACATCAGACCCGGTTGCGCGCTGCATCCGCGAGCGGGCAGTGGTGCATGTGGTGCCGAATATGAACCCGGACGGGGCGGTGCTGGGCAACCTGCGCACCAACGCCGCCGGGCGCAATTTGAACCGCGAATGGTTGGACCCTGACGCGGCGGAGAGCCCCGAGGTGTTTCTGGTGCGCCGCGAGATGCAGAAAACCGGCTGCGCGCTGTTTCTCGACATCCACGGCGACGAGTCACTGCCGTATGTGTTCTTCTCCACCGCTGACGATGTTCCGGGTCTGCCACCCGAACTGGCCGCGCAACAGGCGCGCTTCATCGCCGCCGTGCAGGCCGCCAGCCCCGATTTCCAGACCGAATACGGTTACGAGAACGGCCGTTTTCGCGAGGACGTGCTCAAGCTCGCCAGCAAGTGGGCCGCGCATCACTTCAAGTGCCTGTCACTGACGCTGGAAATGCCCTTCAAGGACAACGCCAATCTGCCCGACGTGCGCACCGGCTGGAACGGCGCGCGCAGCAAGCGGCTGGGTGAGGCGATGTTGGGGGCGGTGCTGGAACACCTGCAAGGTTGAGGCGGCGTCAGCATTCAGAGGCCTTAAGTGCCGCCTCTGGCCGGCGATCGTTCAGCCAGCGAATAGTCGTGCGATGCGCCGGAACGGACGGGCGAGCCTTCTGAGCGGGCGCGTGCTGGTTTTATCAAGCCACGCTTCCCGCTTCCGGATGTGTTTTCGCACGGCCTGGCGTTGCACCTCAAGCTGCGTTTGTTCTTCTGGCGCTACGCCGTAGCACAGCGTCAGCTCGGCGAGCGGAGCAAATGCCTGCTCGATGAGGGCGCAGCGTTGTTGCGCATCGCGCACGCGCGGCCACCACAGTGCCAGCTCGGCAATACGTTCGGGGATTGACCAGTCACGTCTGTGAACGGACGCCAGGTGACACACGGTTGGCCATTTCAGCGAGGTGTAGCGACACCAGGGCTGATCCAGGAACTGCAGCCAGAAGTGCAGATCGGTGTTGAAGCCTGGCGGGGCAGGAAACCAGCCGCGCGGCAGGCGTCGGTAGGCTTCGAGCGTGTGGCCGCCGCTGGCGAGCCCAAAACCGGCGCGGAGTTGGCGCATGCGTTTGATCTGATCGGGCAGGCGGGCGTCGTACATGCGTGTTGCGGCGCTGCCGTCCGGGTTGATGTTGATCTGCATGGTGTGAGCAAGGTCGTTCTGCTCCAGCATGGAGGCCATGCGCTCTAGGTGTTCCGGAAACCACAGGTCATCGTCCGACTGGTAACAGATGTAGCGTCCGCGGGCGTCCTGCAGCGCCGCATGGCGTAGCGCTTCGCCGTGGCGCTCGCCCTTCGGGTTGTCGAAGAAGCGGATGCGCGCGTCGCGCGCCATCAGCTCTGCAACCACTTCGCGTGTGCGCTCGGGCACACCGTCGCCGACGATGAAGAGTTCGAAATCCTGGCGCGTCTGCCACTGCACGCTGGCTACCGAGTACAGCAAGGTATCGGCGTGGTTGTGGGTCGGGATGAGTACGGTGAAAGTCGGAGCGCTCATGCGTCCAACCCCGCGAGATGGCGCAGTTCGGCGATGCGCTCGACGACCAGCAGCCCCTCGGCTGCGCTGCTTTTCGGCGGCGGCGCAGCCCCTCGCACGTAGGCGACGAAGGCTTCAAGCTCCTTGTAGAGCGGCATTTCCTGCTCGACCGGCTGCAGTTCGGGTGGAGGCGGCGGTGTAAGAGTGGTTGCGCCCTCGGTGCGCAGCACGACCACCGCTTCGTCATACGCGTCGCCGATGCTCGCCACGCCGTCGCGGCAGCGCACTTCAACGCTTCGGCTGTGCTTCGGGGAGCGGATACCGACTTCGCTTTCCATCCATACGCCGTCGGATTGCAGAAAGCCGGTGAGGCCGATCAGTTCGCCCTCGCGCGTTTCTGCGAACGCCGCTTTGGCCTCTGGCACGAATCCGAGGATTTCCAGCGCGATGGTGAGATCGTGCGGCAGCAGGATCCAGTCCATGCTGACATCGGCGTGGGGGCACTGCCACTGCACGCGGCGCGTCTTGATGCCTAGCACGGGGCCGAGTTCGCCAGAGCGTGCGATGTCGCGCAGCGCAAGAATCCCGGCGTGGTAACGCCACTTGTCCATCACGAAGATGCGCTCACCGGCCAGATCGACCAGACGGCGCGCGGCAGCAACATCCGGCGTGAGCGGCTTTTCGCAGAAGATCGGTTTGCCACTGGCGACTAGCGATTCGAGCACCGGCGCGTGCAGAACGGTCGGTACCGCCACTACATAGCCGTCGGCTTCAGGCAGGTCGTCGAGCGTCGGAACAATGGTGTCGGCCTTGCCGGCAAGCGCATTGGCGCGGCTGCTCTCGCCGGGGGCGACGGCACTGACGTGCGCGCCGAGTGTCTTGAGATCACGCAGGATGTGCCTGCCCCAGTTACCGCAACCGATCAGCCCGATTTTCACCATGAGCGATCCTCCCGATGGCGTAGCTGATCGAGCAGCACGGCCAATGATTCGGCCTGTTGGTCGCGCGGTGACAGCAACGGGTTCGTTATGCCCCAATCCAGCTTGAGATCCGGGTCATTCCAGCGGCAGCCGAGCTCGTCGAGCACGGGATCCCAGTAATGGGTCACCGAATACAGCATCTCGGCAGCTTCGGGGAAATGGAAGCCATGGGCAACGCCGACCGGAACGGTGACCAGGGTGAGATCCTCTCCGCGCAGTTCGACGATGCGCGACTTCATGAATCCGGGCGTGCCTTCGCGCAGGTCGCACAACCCCAGATGCATGGTGCCGCGCAGCACCAGCAGGTAGTCGACGTGATGCACGTGGACGTGCACACCGCGTAGCACCTTGGGTCGGGAGCGCACGAAATTCCACTGCACGGGCGGCAGGTCGTCGCCCAGCCATTCGTTGCGGAAGACTTCGGTCAAGATGCCCCGGTCGTCGCCATGGCTGTTCAGTTTGCGAAAGGTCACAGGAGGCGGGGCGGTTGGCATGGAGCGGTCCGGTGGGGAGATGCAGTGACCCTGCGATTTTTACAGCACGGCGGAGTTGCGATCAATCGAGCAGATGGAGTATTCCGTCGAGCCCGGCGTGGTCCAGACACACGTCGGCAACCGAGCGCAGTGTGGGTTTGGCGCGGTAGGCCACGGCGAGACCGGCTTCACGCAGCATCAGCAGGTCGTTGGCGCCGTCGCCGAAGGCGATGGTCTGTTCCTGAGCCAGTCCGAGCTGATGGCGCGCATCGCGCAGCACGGCGGCCTTGGCGGCGGCATCGACGATAGGGCCGCTGATGCGGCCGGTGAGTTTGTCGTCGCGCACTTCGAGTGCGTTGGCGTGGGCTGCGTCAAAGCCCAGACGGGTCTTGAGGCGTTCGGTGAAGTAGGTGAAACCGCCGGATACCAGCACGGTGTGAATGCTGGCTGCCTTGAGTGCGGCGATCAGGGTTTCGGCGCCCGGGTTGAGGTGCAGGCGCTGCGCATAAACCTCCGCCAGCGCGCTCTCCGGCAGGCCTTCGAGCTGGGCGACGCGGCGCGTCAGGGATTCGGCAAATTCGATCTCGCCACGCATGGCGGCTTCGGTGATGCGCGAAACTTCTTCTTTGCGGCCCGCCAGGTCGGCGACTTCGTCGATGCACTCGATGTCAATCAGCGTCGAGTCCATGTCGGTGACGAACAGGCCATAGTCGGCGAGTTTGCGCCCCAGTGTGGCGCAGCAGTCCAACTCGAGGTCGCGGCACAGGGCGGCCAGTTGCAAGGTGTGGTGGGCGTTGTCGAGCCGGCAGGCTTGCGCGCCCAGCGCGGTGACGGCATTGGCGCCGGCAGCGGTGCGCAGGGCTTGCAGCGTGTCGGGCGCGAGTGGTGCGCCCTGCACGACGAGATTCATCCCAGGCGGCTCCGCAGGGCACCGGATTCACTCAGCACGCGATGCGCCTCGCGCAGCATGCTCTCGGTGGCGTCCCAGTCCACACAGCCGTCGGTGACCGAACAGCCGTACTTGAGTTGCGACAGGTCCGCCGGAATCGACTGGTTGCCGGCTTCGATGAAGCTCTCGACCATGGTGCCGACGATGGAGCGGTTGCCTTCGCGGATCTGGTGCACCACATCTTTCATGACCAGCGGCTGCAGCTCGGGCTTCTTCCACGAGTTGGCGTGCGAGCAGTCGACGACAATGTTCTGCGCCAGCTTGGCTTTCTCGAGTGCCTGCTCGGCCAGCTTGATGGATACCGAATCGTAGTTCGGCCGCCCGCCACCACCGCGCAGCACGACGTGGCCATGACGGTTGCCGCGGGTGCGCACGACGCTGGTCACGCCGCGGCTGTTGATGCCGAGGAAGCTGTGCGGCGCGGAGGCCGACAGGATGGCGTTGGTGGCCACGGCCAGATCACCGTCGGTGGCGTTCTTGAAACCGACCGGGGTGGACAGGCCGGAGGACATCTCGCGGTGAGTCTGCGACTCGGAGGTGCGGGCGCCGATGGCGGTCCACGCGATCAGATCGCCGTAGTACTGCGGTGCAATCGGGTCCAGCGCTTCGGTGGCGGCGGGCAGGCCGATTTCATTGACGTCGAGCAGGAAGCGGCGCGCCTTTTCCATGCCTTCGTCGATGCGGAAGGAGTCGTCCATGTACGGATCGTTGATGTAGCCCTTCCAGCCCACCGAGGTGCGCGGCTTCTCGAAGTACACACGCATCACGATGAGCATGGTGTCGGCCACTTCGTCGGCGACCTTCTTCAGACGCCGCGCGTAATCCAGCCCGGCTTCCGGATCGTGGATGGAGCACGGGCCGATGACCACGAACAGACGCGGATCCTTGCGGTCGAGGATGTCGCACAGCGTGCGCCGGCCGGCCACGACGGTCTGCGTCGCACGCTCGGTGAGCGGCACTCGGGCGATGATTTCCTCGGGCGAGGGCATCGGATCAAACGCGGCGATGTTGAGGTTTTCGGTCTGGGCTGCGGACATGCGGGTTCCCGGTTTCAGGTGGGGCAGGGGGCGCATTGTAACGCGTGGCCTTCGCGGGAGTCGGGTGCGGACACAACAGTGTCCCCCGATGCTAGCCGGCTCGGCGCGCAAGAAAAAATTGATTGGCCGGATGAACCGGATAGAGGTTGCCTATACGACAAGCTCGTGCCCGGATCAGGCCTTCACCGACTCCAGTAGCAGCCGCACCGCCGCTGCGCGCATGCGCAGTTCGGGTAGCGCGATCTTCTGTACCAGCTTGTCCTGGCCGGCCATGCGCGTGTTGCGGTCCTTCTGGATCAGCATGATCACCTTGGTCGGGTCGATCGGCGCTTCGGGGCCGAACTGCACGCTGATCTGGTGCTCGGAGGCGTCGAGCTTCTGGATGTTCCAGGGCTTCATCTGGATGCGCAAGCGGTGCGTTTCGAGCAGCGCCTGGGTCTGCTCGGGCATGTCGCCAAAGCGGTCGATGAGTTCTTCCTGCAGGTCGCGCAGATCGTTCTCGGTGTCGCAGTTGGCCAGGCGCTTGTATAGCGTCAGGCGCTCCTGCACGTCGGGGCAGTAGGCGTTGGTCAGCAACGCCGGGGTGTGCAGGTTGATCTCGGTGACGACGTCCAGCGGGTCGGCCAGATTCGGTTCCTTGCCGGCCTGCAGGTCGCGCACGGCGCGCTTGAGCATCTCGCTGTAGAGCGAGAACCCGATCTGCTGCATCTCGCCCGACTGGTTCTCGCCCAGCACTTCGCCTGCGCCACGGATTTCGAGGTCGTGCATGGCCAGATAGAAGCCCGAGCCGAGTTCTTCCATGGCGGTGATGGCTTCCAGGCGCTTCTTGGCCAGCGCCGAGGGCTTGGCGTCCGAATCCGTCAGCAGATAGGCGTAGGCCTGGTGGTGGCTGCGCCCGACGCGACCGCGCAGCTGGTGCAGCTGGGCCAGGCCGAAACGGTCGGCGCGGTTGATGATGATGGTGTTGGCACTGGGAATGTCGATGCCGGTCTCGATGATGGTGGTGCACAGCAGCAGGTTGGTGCGCTGCTGCGTGAATTCGCGCATCACGCGCTCCAGCTCACGTTCCGGCAACTGACCGTGGCCTACCGAGATGCGCGCCTCGGGGATCAGCTCATTGAGCTTCTGGCGCATGTTCTCGATGGTGTCGACCTCGTTGTGCAGGAAGTACACCTGCCCGCCGCGCTTGAACTCGCGCATCACGGCCTCGCGCACGATGCCCTTGCTGTGGGCATGCACGAAGGTCTTGATGGCCAGCCGCTTCTGCGGCGCGGTGGCGATGATCGAGAAGTCGCGCAGGCCCTCCAGTGCCAGCCCCAGCGTGCGAGGGATCGGCGTGGCGGTGAGCGTGAGCACATCCACCTCCGCACGCATGCGCTTCATGGCTTCCTTCTGGCGCACGCCGAAGCGGTGCTCTTCGTCGATGATGACCAGACCGAGTCGCTTGAACTTGACGTCCTTCTGCAGCAGCCGGTGGGTGCCGATGATGATGTCGACCTTGCCTTCACCCAGCTGCGCCAGCGCCTCGTTCTGCTCCTTGGCGGACTTGAAGCGCGACAGCTCGGCAACTTTCACCGGCCAGTCGGCAAAGCGGTCGGCAAAGGTCTGATAGTGCTGTTCGGCCAGCAGCGTGGTCGGCGCCAGCACCACCACCTGCATGTTGCCGGACACGGCGACAAAGGCCGCGCGCAAGGCGACTTCGGTCTTGCCGAAGCCCACGTCGCCGCATACCAGGCGGTCCATTGGCCGGCCGGACTTCATGTCGGTCACCACCGAGTCAATGGCGGCCTGCTGGTCGGGCGTGGTCTCGAAGCCAAAGCCTTCGGCGAAGGCCTCCAGATCGTGCTGGCGGAAATCGAAGCGGTGGCCGGCGCGCGACTCGCGCTGGGCATACAGCGCCAGCAGTTCGGCGGCGGTGTCGCGGATCTGTATTGCAGCCTTGCGCTTGGCCTTTTCCCACTGGCCGGAGCCCAGCCGGTGCGGCGCGACGGCTTCCGGGTCGGCGCCGGCGTAGCGCGAAATCAGGTGCAGTTGCGATACCGGCACATACAGCTTGTCGCCGCTGGCGTATTCGAGGTGCAGGAATTCCGTGTCGCCTTCGCCCAGGTCCATGTGGATCAGGCCGACGTAGCGGCCGATGCCGTGCGAGGCGTGCACCACCGGGTCGCCCGGCTTGAGCTCGGACAGATCACGCAGCCAGCCTTCGACGCTGGCCGCCTTGCGGTTGCCGCGACGACCGCGCGTGCGGGCGGTGGCGGCGTACAGCTCGGCCTCGGTGACGATGGCGAGCTTGGCCTGCGGCAAGGTGAAGCCATTGAGCAGCGGCGCAACACCCAGCGCAAAGGCCTCATCGGCGGCAAGGAAGCCCGCGAAATCACCGCTTGCTGCGGGCTTGAGCCCGTACTCGGCCAGATACTCGACCATGGTCTCGCGCCGACCCGGCGACTCCGCCAGCAGCAGCACGCGCCCGCCGGACATCGCCCAGTCGCCCGCGAGCAAGTCCTTGAGCTTGTGCAGCGGGTCGGTGGCCTTGCGCTCGACGGCAACCTCGGGCGGCGCCTCGGAGGCGCGCGGCGCGTCATCCGCCGCACCTTCGTTGGCCGGGATCGACAGACCGGGCAGGGCCTTCAGCGCGGTGAAGAACTCTTCCTGGCCGAGAAACAGCGCAGTCGGCTTCATCACTGGCCGGCTGCGATCACCGGCGTGGAAGTCGTAGCGCTGGCGCGCATCGCGCCAGAACTCGTCGATGGCGGCCGGCACGTCGTGGTGCAGCATCACCACCGCGTCGTCGGGCAGGTAGTCGAGCAGCGTGGCGGTTTCGTCGTGGAACAGCGGCAGGAAGTATTCGATGCCTGCCGGCGCGATGCCGTTGGAAACGTCCTTGTAGAGCTGCACGCGCGACGGATCGCCCTCGAAGGTCTCGCGGAAGCGGCTGCGGAAGGCGGTACGCGCCTTCTCGTCGAGCGGAAACTCGCGCGCCGGCAGCAGGCGGATCTCCGGCACGGGGTAGACGGTGCGCTGGGTGTCAGGGTCGAAAGTCTTGATGCTCTCGATTTCGTCGTCGAACAGATCGATGCGCAGCGGCAGGCTGGAGCCCATCGGATACAGGTCGATCAGGCCGCCACGCACCGAAAATTCGCCGGGGCTGACCACCTGCGTGACGTGGGCGTAGCCGGCAGTGGCCATCTGCATGCGCAGCTTGTCGACGTCCAGCCGCTCGCCCTGCTTGAGGAAGAAGGTGTAGGCGGCGAGAAAGCTCGGCGGCGCCATACGGTACAGCGCCGTGGATGCCGGCACGATGACCACGTCGGCCTCGCCACGCGTGAGCGAGTACAGCGTGGCCAGCCGCTCGGAGATCAGGTCCTGGTGCGGCGAGAAGCTGTCGTAGGGCAGCGTCTCCCAGTCCGGGAACAGATGCGCGCGCAGGTCCGGCGCGACCCAAGCCAGTTCGTCGTGCAGGCGCTGCGCCTCGGGCGGGTTGGCGCAGATCAGCAACAGCGTGCGACCGCGCGCCGCGAAATGCGCCACCGCCAGCGCGTCGGACGAGCCGGCGAGCAGGGGCAGGGTGTGGCGCACGCCGGCCTTCGGAAACGACAGGGCAGCGAGCTCGGGCAGCAGCGATTCGGGCTTGAGCGACATCAGCGGGGATTGGGCGGGGCGGAGAGCAAGCCGCGAATTATAGGCGAAGCGAAGCTGATCAGCGGGGTGCAACCAGCTTCCAGCGCGACAGCCAGGGATGGCCGACGATTTCGCAGCCGAGTTCAGTGAGCCAGTCGCCGACGCGGCGGTTGGAGTTGTCGCCGACGGTGTAGGGGCGCGAGTCGGCCACGAAGCTCACGCCATAGGTGGCGTTGTAGAGCACTTCGACAGGGCGCTCGAAGGGTTGATCGAGCATGGCGCGCAGACGCTGCAGCCGAACGGCTTCAACGCGGATTTCAGTGCTGCCACGCACCGCTACCGTGAGCTGTTCCAGCGCGCTGTCCAGGTCTCGTGCGTCGTGCAAGTACTGGCGACCCAGCACGGCGTCGGTCTTGCGGAACAGTGCACGAAAGCCGGTGGCGAGGTCGGTACGGCCCAGCGCGTAGTACTCGCGGTCACCCCACGAATAGCGCGTCATGCCGTCGATGTGGGGCATCAGCAGGCTGGAGTGCTTGCCGTGATCGAGAACGAAGACACTGACCGGTTCCAGCGGCTCGGGCGGCGGCACGATGCGTGCCGAACAGCCGGCCAGCAGCAGCGCGAAAGACAGCAGCAGTACTGCGCGATCAAGGCTGATCATCTTCCGGCGCGGGTTCGACGTCGCGCCAGTGGGCAATCCATTCCATTGCCAGCGTGGCGGCGTGGTTCAAGGCCTCCTCGGCAGGCAGGCGTTGCAGGTCGTGCTCGGCCGGCAACTCGGCCTGGGCGCGTTCGATGATGGCCAGATTGGGGTCGTCCTGCGACACGATGATGCGTGTCGGAGCCACCAGCCTGGCAAGCGGCTCGGCCCCGGCGAGATCCATGCGTCCACCGAGGCAGACGATGGCGCGGAAGATCTCAGGGGCTCGGCTGGCGGCCCGCACCGCAGCGCCGCAGGCGGTGGCGCGTGCGATCAGGAACAGCGGAATGGTCTTGAGATCCGGCTGATGGGCTGACCATTCGGCCGCCGCCAGCACGCGTGTTGCCAGCAGCGGGATGTTGAACGGCGCATCCGGGTCGCGCTCGGCTTCGGTTTCGGTCAGCAGGTCGAGCAGCAGGCTGGCAAACCCATGCTCGTGGAGTGCGTCGATGAGGCCTGGCGCCTCGGGCGGCTCATGAGCGTCATCAGCGCCAATGACGATGGCCAGCCCCCGGACTTCCGGCGAATGGCGCAATCGCGCGAGCAGCCAGTGGCCGTCGGCCGGTAATGCGATGTGCGAATCGCGCAGTTTCACGTGCAAGCCTCGGCAGATTTGTTGGCGTCAATGCCTCAGAGCATGCACGGATTCGGACGGAAACTCCACGAAGGCAACGCTGGCGTAGCCGACCACTCGGCAGCGGTCGCCGGCCGTGTCGCCGGAGTTGCGCAGATCGAGCAGATAGGGTTCCAGCCCGCGCCGCGCGGCAAGCGTGAGCAGGCCGTTCAGCGCGTGCGCACCACAGGCTTGTTCGCCATGCAGGCAAGGGCGCAGGTCGAGCATCTGGCGCGCGGTCGAGCGGTCGAGCGCGCGCGAATCCTCGTAGCCCAGGTAATGCGACAGGTCGGAGCTGATGACGATCAAGGTCTCGGGCCCACCCCACAGGATCTCGAGCAGATCGGCGATGTCGTCGGGCGTGGAAGTGCCGACCAGCAGCGGCACGAGCTCGAAGTCGTCGAGCATGGTCTGCAGGAACGGCAGCTGTACTTCGAGGCAGTGTTCCTGGGCATGCGGGCGATCATCGACGCTGACGTCCGGCAGGGTCTGCAACATCGTGGTGGTGCGCAGGTCGACCGGCACTACACCCAGCGGTGTGGCAAAGCCCTGCGCTGCCGGCAGCACGCAGCCTTGCACGGCCATGCGATGAGCCGGGCCGAGCAGCACCACACGACGCACCTGCTTGCGCAGGGCCTGCACCGGTGCGTAGCCGTTGGCGGCGATCATGCCGGAGTAGATGTAGCCCGCATGCGGCACCACCACCGCCTTTGGCGGCGTCGTGAGTTCTTCGGCCGGCATTGCTGCGGTCAGCATTTCATTGACCTGGTTGCGCAGCAGTTCGGGGTCCGAGGGGTAGAAATGCCCGGCAACGGCTGCCGGGCGTATCGAGGCGATGGCCATGGCTCTCCTTGCTCAAGCTGGGGCCCGGGCGCGGTAAACGTCCGGGGTGAAAACCATTATAGGAAGTCGCGGTGGTCTTGCTGCGGGACTGCGCGGGAGCGTCGCAATTCGCTGTTCTCGGCGCGGCCTGCATTAGAATCCGCGCCATGCAACACACATCCGCCCGCCACTTCGCGCTCGTTCCCGCTGCCGGTATCGGCAGCCGCATGGGCGCCGAGCGCCCCAAGCAATACCTGCCGCTGGCCGGCCGGCCGCTGATTGCGCACACGCTCGAAGCGCTGTGTGCGGTCGAGGCCATAGACAAGGTTTTCGTCGTGCTGTCGGTCAATGAGCCGGAGTGGGGCAGTCACGACTGGTCAGCGCTCGGCCCGAAGCTGGTGCCCTTGTTCTGTGGCGGCGCCACGCGTGCGGCCAGCGTGCTCGGCGGTTTGCGCGCGATTGCCGGCGAGGTCGAGCAGCATGACTGGGTGCTGGTGCATGACGCCGCGCGGCCATGTATCGCACCCTGGCACGTGGACAAATTGATTACCGAGCTGGCGGGAGACGAGGTCGGTGGTTTGCTGGCGGTGCCGGTGGCCGATACGCTCAAGCGCGGCGATGGCCACGGGCGCGTTGCGCAGACCGTTTCGCGAGACGCGCTGTGGCAGGCGCAAACGCCGCAGATGTTCCGCTACGTCATGCTGCGCCGTGCGCTGGAAGATGCGCACGACGTCACCGACGAAGCCAGCGCCATCGAAGCGGCCGGCCTGCATCCGAAACTGGTGCAGGGCGACGCGAGCAACCTCAAGGTGACCTGGCCGGTAGACCTGCACCTGGCCGAATGGATACTCGCGAGCCGTCGCGAGGGAGAAAGGCAATGACGAATCTGCGTATCGGTCAGGGTTTTGACGTGCATGCACTGGTGCCGGGGCGGCCGCTGATCATCGGTGGTGTGACCATTCCGTTCCAGCAAGGTCTGCTCGGCCATTCCGATGCGGATGTGCTGCTGCATGCGGTCACTGATGCGCTGCTTGGCGCGGCTGGCCTGGGCGACATCGGCCGGCTGTTTCCGGACACCGACCCGCAGCATGCCGGCGCGGACAGCCGCGTGCTGCTGCGCGAGGCCTTCGCCCGCGTGGCGCAGGCCGGTTTCCATGTGGTGAATATCGACGCCACCGTGATCTGCGGCGCGCCGAAAATCCTGCCGCATGCGCCGGCCATGGTTGCCAATATCGCGGCCGATCTGGGCATGGATGCGGGGCGCATCAACATCAAGGGCAAGACCACCGAGAATCTCGGTTTCACCGGCCGCGGCGAAGGCATTGCCGCGCAGGTCGTGGCCTTGCTCGAGCTGCGTGAAGCCTGAGGCCGGCGCTGTGCGCGAAGAGCGCGCGCGGGTCTTTTTCGCGCTGTGGCCCGACGCCGAAACCGCAGGTTTGCTGCACGCACTCGCCGAGTCGGAAAGGCTGCGTTTTGGCGGCCGCGTGATGCAGCGCGACAGCTTGCATCTGACGTTGGCCTTTGTCGGTGGCGTTCCGCGGATGCGTATTCCCGAATTGCTGGACGTCGGCGCCGCGGTGACACCACGCGTCATTGATCTGTCGCTCGATGTGCTGGGCGAATGGGCGCGCAAGCACATCGTATGGGCTGGGCCGCAGTCCGTGCCGGAGCCGCTGGCGGAGCTGGCGGCGGAACTGCATCTGAGGCTCGGCGAAGCCGGATTCGCGCTGGAGGCGCGGGCCTTCGTACCGCACGTCACGCTGCTGCGCAATGCCGCCTGCGAGACGCAACGCTCGGTGCTGGCGCCGGCCGTGCAGTGGCGGGCAAGCGGCTTCGTGCTGGTGGAGTCGAAACTGCTGGCATCGGGCGCGCGCTACGACGTGTTGGGGCGCTGGTCGGTTGCGTAAGACGGGCAAGCTGGCGCGCTGCGCGTGAACTGAAAAGCGGGGCCGAAGCCCCGCTGATCAATCTGCGGTTCGTCGCGTCAGACGAACATGCATGATTCCAGTCGTTCGCGGATGCGTGGCTCCGGCGACTTGGTGTAGTCCTTCTCAAAGCGATCGGTGATGAGCTGGGCGGTGGGGTTGTCGAGTACCCCATTCAGCATTCCCATGAAGGCGGGTGGCGCGAAGACGATGGCGCGCGCGTAGGCGTTCTTGGTCCTTCCATGGTAGAGCTCGTGCGCCAACTCCTGCGCGAACACCTTGGCCTCGTGGGCCTTGGGCTCGGTCTGCGGTTGCGTTGCGCCGTGACCGTTCATGCTGCCGGGTCGGTCTGTCACAAGCTCGGAGTTCTTGAAGCGGCTTTCCGGGTGGATCAATTCCTTGACCAGCTTGAGCCCCTTGTTCGGTCCGAGGTGCTCGTACAGCCGTGCAAGGCTGGCATTGGCTACCAGTATCCAGGTGATCGCCATGGGTGTTCCTCCGATGAGTTGCGTGTGTCCGTCCGACGGAATCCGGCGAGGCCGGGCGTGACAGGGGGAGCGTCGTACGCCCGCTCCCCCTAGTCAGTTCTGCACGCTTGGCCCATCGACCGGTGCAGGGTGCGCTAACCGCGCTCAGGTTCCTTTCGGACTTCCTGTGTTGCCATGGAATAGGCAACGATCCCAGCTTAGACCTCCGGTGAAGGGGGGGCAAAGGTGGTCGGTTCCACATCGCAAAATATGACAGCCCCGGCCGCCGTGGTGGCGGAAAAGAATTTTTTCGCGACTCAGTCGCGGAGCGCGGACAGCGGATGAAGGCGTGCCTCTCCTGCCGCCGGGTCAGTGCCGAACAGGTTTGAAAGCTGTTTATAAACAGCAGGATGTGCGTTATTCAGGGCGCCTGGTGCTTCAAAGAAGACTTCCGATGCGACGGCGAAGAACTCGGCCGGGTGCTCGCCGGCGTACGGGTCAAGCAGCGTCGGCAGACCCATTTCCAGCGCCCGGCAGAAGGTGTCGTAGGCGCGTGAGAAATCGCGCGCCCAGTCGTCCTGGGACATGTCGGGAGGCAAGGGCGGGAAGCCGTCGGCGCCGCCGTTGTGCATGTCGAGCTTGTGGGCGAATTCGTGGATGACGACATTCACCACGCTATTTTCGCCGGCCCCATGTTCCCACGACAGCAGCACCGGCCCGTTCTGCCAGGCCTCGCCGAGCACCTCGTCGTTGAACTCGTGCACCACCCCGTCCTCGCCCATCTGCTGGCGCGGAATCACGATCTCGCCCGGATAGATCACGATGCCGATCCACTCGCGATAGGCCTCCAAGCCCACCCGCATGATCGGCAGGCAGGCCTGCAGCGCGATGGTGAGCATCATCTCGTCGGTGATTTCCAGCCCGTGCGCGCCGTGGAATTCCTTGCCGGCCAGAAATCCGCCCGCGAGTTTGCGCAGGCGCGCGCGTTGCTGCGGTTCGAGATAGTCGAGGAAGGGCAGGCCGGCTTCCGCGCGCTGCCACAGTGCTTCGTCGATGTCAGGAACGGTCTGGTCCGTGTGCCCCAGCCAGCGTCGCAGGCGATCAAACACGGCGGTAGCGGCTGGTCAGCCAGATGCCCGACAGGATCAACCCCATGCCGGCGAAGTGGAACCAGTAGGGGCGTTCGCCGAGAAAGAGTGCGGCCAGCAGCGTACCGAAAACCGGCATCAGGTGGATGAACAGCGAGCCCTGGTTCGGGCCGATGGCAGCAACTCCGGCGTTGTAGAACACATGGCCGAGAAAGCCGGGAAAGATACCGACATAAACGATGGCCATCAGCGCCGGCGCGGACATTGCCATGTGCTGACCACTGGCCAGTTCCCAGGCATAGAAGGGGGCCAGTGCGATCAGGCCAACCACGGCGCACACCGCGAACAGCAGCATGGGATGGATCGGCGGGCGCCAGTGCAGGCCGACCGTGTACAAGCCCCACACGACCACGGCTGCCAGCAGCCACAAGTCGCCACGATTGAGCGAGAACGCCAGCAGCGTGTCTAGGTCTCCGCGCCCCACGATCATGCCCACGCCGGCCAGCGACACCGCTACGCCGAGCGCTTCGACGCGGCCGAGCTTGCGCCCGAGCAGCGCGAAGGCCAGCGCGATGGTCATGATCGGAATCACCGAATTGAGGATGGCGGCATTGGTGGCCGTGGTCGAGTGCAGGCCGATGTATACCAACGTGTTGAAGCCGCCGACGCCGAGCAGCCCGAGCACTACCAGCGCCTTCCAGTGCTTCTTCACCAGTGGCCACTGATTGCGCAGATGCGGCAAGGCCAGTGGGGCGACGCAAGCCAGGGCCAGCGTCCAGCGCCAGAAGGCCAAGGCAAAGGGCGGCACGGCTTCATGCACGCCGCGGCCGACGACCATGTTGCCGGACCAGAACAGGGCGGCCAGCGTGAGCAGCAGATAGGGATTGGCGAAGGCTTTGTGCATCGAAACCTGGCAGCCGATTGGGCGCCCGATAATCGCACATCGGGCTGCGGCACGCACGGCGCTGCGGACTTTGGCGGGGGCGCTTGTGGGATAATCTCGCCCATGGTTTCTGTCACGCATGCCGTCTCCGCCGACGCTGACGCGGCCCCGTTGGAACTGCTCGTCGAAGGGCTTGAGCCCGAGGCGCAGCAAGATATCGACGAGGCGCTTGCGCTTGCCCGCGACATCTACTCCGATGAGGTGCTCGGCACCGGTGAATCGGTGTGGACGCATGCGCTGGGTATGGCGCTGATCGTCAGTTCGCTGCGTCTGGACGCTGAAGCGCGCATTGCCGCGGTTCTCTTTGCAGTGCCGGTGTACCGCACCGGCAGCCTGGAGAAGGTGGCCGAGCGTTTCGGCGATTCGGTGGCCGGCATTGTCGAAGGCCTGCGCAAGCTCAACGGCTTGCGCGTGCTGACCCGCGTGCAGGGCAGTGGCGAAGCGTCCGACGTGCGTGCGCAGACCGAATCACTGCGCAAGATGCTGCTGGCCATGGCCGCGGACATCCGCGTGGTGTTGCTGCGGCTGGCGTCGCGCACCCAGACGCTGCGTCATTACGCCGAGCGCAAGTCCGAAGCGCAGGTCGATCTGGCGCGCGAATCACTGGATATCTACGCCCCGCTGGCCAACCGGCTGGGCGTCGGCCAGCTCAAGTGGGAACTGGAAGACCTGTCTTTCCGCTTCCTCGAACCCGCGACCTACAAGCAGATCGCGCGCAAGCTCGACGAGAAACGCGCCGAGCGTGAGGCCTTCATCGAAGAGGCCATTGCGCTGCTGAGCGCCGAACTGGCCGCCGCCGGCATCGACGGCGAGGTGTATGGCCGGCCCAAGCACATCTACAGCATCTACAACAAGATGCGCTCGAAGAAGCTCGATTTCGAGCAGGTATACGACATCCGCGCAGTGCGCGTGCTGGTGCGCAAGGTGAACCATTGCTACAAGGTGCTCGACATCGTGAACCGGCTGTGGGAGCCGATTTCCGAGGAGTACGACGACTACATCAGCAAGCCCAAGGGCAACAACTACCAGTCGCTGCACACCGCCGTGCGCGCCGCAGACGGGCGCGCGCTGGAGGTGCAGATACGCACCCACGACATGCATCGCCATGCCGAATTCGGCGTGGCCGCACACTGGCGTTACAAGGAAGGCGGCAGCGCCGGCGAGGAGTACGACGAGAAGATCGCGCTGCTGCGCAGCCTGCTGTCGTGGCGCGACGAGGTGGCGGACTCAGCCGACTGGGTGGCGCAGTCGCGCCGCGCGGCGCTCGACGACACCATCTACCTGCTTACGCCGCAGGGGCGCGTGATCGACCTGGCCAGCGGGGCGACGCCGGTGGACTTTGCCTACCGCCTGCACACCGATCTGGGCAACCGTTGTCGCGGCGCCAAGGTGGACGGCCATCTGGTGCCGTTGAACACGCAGCTCAAGAGCGGCCAGACGGTCGAAATCGTGGCCGCCAAGGAAGGCGGGCCGTCGCGCGACTGGCTCAATGCTCAGCTCGGCTACACCGCCACCAGTCGCGCCCGCAACAAGATCCGCCAGTACTTCAACCAGCTTGAAGAGTCGGAAATGCTCGCGCGCGGGCGCAGCTTCGTGATCAAGGAGCTGCAGCGCGAGGGACAGACCCAGGCCAACATCGACGACCTTGCCGAGCGACTCGGTTTCAAGGGCGCGGAGGCCTTGTTCGTGGCGGCCGGGCGCGGCGAAGTAGGTGTGCGCGCGCTCCAGAACGCGCTGCGCGGCGGTGCGGCGGAAGAAGCCACCGAGGGTGAGCCGGGCATTGTCGTCGGCCGCAGCCGCTCGGGTGACACCGGCGGCAAGGTGCTGATCGTCGGCGTCGGCAAGCTGATGACCTCGCTGGGGCGCTGCTGCAAGCCGGCGCCGCCGGATGCGATCCAGGGCTTCGTCACGCGCGGGCGGGGGGTGTCGATCCACCGCGTGGATTGCCCCTCATTCCAGAACCTCGTCAAACAGGAACCGGAGCGCGTGGTCGAGGCGGAGTGGGGCGACGACGCCTTCAAGGCGGCGCAGTCCGTGTTCCCGGTGGACGTGCGGGTCGAGGCGCAGGACCGTCAGGGCCTGCTGCGCGACATTTCCGATGTGCTTTCCCGCGAGAAGATCAATGTCACGGCGGTCAACACGCTGACCAAGAAGGGCCGCGCCTTCATGTGCTTTACCTTCGAGGTCGGCGGAGTGGCGCAGATCCAGCACGCCATCCAGTTGATCCGCGAGGTCAGCGGCGTGATCGACGCCCGCCGCAAGTGACCTCGCTCAGGAGTTCGACAGTTCCTGCTGCAGCATGAGCTGCGCCGAGCGGCGCGTACCACGGCCGCTGCGGCGGCGATAGCGGCCGTCCGGCAGCATTTCCCAAGCCTGCGTGTTGTCTGCCATGTAGGCGCGCAGGCCTTCGCGGATGACACGTCGGCGCAGCTTGGGGTCGAGCACCGGAAAGGCGATCTCGATGCGGCGGAAGAAGTTGCGGTCCATCCAGTCGGCGCTGGACAGGTACACCGTGTCCTCGCCATTGGCGTGGAAGTGGAAGATGCGGTGATGTTCCAGGAAGCGCCCGACGATGGAGCGCACGCGGATGTTCTCGGACAGCCCCGGCACGCCCGGTTTGAGCGCGCAGGGACCGCGGACGATGAGGTCGATCGGCACGCCGGCCTGTGAAGCGGCATACAGCGCCTCGATGGTCTCGGCCTCGAGCAGGGCGTTCATCTTGGCCATGATGCGGCTCTTCTTGCCGGCGCGCGCGGCCTCGGCCTCGGCGTTGATGGCGGTCACCACATTCGGCTGCAGCGCGAACGGCGCCTGCCACAGGTGCTTGAGTGCAGAGGCCTTGCCCAGCCCGGTGAGCTGCTTGAAGACTTCAGCCACGTCGGCGCCGATCTCCTCATTGCAGGTGAGCAGGCCGAAATCGGTATAGAAGCGCGTCGTGCGCGGGTGATAGTTGCCGGTGCCCAGGTGCACGTAGCGCACCAGCCGGCCGGACTCGCGCCGCACCACCATCAGCATCTTGGCGTGTGTCTTATAGCCCACCACGCCATACACCACGTGCGCGCCGACTTCTTCCAGGCGGTTGGCCAGCATGATGTTGGCCTCTTCGTCGAAACGCGCCATCAGCTCCATCACCACCGTCACTTCCTTGCCCTTCTGCGCGGCGCGCGCGAGCAATTCCATCAGCACGGACTCGGCGCCGGTGCGGTAGACGGTCATCTTGATGGCCAGCACCTGCGGATCGTCCACCGCCTCGCGCAGGATTTGCACGACGGGCTCGAAGCTCTGGAAGGGATGGTGCAGCAGGATGTCCTGCTTGCGGATGGTAGTGAAGATGTCGCGCTTGGTGTCGAAGCCGCGCGGCACGCCCGGTGTGAAGGGCGGGTAGCTGAGGTCCGGGCGGTTGACCCAGTCGGGCACCTGCATCAGGCGCACCAGGTTGACGATGCCCGGCGTGCGATAGACATCGGCACGTTGCAGGCGGAATTGCTGCAGCAAGAAGTTTTCCATCTCCTCCGAGCAGGTGTCGGCAATTTCCAGGCGCACGGCGTCGCCGAAGTGGCGCTGCTGCAGTTCGCCCTTGAGCGAGGCCATCAGGCTTTCGACTTCCTCTTCGTCAACGAACAGGTCGGAGTTGCGCGTCAGACGGAACTGGTAGCAGCCCAACACGCGCATGCCCGTGAACAACTTGTCGGCGTGAGCGTGCATGACCGACGACAGGAACACGAAGGTGTATTCGTGCTGGCAGATCTCCCGCGGCAGCCGGATCACGCGCGGCAGGGCGCGTGGCGCCTGCACGATGGCGGCGTCCGAGTCGCGGCCGAAAGCGTCGCGGCCTTCGAGCTCGATGGCGAAGTTCAGACTCTTGTTGAGCACGCGCGGGAAGGGGTGGGCCTGGTCGAGCCCGATCGGCGTCAGCACCGGGCTGACTTCGCGGTCGAAGTAGTCCTCGATCCACTTGCCCTGTTCCTCGGTCCATTCACCGCGACGCAGGAAGACCACGCCCTCGGCTTCGAGCGCCGGCAGGATGTCGTCGTTGAGCAGTTCGTATTGTTGGGCGATCAGCGCGTGTACTTCGGCGCTGACCTTTTCGAGCAGCTCGGTCGGCGTCAGTCCGTCGCTGCCGGGGGTGCGCATGCCCAGGCGGATCTGTTCCTTGATGCCGGAGACGCGGATCTCGAAGAATTCGTCGAGGTTGCTCGATACGATGCACAGGAAGCGCAGGCGTTCGAGCAGCGGCACGTTGCGGTCGGCCGCCTGCGAGAGCACGCGGCGCTGGAAGCGCAGCAACGAGATCTCGCGATTGATGAAGTGCTCGATGGGATAGTTGTTGGTTTGGCGCTGGGGCAGTTTCATCGTCGTTCCGGAGGGCGCGGTAGCGCGCAGGCGGCCCATGCTGACCGGGCCGTATTACGTTTTCATGACAGTTCGCAAAGCCGCCTTACAGCTTACCGCAGACCCCGACAGGCGGGGCGCTGCAGCGGACGCGAGTGGTAGAATCCGGCACATCTGCATTGCACGCCAACGGCGCTCACCCGAACATCATGCATGAACTGATCGCCGCGATCGACCTGGGTTCCAACAGTTTCCGGCTGCAAGTCGGAAAGATCGTCAACGATCAGATCTATCCGCTCGACGGTCTGAAGGAGCCGGTGCGACTGGCCGCCGGCCTGACCGGCGACAAGCTGCTCGACGAGGCGGCCCGTGAGCGCGCGCTGGCCGCTCTGGGGCGCTTCAACGAGCGTCTGCGCGGCTTTCCGCGCGGCTCCGTGCGCGCCGTGGCAACCAACACCCTGCGCGTTGCGAAGAACGCCCGCAGCTTCCTGGCCGAAGCCGAGGCGGTGCTGGGCGTGCCGATCGAAGTCATTTCGGGCCGCGAGGAAGCGCGCCTGATCTACGTCGGCGTGGCGCACACGCTGCCCGATCCGCATCGTCAGCAACTGGTTGTCGACATCGGCGGGGGCTCGACCGAATTCATCATCGGCAAGAGTTTCGAGCCGATCCTGCTCGAATCGCTGTACATGGGCTGCGTCAGTTTCAGCCTCAACTATTTTCCGGACGGACGCATCGACAAGCACACCCTGCGCGATGCCGAATACGCTGCCCGACGCGAACTGCAGGCCATCTCGCGCGCCTATCGCCAGACCGGCTGGGAAGTGGCGGTCGGTTCTTCCGGTTCGGCCAAGGCGCTGGCCGACGTGCTGGAACAGAACGGCTGGTCGGACGGCGGCATCACGCTCGAAGGGCTGGATCGTCTGCGTGCCGCGCTGCTGCGCGCCGGGCAGCTTGATCGCCTGGATCTGGCCGGTCTGAAAGATGATCGTCTGCCGGTCATCCTGGGTGGCTTTTCCATCATGTCGGCGGTGTTCCACGAGTTCGGCATCGAGCGCATGGTGTTCTCGGAAGGCGCACTGCGTCTGGGCGTGCTCTACGACCTGCTCGGTCGCTACCATCACCACGATCTGCGCGACGCGACGGTGGACGCCTTCATCGGCCGCTACCAGATCGACCGCGCGCAGGCCGAAGCGGTCACCGAATCGGCGTGTCATCTGCTCGAATGCGTGGTGCCGGAAGCCGCCGACCCGGATCATCCGGACCGGCGCTTTCTCAGATGGGCCTCGTTGCTGCACGAGATCGGCATTTCCGTGGCGCATTCGAGCTATCACAAGCACAGCGCCTACATTCTGGGCAACGCCGACATGCCCGGTTTCTCGCGCATGGACCAGGCGCGTCTGGCGCGTGTCGTGCTCGGTCAGCGCGGCAAACTCGCGCGTATCGCCACGATGGAAGATGACAACCCCGATTGGCTGCTGGTGGTGTGCCTGCGCATCGCCTGTATCGTCAATCGCTCGCGCGACAGCCGCGAAGTGCCGCCGATTTCGCTGGAGCGCACCGAGCACGGCTTCGCGCTCGGCATTCCAGCGGACTGGCTGACCAGTCGGCCGCTGACCGCCGCCGCGCTGGAAGAAGAGCAGCGTCAGTGGTTGTCGGTAGGGCGTGGGCTGGCAGTGCTCTCGGATGCGTCGCGTCCGCGGCGCCGTAAATCGGGCTGAACCATGAGTGTCGCTGCCACCGTCTGCTGCCGTGTTGATGGGCCGCTTGCGAGGCTGCTGATCAACCGCCCGGATGCACTCAACGCATTGTCGTCCGACATGCTGCGCGCGTTGATCGGCGAGCTTGAACTCATCGCGGCGAGCGACTCAATTCGCGTAGTCGTCATCGAATCCGTCGGAGAGGCCTTTTGCGCCGGCTTCGATCTGGCCGAACTGGCCGAGGGTGATGCGACGACCCACCGCGAGGCCTTCCGGTTGTTCAACCGTTTCGTGCGTCGGCTGCAGAAGATTCCGCAGCCCGTGATTGCCCGCGTGCACGGCCTGGCTACCGCTGGCGGCTGCCAGATCGTGGCGATGTGCGATCTGGCAGTGGCGTCGAGCGAAGCGCGCTTTGCTACCTCGAGTATCGGGCTCGGCTTGTTCGGCGCGGCGCCGGCAGTCGGTCTGTCGCGCAACCTCGGGCGTAAGGCCGCTTTCGAGATGCTGTTCGGCGGCGAGTTTGTCGATGCCACAGAGGCCTTGCGTCTGGGCCTGGTGAACCGGGTGGTCGAGCCCGCACAGCTTGACGCGGTCGTGGCCGAAATGGCCAACACTATTTGTGGTCACCCGCCCGCCGCAGTGCGCGCAGGCAAGCAGTTCTTCGTGCGCCAGCTCGAAATGGGCATCGATGCGGCGCATCAGCTTTCGGCCGAGGTCATGGCCGACAACCTGCAGGACGAAGAGGCGCGCCGGCGAATCCGCGATTTTCTGGCCCGCAAGGAGTAGGGCGATGGCGTTCGAGGGCCTGATCGACACACATTGCCATCTCGACGCGTCGGAGTTCGACAACGGGATTGAAGCGGTGCTTGAGCGCGCGCGTGCTGCCGGCGTGAGCGGATTCATCGTGCCGGCGATCGGCCGGGTAAATTTCGACGCCGTCGAAGCCTTGGCGGCCGCCCATGACGATGTGCGACATGCGCTGGGAATCCACCCTCTGTTCGTCAATTCTGCGTGCGACGACGATCTGGAGGCCCTCGAAGGGCGGCTCGCGGCGGGCGGCGTACTCGCGGTGGGGGAGATCGGGCTGGATCACTACGTCAGCGATATCGACCCCGAGCTGCAACGGCGCTTTTTTGTCGGACAACTCAAGCTCGCGCGCCGTTTCGGACTGCCGGTGATCCTGCATGTGCGACGCGCCGTTGACGCCGTACTGAAGGAGCTGCGACGCATCGAGGTGCCCGGAGGCATCGCCCACGCTTTCAACGGGAGTCGGCAGCAAGCCGATATCTTCATCTCCATGGGCTTCAAGCTCGGCTTTGGAGGCTCATCGACCTACTCGGGCTCAACGCGTATCCGCAAGCTTGCGGCCACGCTGCCGGCCGAAGCGTTGGTGCTGGAGACCGACTCGCCGGACATCCGGCCGGAGTGGGCGCAGGAGATTCCGAATGAGCCCGCAAACCTGGTGAAAATTGCGTCGATCATCTCCGAACTTCGCGGAACGAGCGCCGAAGAATTGATCGAGCAAACCGCCCGCAATGCGCGGTCCGTATTTCCCGGCCTGTCGGCGCCGACAGGAGTTTCGCGATAATCACCCCGAACAACAGGGAGACAGCACAGTGAAAGTGATGGTGCCGGTCAAACGCGTGGTCGATTACAACGTCAAGGTGCGCGTGCGCGGCGACGGAACAGGCGTCGAGCTCGATGGCGTCAAAATGTCGATGAATCCCTTCGACGAGATCGCAGTGGAAGAGGCGGTGCGTCTGCGCGAAGCCGGTATCGCCAGCGAGGTGATTGCAGTCAGTTGTGGCAGCGAGGCCTGTCAGGAGACGCTGCGCACCGCGCTGGCCCTTGGCGCGGACAGGGCAGTGCTGGTCGAGACCAGCCAAACCCTGCAGCCGTTGGCAGTCGCCAAGCTGCTCGCTGCGCTGTGTGCCCGCGAAGCGCCCGGGCTGGTGATTTGTGGCAAGCAGGCAATCGATGACGATGCCAACCAGACCGGACAGATGCTGGCCGCGCTGATGGGCTGGGCCCAGGCCACGTTTGCGTCGAAGCTGGCGCTTGCCGACGGGCGGGTCGAGGTGACGCGTGAAGTCGATGGCGGTCTGGAGACCATCTCGGTGCAGCTACCGGCGGTGGTCACGACCGATCTGCGGCTCAACGAGCCGCGCTATGCGACCTTGCCCAACATCATGAAGGCCCGCAAAAAGCCGCTTGAACGTACGACAGCCGATGAACTCGGTGTGGATGCAGCCCCACGGCTGCAGGTGCTGCGCGTCACCGAACCGCCCAAGCGTCGTGCCGGCGAGCGCGTGCCGGATGTGGCTACGCTGGTCGATCGTCTGCGCAACCACGCCAAGGTGATCTGATGGCCATTCTCGTCATTGCCGAACACGATAACGCCAGGCTGCGCCCAGCCAGCCTTGCAACGATAGCGGCCGCATTGCAGATTGAACCGCATGTCGAGGTGCTGGTGGCCGGCGCTGACTGTGCCTCGGTGGCGGGTGAGGTCGCGCGTATCGCGGGGGTGAGTCGCGTGCGCTGTGCCGATGCATCCCACTACGAACATGAGCTGGCCGAGAACTTTGCCGCGCTGGTGGTAGCTAACGCTGCCGGATACAGCCACCTGATCGCGCCGGCCAGCACCTTTGGCAAGAACCTGATGCCGCGCGTGGCCGCACTGCTCGATGTGGCTCAGATCAGCGACGTCTGCGCGATCGAGTCGGCCGAGCGTTTCGTGCATCCGATCTACGCCGGCAACGCGCTGGAAACCGTGCAGAGCACCGATGCCGTAAAGGTCCTGACGATTCGCGGCACTGCTTTCGAAGCGGCAACGCCGGGCGACGGGCTTGCTCCGGTTGAAGCGCTGGAGGCCGGGCCGGATCTGGGGCTGTCACGCTTCGTTTCGCGCGAAACCACAACGTCCGACAGGCCCGAACTGGGGTCGGCGCGGGTGGTTGTTTCGGGCGGGCGCGGCCTGGGCAGTGCCGAGAATTTTCAGACCATGCTGACGCCGTTGGCGGAGCAACTCGGGGCCGCACTCGGCGCATCGCGCGCCGCGGTCGACGCGGGCTTTGTGCCCAACGACTGGCAGGTTGGCCAAACCGGCAAGATCGTGGCGCCTGAACTGTATGTCGCCGTGGCCATTTCCGGTGCCATCCAGCATCTGGCCGGCATGAAGGAATCCCGCGTGATCGTTGCGATCAACAAGGATCCGGACGCGGCGATTTTCCAGGTAGCGGATTACGGCCTGGTGGCCGATCTGTTCGACGCGGTGCCGGAGCTCATCAAGGCGCTAGCGCGCTGACGGCACCATGAATCTCCCCTACGCACTCTTCTCTTGGCCCTGGCATCTTGGTGCGGCGCTGCTCGCCATCGCCAGCTTGCTGCTCGCCGGGCTGCGCGTTGACTGGCGCGCGCTGACGCATTCGGCGCCGCGCCTGAACGCCTTGCTCGGTTTTGCGGTGATCATGACCTTGTTGTGGAGTCTGCGGGCTGGGGTGCTGCCCGGACTGAATTTGCACCTGCTTGGCGCGATGGCGGCCTGTCTGATGTTCGGCCCGCGCCTGGCACTGTTCGCGCTGGCGCTGGTGCTGACCGGCATCACCCTCAACGGCGCCGTGGAGTGGGCCGCCTGGCCAATCAATTTTGTGGTGATGGGCCTTGTGCCGGTGCTTGTGGCGCAAGCCTTGCGCGCGATCGTGGAGCGATTCCTGCCCGGCCACTTCTTTGTCTACATCTTCGTCATGGCGTTCGCCGGAGCAGGACTGGTCATCTTGGCCACCGGCTTGTTTGCAACCTTGCTGTTGCTGGCGGCGGGAGCCTATCCGTGGTCGCATCTGGCCAGCGAATATCTGCCGTATTTCCTGCTGCTGGCCTTCTCCGAAGCCTGGATCAGCGGCGCCGTGACGACGATGATGGTCGTCTATCGCCCTGAGTGGGTGGGGACCTTCGACGACCAGCGCTACCTGCGGCGTTGAAACAGAAACGGCGCTCCAGAGGAGCGCCGTTCATATGCGTCACCCGCCGACTTACTTGACGGAGGCCTTCTCGCGCAGCGCCTGCATGTGATCGTCCACGCGCTTTTGCTCAAGGAATTCGCGAATCTGCGGCTTCAGCTCTGCCAGCGACGGCGGGGCGACGTCGCGCAGATCGTCGAGCTTGATCACGTGATAGCCGAAATCGCTCTTGACGGGCGTCTTGGTGAACTGGCCTTTCTTGAGTGCAGAAAGCGCATCGCCAAAAGGTTTGACGTACTGGTTGGCAGCGCTCCAGCCCAGCTCACCACCTTTGTCGCGCGAACCCGGGTCCTTTGAGGCCTTGGCGAGCTTGGCGAAGTCTTCACCGGCGGTCAGGCTGTCGATGATCTTCTGCGCTTCGGCTTCGGTCTCGACCAGGATGTGGCGCGGCTTGTACTCGGTGCCGCTCATCTGCGGCTTGACCTTTTCGTATTCAGCGCTGATCTCTGCGTCGGTGACCGGGTTCTTGGCGAGGTAATCCTGCAGGTAGGCGCGAACCATGATGGCCTGGCGGGCCAGACCAAGCTGGGTCTGGACGTCGGGCTTCTTGTCGACGCCGGCGGATTCCGCAGCCTGACCCAGTACTTCACGACGGATCAGCTCTTCACGGATCGCTTCGCGCAGTTCCGGCGTATCGGGCACGCCCTGCGAGCGCTGCTCGTTCATGATCACGTCCATGCGCGCTGCCGAAATGGTCTTGCCGTTCACCGTCGCCACCGGCTCGGCCGCGAATGCGACCTGGCAGAGGAGAGCGGCCGCGAGCGCGACGGCGAGGCGGTGGGGGATGAGTTTCATCGACGTTCCTTCAACGGGTGAGTGAATGATCGGCCTCATCGGCCGTGAGGGCCTTGATGGCCAAAGCGTGGATCGGACCCTGCATCATGTCGCCGAGCGCGGCGTAGATCATACGATGGCGTGCCAGCGTGCCGTGGCCCTGGAAACAATCGGAAACCATGCGCAGCCTGTAATGGCCGCCGCCGCTGCGTGCGCCTGCGTGCCCGGCGTGCAGATGGCTTTCGTCCTCGATTTCGAGCACAAGCGGTTGAAGGCTTGCGAGGCGTTCGCGGATCTGGTCGATGCGGTTCAAGGCAGGACTTTCTTGTAGGGGCGTACCGACGTGCGGGCAAATACGCCAGCAGCAACGTAGGGGTCGGCGGCGAGCCAGGCCTCGGCTTCGTCAAGCGAAGCGAATTCGGCAATCACCAGACTGCCGCTGAAGCCGGCCGGGCCGGGGTCTGGTGAGTCGATGGCAGGCATCGGGCCAGCCACGAACAAACGACCCGCATCACGCAAGGCTTCAAGGCGGGCCAGATGGGCGGGGCGGGCAGCCATGCGGGCCGACAGCGATTCGGGTACATCTTCGCCGATGAGTACGTAGAGCATTGGTTTGTCCTGTAGTTCGGGGGCCGGCGTACAAGCGGGCAATTGTAACCGATCAGGGCTTGTGTAGCCTGGCGTCAGGCTGATTGCGCATGTGATCGGCGATGCCCGAAAAGGCCTGTTCGAGCTGGCTGCGCAGCGTCTCGTCGGCAATCGTGTCGGCAAGCGCTCGGCGCATGCACAGCATCCAGGCGACGGCATCCGGCGAGGCGATGCTGAAGGGCATGTGGCGGGCGCGCAGAGCGGGGTGGCCGAAACGTTCGATGAACAGGTTGGGGCCTCCAAGCCAGCCGGACAGAAACATGAACAATTTCTCGGTGGATTCGTTCAGGTCGGCCGGATGCATGGTGCGAATGCTTTGTGCTTCCGGCAGCGTGTCCATATAGCGGTAGAAGCGGGTGGTCAGCGCACGCAAGGCCGGCTCGCCGCCGATGCGTTCGTAGGGTGTACTCAAGCAGAACTCCGGGACGGGTGGGGTGGTTCAGACCATCTGTGTAGGCGGATCGGTCAGCATCTTATCGCGCTTGCGTCGTTCCGAGGCCTTGAGCGGCATCACCAGCACGGCGCGCAATCCGCCCCCCTCACGCGGCAACAGGTCGAGATGGCCATCGTGGGCGCGCATGACCCGGTCGATGATCGCCAGCCCCAATCCCGCCCCTTTGGTGTCGGAGCGCGCAGCCTCCAGACGCGTGAACGGGCGACGCAGGCGCTCGACTTCCTGGGCAGGAATGCCGGGGCCACGATCAGCCACTTCGATACAGGCCGAGTTTGCGTCCTGCCAGACGCGGACGTCGATCGGGCTGTTCTCGGCGTAGCGCAGTGCATTGTCGATCAGGTTGGAAATGGCACGGCGCAGCGGAAGCACACGGGCCGCGGATCGCAGTCTGCCGGATGACGCGAAGCGGACGTCGACGCCGCGTTGGCGATGCGGCTCGATCAGGCTTTCGACCAATGCGCTCAGATCGACGGTTTCCATGGGCGTCGACGGTTCGCCGCGTCCGAAATCGAGGAACTGGCCGATGATGCGGTCCATTTCCTCGATGTCGGCAATCATCGGAGAGAGATCTTCATCGGAGGCGCCGGTCATCTCGATGCCCAGCCGCAGGCGTGCCAGCGGCGTGCGCAGATCGTGTGAAACGCCAGCGAGGATCAGTGCGCGTTCGGCCTCGTTGTGCGCAAGGTCACCGGTCATCTGGTTGAATGCGCGGGTGACGATGGCGATCTCCTGCGGGCCGTCCTCGGCGAGCTCTGGGGGCTTGCGCCCGCTACCGACCATCTGTGCGGCGCGAGCGAGGCTGCGCAGCGGTGTCGAAATGCGTGAGACGATCAGGAAGGCGCCCAGCAGGGCTACCGAAAAAGCCACGATGACCCACACCAGCCAGTCCTGATTGTCAGCGTAATCCAGGCGCTCTGCAGGCAGCCGCACCCAAAAGTCGTCTTCGTCTTCCGGGTCGAGACGAAAGCTGATCCAGAACCCGTCGAGTGTCTTCCAGCGCATCGCCAGGCGGGTATGGTCGCCCAGTTGCCGACGGATCTCGGCAGAGAGCAGGCCCATCGAGCGCGTGTTCGGCAAGGGCACGATTTCGTCGGTGTCCTCCGACGGGTAGATGCGGATGCCTTCGAGTGCTGCCAGGTCGATGAGCAGCTCGGTGCGCCGCGACACTTCGGCGTTGATGAGTGCCGTGCGGGTGAGGTTGACGATGCTGGCGCCGGTCTGGGCCAGGTCCCGCGCGCGCGCAGGTTCATGGAAATGACGAAAGATCGCCGACCAGACGGTCAGTGACAGGATCAGCACCAGCGTAATCAGCAGGAAGGTTTGCCACAGCAGGGAGCGGGGCAGCCAACCTCCGCCCGCAGCGGGCTGCGCCGGGCGGGGGCGGCTCGTTTCCGTCGCGGAGACGGGGTCAGCCTTCTTCCGGCTCACTGGCGCGGCTGTCCTCGGGGACAAAGACGTAACCGAAGCCCCATACCGTCTGCAGATAACGCGGCTTCGAGGGGTCGTCTTCCACGAGCTTGCGCAGGCGGCTGATCTGGACGTCGATGGCGCGGTCGAAAACGCCATATTCGCGGCCGCGCGCGAGTTCCATCAGTTTGTCGCGAGACAGCGGCTGGCGCGGATGCTGCAGCAAGACCTTGAGCAGCGAGAACTCGCCGGTGGTGAGGGTGACGTCTTCGCCATCCCGCGTCAGCGAGCGGGTACCGAGATTCACGACGATGCTGCCAAAGCGCACGACCTCGTCGTCCAGGGTTGGCGCTCCCGGCAGGGTGGTCGGTTGGCGGCGCAGTACGGCGTGAACGCGTGCGACCAGTTCGCGCGGGTTGAACGGCTTCGGCAGGTAATCATCGGCACCCATTTCGAGTCCGATGATGCGATCGACCTCATCACCCTTGGCTGTCAGCATGACGATCGGTACCGTGTTCTCCGCGGCGCGCAGACGCCGGCAGATGGTCAGTCCGTCCTCGCCCGGCAGCATCAGGTCAAGCACGATCAGGTCGTAGTGTTCCCGGTGCAGGGCGCGGTCCATACTGGGCGCATCGCCGACCCCCTTCACCGTAAATCCCTGCTCCATGAGGTATCGGGAAAGCAATTCGCGCAAGCGTGCGTCGTCGTCAACGATGAGAACCTTGTAGCGAGTTTTTCCGTTCATTTTCCGATCCAGTCGGTTGGAAGTGCCGCAATAGTAGCGGTATCCAACGGTTTCCCGGCAGTTGTTGGCAGTAACGCTTCGTAAGTCTCTGGCGATTAAGCAATGCGTGCTTACAATGCATTCGTGGGTGTCGTGGGTGAGTTGCTGCACGACCCAGCTAATCACGGTATGTTGCGCCCCGGTGATGCGCAACGCGAGAGTAAACCCCATCATGCAGATTGTCAGCCCGTCCTGTCAGCTTCGTTCGCGGTTCACGCGTTCCCTGCGCTTTGTTGTCGGCGTTGCCGGTTTCATCGCCTCTTTCGGAGTGGCTGCGGGCGGCGTCTTTCCGGCGCTGTCCCAGACCGGCTCCGCTGCACCCAATGGGCGTCAAGCGGATGCAGTCGGGCTCGAGCGTCATGCGCTGCCCGATCAACGTCTCAGTCTCAAACGCACTCTGGTCAATGGTCGCCCGCCCTCCGGTTCGGAGGAACGCAAGCATTTGTCGCTGGAAGAGCGCCGTGCGCTGCTGCAGGACCTGCGCGATGTCACGCGCGATCTCAACGACGGCGGGTATTCCAGTCTTCGTTCGGGCAACTGAATCCTGCATCCGTCTGCGGTAGCAGGCGCTGCATGGCGGTAGAATCGACCGCCATGAAAATTCTCGCAATCGAAACCTCCTGCGAACACGCTTCGGTCGCCCTAGCCATTGACGGGGCGATGCTCAGCCGTGATCTGCAAGGCCACGCCAATCATTCGGAGCATCTGTTGCCGACGGTGAGTGAATTGCTCGCTGAGGCCGGGCTTGCTGTTAGCGGGCTGGATGCGATCGGGTTTGGTGCAGGTCCCGGCGCCTTCACTGGCCTGCGGCTCGCGTGCGGAGTGGCCCAGGGGATGGCGATGGGCGCCGACATCGGTGTTGTGCCGATCTGTACGCTCCAGGCCCTCGCATTGCAGGCCGACAAGCCGGCCGTGTTGGCGCTGACGGATGCCCGGATGGGCGAAATTTATGCAGCGGCGTACGTTTTCGACGGCGCGATGGTGCGTGAGGCGCTTGCTCCGTGTTGTGTTGCCCCTGCCGGATTCGAGGTGGCAGGGGATTGGCATGTTCTCGGATCGGCACTGCAAGCGTATCCGGACTTGTTTCCGGAAGGTGCTCGCGGCGTGTTGGGGCGCGAGCCGCGGGCGGTTCCGCGGGCACGTGAAGTGGCCACACTTGCAGCGATCGCCGCGGAGCACGGCGCTTGTTTGTCACCGGAGCAGGCAGTACCGCTGTATATCCGGAACAAGGTGGCTTTGACTACGGCAGAACGCATGGCGCGCGGAGGCAAGGCGTGAGTGGCGACACGAGTCTCGACCCGATGATCGAGGCTGACCTCGAATGGGTCGTTACCCATGAGCGCGAATTGCATGCGTTTCCATGGTCCCACGGCAATTTTTCCGATTCGCTGGGCGCGGGCTATCTCGCGCATGTATTGCGCCTGGGTGGCGAGCGCGTGGCGTATGCGGTGATGATGTTGGTCATGGACGAAGCACATCTTCTCAATCTGAGCGTAATCCGCAGCCACCAGCGCGCCGGACTCGGACGAGTGTTGCTCGAGCGCTTGTTCGAACTGGCTCGCAACCATGGCGCAACCCAGTTGTTCCTTGAGGTTCGACCCTCAAACGCCGCAGCGCTGGCACTTTACCGCGCGTGCGCATGCGAACCGGTCGGACGGCGTAAGCGGTATTACCCTGTGGCGGGCGGTGAGCGCGAGGATGCAATCCTGATGCGGAGGGCGCTGTGAGCAGCCTGCGCGATTCTGTACTGCGTGAAATGGGCCTCGGCCCGGTCTGGCGGTTGCGGAGCAGGGCAGTCACGTCGCCCGAAGACCGCGCGCCGGAGGCCCCACAAGGGGCCCCAGAGCGTTCGCGATCGGCGTCGGCGCGCCCGCTCATCCCCGCAAAGCCGGATTTGTCGGCGCCGCCGCCGGAAGTTCCAGCACCAGTGGTCGTCGATGAAGCGCGCGCCTCGCGCATCGCCCAACTCACCTGGGACGAACTTGAGTCCGATATTGAGCAATGCCGTGCCTGCCGGCTGTGCGAAGGCCGTCAGCAAGTGGTGCCGGGGATGGGAGACCGCGAGGCGCAGGTGATGTTCGTAGGTGAAGGACCTGGTGCCGAGGAAGACCGCCAAGGCTTGCCGTTCGTCGGCGCCGCCGGACAACTGCTGGACGCAATGCTGGCTGCCATCGGGCTGTCGCGCGAGGCCGGCGTGTACATCGCCAACACCGTAAAATGTCGTCCGCCGCGCAACCGCACGCCCGAAGCGGACGAAATGGCCGCCTGCAAGCCCTATCTGGAACGGCAGATCCAGCTCCTGGAGCCACGCCTACTGGTGGCTCTCGGCCGTCCGGCTGCTCAGGTGCTGCTTGGAGATGCCGACCTGCGTATCAGCGCGGTACGCGGCAGGTTGTTCCGGCATGCCGACACCCCCGTTCTGGTAAGCTACCACCCTGCATACCTGCTGCGAAATCCGGCGGACAAGGCAAAAGTCTGGGAAGATTTGTGCGCGATCCGACAGCAGCTCGAAGCCGCGGTGGATGCTGACTAAGACCAACGTGTTGCCCGCGCGCTTGCCGGGTTCTGTATTTGTGATTACCATGCACCCATAAACGTGCTTTATGGGAAAATCGTGGCCGACCGAAGACTACAAGTATTCGCCGCTGTCGCCAAACACGGCTCTTTTACCCGGGCTGCCGAACATCTGTTCATGACCCAGCCCGCGGTCACATTCCAGATCAAGCAACTCGAAGAACACTTCAATACCAGGCTGCTTGAACGCGGCCACGGCAAGGTGTCACTGACGCCGGCCGGTGAAATCGTCCAGTCCTTTGCTGAACGCATTCTCGATCTGAGCGAGGAAATGGAGTTGCGCGTGGCGGAGCTGACGGACGAGCTGTCCGGCCCGCTCAACATCGGCACCAGCATGACGATTGCCGGCTACTGGCTGCCAGCCATCATCGACGAGTTCAAACAAAAGTTTCCCCGCGTGATTCCGCGCGTGGTGGTCGGCAACTCGCTGCTGACCGAGGAGCGGGTGGCTGCGCGTGAGCTCGACCTTGGTTTTGTCGAGATTGCGGCGGACGACCCCAATATCCAGAGACTGACCGCGGCACGCGACGAGATCATGGTCATCTGCCGTCCGGATCACCCGATTGCGCAACTCAAAGTCGCGCATGCCAAGGACCTCGCCAACTATCCGCTGATCAACCGCGACACTGGCAATTCTGTGCGTGAACTGACCGAGAACTTCTTTACCGACGGTGGCGTAGACGTTTCGCGGCTCGAGGTGTGTGCCGAACTGGGCAGTCTGGCCAGCGTAAAGCAGTTGGTGGTGCGTGGCCTGGGGTACGCGTTTGCGTCGAACGCCGCGATCCAGCGTGAGCTCACCGAAGGCTCTCTCGCGGCCGTCCGTCTGGAGCCACGCCTGTACAACTCGCTGGAAGTCATCATGCCCAAGGACAAGTTCTGCTCGCGCCTGATCCGCACATTTGCTGATCACGCGGTTGAGTCGCTGACTCGTCGGGCGGCTGAGATCGCGAGGGAACAGACCTGATGGCGCGGGCTCGCGCGGTTTTCGTATGCAGCGAGTGCGGAGGGCAAGCACCTCAGTGGCAAGGTCAGTGTCCGCAATGCAAAGCTTGGAACACGCTGTCGGAAACGGTGGCGGAGCAGGGCGGTGGCGGCGGGAGCGGGCGTTTTGCAGCGCTGGCGGGAACGGTAGGCGAACTCAAGCCGCTGTCTGCGCTTGAGGCGCGCGAAGAACCGCGCGTCAGCACCGGCATTGCGGAATTCGACCGCGTGCTCGGCGGCGGCCTGGTTGCAGGTGGCGTTGTTCTGATTGGCGGGGACCCCGGGATCGGAAAATCAACGCTGTTGTTGCAGGCGCTCAGTTTGCTGGCCGCCGAGCATCCGGCCATCTACGTCAGCGGCGAGGAGTCAGGAGAGCAGGTCGCGCTGCGCGCAAAGCGTCTGCAGCTCGATACCTCCGGGCTGCGGATGCTGCCTGAGATCAAGCTTGAGCGAATTCTCGCCGTGCTGGCCGCAGAGCGGCCGCGTATCGCGGTGATCGACTCCATCCAGACCATGTATTCCGAGGCCTTGCAATCGGCCCCGGGATCGGTTGCCCAGGTGCGCGAGTGCGCGGCCCAGTTGACCCGATTCGCTAAAACCTCGGGCGTTAGTCTGGTCCTGGTTGGTCACGTGACGAAGGACGGTGCGCTGGCTGGGCCGCGCGTGCTCGAACACATCGTCGACACGGTGCTGTATTTCGAGGGCGAAACGCATTCGAGCTTTCGCCTCGTGCGCGCCATCAAGAACCGTTTTGGCGCGGTCAACGAACTCGGTGTATTTGCCATGACCGACCGCGGCCTGCGCGAAGTCAGCAACCCGTCGGCGATCTTTCTATCGCAGCACGAGCGCCAGGTTCCGGGGAGTTGCGTGTTGGTGACGCAGGAAGGCACGCGCCCGCTGCTGGTCGAAATCCAGGCTCTCGTCGATTCTGCACACAGCCCGAATCCGCGTCGCCTCAGCGTCGGGTTGGAGCAGAACCGTTTGGCCATGCTGTTGGCCGTGCTGCACCGGCACGCAGGCATTGTCTGTTTTGATCAAGACGTCTTCGTCAATGCCGTTGGCGGGGTCAAGATCGCCGAACCGGCGGCTGATCTTGCTGTGCTTCTGTCGATCGTTTCTTCGTTGAAAAGCAAAGCCTTGCCGCGCGAACTTGCAGTGTTTGGTGAAGTTGGCCTGGCAGGTGAGATCCGGCCCGCGCCGCGCGGTCAGGAGCGCTTGCGTGAAGCCGCCAAGCTGGGTTTCACGACGGCCGTCGTACCCAAGGCCAATGCGCCGAAGCAGAAGCTGCGCGGCATCGAAGTCATCGCTGTCGACCGCATCGACGAGGCGCTAACCCGAGTTGCCGAACTGTCTGGCTGATTCCAAAAGCTCGGCCAGGCTTCCCATTGGATCGAGGCACGCAGGGTGATGGCGATGGTTCTTGGTAGCTCGGGCGTGAATAATGGATCGCGTGTGCGGATGATGACGGCAGCGGCCAGCGCTTTGCGCCCCTCGCTGGTGACCGGCGGGCCGCGGAGAACGTCGATCGTTCGACATCCCGGAGCGGACCAATTCGCCAGGTGGCGCAAGACGCGCTTAGCCGGCGTCTGCCTCCCATATTCTACTTAACATAATACAAATTATCGCGTTATAAGATCAGGAAAAGCGTACATCGACTCCGCCCTGAGCCGACCTCTCCTAGAGCAGCGAACACTTCAACTCGTGGAGTTGTGCTGAAACCTTGCGCCGTTGTTCCGCTAGACGCTCCGTCGAACGTTGGCGTGCTTGCCGATCGATACTATCGAGTCGAGTGCGCAGCCGTGGGCACTGTTTCGGCTCTTGCGATTGCTGTGATGCGTCGAGGACGGCGGCTCGGCTTTGCGGCGGCGTCGCAGATTCTTGGGCTGACGGTCTTATCGGGCTGCCAGGCACGACCGTCAGGCGCTCCTCAATCTCGCGTTGTTGCGTAGCCTGGGCGCATGGTTGGCCCTGATAAACGGTTCCCGATGCGGTGTCGCATCGAAATACGTCAGCGTTTGCGGAAGACGCCGCAAGCAGCAACAAGACGAATGTCAGGGGACGCATAGGTGAACCTCCTGTTTCGAATCTGGCCGCCTTCTTTGGCCACGTCAGCAGACGCAAATGTGCTCGAGTACAGATCGGACGCGCGTCATGGCGTCTTGCAGAACGTCTTCGATCTGCTGGAATGCGATCCCCTTCGTGCTGTCGCCGAGGCCCGCGGCGTAGTTGGCGACGACGTTGATGGCGGCATACGGCAGGTTGAGTTCGCGGGCGAGCGCGGCTTCCGGCATGCCGGTCATGCCGACTACATCGGCTCCGTCACGCTCGAACCGGACGATCTCGGCCGCGGTTTCGAGGCGTGGCCCTTGCGTCGTCGCGTACACGGCGCCGTCCAGCATGGGCTCCCCTGCCCGCTCTGCGGCTGCGAGAATGCGCTTGCGCAGGATTTCGTCGTAGGGGTGTGTGAAATCAATGTGATGCACTGGCTCATCAGGCCGGTCGAAGAACGTGCCGACGCGGCCCCATGTGTAGTCAAGAATCTGATGAGGCACGACCAGCGCACCCGGCACGAGGTCTGAGCGGATGCCGCCGACCGAAGCCACAGACAGCACGCCAGACGCACCTGCTTCGCGCAGCGCCCAGATGTTTGCGCGGTAATTCACCATGTGAGGCGGGATGGTGTGGCCGTAACCATGTCGCGCCAGGAAGACCACAGGCTGATCGCACAGCCGCCCAAAGATAAGCGGGCCGGAGGGCTCGCCGTATGGCGTGCGCATGATCTCGCGGCGTGTAACGTCGAGCGATGACAGGCGGGACAGGCCGCTGCCGCCGATGATGGCAAGCATCCGATTCTCCAGGGAAAAACGGCGCCGATTTTAGCATGTACGCCGTTGCGCCCTCCTCGTCTGGAGGGGGAAGCAAGTTTACTCACGGAAGATTCATGTCTCCATGCTAGAATCGCCGGTTTTTCAGACACTTCCAGGTTCCCATGTCACGCGCCATCCGCAACATCGCCATCATCGCCCACGTTGACCACGGCAAGACCACCCTTGTCGATCAGCTTCTCCGCCAGTCCGGCACCTTCGCCGCGCACCAGGCAATGACCGAACGGGTCATGGACTCCGGCGATATCGAGAAGGAGCGTGGCATCACCATTCTCTCGAAGAACTGCGCAATCCAGTACGGCGAAACCCACATCAACATCGTTGACACCCCGGGACACGCGGACTTCGGTGGTGAGGTGGAGCGCGTGCTGTCGATGGTCGATAGCGTGCTGCTGCTGGTCGATGCGCAGGAAGGCCCGATGCCGCAGACGCGCTTCGTGACCCGCAAGGCGCTGGCGCTGGGCCTCAACCCGATCGTCGTGGTCAACAAGATCGATCGTCCGGGCGCGCGTCCGGATTGGGTCATCGACCAGACTTTCGACCTGTTCGACAAGCTTGGCGCGACGGAAGAGCAGCTCGACTTCCCGGTGATCTTCGCTTCCGGTCTGAACGGCTTTGCGATGGAAAAGCTCGGCGACGAGCGCACGGACATGCGTCCGCTGTTCGAGGCCGTCCTCAAGCACGTTCCGGCGCCCGAGGTGGATGCTGACGGCCCGCTGCAGCTGCAGATCTGCTCGCTCGACTATTCGACCTACATGGGTCAGATGGGTATCGGCCGCATCAAGCGTGGTCGCATCCGTCCGAACCAGGAAGTGGTCGTGATGTACGGCGAAGAAAACCGCGGCAAGGGCAAGGTCAGCCAGATCCTGACCTTCAAGGGCCTCGAGCGCTCGCCGGCCGAGTTCGCCGAAGCCGGCGACATCGTGCTGGTGGCCGGTATCGATCAGGTCAACATCGGTGTCACGCTGTGCGACCCGGAAAAGCTCGACGGCATGAAGCCGATCGCCGTCGATGAACCGACGCTGACGATGAACTTCATGGTCAACACCTCGCCGCTGGCCGGCCGTGAGGGCAAGTTCGTGACCAGCCGCCAGATCCGTGAGCGTCTGGAGAAGGAACTGCTCAAGAACGTGGCGCTGCGCGTGAATTACACCAGCGACTCGGACGTCTTCGAAGTGTCCGGCCGTGGCGAATTGCACCTCACCATCCTGCTCGAAAACATGCGTCGTGAAGGTTTCGAGTTGGCCGTCGGTCGTCCGCGCGTGGTCTTCAAGGAAATCGACGGTGTGAAGTCTGAGCCGTATGAAATGCTGACCGTGGACGTCGAGGAAGACCACCAGGGCAGCGTGATGGAAGAGCTGGGACGTCGTCGCGGCGATTTGCAGGACATGCAGCCGGACGGCAAGGGGCGTGTCCGCCTTGAGTACCGCATTCCGGCTCGCGGCCTGATCGGTTTCCAGGGCGAGTTCCTGACCATGACACGTGGTACGGGTCTGGCCAGCCACGTGTTCGACGATTACGGCCCCATGGGTGGCGCGCTCAGCGAGCGCCGCAACGGCGTGCTGATCTCGCAGAACGACGGCGCTGCCGTGGCATTCGCGCTGTGGAACCTGCAGGACCGCGGCCGTATGTTCGTCAGCCCCGGCGAGGCGCTGTACGAAGGCATGATCATCGGCATCCACAGCCGTGACAACGATCTGGTGGTGAACCCGATCAAGGGCAAACAGCTGACCAACGTTCGTGCGTCGGGTACCGACGAGGCCGTGCGTCTGGTGCCGCCGATTGGACTCACGCTCGAATCCGCGATCGAGTTCATCGCCGATGATGAGATCGTCGAGATCACGCCCAAGAGCATTCGCCTGCGCAAACGTTACCTGAAAGAAAGCGACCGCAAGCGCGCCTCCAAGGCCGAGGCCTGATGTATCTGGGCCGGGCACGCTGAGGCGTGTCCGGCCTCTGTCCGGCTTGCGACAACTGGTGCTAGACTCGACCAGAATGTCGCCGGCTGGGGCAGAACTTGATCGAAACCGTTTCCACTCACGACCTGAAGGTCGGTATGTATGTCGCGGAGCTTGATCGTCCGTGGCTGGGAACGCCTTTCTGGTTTCAGGGTTTTCTGATCGAGAACAACGATCAGATTGCCGATCTGCAGACCTGTTGTCGCAATGTCAGAGTCGATCGCCTGCTTTCGCAGGGCGCTCAATACCGCCGGGCTCTTGACGAGCCAGACCCCGTAAGAGTTGCGCGTAATCCTTCCGAGGATGCGCTGGCGTTTCTCGCCATCAGCCGGCAACTGCGCAGCGGCAAGCCGCTCAAGCGCAAATTGGCGGTGCCGCCGCCAGTTGATCAGGACGGGCGTAGTCGTATCGATGCCGAACTCGAATATGTGGCCCCGATTGCCGACGAGGTAATGGGGGCGTTCGCGTTTTTGCTGGAATCACTGAAGTCGCGCGGACATTACGAGATCAGTCGTATCGACAGCCTGATCGGTGAGATGGCCCAAAGCGTCGGACGCAACGCCGACGCCCTGCTGTGGCTGAGCCATTTGCGCCAACGCGACATTCCGACCTACGACCACGCGCTCAGCGTGTCGGTCCATCTGATGGTCTTCGGGCGCTTTCTGAGTCTGCAGGAGGCTCAGATCCAGGCCATGGGCGTCGCCGGCTTGCTGCAGGACGTCGGCAAGCTTGAGCTCGATCCGGCCACGCTCGGCAAGGTCGAGCCCCTGACCGAGGCGGAAGTCGCCCATGTGCGCACGCATGTGGATCACAGCCTGGCGCTGCTTGGCGAACAGGGAAATCTTCCTGCGCCGGTGCGCACCATCATTGCGCAGCACCATGAGCGGGTTGATGGCAGCGGCTATCCGCTTGGCTTGCACGACAATCGACTCGATATCGCCGCGCAGGCTTCCGGCCTGGTGGACAGCTATTGCGCGATGGTTGCGCGCCGACCGTACCGTGACGCACTCAGTCCGCAGGGCGCTCTGGAGCGCATCCAGCAGAGTCGCGGCAGTGCCTTTGCCGACGCGCTGGTTGACCAGTTCCTGCAATGCGTCGGGCTGTATCCTGTCGGCACGCTGGTGGAACTGAACAGTGGTGAAGTCGCCGTGGTGATCCAGCAACATCGGGTACGCAGGCTGCAGCCCAAGGTGCTGGTGCTACTCGGGCCGGACAAGTCGCTGGAACGCTACCCCCGCAGCATCGACCTCTTGCTGTCGCCGGCTCAGCCCTCGGGCGAGGACTACCGCATCGTGCGGGCATTGCCGCCCGGATCGCACGGGCTGGATCCGCGCGATTTCTTTCTCGACTGACGATGCGACCTCTCGCCCCATCCGCAGAACTCAGTCGTGCCCTCGATGCCCTCGCGCGCGCCATGACAAGCGACGCGCGGCCATGTGCTGTGATCATCGCCACCCTGGCCGACAACTCGCGTTTTCGGCGCATGTTGCCGGACGCCTTCTTGCAGCTTGAAGCCGCTCTGTCGGCGCGGCTGGCAGAGGTCTTGCGTGACGGCGACGGCGTGTATCGGCTGACCGCCGGGGAATGGTTGCTATTGCTTCCCGACCTGCGCAGCCCCGCTGTGCTTGAGTTGGCCTTGCTGAAGCTCGAACGGACGTTTGCCGATCTTGTACTCGTCGTCGAGGGGCAGGAATTTCCGCCGCGCCTGCAGTTCGGCGGCGCCCTGTGGCCGGACGATGCCCCTGCCCCGCTTGAGCTGGTGCAGGCCGCACGCATCGCAGTGCATCAAAAATCCCTGAATCCCGGAGCGCACGGGCGGTACGTGCCGGAGATGGAATCCGATCTGTCTTTCCGGCAAGAGGAGATCGAACGTGCCATTCGCAAGAGCCTGCTGTCGGGCCAGGGTTTCCGCCTTTTTCTGCAACCCAAGGTGCGGTTGGATGACGGCCGTTGCGACAGCGCCGAAGCCCTGTTGCGTTTTGCGCTGGCTGACGACGGCTGGTTGCCGCCGCTCGATGTGCTGGCGTCGATCGATCAGCTCGACCTGCGCAGCTACTTCACGCGTTGGCTGTTCATGGAAGCCGCCGAAAACGTCCGTGCATTGGCCGACGAAGGCATTCACATCCAGCTTTCACTGAACCTGTCTGCCGGAGACCTGCTGGATGTCGAATTGCCGGCCCTGCTGTCTCAGGCGCTCGATACACGCAAGGTGGCGCCTTCGTCCATACGCCTGGAAATCACCGAAACCGGCATGGTCGACGACACTGCAACGGTGCGAGCCGTGTTGCACGACTTCAGGGCGCGCGGCGTGAGTCTGTCCATTGACGATTTCGGTACCGGCTTCTCGACCATGAGCTATCTGCGCAATCTGCCGGTGCAGGAGGTGAAGATCGACCAGAGCTTCATCCGCAACGCCACCGAGTCGCAGCATGATCGCGAGATCATCAGCGCAGTGGTGCAGCTCGCCGACCGGCTGGGCATCAAGGAAGTCACGGCCGAGGGCGTGGAAACCAGTGCCGTGGCGCAAGCCGTCAAGGCCCTGGGCTGCGTGCACGCCCAGGGCTACCTGTACTCACCTGCCCTGCCGCTCGCGGCCTTCATCGCGTGGCACCGCAACTGGAGCGGCACCAAAGCGGCTCAGTCAGCCGACTGACGCGATTTCAGATAGGCGTCGAATTCTGCGCCGACTTCTGCGTGCCGCAGCCCGAACTCGACGGTGGCCTTCAGATATCCGATCTTCGAGCCGCAGTCGTAGCGCGTTCCCTCCAACTCGTAGGAAAGTACCGCTTCGTTGTTAAGCAGCGCTGCAATACCGTCGGTGAGCTGCAACTCGCCGCCGGCGCCGGGCTTGACTGCCCGCAGGTATTCGAAGATGCGCGGCGTGAGGATGTAGCGGCCAACCACTGCCTGGGTGCTCGGAGCATCTTCGGGTTTGGGCTTTTCGATGATGCCGGCCACTCGCATGACCTTGCCGTCCTTGCCTTCGGTGCTGACGATACCGTACTGGCGTGTGTGCTCTCGCGGCACGTTCATGGTGCCCAGTACCGAGCAGCGGTGGTAGTTGTAGACCTCCACCATCTGTTGCATCACTGTTTTGCCGCCCGGGTTGTCGAGCAGGTCGTCGGCGAGCATGACCGCAAAGGCCTCATCGTCGTCGATGACATGCGACGCGCACAGTACGGCGTGACCCAGTCCCAGCGCTTCGGCCTGCCGGATGTAGATGCAGTTCACGGAGGCCGGCACCGTACGACGGACCAGATCCAGCAACTCCTTCTTGCCCCGTGCCTCGAGCTCGGTTTCCAGTTCGTAGGCCTTGTCGAAGTGGTCTTCAATGGCGCGCTTGGTGCGGCCGGTGATGAAGATCATGTCGGTGATGCCTGCGGCCACGGCCTCTTCCACCGCATACTGGATCAGCGGTTTGTCGACGATGGGCAGCATTTCCTTGGGGCTGGCCTTGGTGGCGGGCAAAAAGCGTGTGCCCATGCCGGCAACGGGGAAAACGGCCTTGGTGATCTTCTTCATCTATCGTCCTTGGGGGCGTTGCTTCAGGGGTTGCCGACGAGTGCGAGCAGGCCCGCCTCGTCGAGTACGGGAATGCCGAGTTCCTCGGCTTTGGTCAGTTTCGAGCCAGCTTCGGCACCGGCCACGACAAAGTGCGTTTTCTTGGACACCGAGCCGGCAACCTTGCCGCCTTGCGCCTCGATGAGTTCCTTGGCTGCGTCACGGCTCATCGTCGGCAGCGTGCCGGTGAGCACAAAGGTTTTGCCGGCGAGGCGGCCTTCATCATGTGCTTCGGGCGCTGTGCCGACGATTATGCCCAGACAGGCGAATTCTTCGAATAGCGCACTCGCCGCATCGCTGCGGATGCGATCAAGTACGGCTGAGGCCTGTCGCGCGGACAAGCCGCTTTCGTCAGCAAGACGGCCGGGCGTCCAGGCCTCGTCACGCAGTTCGAGCAGCGCCGGGTGTAGTTCGGCAACGCGATCTTCGCTGCGCTTGCCCAATCCATCGGCAATGATTTCGATGCTGCCATCTTCTTCGCTGACCTGCAGCGGCCTCAGCGCTGCAAGTACTTGCGTTGCGCTCACCGCGGTCGGCGCCCGCTCGAACAGCGGATTGCGGATGCCGTTTTGCGGGTCGAGCAAGGCGCCAATGACTTCGCGGTTCTCGGCGTCGCGAAAGAAACGCTGCACGTTGAGCGCCGTTGCCAGGCCGATGTCGGGCACCATCTGCAGACTGAGCAGTGTCCCACGCTCGAGCATCTCGATCGAGCCATAAAAGCGCGCCAGTTCGCGTGCCGAGGTCTCGCCGATGCCGGGAATGCCGAGCCCGAACACCAGCCGATCGAGTGTCACGTCGCGACTGTGCTGGATCGCCTCGTAAAGCTTGTTGGCCGACACCTCGGCGAAGCCATCGAGCGTCTCCAGCCGTTGCGGGGTCAAGGAGTAGAGCTCGGCCGGGCTCTTCACCCAGCCACGGTCAACGAGTTGCTCGACGATCTTTTCGCCGAGGCCGTCGATGTCCACGGCGCGCCGGCTCGCGAAATGCAGCAATGCCTGCTTGCGCTGTGCGCTGCAGTGCAGTCCGCCTGAGCACTTGATGACCGCCTCGCCTTCGGTCGCCACGGTGGCCGAGCCGCATACCGGGCAGCTCGGGTAGCGTTCGATGAGGTGAAAGCGCGGTAATTCGCGCTCCGTCGGGCGACGATCGATCACCGGCCCGACGACCTCCGGAATCACGTCCCCTGCCCTGCGCACGATCACGAAGTCACCGATACGCACATCCTTGCGGTCGATTTCGCCCTGGTTGTGCAGGGTCGCGTTGGTGACCGTGACGCCGCCGACGAACACTGGCGCGAGCCTTGCGACAGGAGTTAGCGCGCCAGTACGACCTACCTGAACCTCAATGTCGAGCAGTTCGGTGATCTCTTCCTGAGCCGGGTATTTGTGCGCCACGGCCCAACGCGGTTCGCGGGTGACGAATCCGAGCTGCTCCTGCAGCGCGAAGTCATTGACCTTGTAGACCACACCATCGATGTCGTAAGGCAGGCGGTCGCGCAGCGTGGCGATTTCGGCATGGAAGGCGATCAGACCATCGACGCCTTCAGACAGCGTGCGGTGCTCGCACACCGGAAATCCGGCAGCACCAAGGGCCTCAAGCATGTCGGACTGGGTGGGTGGCAGGTCGAAGCCGGCGTGCTCGCCGATGCCGTAGGCAAAGAATGACAGCGGCCGCTGCGCGGCAATGCGCGGATCGAGCTGGCGCACGGCGCCGGCCGCGGCATTGCGCGGATTGACGAAGACCTTGTCATCCGTCTCGCGCTGGCGCTCATTGAGGCGCTCGAAGGCGTCGCGGCGCATGTAGATCTCGCCGCGAACTTCGAGCACCGGCGGCGCCGTACCGCGCAAACGCAGCGGTATCTGGCGAATGGTACGGATGTTGTGCGTGACGTCCTCGCCCGTGCTGCCGTCGCCGCGCGTGGCGGCGCACACCAGCAGCCCGTCTTCGTAACGCAGATTGATGGCGAGGCCATCGAACTTGAGTTCGGCCAGATAACGCACCGGCGACGCGTCAGACGGGAGCTTCAGCGCATTGCGCACGCGCGCATCAAAATTGCGCGCGCCCTGCTCGGTAATGTCGGTCTCGGTGCGGATCGACAGCATCGGCACGGCATGGCGTACCGGTTTGAGGTTGGGCGCTGGTGCGCCCCCGACACGCTGCGTGGGTGAATCAGCGGTGAGCAGTTCGGGATGGGCTTGTTCGAGTGCTTGCAGTTCGCGGAAAACGCGGTCGTACTCGGCGTCCGGTACGCTCGGTGCGTCGAGCACGTAGTAGGCGTGATTCCACGCCTCGAGGCGCTCGCGTAGAGCCTGCACGCGCTCAGCACTGCTGCCAGTCATCGGTGTTTCGCTCAGGCCGAGAACAAGCGCGCAGCCAGCGTGCCGCCGGGCGGGATTCCGCCCTCCTCCATCTGCGCCTGGATGCGCTGGATCTGGCGGCGTATCACGTTGGCCTCGTCTTGCCCGAAGGGCGCGCGGTTGTCATCGACGATGTCACCGTCGAGCGATTCGGCCATGACTTCGGCAATACGCATCATCGAGTCGAATACCGACGCACCATTGGCGACCAGCGGCACGTCGATGATGAAGGTCATGCCGTGGGTGTACAGCTCCGGCATGCTGCTGGCGTCGAACAGTTCGGTTTCGTGGTTGCTCAGCATGAACAGCGGCCGACCCTGCGCGTCGCTGGAGTGGAAGCTGCCATCGTCGGCCAGGTGCATGCCGCAGGATTCAGCCAGCGCGCGGATGCGTGCTCCCGGAAACGGCGCACGCAGAGCGACCAGATTGATGCCGACCTGCACGTCCACGCTGGCGCACAGCGTGTCGGTGTCGGCTGCATTGGCGAGGGCAACCGTGCGCGCAGGCGCATTGGCCGGCACGGCGAGGAACTGGTCGGCGACGCGCTGCACGCCTTCGGTGAAGCTGCGGAACTCGTGTTCGTCGATCGCGCCGCGACGGTCGACCATCTGCAAAGCCACGCACAACCAGTGGAAATCGCCAACGCTGTGCGGCGTGAGCGCGTGCCAATGGTTGTCACCATCGTCGAAGCCGAACCAGCGCACGGCCTTGGAGAGATCGCGCAACTGCTCGCTCTGGGCCGTCCAGAAGCGTGCGATGTCGAGCTGTTCGATGGCTTCGATGCAGATGATGCAATCGACGCGCGGATCCAGTTCGCGCGGAATCTGCGGCAAGGCGTGACGCCCGGTGGGCTGATCGTCGTCGCGGAAATCTTCGGTCGGTTCAAGCGGCTCCAGCGGCTCCACTGGCTCGAATGCGTCGAGCGCTTCGAAGTCGTCGTCGGCCTCCACCGTATCGCCGTCCAGGCTCGGTTCGATGCGGCGGCGCGGTGCGGCGCCCAGCAGCACATCAGGGTGGTCGGAACGGAAGGTGGATTCCGCGATCTTGCGGTGCTTGCGTTCCTGCCACTTGTTGTAGGCAAGAATGCCGACTACGGCGGCGACGCCAAGTGCGATCAGGCCAATCTGCAGTTCGCTGTCCATCGTTGTTCCTGTTAGTGATTCCGCTCTTTGCCGGAACCGTCCTGCCCTGAGGCGGTATTGCCATGCGCGGCGCAGAAGCTGAGCCGCAAATCCCTGGGTACTACGCGGCGGCCGGTTCGGCCAGGCGCAAGGCCGCTTCCATGTCTACTTCCACGACGCGCGAGACCCCTTGTTCCTGCATTGTCACGCCGACCAGTTGTTCGGCGATTTCCATCGTGATCTTGCTGTGGCTGATGAACACGAACTGCGTCTGCGCAGACATGCGTCGCACCATGTTGCAGTAGCGTTCGGTGTTCGCATCGTCCAGTGGTGCATCCACTTCGTCAAGCATGCAGAACGGCGCGGGGTTGAGCTGGAACATCGAGAATACCAGCGCGATCGCGGTCAGCGCCTTTTCGCCGCCCGAGAGCAGATGTATCGAGCTGTTTTTCTTGCCCGGCGGCTGCGCGACGATCTGGATGCCGGCGTCGAGGATCTCTTCGCCGGTCATCACCAGTGCGGCCTGGCCTCCACCGAAAAGCTGCGGAAACACTTCCCCGAAATGGCCGTTAACGGTTTCGTAAGTCTGGCGTAACTGCTCGCGCGTCTCGCGATCGATGCGGCGGATGGCGTCTTCCAGCGTGCCGATGGCTTCGCTCAGGTCGTCGTTCTGGGCATCCAGATAGCCGCGGCGCTCTTCGGCGCTGGTGACTTCGTCGAGTGCCGCGAGGTTGACCGGCCCGAGCTCCTCGATCTCGCGCGCCAGACGCGAGACTTCGCGTGTCAGCGAGGCTTCGCGCAAATCGTCGCTGAGCAGCGGGCGCAAGGCTTCGACGTCGGCCTGAGCTTCGCTCAGGCGTTCGTCGAACTGCGCTGCAGCCATCGAAGCCGCCTGCACCGCCAGGCGCAGTTCGCCGATGCGCTCACGCAGCGGCGCGGCGGCGTGTTCGCATGAAAGCCGTTGTTCTTCGCATTGGCGCAGCCGTGCAGAGGCGTCTTCCTGCGCATCCCGGCAGGACGACAGCTCCGCCTCACGACGAGCGCGCAAAGCCAAGGCCTCCTGCAGCGCGGCCTCGCAACGCGATACGTCAGTGGCTGCCAGGGTGTCCTCGTGCGTAGCGGTTTCGGCCGCGATGCGCGCGATCTGCTCTGCTGCCAACGTCGCAGCGCGCGCCGCTTCCTCCAGCTTGGCCGCGCATTCGCGCAGCGAGAAACGTGCTTCCTGCTCCTCGCGCGCGGCGGATTGCTCTAGCAGCCGCACTTCGCGCACATCCTGCTCCCGCTCGGACAGCACTTCCTGCGCGGCAGACAGCCGTTCGCGCTGGATTGCCGCAAGCTCGGCGCTGCGTCCGTGCTCGGCTTCGGCGCGCTGCACGTGTTCGCGCTCGGCTTCTTCCAGACGCGCTAGTTCGGCCAGGTCGTGTTCGAGCTGTGCCCGCCGCTCGGTCGCCCGTTCGCCGGCCTGCACGAGTTTGAGCAGCTCGACCTGTGCGGTGTGCAGTTGCTGCTGCAACGCCTGCGCGTCGCGGCGTGCGGCGTTGAGCCCTTCCTGCAGTTCCGCCGCCTGCTGTTCGCAAACCGTAACGGCTTCGTGGGCAACTTCGGCTTCGTGCTGCAAGGTTTCGATGCGGGTGTTGAGCGTGTCGATTTCGCGCTGGCGCTCGATCACGCCATGCGTGCGGTCATCCGGCAGGTGGCTGATCAGCGCATTGCGGGTGAGGCAGCGCCCTTGCTTGTCGACCAGAATGCAGCCGGGCTGCAGCGCACTGCGACGCGCCAGCCAGGGCTGCAGCGAATCGACTGCAAACACGCCGTTGAGCCAGTCGGCAAGCAGCCCCCCGATCGCCGGATCGGCGCTGCGGATCAGCTTTGCAAAGGCTTGTGCATCCGGAGAAGGCGGACTGATTTCGGTCGCGCCTGCGCCGTCAGCAAAGGCCAGCGCTAGCGAACCCGGCGGGATGTCGCCGAGTACGGTTGCGGCGTGCTCGGCGCTCACGCCGGTCAAGGCCGCCAGACGCTCGCGCAGCACGGCCTCGGCCGAGCGCTCCCAGCCGGTCTCAACTTCGATGTGTCGCCACAAGGGCTGCAGGGTGGCCAAGCCGTGCTTTTCGAGCCAGTCACCCAGCTTTCCGCTGGTCTGCACGCGCGCCTGCAATTGCGCCAATGCGTCGCGGCGGGCGCGTTGCTCGGTGAGCGCACGGCGCGCGAGTTGTTCGTGTTCGATGGCGCGTTTCAGCGCGGCCTGCGCGTCCGGCCAGCGCGTCTGGTGTTCGGCCAGCGCGTGCTGCGCGTCGGACAGGGTGCTTTGCAGCGCTTCGACTTTGGCCTCGTCGCGCGCAATCGTTGTGGCATCCGGTCCTTCGATACGGCCCGCTTCGTCCTCCAACCGGCTGCGGCGCTGTGCGAGCTGGTCGATAGCGCGGCGGGCGTTGCTGCGATTGGTTTCCTCGACACGCAGGCGCTGTTCGGTATCGCTCAACTCACGGCGTGCCTGCGCAACAGCGGCATCGGCGGCGCTGCGCTCGGCTTCCACGCCGGGCAGACGATCGGCAATCTCGGCGTGGCGGGCAGCGGCTTGCTCGGCGCGCGTTTCGGCGTTGTCGCGCAGTTCGTTCCAGCGCTCGCCGTCCTGCACGGCCGCGCGTTCGCGCGCTTGCCAGTCAGCCAGCGAAGCGGCGAGTTCGGCCAGGCGCTGTTCCAGCCGGGATCGGGTGTCGTTGAGGTGCCGCAATTCGCTGTCGAGGCGGCTGGCTTCGGCCGAGGCTGCGAACAGCGCCGACTGCGCTTCCTGCGTGGTCTCGGAGAACTGCTGGTGTTGTTCGCGTGCCGCCTCGACCATCGCTTCCAGCTCGGCCAGACGGGCGCTATCCGCTTCCAGGCGAGACGAGGTCGCCGCCAGTTCCTGCTCCATGCGCTGCTGCTCGTCGCGCGCCTGGGTCAGCTTGAGCAGCCACAGCAGTTGCTGGCGTTGCTCGTGGGCGGTGTGCAGTTCGCGGTAGCGGCTGGCGACACGGGCTTGTTCGCGCAGGTGGTCGATACGCTCGCCGAGTTCGCCGCGAATGTCTTCGAGACGCGCGAGGTTGTCGCGTGCATCCGACAGCCGGCCTTCGGTTTCCTTGCGGCGTTCGCGATATTTGGTGACGCCAGCGGCTTCTTCGAGAAAGCCGCGGATGTCCTCGGGGCGGGCCTCGATGATGCGCGAGATCATGCCCTGCTCGATGATGGCGTAGGCGCGCGGGCCCAGGCCGGTGCCGAGGAACAGGTCGATGACGTCCTTGCGGCGCACCTGGGTGTTGTTGATGTGGTAGCTGGACTCACCACTGCGGTCGAGCACGCGCTTGACCGCAATTTCGGCATAGCGCGACCACTGCCCCGCAGCGCGGCCTTCGGCGTTGTCGAAAACCAGCTCGACACTCGCGCGTTGCACCGCCTTGCGTGTGGTCGAGCCGTTGAAGATGACGTCGTGCATGGATTCGCCGCGCAGTGCGCTGGCGCGCATCTCGCCCAACACCCAACGCACCGCGTCGATGATGTTGGACTTGCCGCAGCCGTTGGGCCCGACGACGCCGACCAGATTGCCCGGCGTGACCACCGTGGTCGGGTCTACGAAGGTCTTGAATCCGGCGAGTTTGAGCTTGGCGAGTCGCACGTTTTCGGCTGCTGGAGCGGGTTCCGGGATGGCGCGCCATGATACCATTGCCGGCCTGTTTCGCCCGCCCGACATCCCCTTCCGAAATGCTGCTGCCATTGCCGTGAATCCGAACCTGGACCGCCTCCACCCCTACCCGTTCGAGAAACTGCGCGAGCTGCTCGATGGCGCCACGCCGCCGGCCGGACTCGCGCCGATCCGTCTGTCCATCGGCGAGCCGCGCCACGCCACGCCAGCCTTCATCAAGCAGGCGCTAGCCGACAACCTTGACGGCCTGGCCACCTACCCGACGACCCAGGGCACCGACGCGCTGCGCGCAGCCATCGCGGCATGGATCGGCCGTCGTTATGGGCTGGACGGTACCGACGCGGCTACGCAGGTGCTGCCGGTTACCGGTACACGTGAGGCGCTGTTCGCTTTTGCGCAGTGCGTGATCGACGCCACTCGTCCGGGCGCGAAGGTGCTGGCACCGAACCCCTTCTATCAGATCTACGAAGGCGCGGCGCTGCTGGCCGGTGCCGAGGCCGTGTTCGTCAATAACCGCCCGGAAAACGGCTTTGCCTCGGATTTCACGGGCGTTCCCGAAGCGGTGTTGCGCGACGTACAACTGGTGTACGTTTGTTCGCCGGGAAATCCGACCGGCCGCGTGATGACGGTGGCCGAATGGGCCGAACTGTTCGAACTGTCCGACCGCTACGGTTTCGTCATTGCGTCGGACGAGTGCTACTCGGAAATCTACTTCGACGAGGCCGCCAAGCCGGTCGGCGCGCTGCAGGCTGCGGCACAGCTCGGCCGTAGCGACTTCCGCAACATCCTGATGTTCTCCAGCCTGTCCAAGCGCTCCAACGTGCCGGGCCTGCGCTCGGGCTTCGTGGCGGGCGATGCGAAGCTGGTACGCGCCTTCCATGCCTACCGCACCTACCACGGCTGCGCGATGAGTCCGGCCGTGCAGGCGGCGTCCGTTGCGGCCTGGCACGACGAGGCCCACGTCGAAGACAACCGCCGCCTGTACCGCGAAAAGTTCGCCAAGGTCACGCCCATCCTCGCGCCGCATCTGGGCGTCGAGGTGCCGGACGCCGGCTTCTACCTGTGGGCGCGTACGCCGGTGTCGGACACCGAGTTCGCCCGTCGGCTGGTCGCCGAATATAATGTTACGGTCCTGCCGGGCAGCTTTCTGGCCCGCGAATCCGGTGGCATCAACCCTGGCGCGGGCTTCATCCGCATCGCGCTGGTGGCCGAGACCGCCGAATGCATCGAAGGCGCCGAGCGCATCGCCGCGCTGTGCCGCTCCCTGTAAAACAAGAAACGGAACCTCCAATGTCCTCAGCACTGCAGAAGATCATCGACGACGCCTTCGAGGCGCGCGCCACCCTGTCCCCCTCCTCCGCTCCGGCCGAGATCCGCAATGCGGTGAATGAAGTGCTCGCCGGGCTCGACGCCGGCACGCTGCGCGTGGCTGAGAAGGTCGACGGCAAGTGGGTGGTGAACCAGTGGGTGAAGAAGGCGGTGCTTATCTCCTTCCGTCTGGCCGACAACGAACCCATGCCGGGCGGCGCCACGCAGTATTTCGACAAGGTGCCGACCAAGTTCGCCGACTACACGCCGGAGCAGTTCCGCGAAGGCGGTTTCCGTGTAGTGCCGCCGGCCGTTGCGCGCCGTGGTTCCTTCATCGGCAAGAATGTGGTGCTGATGCCGTCCTACGTGAATATCGGCGCCTACGTGGATGAAGGCTCGATGGTTGATACCTGGGCCACCGTCGGTTCGTGCGCGCAGATCGGCAAGAACGTGCACCTGTCGGGCGGCGTGGGCATCGGCGGCGTGCTGGAGCCGGTGCAGGCCGGCCCGGTCATCATCGAGGACAACTGCTTCATCGGCGCGCGTTCGGAAATCGTCGAAGGCGTGATCGTCGAGGAAAACGCGGTAATCTCGATGGGCGTGTACATCGGCATGAGCACCCGCATTTATGATCGCGAAACCGGCGAAGTGCATTACGGCCGTGTGCCGGCCGGTTCGGTCGTGGTGCCGGGCAGCCTGCCGTCGGCCGATGGCAAGTACAGCCTCTACTGCGCCGTGATCGTGAAGAAGGTGGACGCCCAGACGCGTTCCAAGACCGCCATCAACGAACTGCTGCGCGGCGCCTGAGCGCCCTGCAGACCGCCGCATGACCCGCGGGGGCGACAAGCCCCTGCCCCTGCAGGAGTGTGCCAGCGATGATTTTCGACAAACTGTTCCAGCTGATGTCCGAGAAGAAGGCCTCGGACATCTTCATCAGCGCGGGCGCCCCGATCCACATCAAGGTTCAGGGCCACACCATGCCGATCAACCAGCAGATCATGGACCCCGCCATGATCCGCAAGATGGTCGAAGAGCTGGTTACGCCGGAGCAGCTTGAGCGCTTCGACAAAGATCGCGAGCTCAACGTCTCGCGCGGCGCGCGCAACATCGGCAACTTCCGCATCAACATCTTCTGGCAGCGCAACAGCATCGCGGTGGTGGTGCGCTTCATCCAGGGCGACATCCCGACGCTCGACACACTCGGCCTGCCCTCGGCACTGGCCGAGACCGTGCTGGAGAAGCGCGGTCTGGTGCTGGTCGTGGGTTCCACTGGTTCGGGCAAGTCGACCACGCTGGCGTCGATGATCGATCACCGCAACCGCAACCAGTCGGGGCACATCCTGACGGTCGAAGACCCGATCGAATACCTGTTCTCGCACAGCAAGTCAGTCGTGAACCAGCGCGAAGTCGGCATCGATACGCACTCCTGGCATGACGCCCTGCGCAACGCCATGCGCCAAGCGCCCGACTGCATCCTGATCGGCGAGATTCGCGACCGCGAGACCATGCAGGCCGCGCTGGCCTACTCGCAGACCGGGCACCTGTGTCTGGCCACGCTGCACGCCAACAACGCCTATCACGCGCTCAACCGCATCGTTAACTTCTTCCCGCTCGAGAACCGCTCCCTGCTGTATCTCGATCTGGCCGTGGCGCTCAGATGCATCGTCTCGCAGCGTCTGGTGCGCAAGCCCGACGGGCTGCGCGCGCCGGCCGTCGAGATCCTGATGAACACTCGCCACATTGGCGAGCTGATCGAAGCCGGCAACCTCAACGAGATCAAAGAGGCGATGGAGCAAAGCCTGTCGCCCGGCTCGCAGACTTTCGAGCAGGATCTGTATCGGATGTACCGCGAGAAGCTCATCAGCCTCGACGAGGCATTGGCCAACGCCGATTCGCCGAGCAACCTGCACTGGCTCATCAACAACGCCCAGGTCAAGGAAAGCCGCAGCGGCAACAAGCCGCGCAGTGGAGACGGCCCTGATGGTGGCGGCTCGTTCAGCGGCTTTACGCTCAACACCGAAGACTCGCCTCAGCAATGAGGCATCCCTCCGGCACGTGCCGGAGGGCATCCAACGAACAGACCCATGTCCGCATCTGCCGCATCCCCTACCCTAGAACTTGCCCGCGCGCTGATCGCGCGCAATTCGGTCACCCCTGAAGACGCTGGTTGTCTGGCGCTGATCGAGCAGCGCCTTGCGCCGCTCGGTTTCCGTTTCGAGCGCATCGACGTCGGTGGCGTCAGCAATCTGTGGGCGCGGCGCGGTACGGCCGCGCCGGTGCTGTGTTTTGCCGGCCATACCGATGTTGTCCCGACCGGCCCGCTCGACAAATGGGACTCCGACCCCTTCCTGCCCGAAATTCGCGACGGCAAGTTGTATGGCCGTGGCGCGGCTGACATGAAGACGTCGTTGGCGGCCTTTGTCACCGCCATCGAAGCCTTCCTGGCTGACCACGCGGACCACTCCGGGTCCATCGCGCTGCTGCTCACTTCCGACGAGGAGGGCATTGCCACGCACGGCACGGTCAAGGTCGTCGAGGCGTTGGGCGCACGCGGCGAGACGCTGGATTACTGCATCGTTGGTGAGCCGACCTCGGTGAAGACCCTGGGCGACATGATCAAGAACGGCCGCCGCGGTTCGCTCTCCGGCACGCTGCGTGTGAAGGGCAAGCAAGGGCATGTGGCTTATCCGCATCTGGCGACCAATCCGATTCACACTTTCGCCCCGGCGTTGGCCGAGCTGGCCACCACGCACTGGGATGACGGCAACGAGTTCTTCCCGCCGACGACCTTCCAGGTCTCGAACATCCACGCCGGCACCGGCGCCAACAACGTCATCCCCGGCGAATGCGAAGTGTTGTTCAACTTCCGCTTTGCCTCGGTCACGACGGCTGACGAACTCAAGGCACGTGTGCACGAAATTCTTGCTCGTCACGGCGTCGAGTACGCCATCGACTGGCACCTGTCGGGCAGGCCTTACCTGACCGGGCGTGGCGATCTGGTGGCGGCACTGTCCAGCGCGATCCGCGATGTCGCCGGCCTCGACACCGAGTTGTCCACCACCGGCGGCACCTCCGACGGCCGCTTCATCGCCGACATCTGCCGTGAAGTGGTCGAGTTCGGCCCGATCAACGCCACCATCCACCAACTCAACGAGTGCGTGCCGGTCGATTCCATCGAACCGCTGTCGGCGATCTATGCCCGCACCCTGAAGAACCTCCTTGCGAAGCCCTGAGATGCACGATCAACACTGCGACGAAAACTGCGATCACCCGGATCACGACCATGTGCACGAGCACGGTCCGCTGGCCGAGCTGGTGACCTTGCGCGACTGGCTGCGTTACGCCGTCACCCGCTTCAACCGCGGCGGGCTGCATTTTGGTCATGGCTGCAGCGATGCCTACGACGAAGCCGTGTGGCTGCTGCTGCACACGCTGGCGCTGCCGCTGGATCGTCTGGAGCCGTTTCTGGATGCCTGCATCACCGCCGAGGAGCGTGAGCAGCTGTTTGACGTGATCGAACGTCGTGCGAACGAGCGCATTCCCACCGCTTATCTGGTGAACGAAGCCTGGCTCGGCGATTTCCGCTTCTATGTGGATTCGCGTGTGATCGTGCCGCGCTCGTTCTTTGCCGAGCTGCTTGGCGACGGGCTTTCGCCGTGGCTGCCGGAACATGGTGAGGTGCATGACGTACTCGATCTGTGCACCGGCTCGGGCTGCCTCGCCATCGTGATGGGGCATGTCTTCCCGAACGCCCGCGTGGTCGCGGCCGACCTGTCCGAAGATGCGCTGGCCGTGGCCCGTCGCAACGTCGACGACTACGGCATGCAGGATCAGGTCGAGCTGGTGAAGACCGACGTGTTCTCCGGCCTGGCCGGGCGTCGCTTCGATCTTATCGTGTCGAATCCGCCGTATGTCACGCACGAGTCCATGGACGCGCTGCCCGCCGAATACCTGCACGAGCCGCGCATGGCGCTGGCTGCGGGTGAAGACGGCATGGATGTGGTGCGCCACATCATCGCCGGTGCGCGCGCACACCTCACGACGGATGGTGTGCTGGCCGTCGAGGTCGGGCACAACCGCGATCTGGTTGAAGCGGCCTTCCCTGATCTGCCGCTGGTTTGGATTCCGACTTCGGGTGGTGACGACATGGTGTTCCTGGTGCAGGCGAGTGACCTGCCCGAATGAAGAAAGGCGCCCGCGGGCGCCTTTTTTTTAGTCCATCTCGTCAATCCAGGCTTGCTGGATGCCTTCGAGAATGCGTTCTCCGCAATGTTTGGGGTCGTCGTCGAATTCGGGCAGCGCGACCACCCAGTTCATCAGATCGACAAAGTTGATTTTCAGCGGATCAACCTCCGGATGACGGTCGGCCAGCTGGATACCAATTTCCTGTACGTCAGTCCATTTCATCAGTGATGCTCCCGGGCCATGTTGATGGTGTAACGCGGGATCTCGACCACCAACGGGGTGTCGGCCACCTTGGCCTGACACGACAGGCGCGACTGCGGCTCCAAGCCCCAGGCTTTGTCGAGCATGTCTTCCTCATCTTCGGTCGCTTCGTTGAGCGAACCGAAGCCTTCGCGCACGATGACGTGACACGTCGTGCAGGCGCAGGACTTCTCGCAGGCATGCTCAATGTCGATGTCGTTGGCGAGCAAGGTGTCGCAAATGGTGACGCCGGGTTCGGCTTCGATGACCGTGCCGTCGGGACACAGCTCGACATGCGGCAGGACGATGATCTGGGTCATGTGGTGATCTCGTTGACGTTGCGGCCGGCCAGTGCCGACCGGATGCTTTGGTCCATGCGGCGCGCGGCGAAGGCGTCGGTCGCATGGGCAAGGGTTTCGATGCCGGCCTTGATGGCGCGGTGGTCAGTGCCGTCGCGCAGCTCGCGCAATTCGGCAATGGCTTGATCGATGACTGCGCGTTCGTCGGCCGACAATAGTTTGCCGTCGATCCACAGCGCGTGTTGCGTGGCTTCAATGACGCGGTCGGCCTCGACGATCTGCTCACGCAGCGCGCGCGCGTTCATGTCTTCGCCGGCGTGTTCCATACCGGCGCGCAGCATGTCGGCGATCTCGTCGTCCGACAGACCATAGGAAGGCTTGACCGCCACGCTGGCCTCGACACCCGAGGACAGCTCTTGGGCGGATACCGCCAGCAGGCCATCGGCGTCGACCTGAAAGCTCACACGGATGCGCGCCGCGCCTGCCGTCATCGGCGGAATGCCGCGCAGTTCGAAGCGTGCCAAGGATCGGCAGTCGGCGACGAGTTCGCGCTCGCCCTGCACGACGTGGATGGCCATGGCGGTCTGGCCGTCCTTGAAGGTGGTGAACTCCTGCGCGCGCGCAGTCGGCAGCGTCGAGTTGCGTGGCACGACGCGCTCGACCAGTCCGCCCATGGTTTCCAGCCCCAGTGACAGCGGAATGACGTCGAGCAGCAGCCAGTCTTCGCCGTCCTGGCGGTTGCCGGCGAGTACGTTGGCCTGAATGGCTGCGCCCATCGCCACCACCCGGTCGGGGTCGAGGTTGTTGAGCGGTTCGCACTGAAAGTATTCGGCTACGGCGCGCTGGATCTGCGGCATGCGCGTCGCGCCGCCGACCATCACCACACCCTTGATGTCTTCGGCCCCCAGGTCGGCATCACGCAGCGCCTTGCGTACCGGCGATAGCGTGCGCTTGACCAGATCGGCGCTGATGCGCTCGAAGGTTTCACGCGAGATATCGAGCTCGACCTTTTCGCCGGACGACAGGCTGAGGCGCAGTACGACTGCTTCGGCGCCAGTCAGTGCTTCCTTGGCATTGCGCGCGGCGTCGAGCAAGGCGCGCACGTCGCGTTCGTCAGCGGGCGTGACACCGGCGGTTTCGCACACCCAGTCATACACACAGTGATCGAAATCGTCGCCGCCAAGCGCGCTGTCACCGTTGGTCGACAGCACTTCGAAAATGCCGCGCGAGAGCTTGAGAATGGAAATGTCGAAGGTGCCGCCGCCGAGGTCGTACACGGCATAGACGCCTTCGGAAGCGTTGTCGAGGCCATAGGCCACGGCGGCCGCCGTCGGCTCGTTGAGCAGGCGTAACACGTTGAGGCCGGCAAGCTGCGCGGCATCCTTGGTGGCCTGGCGCTGAGCGTCGTCGAAATAGGCCGGCACGGTGATGACCACGCCGGTCAACTCGCCGCCGAGGGTGGCTTCGGCACGGCGCGCGAGCGTGCGCAGGATGTCGGCCGACACCTCGACCGGGCTCTTGACACCTTGAGCGGTGCGGATGCGCAGCATGCCCTCGCCTTCGACGAAATCGTAGGGCGCGGACGCGGCATGCCGGACGTCGCTCAGGCCGCGGCCCATGAAGCGTTTGACCGAGACTATGGTGTTGCGCGGGTCCGTCGCTGCCGCTGCGGCCGCTTCGTGGCCAACATCGGTAGCGCCATCGGCGCGGTAGCGCACGACGGAGGGCAGGATCACCCTGCCCTGCTCGTCGGGCAAACAGTCGGTCGTACCGCTGCGCACGGAAGCGACCAGCGAATTGGTGGTGCCGAGATCGATGCCCGCCGCAAGCCTGTGTTTGTGCGGCTCGGCCGCAAGGCCGGGCTCGGCGATCTGAAGTAATGCCATCAGTTGTCCAGCGCCTCGAGGGCGTCGTCAATTTCGTGTCTGAGCTTGTCGAGGAACATCAGCCGGCGCGCGGTATCGGCGGCTTCGCCGTAGGCCTGCTCATCATCAATCAGGCGTTCCAACTCACCGAGCAGTTCGCGGGTCTGGGTACGCAGGCGCTGATGCAGATGCTCAAGTTCACTCGCGTCAGCGGCCGTTTCGGCCTCCTCCACTGCTTCACGCCATTCCATCTGTTCCATCAGAAAGGCGGGAGACATCGCGGTGTTGGTTTCGATGCCGAGATCGATGCCGGCCAACTCGATCAGATAGCGAGCGCGCGCCAGCGGGGCTTTCAGCGTGCTGAAGGCTTCGTTGACACGCGTGGCCCACTGCATGGCGCGGCGACGGTCCGCATCCGGCAGATGAGCGTGGCGATCAGGATGAACACGCGTATGCAGCTCGTGGTACGCCGCTTCGAGCGCCGCTTCCTTGATGCGGAAACGGCGCGGCAATCCGAAAAGGGCGAAGAAATCCTGCTGCAGATCAGTGGTCATCAGGGCTCAGACGTTAAAGCTCTCGCCACAACCGCAGGCGTCCTTGACGTTGGGGTTGTTGAACTTGAAACCTTCGTTGAGCCCTTCGCGCACGAAGTCCAGCTCGGTACCTTCGAGGTACGGCAGGCTCTTCGGGTCGACCACGACACTCACCCCGTGGCTCTGGAACACGAAGTCTTCGGGCTGCTGCTCGTCAACGAACTCCAGCTTGTAGGCCATACCCGAGCATCCGCTCGTGCGCACGCCGAGGCGGATGCCGAGGCCCTTGCCACGCTTCGAGAGGTAGTTGCTGACGTGCTGTGCAGCTTTTTCGCTAAGGGTTACACCCATGCTGGCCTCCGTTTTCAGACTTCGCGCTTCTTTTTGTAGTCGGCCACAGCCGCCTTGATGGCATCTTCAGCCAGGATCGAGCAGTGGATCTTGACCGGGGGCAGCGCCAGTTCTTCGGCGATCGCGGTGTTCTTGATCTCGAGCGCCTGATCAACGGTCTTGCCCTTGACCCATTCGGTCACCAGCGAGCTCGACGCAATGGCCGAACCACAGCCGTAGGTCTTGAACTTGGCGTCCTCGATGACGCCATCAGCGCCGACCTTGATCTGCAGCTTCATCACGTCGCCACAGGCCGGAGCACCGACCATGCCGGTACCTACGCCGTCATCGTCCTTGGCGAACGAACCGACGTTGCGCGGGTTCTCGTAGTGGTCCAGAAGTTTTTCGCTATATGCCATGGTGAATCTCCTTCGGTTTCCGGCCGGCTCAGTGAGCCGCCCATTGTACGGTATCGAGGTCTACGCCTTCCTGCACCATCTCCCACAGCGGGGAGAGTTCGCGCAGCTTGCCGATGCGCTTCCTGAGCAGATCGATGGTGAAATCGATTTCTTCGACCGTGGTGAAACGGCCGATCGTGAAACGGATCGAGCTGTGCGCCAGTTCGTCGTTGCGGCCCAGCGCGCGCAGCACGTAGGACGGCTCCAGGCTGGCCGAGGTGCAGGCCGAGCCGGACGACACCGCGACATCCTTGATCGCCATGATCAGCGACTCGCCTTCGACATAGGCGAAGGAAATGTTCAGGTTGTGCGGCACGCGATGATCAGCGTCGCCGTTCACATAGACCGCTTCCATGTCGCTGAAGCCGTTCATTAGACGGTCGCGCAAGCTGCGAATGCGTTCCATCTCGCTAGCCATTTCCTCGCGCGCCAGACGGAACGCTTCGCCCATGCCGACGATCTGGTGCGTGGCCAGCGTGCCCGAGCGCAGACCGCGCTCGTGGCCGCCGCCGTGCATCTGGGCCTCCAGGCGCACACGCGGCTTGCGGCGCACGTACAGCGCACCGATGCCTTTCGGGCCGTAGGTCTTGTGGGCCGAGAACGACATCAGGTCGACCTTCAGCGTGTTCAGGTCGATGGCGACCTTGCCGGTGGCCTGCGCGGCATCGACGTGGAAGACGATGCCCTTCTCGCGACAGAGCTCGCCGATTTCGGCGATCGGCTGAATCACGCCAATCTCGTTGTTGACCATCATGATCGAGATCACGATGGTGTCCGGGCGGATCGCGGCCTTCAGCGCATCGAGGTCGACCAGGCCGTTTTCCTGCACGTCGAGATAGGTGGCTTCAAAGCCCTGACGCTCGAGTTCGCGCACGGTGTCGAGTACCGCCTTGTGCTCGGTCTTGAGCGTGATGATGTGCTTGCCCTTGCCCTGATAGAAGTTCGCCGCGCCCTTGATGGCGAGGTTGTTCGATTCGGTGGCGCCCGAGGTCCACACGATCTCGCGCGGATCGGCACCGACCAGCGCAGCGACTTCTCCGCGCGCATCTTCGACAGCCTTCTCGGCTTCCCAGCCGTAAGCGTGCGAGCGGCTCGCCGGGTTGCCGAACTGTTCGGTCAGCCACGGGATCATCTTCGCTGCAACGCGCGGATCCACCGGGGTGGTGGCCGAATAGTCGAGGTAGATCGGAAACTTCAGCATCGTGTTTCTCCGTAAAACCTGGTGTTGTCGTTGTTCAGACCGCAATCGCGGCCAGACTTCTCAGTTCCTGTACCTGCCGGGCAAAGCCGGCGGCAAAGCGTTCAATGTCGTCAGCGGTGGTGCTGCGCCCGAGGCTGACGCGCAAGGCGTTGCGTGCGAGTTCAGGTTCGACGCCCATCGCCATCAGCGTGTGCGACGGCTCCGGGTTGGCACTGGAGCAGGCCGAACCACTGGCGCATGCAAAACCGGCACGATCGAGCTTGGCGACCAGGGTTTCACCATCAATGCCTTCGATGGTGAAGAAGCTGGTGTTCGGCAAGCGCTCAGCGTCCAGCGCGAAAATGCGCGCACCCAGACCAGCCAGCGAGGTCTCCAGTCGCTCACGCAAGACCGTCAGGCGGCGCGCTTCCATTTCGACTCGCTTCACTGCAACTTCACATGCCACGCCAAATCCGACGATGGCGGCGACGTTCTCGGTGCCGGAACGCAGCCCGCGTTCGTGGCCTCCGCCGGCGATCAACGGCGCAACTTCAACCCTCTTGTCGAGAATCAGTGCGCCGGCGCCCAGCGGGCCGCCGATCTTGTGGGCCGAAACCGTCAAGCCGTGCACGCCGAGACGGCGGAAATCCACTGCAATCTTGCCCAACGCCTGCACAGCGTCCGTGTGGAACCAGGCTCCCGCCCTGCCCGCTTCCGGCGCGAGGCGGTCAATCGCCTGCAGCACGCCGGTTTCGTTGTTGGCGAGCATTACCGACACGATGGCCGGCTTGGCTTCAAGCACCTCGGCCCAGTCGGCAGCGTCAATTCGGCCGGCGTAATCCACCGCGATCTCTCGCAGCGTCCAGCCTGCCCGGCGCAAAGCCTTGGCGGGCTCGCGCACACACGGATGTTCAATGGCGCTGATCGCCACCAGACCCGGTTTGCGACATGCGGCAACACCCTTGATGAACAGGTTGTTGGCTTCCGACCCGCAGCTGGTAAAGACCACTTCTGTGGCATGCGCGCCAACGGCTGCAGCAACCTGTGCCCGAGCCTCGTCAATCGCGGCACGCGCCTGACGACCGTACTCGTGCCGGCTCGACGCATTGCCGAAGCGAGCGTCAAGCCACGGCAGCATGGCTTCGCGCACCACCGGATCAAGCGGCGTGGTGGCGTTCCAGTCGAGGTAGGTCGGGGCAAACATGGCGTTTCTCAGACCGCAGCGGCCTCGCGCAGCGAAATCGTCGCGCGGCGGCGTACGTCCTTGATGACGTTGACTTCAGAGTCGGCCTTGATCTCGTGATTGACCAGCGCCAAGAGCGTGACCGAGTCCAGATATTCGTACATACGCTTGTTCAGATTGGTCCACAGATCGTGTGTCATGCAGCGCTGTTCGTCATGACAATTCTGCTTGCCACCGCATTGCGTGGCATCCAGCGGTTCATCCACGGCGACGATGATGTCGGCAACCGTGATGCCGTCCATGTCGCGCGCAAGTCGGTAACCGCCGCCCGGGCCTCGAACGCTGGAAACCAGCTTGTAGCGACGCAGTTTTCCGAAGAGCTGTTCGAGGTAAGAGAGCGAAATCTTCTGACGCTCAGCGATGCCCGCCAGGGTGACGGGCCCTTCGCCTTCACGCGATGCAAGATCGATCATCGCGGTTACCGCGAATCGGCCTTTTGTGGTCAGTCTCATGGTGGGTCCTCGTGCTGTGCAGCGGGTCGGTGGAATACCTGATGGTTTCGGTCAACTATACCGGTTCCCGACAAAAACGGTCAACTACTGGAACCCGCGTTAATCCACCATTTTCGATAGCCGGCCGGCATCGAAATCATCGTCTTTTTCAATCGTCTCATCGATCTGGATGCCCGCCTTCTGCAGGCGATCGACCAGCAGGTGAAAACGCTTGTCGGTCTCGACCGTATGGTCCAGCAGCGCATGCAGCGCCTTGGCCAGCGGATCGTCTATGCCGCGCGTGATGCCATAGGCCGAGAAGCCGATCTGCTCGGCCTTCTTCTCGCGCTCCGCGTCACGCTCGTCGCGCTCTTCCTTGCGTTCGTTGTCGAGAATGCGCGCCGGGTTGCCGACCGCGGTAGCGCCCGCCGGCACCGGTCGGATCACGACGGCGTTGGACCCGATTCTGGCGTTGTCACCGACCTCGAAGCCCCCCAACACCTTGGCGCCTGCGCCGACCACCACACATTTGCCCAAGGTCGGGTGGCGTTTGGCGCCGCGATACAGCGAGGTGCCGCCGAGCGTGACGGCTTGATAGATGGTGCAGTCATCTCCGACCTCTGCGGTTTCGCCAATGACTACGCCCATGCCGTGATCGATGAACACCCGACGACCAATCACCGCGCCCGGATGAATCTCGATACCGGTCAGGAAGCGGCTGATGTGGCTGACGAAGCGCCCCAGCCAGTAAAGCTCGCGCTTCCAGGCCCAGTGGGCGAAGCGGTGCATGGCCAGCGCATGCACGCCGGGATAGCACGTCAGCACCTCCCAGGTCGAACGCGCGGCGGGGTCGCGTTCGCGGACACTGGCAAGGTCTTCACGCAGACGGCTGAACATGAACGGTGTCTCCCGGAAAAATGCTCGTACGCCCATAACTGCGGGCGGAGCGGGACGATTTCAATAGTCGAGTATTTTAATCAGGTTTGCGCTGCAATGCAGCCACGATGCCGCGCAGGATGTTGATCTCGTCGCGCTCCAGGCGAATTCGCCCGAACAGCCGACGCAGGCGCGGCAACAGGCGGCGCGAAGTGGCCGGGTCGTAAAAACCCGAGTCACGCATGGCTTCTTCGAGGTGGCCGTAGAAGCCTTCCACATCTTCAAACCGTGCGGCGTCTTCCGGCGGCATCTGCGGCGCAGACTCATCAAGAGCGGCCAGGCGCAGCTCATAACAAAGCAGTTGCACGGCGGCGGCCAGGTTGAGTGAGGAGTACGCAGGGTTGGCCGGAATCGTCACCGGCATGCCGCACAGCGCCACCTCGTCGTTGGTGAGCCCGCTCGACTCGGTGCCGAACACCAGCGCCACATCGCCGCCCTGCGCATAGCGCACCAACTCGGGCGCGGCTTCGCGCGGCATCAGCAGCGGCAGCGACAGCTCGCGTCGGCGCGCAGTGAGTGCCGCGGAGAAGACCGTGCCTTCGAGTGCGTCGGCCAGCGTCGGCACCACGACGGCGTTGTTCAGCACGTCCAGTGCGCCGGACGCACGGGCGTCGGCGACCGGATCAGGGAAGGAATCAGGCGCGACCAGCACGAGGCGCGACAGCCCCATGGTTTTCATCGCACGCGCTGCGGCGCCGATGTTGCCAGGGTGGCTGGTGCGCGTGAGGACCACGCGAATGCGCTCGAGCAGAGGAGTGTCTTGCATCGGATACCTGATTCGGGTTCCACGGTGCCGCATTCGGGACCGTAAGAAGGGGTTTGCGGTTAGAATGCGCGGCTATCCAAGATCATCATTTCTGCGGCTTCCAATGGTGTATCCGCAGCAACCGAGAACCCGTTCCATGCATCCGACCCTGAACATCGCCGTCAAGGCTGCCCGCCGCGCCGCGAGTGTAATCAACCGCGCTTCCACGCAGCTTGATCTGCTCACCGTGCAATCGAAATCACCCAATGATTTCGTTACCGAAGTCGATCGCGCCGCCGAAGTCGCGATCATCGAAGTGCTGCGCGAGGCCTATCCGGAGCACGCGATTCTAGCAGAGGAGTCAGGCCGTTCCGGCGAGTCGGAGTACTGCTGGATCATCGACCCGCTCGATGGCACCACCAACTTCATCCACGGTTTTCCGCAGTACGCGATCTCGATCGCGCTGGCGCGCAACAACGTCCTTGAACAGGCCGTGATCTACGATCCCGTGCGCAACGAGATGTTTACCGCCTCCAAGGGCGCCGGCGCTTTCCTGAACGATCGCCGCATCCGCGTTTCGCGTCGCATCAAGCTGATGGATTCATTGATCGGCACCGGTTTCCCGTACCGTCAGAACGACAACATCGAAGCCTATATCGGCGCCTTCCGCGAACTGTCGCAGAAAACCGCCGGCATTCGCCGTCCTGGTGCCGCTGCACTGGACCTGGCCTATGTCGCCTGCGGCCGCCTCGACGGCTTCTGGGAAGCCGGCCTGAGCAGCTGGGACATGGCAGCCGGCGCGCTGCTGATCATGGAAGCCGGTGGCCTGGTGTCCGACTTCGGTGGCAACAGCGCTTACCTCGATACCGGCCGCGTAGTGGCCGGCACGCCGAAGGTCTTCGCACAACTGTTGCCGATCGTGCAATCGCACATGGGCAGCAACTGAGCATCTGCCCGCCTTGAGCCGAGACGCCGCCAAACCCGCCTTCGACGAAGCCTCCATCGCCGGCCACACGCCGATGATGCAGCAGTATCTGCGTCTCAAGGCGCAGTACCCCGACCTGATGCTGTTCTATCGCATGGGGGACTTCTACGAGTTGTTCTTCGAGGATGCCGAGAAGGCCGCGCGCCTGCTCGACATCACGCTGACCACGCGCGGCCAGTCCAGCGGGCAGCCGATCAAGATGGCCGGCGTGCCTTTTCATGCAGTCGAGCAGTATCTGGCGCGACTGGTGAAGATGGGCGAATCGGTCGTGATCGCCGAGCAGGTCGGCGAGCCCGGCGCTACCAAGGGGCCGATGGAGCGTGCGGTCAGCCGCATCGTCACGCCCGGCACGCTGACCGACGCCGCCCTGCTCGATGACCGGCGCGATGCGCTGCTGCTGGCGCTGACCCTGCAGCGCGGCACGCTGGGTCTGGCCTGGTTGAATCTGGCTAACGGCGACCTTCGCGCCATGGAATGCCCGGCTGAGCAGTTGCAGAGCCAGTTCGAGCGCCTGCGTCCGGCCGAGGTGCTGATTCCCGACGGGCTCAGCCTGCCCTTTCTCAGCGCCCTCACCCCGCCACCGCGCCGTCTGCCCGAATGGCAGTTCGACGCCGGCAATGGCGAGCGCCTGCTGACCGGTCACTTCGGTACGCAGGACCTGGCCGGTTTCGGCGCTGAAGGACTAGCCGCCGGGCTGGCTGCACTGGCCGCGTTGTTCGAGTACGCACGCGGCACGCAACGCCAGACCCTCGAGCACGTCACCGCGCTGCACGTTGAGCGCGAATCGGCGTATTTGCGGCTCGATGCGGCCACGCGGCGCAATCTCGAACTCACCGAAACCCTGCGCGGCGAAGCTTCGCCCACCCTGCTCTCGCTGCTCGACTGCTGCGCCACGAGCATGGGCTCGCGCTGGCTGCGCCACGCCCTGCACCACCCGCTGCGCGACCGGCAGCTTGCGGCCCGGCGGCATGCGGCCGTGGCGGCATTGATCGGCGAAGGCGACGGACGCCGGCTGGGCGACGTGCGCACCGCATTGAAGGGCATCGCCGACGTCGACCGCATCACCGCCCGCGTGGCCTTGCGCAGCGCCCGACCGCGCGACCTCTCCGCGCTGCGCGATGCGCTGGCCGCATTGCCGACGCTGCAGGCGGCCATCGGCGAATCCGATTCCGAGCTGCTGTCGGGCGTGCGCGCCGACATCGCCCGCCCGGATCGCGCGTTCGAGTTGCTGTCGCGCGCCATTGATGTCGAACCGGCCGCCATGGTGCGCGACGGCGGCGTGATCGCGCCCGGATTCGATGCCGAGCTGGATGAACTGCGCGACATCCAGAGCAACTGCGGCGAATTCCTGATGGCGCTCGAAGCGCGCGAGCGCGAGCGCAGCGGCATTGCCGGCCTGAAGGTGGAATACAACCGTGTGCATGGCTTCTACATCGAGGTCAGCCGCGCGCAAGCCGACAAGGTGCCGGACGATTACCGCCGCCGCCAGACGCTGAAGAATGCCGAGCGCTACATCACGCCCGAGCTGAAAACCTTCGAAGACAAGGCGCTGTCCGCTCAGGACAGAGCGCTGGCGCGCGAGAAGATGCTCTACGACGAAGTGCTCGAAGCGCTGGCCGGCGAAATTCCGCCGCTGCAGCGCATCGCGCGCGCGCTGGCTCTGCTCGACGGGCTTGGCGCCTTTGCCGAGATCGCGCTGCGCTACAACTACAGCCGGCCGGTATTCGTCGATCAGCCGGGGCTGGAGATCGAGCGCGGTCGCCATCCGGTGGTCGAGCGTGAAGTCGACAATTTCATCGCCAACGACTGCCGGCTCGGCCCCACGCGCCGCATGCTGATGATCACCGGCCCCAACATGGGCGGTAAATCGACCTTCATGCGGCAGGTTGCGCTGATTGCGCTGCTGGCGCATGTCGGCGCCTTCGTCCCCGCTGCGGCAGCGCGCATCGGCCCGACCGACGCCATCTTCACGCGTATCGGCGCGTCGGATGACCTCGCTTCCGGCCGCTCGACCTTCATGGTCGAAATGACCGAGGCCGCCGCCATCCTGCACGGGGCGACCGAGCACAGTCTGGTGCTGATGGATGAAATCGGCCGCGGCACCTCGACCTTCGACGGTCTGGCGCTGGCCTTTTCGATCGCGCGCCACATGCTCGCCCACAATCGCTGCCAGACGCTGTTCGCAACGCACTACTTCGAGCTGACGCGTCTCAACACCGATTTTGCCGAGTGCGTGAACGTGCATCTGGACGCCGTCGAGCACGCCCACCGCATCGTCTTCCTGCATGCCGTCGAGGAAGGCCCGGCGAGTCAGAGCTACGGGATCGAGGTCGCCGCGCTGGCCGGCGTGCCGGCGCCGGTGATCCGAGAGGCGCGCAAACGCCTGCGCGCGCTGGAAAACCGCGAGGTCGGCGGCGGTCCGCAATCGGACCTGTTTGCCGATCTGCCCGACGACGAGCCGCAGACCCTGTCCCATCCGGTACTGACCGCGCTCGACGAAATCGACCCCGACAGCCTGACCCCGCGCGACGCGCTGGAGCGGCTGTATCTGCTCAAGCGAATGCTCTGAAACCGTGGCAACCCAGATCGATGTGAGCGAAGAAGCCGGCGTGCGCTATCTGCACTTCGGTTCCGACTGGATCCAGGGCGCCATGCGCCTGCAGGACCCGAACGCGCTGGAACTGCAATACACCCGCGAAATGATGGCCGGCCTCCTGCTGAGCGAACAGGATTGGCCGCGCACGGCGCTGGCCATCGGTCTGGGCGCGGCTTCGATGACCCGCTTCATCTATCACCACTGCCCGCAAACCCGCCTCAATGTGGTCGAGATCGAGCCGCGCGTGGTGGCCGCAGCGCGCCACTTCTTCGAGTTGCCCGAGCCCGGCCTGCGACTGACCGTCGAGATCGGGGATGGCGCCGAGTACATCCAGCATGGCGAACGGCGTTTCGACTACATCCTGGTGGACGGCTACGACGCCAAAGCACGCAGCGGCGCGCTCGATACGGTGGCCTTCTACTCGGCCGTGCGGGCGCGGCTGAGTCAGCGCGGCCTGATGGCCGTAAATCTGTTTGGCAGTTCGCGGGGTTTTGACGCCAGTCTGGCGCGCATCTGCGAGGTCTTCGGCGAACGTGTGCTGGCCTTTCCGTCGTGCGACAGCGGCAACGTCATCGTGTTTGCTGCGGTCGGCGAGCCAATCGAATTGCAGATGGCCGACATGCGCGAACGTGCGCGGGCGCTGAAAGCCCGCACCGGGCTGGATTTGCTGCCGACTGTTTCGCGGCTGGAACAGGCTGGCCAGGTGCCGGGGGGCGTGCTGACGTTCTGAGCGTTTAGCTACGTCCCGTCAGTCGGCGCCCACAAGCAACGTCCGCCTGCAGCCTTGGTGACTTCCGCCAGCACGCGCTGATGCGCTTCCAACTCGGCCTCTTTGGCGCGCAGCACTTTCAACGCCGGCCGCTCAGCCAAAACTACGGTCGAATCGGCTCCATGGGCCGGGCCGCTATCGTCGAGCCCGATGATCAGGCTCTCCTGGCCGCGCGTCATGGCCAGATAGACCTCGGCCAGAATCTCCGCATCGAGCAGCGCGCCGTGCAGTGTGCGATGCCCGTTGTCGATCTCGTAGCGATCACACAAGGCGTCGAGCGAGGCCTTCTTGCCGGGGTTCTGCTCCTTCGCCATGCGCAGTGTGTCGACGACACCGGCACAGATCGTCGCGAGCTTCTGCCGCCCCAGACGCGACAATTCGTTGTCGAGAAAGCCAACGTCAAACGGCGCGTTGTGGATCACCAATTCAGCGCCGCGCACGAACTCTTCGAATTCGCCGGCAATGTCGGAAAACTTCGGCTTGTCGGCCAGGAAGTCGAGGTTGATGCCGTGCACTGCCTCGGCTTCAGCGTCGATCTCACGTTCCGGGTTCAGATAGACGTGGTAATGCCGGCCGGTAAGGCTGCGGTTCAGCATCTCCACGCAACCGATCTCGATCACGCGATGGCCGTTGCGCCAGTCGAGGCCGGTGGTTTCTGTATCGAGCAGGACTTGTCTCAAGGCTGCGTCTCCGTCAGTTGCCGCGGATCGATTCAACGCCGCGTCGCGCCAGCGCGTCGGCGCGTTCGTTCTCGACATGGCCGGCGTGGCCTTTCACCCAGATCCACTGGATCTGGTGCGCGCTTGCGGCGCGGTCAAGCTCCTGCCACAGATCGGCGTTCTTCACCGGCGCCTTGGCCGCGGTTTTCCAGCCACGCGCCTTCCAGCTGTGAATCCACTCCGAAATGCCTTTCTGCACATACTGGCTGTCGGTGTGCACGCGCGCCGAAACCGGTCGTTTGAGCAACTCCAGCGCCCGGATCACCGCTAGCAATTCCATGCGGTTGTTGGTGGTGTGGGCTTCGCCGCCCCAGATTTCCTTCTCGTGGCCGCCCGCGCGCAAGATCGCGCCCCAGCCGCCAGGGCCGGGGTTGCCGCTGCAGGCCCCGTCCGTGTAGATGTCGACGCTGTCCGTCATGCCTTGCCTTATGTCCTGTTTTTCTGTGCGATGCGCCGACCGCGCGCAATCGGGGCCAGTGCCTTGGCCGATGCCTTGCGGTCACGCCACTTCGGGGTGATCAGACGCATGCCCTGCACGCGCTTCACGGCGTGAATCACGAAGAAGCCGCCACACACGGGCCACCAGCGCTTGCCGGCGCGCTCCATGAACTGCCAGCGTTCCTGCCATTTCGGCGAGCGTGCTGGTGGCGCATGGCAGCCGAAACGGGTGACCTCGATTTCGAAGCCGAGCAGTGTAAGCCAGTCGCGCAGGCGCGGAACCGAAAAGTAATGCCCGCGCCACGGATATTGACCGCGCCCGCGTGAGCACAATCGGCGCGCGCCAAACAGGCTGAACGGATTGAAACCGGCAATGACGATGCTGCCCTCGGGCACCAGAACCCGTTCGACTTCGCGCAGGATGTGGTGCGGATGGCGCGCGAACTCCAGTACGTGCGGCAGCACCACCAAATCCAGGCTGGCCGTGGCAAACGGCAGCTCAAGTGGGTCGGCTCGCACCGCTGCCGGTCCGTCCCGATCGCAGGCGAAGCGGTGGGCAATGCGGTTGGCGCGCAGCAGGTCGTGCATTGGCAGGCCCAGCTGCAATGCGTTATAACCAAACACATCCGCCACCACGGCGTCGATGCATTCCTGCTCTCGTGCGAGCACGTATCCGCCCTGGGGGCTTACGAACCATTCCGACAGACTTGCATTGGACGACATGAATTTTCCTGCTTCCGATAGCGGCGATCTGGCCGTATTGCCGCTCCCCGCATTCAACGACAACTACATCTGGGCCCTGCGCCGGGGCAATCTGGCCGCGGTGGTCGATCCGGGCGATGCGCAGGTCGTTGAGGACTGGCTTGCGGACAACGGCATCGACCTTACCGCAATTCTGATAACGCATCATCACAGCGACCACACCGGCGGCATCGCTGCGCTGACGGCGCGGCGCGACATCCCGGTTTACGGCCCTGCCGCCCACGATATTCGCGGGGTTACCGCGGGCGTGGCCGATGGTGACCAGATCGCCGTACCCGAACTCGGATTGCGCTTCGAGGTGCTCGAAGTGCCCGGCCATACGGCAACGCATATCTCCTTCCTCGGTCACGGCATGCTGTTCCCCGGCGATACGCTGTTTTCGGCCGGCTGCGGCCGTTTGCTGGGGGGCACGGCAGAGCAACTGCATGCTTCGCTTGAGCGCCTGAAGCAGTTGCCGGGCGAGACCCGCGTGTATTGCACGCATGAGTACACGCTGGCCAACCTGAAATTTGCGTGTGCTGCAGAGCCGGACAATGCCGAGCGCGATGCCTGGTTCAAGCACTGCAAGGCCTTGCGAGCAGCGGGCGAGCCAACGCTGCCGAGCACCATCGAGCGCGAACGCGCGATCAATCCATTTCTGCGTATCGAAAATGCTGCGGTGATTGCCAGCGTGACAGGTCATTCAGGGGCTCAGCCGCGCGATGCGCAAGACTGCTTTACCCGCCTGAGAGCCTGGAAGGACAACTTCTGAAGAGCTTCAGTCGGCCTGCACGATGCGGTCGCGGCCGGCATGCTTGGCCTTGTACAAGGCCTCGTCCGAGACGGTGATGAGCATTTCATGGCCTGCCTCGTCACCGCGCTCCGGCACCGCGGTGGCGACGCCGATACTGATGGTCAGGAACGGTGATACCGAGGAGTAACCGTGCGGAATCGCGGCTTCCCGAACGGCAGCAACCAGGGTGTTTGCGACCTGGAAAGCGCCATCGGGGTCGGTTTCCGGCAGGATCACGGCAAACTCTTCGCCACCATAGCGTGCCACCAGATCTGAGGGGCGCTTGAGCGAAGCTTCCAGCAGACGCGCCAGATCCTTCAGGCATTCATCGCCGGAAAGGTGGCCATTGCCGTCATTGAAAGGCTTGAATTCGTCGACATCAATGAGCAGCAGGGATAGCGGATGCGAGCCGCGGGCGGCCCGCCGCCACTCATGCTGCAGCGCCTCGTCGAAACGCCGCCGGTTGGCCACCCCGGTCAGTCCGTCGATGGCATTCAGGCGTTCCAGCTCGCGGTTGGCCTCGTCGAGCTTGCGGGTCAGTTCCACCAGCGTGGTGCGCATGGTGGCAATGCGCCGCATGGCGTCGACCTTGGCGCGCAGCACGATCTCGGACACGGGTTTGATCAGGTAGTCGTCGCCGCCGGCGGCGATGCCGTGGGCGAGGTCTTCATCGTTGGCGCGTGCAGACAGGAAAATGATCGGGGTCCATTCGACCCCCTTCTCGCGCTTGCGAATGCTCCGTGCCACGTCGAAGCCGTCCAGGTCCGGCATGATCACATCGAGCAGAACGAGATCGGGCTTCTCCCGCATGAAGGCTTTGATGCCTTCCTCGCCGTTGCGCGCATGTACGGTGGAAAGCCCCATTTTGCCAAGCATCTGGCAAATCAGCGTTGCGCTGGTGACGGTATCCTCTACGACCAGTACCTTCATGCGGTGACTTGATCCACGCGGCTGTTTCCCTTGATTGATGGCGAATTGTGCCATATCAGCCATTTCGGGCAGCGGCACCCCGGCTCGGTCGTGACAAAAACCACGCCTCTCACGTGGAAAATGTCGCTCCGTTTGTGCGCCAACAAAAAAGGCCGCTTACGCGGCCTTCTGGCAAGCGGCAAAACCGCTCAGTGGTGATGGCCCCCGGCGCCATGCACGTGGCCGTGCGACAGCTCTTCGGCGGTGGCTTCGCGTACATCGGCGACCTTGCCGTCAAACACCAGCGACATGCCGGCCAGCGGGTGATTGCCATCCACCACGACCTTGCCGTCCTGGATGTCGGTAATGCGGTAGACCATGTCTTCTTCGCCGTCTTCACCGACGCGCTCGAAAGCCATGCCGACTTCGATGTTCTCGGGGAACTGTTCAAGGCCCTCGATCATGACCAGCTCTTCGTCGTAGTCGCCGAAAGCGTCTTCCGGTTGCAGCTTGAGGGTGAAGCTCTCACCGGTGTTCTTGCCGTGCAGCGCTTCCTCGATGATCGGGAAAATGCCGTCGTAGCCGCCGTGCAGATACACCAGCGGGTTCTTGCCGTCGTCGATGAGGTTGCCGTCGCTGTCCATGACCTTGTAGTCCAGCGTAACGACCGTGTTCTTGATGATTTGCATATGCGGGTTCCGTTCAGAGTTTGCAGAGAGTTTGCAGGACTTCGGCGACGTGATCACGTGGCGCAACGTTGCGAAATATGTGGCGGACGACACCCTGCTTGTCGATTACGAAACTTGTCCGCGTCACGCCGGTCCGGACAATGCCGTCGACCGTACGTGACTCCCATACACCGTAGCGTCTGCAGATATCGATGTCCTCATCTGACAGCAGGCGCACCGACAGACCATGCAGGTCGCGGAACTCGGCGTGGGTCAGGCAATCATCCGGGCTGACTCCGACCACGCTGCAATCGAAGCGCTCGAAGTCATCCACGTGATCACTGAAATCGACCGCCTGGCGCGTACATCCCGGCGTGTTGTCGCGCGGATAGAAGTACAACACCACGTTACGTATGCCGCGCATGGCTGCGAGATCGAAGACCTCCATGTCGGCATCGGGCAGAGCGAAATCCGGGGCTCGATCACCAACGCGCAGCGTTCGGCCCTCCTGACGTGGGCGCGATTCTAGCCCGGAACCGGCTCGAACTCCAGGCAAATGGACCGCAGCATGGACTGGCATGGTGGCCTCCTCCGGACCGTCTTGGTACTAAAGGAATAGACCAGCATCCCATCTCGCTCAAGCAGGGAAAACCCGCCGGCGGGTCTTGCGTGACGCGCATTACTGTTTAAAATTACAGTCCCCGGCAACCCTCCGAGACAGGCCCTCGCATGTCCTCTTCCGACCGCGCGCTGACCGCGCGTCAGCAGGAAATACTCGATTTCATCCGCGACACCGTATCGCGCAGCGGCCGCCCGCCAACCCGCGCCGAGCTGTGCACGGCCTTCGGTTTTCGCTCGCCGAACGCCGCCGAGACCCATCTGCGTGCGCTCGCTGCCAAAGGCGCCATCGTGCTGGAAGAAGGCCGTGCGCGTGGCATCCGGCTGGCCGACGGCGTCGGGCTGCCGCTGATCGGTCGCGTCGCCGCCGGCTCGCCGCTGCTCGCCATCGAACACGTTGAATCGCGCCATGCCATCGACCCCGCACTGTTCTCGCCGCGCGCCGATTACCTGCTGCGCGTGCGCGGCATGAGCATGCGCGACGCCGGCATTCTCGACGGCGACCTGCTCGCCGTGCACGCCACGCCCGAAGCGCGCGGCGGGCAGATCGTGGTTGCGCGCGTGCAAGACGAAGTCACGGTCAAGACCTTCCGCCGTCGCGGCGCCATCGTGCAGTTGTTGCCGGCCAACGCCGAATTCGCGCCCATCGTGGTCGACACCCGGCGCGAGTCGCTGGCCATCGAAGGTGTGGTGGTCGGCCTGATCCGCAACGGGCTGCCGGCCTGATCCGGGAGATGCAGTGGCCCTCGCCCTTGAATCACTGCCCGCCGGTCTGGTGTGGACCGGCGAGCACCTTGCCCGCCCCGCAGCACCTGGCCTGCCGACCGGCTTCGCTGCGCTCGACGCCCAGTTGCCGGGCGGCGGATGGCCGCGCGGCAGCATCGTCGAACTGTTGCTCGACACCCCCGGTGTCGGCGAAATCGAACTGCTGCTGCCGCTGCTTGCACTCGCCGTCGCACCGTCGCTGAACCTGTGGGTAGCTCCGCCCTGGCTGCCCTATGCGCCAGCGCTGGTCGCGCGCGATATGGCCCTTGAGCAACTGCTGGTGATCCGCCCCGAAACGCGCGCCGCCGCGCTGTGGGCGACGCGTCAGGCGCTCACTTCAACGGCCTGTCACTGCGTGCTGGCTTGGCTCGATCGTCCCGACACCGCAGCGTTGCGCCGCCTGCAACTGGCGGCTGAGGATTCCGGCACGCCGCTGTTCCTGTTCCGCCCAGCTCAGGCCGCGCGTCAGCCCTCCCCGGCCAGCCTGCGCCTGCAGTTGTCCGGCGCTGCAAACGGTCTGCGCGTGGACATCCTCAAACGCCGCGGCCCGGCTGCCGCTGAACCAATCTTGCTGCCACTCGAACGCCCCTGGAAATCGCCTCACCATGCTGTGGATCGCCCTTACCTGCCCCGATCTGGCCCTCCAGGTATTCACGCGCGGATCGCCTGACGACACGGCGCTGGCAGTGGTCGACTACGGCCCGCCGGCGCGCATCGTCGCGGCCAACACCGCCGCGCAGGATCTCGGCGTAGCTGCGGGCGAACGCCTTTCCGCCGCACGTGCCCTGGCGCCTGACATGCTGCTGCGTGAGCGTAATGCCGCGCTTGAAGCCGCCACGCTGCACGAGCTTGCAGCCTGGGCCGGGCGCTTTACGCCAGCCGTCAGCCTCGCTCCACCGCACACGCTGTTGCTGGAGGTTGCGGCTAGCCTGCGCCTGTTTGGCGGGCTCGATCCGCTGCTGGGCGAATTGCGCCACAGCCTGGCCGAACTTGGCCTGCACGCAAACATTGCCGCGGCACCCACACCGCTGGCCGCGCATTGGCTGGCGCTGGCACGCCCCGACACGCTGCTTGCAGACAACCCCGGCTGGCAGAGCGCGCTCGATGCCCTGCCGCTGGAGGTCGTGTGCGCCGGCAGCGAGGTTTCAAACGCCACACTGGAACTGCTCAGCGGCATCGGCTTGCGCAAGCTGGGTGAAGCCCGCCGTCTGCCGCGTGAAGGCCTGGCGCGGCGCCAGGGCACGGCGCTGATGCGCGCCCTGGCGCTGGCGCGTGGCGAAACGCCCGACCCGCGGCCGCGCCATGTGCCGCCCGCGCAGCACACGGCCTGCATTCCGCTGCCGGTGCCGGCGGACACGGTTGAACCGTTGCTGTTCGTCACGGGGCGCCTCATCGCCGGCCTGACCGCCTGGCTCGATGGGCTGCAGGCCGGTTGCGACCGCTTTGAGTTGCTGCTCGATCACGAAGACGGCGCCACCACCCGCCTCGACATTGTCAGCGGCTCGCCTTCGCGCGACGCCAGCCGGCTGATGCTGCTGGCGCGCGAGCATCTGTCCGTGCTGAATCTGCTCGGCCCCGTCGAAGCCGTGCGCCTGTTCGCCGATGCACCGGTGGCCCGCCCCGGCCACACGCCAGACTTGTTCGGTGACGCCGGCCAGGTGCGCGAGAACGTCACCCTGCTGCTCGACCGCCTGCGCGCCCGCCTTGGTGACGAGGCGCTGTTCCGTCCCGCGCCGTGGCCTGATCACCGGCCGGAACGGGCCTGCCGAAAGTCACCGGCAATGGGTCGGCCGACAGCGCAGGCTTGCCCGGCCGGCAATCGCCCGGCCTGGCTGTTGGAAACGCCGAAACCTCTGATTTCACTGCATGGCCTGCAACTCGTGGCCGGGCCGGAGCGCATCGAATCCGGCTGGTGGGATGGCGACGACGTGTGCCGCGAATACTTTGTCGCCCGCAGCCGCGAAAACGCGCTGTGGTGGGTGTTCCGCGAGTTGCGGGGTGATGGCGGTTGGTACGTGCACGGCTATTTTGGATAGACTGCCGGCACATTCCAGCACGGCCACACCATGTTCCCCTTCCCGCAGCGCCGCCCCGACGAAATCGAAGGTGATTTCCGTCGACGTCAGGCTTTTCGTGCCCTGATCATCTTTCTGATCGCCCTGCCGCTCACCCTCGCAGCCTTTCGCAACATCGGCCCGGTGTGGGCGTTCATCGAGCCACTGGAAGGCTTCTGGCTGCAGCTCACCACCACCCTGCTCGGCGCAGTGCTGGCCGGTTCGCCGTTGATCACCGCGGTGGCGGGTGTGCTGGCCGTATGGCACGGTGTTGAAAGCATCGAGCGGCCCCGCAGTCGCGCAACGCCGCTGCTCGACCGGCTGATCATCGCCCTGGGTCTGCTGGTGTGGTTTGCCCCGGCGGTCGGACTGCTCGGCATGGCGGCGCGCGCCATCGCCACCGGCAGCATCGCTTTCCGCCGCCCGGCGCGCGAGTACGTGCTGGCGACCGACCCCATCGCCTTCTGGCAGAGCATGGGCTTCATTCTCATCGTCGCCGTTTGTGTGGCGTATCCGGCTTGGCAATACTGGCGGCGCAAGTTTGCGGCGCGCGACGGGGCTTAATCGCAGTCCATCACGAGCGTGACGTGATGACAACCGTAACGCCCCGGTCCGGCTCAGGCGCGCGCCGCCTGCTCAGCGAGGGGTTCGTCGGCTTGAGCTGATGGTTAGACCTTCTGCTTGATAAAGGCCAAGCGAGATACCGCATGATTCAACTCTGCCTCGTCTTTCAGAGACTGTGACAGTCTCTCAGCTAATTCAACCAGGACTAGGCGAACATAACCTGCGATTTCCAGACATTCGGCGTCACTGCGCGCATGTACACCGTCACTGAGCGCATTGTGTAGCAATAAGAGCGGGTTATGGCCGTTGATCAGCAGAGCCTGTGGAATGCCGTGCTTTACGCTGGCCAGCGCTTTGCTAAATTGCGTTTCATCTCTTGCAGCTTCGAGCTCACGGCGCGCCTCTTCATCGACGCCAAGCTTCTCCGCAACTTCAATTATCTTTGAGATAATTCGGCCTTTTTGATCTTCAACGACCCGTCGGTAGTAGACAAACGCTCCAAGCCCTAAGCCTTGGTTCTCACAGCGCCGCCCTTGCAAGAAAAGTTCGCGATCAGGCCCGATCATGCTTATTAAACGTGCTGGAGTCGGAGGGCCGAATGCTGGGACCTCACCAAACTTTACAACCTGCCCAGTTACAGCACCATCATGATGGTGAGCACGCAAAGAAAATATCTTGATGCTCTCTTGGCAGTTCGAACATCTATATCGGATATAAAGATTGGTCCACTGCGTTGAAATCGACTGCGGCTCACTAATGCAACGATAGAACCTAGGGCCGTTGCAGGAATCATTCGAGCAGTGCATTTGAAGCTGAGGCGTTGCTATTGCGGTCGAGTAACCTCCTGATCGCATCCTCGTATTGGGTACCGAGATATCTACGACCGACTTGACTTGGTTTGGGGGAACGCTCTCGAGGACCTCTGAAAATGTCAGAGCAGCATCTCTACTATCGCTTGGTTCTCTGGACTCGTTGTCCGAGGAGTCTTTCATGGCCCATATTCCAGGTTAACGTTTGACTTGAGGGGCGGCCGGAGCCGCTGGCGACGGGAACCCAAAGCGAAGCTCTGGACCGTACGTTCCAGATCGGGTCTATGGTTTAGACCAGAATAAAATGAAGACCTGCCTCCAATTCCGTTGGGGGCTGCTACCGAGGTTCAAAACACATTTTTATTTTTATATCTAACGATGCTGAAAAGGGGCTCGGAGCCAGCTTTTCGGCGGAGCGTCTCTTTTTGTCGAAGAGTTAGCCCTCTTCATTCACAAGGCTGATAGCTTCGTATTCAGCTGCCCAGCTCTCTACCTCCTCGCTGTCCTCTCCGTAGACAACACGTAACCTAAGGTCCTTCGGCCACGAGGAGCTTGCTGTGGTTGCGATTGGAACTTCATTGGCTCCGGCAGGTAGGAAGAAGACGACTCCATCGGTTAGTCCCGCTGTGCGAAGACTTGCTTCGAGCTGGGAGGTAGCAGCCTCCTTAAGGACTTCCTCTTCTCCGTCGTGGACGAGCGGTTCTCTCGTTTCGATAGCGACAGACGTGCCGTCTGCGCCAATAACCAGATCAAACACAGCTGGCTCTGGATCCCCGACCAACGAGAAGTCTTGCTGAACCGTCAGTTCAGGAGCAACCCGCTCCAAGAATGCGACGATCTGCGCATTCGTTACCTGACGCGGGTGCATCGACATGTCTTTGAAGTTGGCAATGTAGTGGTCTGCGAACGAGGCAAGAAGTCGCCAAACCTTCTCAATTGGCGGCATGGCATCGAAGTCCTTGATGCGTTCCCGTGCTAGAACGGCAGCCCGTTCAAGTGAGCGAAGCTTCTCCAGATAGGCGACTCGCTCAAGCATCTGATCCAGCAAGATACTGACGAATGCACAAACGTTGACTATCGCCAGAAAGCTCTCTTGCTCAGTAAAGAAGAGCTGGTAGTCGTGAGTGGAGGGATTGCGCCAGTTCTTGCGATAGTTAGTCAGCTGGTCAATGACACGGGGTCGAAGCGCATTGCAATTCAACAGGTACTCTTCAATTTCGTTCGGTGTTCGCCTGTCTGCAGATTCGCCAGCCAGCAGGATGTAAGCCTCCTTGAGAATGCCTTCAAACGCATGATTTGTGCGATAAATAGAATCTGTGAAAAGATGCTCATCCCGAGTTGCCGTTGCACGTTGATGATGCCGCTCTGCAAGTTCGATATGAGTTAAAACTGATTCGATGCCCCGCGCTCCCTTCCAAGAGGGATTCGCACTGATCTTTGTCTTGATCTGATGCAATAGGTCCATAGTTGCGCACGAGGGCTAAAATTTGAACTGAGCGGCCCGCGCGGCGTTTCGCGCAAGTCCGATGGAATGATTGGTTAGACCAATCATGGTTGCGTAGGCACCATGCTTGGGAACTCATAGATAAATCGAAGAAGCATCTCGATAAACGAGATCAGGTCACGGGCGTCTTGTTCCCCCATGACCGCGATTTCATGAGTTGCCTCGTTTCCTTTCTTTCGGATGTGATCGACCCAGTGTTTTCCATTGGGCGGTACAAACCCTTGGTCTGCAAGATAGTTAACGTACTCAATGAACTTCAGCCCTTCGGTTGCGCCCTGTTGGACGGCGATGTTCATCAACATCTTGCGGCACAAGAGTACCGCGCCTGTAAAACAGTTCTTGCTAGATGAGCGCCGCGCTTCTTCATAGAGCGCATATAGGTCAGGCGGAACGTGCTGAACTGGATTTCCGAGCGCCGGAGTTGGGTATCGGTTTCCATCTGGGCTAAAGAAACTGGGGCCACCGCAATTGGGGCAAACGTACAAACCACCCACTTGTCGTCCACTGGCATCGTCGTGATGGCCAAGCTTGTAACCTTTGATTGACGACACCTTCGTATTGCAAAAACCGCATACAAAGGACTGATTCGGTAGATCCTGGAGCCTGCTCCAGTTCGCGGCGCCTTCAGGGAAGAAACGATTCATTGTGGCCTCGTGGCTAACTTTGATTCATGCCGATAACTTGGTCGTTTATCTCCATACGCTGGCGGCTCCGACTGCCTAAAAAGCGCTTTTTTTCGCTGGTTTCAGGTGTGATCGTATAGGTATCTAGAGTCATAAGCCGCCATGCAGGCCATCGTCCTGCAGCTTCCATGCAGCGATCCCGGCTGTTGCTTGAACAATACGAGCGCATGCATATCCGCACTTCCCTCAGAAGATCGAACAAAATTATGCGTTCCACATCTTAGTGTACTTTCCCTACAGCCGCACTCGTCACCGATGTGATGGGGCCGCCGAAGTAACGACCTTCCTAACTGTCGAGCCAACCCTGCCGTAGTTTGCGCGCAGCGGCCGGCGGTTTGCCGTGCAGCGTGAGCTTAACGGCGTCCGCCGGCGCTTCAGCCAGCCTCACATCGAACTCCCTCAGCTCATCACGCCGGAAGGCGTGGACTCGCAGCTTGTCGCCCGCCTTGCGGCGCGACAGCATCGCATCCAGGTCGCTACCCGTGACCTTGAGGCCGTCGAGCGCCACCAGCACGTCACCGGCTGACAGGCCCGCCACCTGCGCCGGGCCGTCGTCGAACACGGCTGAGATCTTCGCTTCCTTGCCCGAGCCCATGCGCACGCCCAGCGTCGGGGTGGCCGACGCCGCCGTGGCCTTGTAGTCCACACCGAAAGGCTTGAGCAGGCGCGCCAGCGGCAGGTCGGCCGTGCCGTTGACGCTGCGTTTGAGGTTGTCGGTGATGCGCTTGGCGGCTTCGGGGGAAATGCCGGAGGCGACTTCGGCGACGGCGTCGAACAGGCCGTCTTCTGCTACGCCAACGCCGGTTTGGCCGTGCTTCTTCCACAGCAGGCGCATGACGTCGTCGAGGCTGGTCTTGCCGCCGCTGGCTTCGCGCAGTTGCAGGTCCAGCGCGAGCGCGATCAGCGAGCCCTTGGCGTAGTAGCTGACTACGGCGTTGGGGGCGTTTTCGTCCTGGCGGTAGAACTTGGTCCAGGCGTCGAAGGAGGATTCGGCCACGCTCTGCTTGAGGCGGCCGCTGCCGCGCAGCACGCGCGAGATGGTGGCGGAGATGAGTTCCAGGTAGTCGGCCGGCGTGATGACGCCGCTGCGTACCAGCGCGAGGTCGTCGTAGTACGAGGTGATGCCCTCGAAGGCCCACAGCAGCTGCGTGTAGTTCTCCTGCGTGAGGTCATACGGCGTGAAGGCCGCCGGCTTGATGCGCTTGATGTTCCAGGTGTGGAAATACTCGTGGCTGCACAGGCCGAGAAAGGTCCGGTAATCCTTGCTCTGGCCGACCATGCCGGGATACGGCAGATCCTTGCGGCTGGCCAGCAGAGCGGTGGAGGCGCGGTGTTCGAGGCCGCCGTAGCCGTCGCCGACGATCATGGTCAGGAACACGTAGCGGTCCACCGGCGCGGGCTTGCCGAAGAGCTCGATCTGCCAGGCGCAGATCTTTTCGAGGTCGGTGGTCAGGCGCTTGAGGTCGCAGTCGTGACGGCCGGTGATGACGAAATCGTGCTTGGCGCCGCCGGCCTTGAAGCGGGTGTGTGTGAACGCGCCCATCTCGACCGGGTGATCCACCAGCTCGTCGTAGTTTTCCGCGCGGTACAGCCCGAAACCGAATTCCTTGGCCGCGCCCTTCTCGCCTTTGGCCGTGCTCAGCGCGGTGGCCACACGCCACTTCGCATAGGCTTTGCCCTTGGGCGGGCGGATGTCGACGAGGCAGGGTTGATCCTCCTGCCCGGCCACGCACAGGAACACGCTGGTGCCGTTGAAGAAGGCGTGGGTCTGGTCCAGATGCGCGGCGCGCACCGACAGGTCCCAGGCGTAGACGTCGTAGGTGACGTTGAGCGTTTGTCCGGCCGGCACTTTCGCCGCGCGCCAGGTGTGCTTGTCGAGCTTGGTGAGGCGCACCGGCTTGCCGCCCGCCTCGGCTTCCAGCGTGACGATGTTGCGGGCGAACTCGCGGATCATGTAGCTGCCGGGAATCCACGCCGGCAGGCTGAACTGCTGGCCGGCGGGATCGGGCTGCGCGACCGTGCAGGTGACGCGGAACAGGTGGGCTTCGGGGTGATGCGGCGTGATCGTGTAGCGGATGTGCGGCGTCATGAGCTTCCTGCGGGTGGATCCTTGGGTGGCTCATTGTAGCGAAGCGCATCGGCCCGTTCGCGTTCAAGCAGGGTCTGCTTGCGCGCCACGCCCCAGCGATAGCCCGACAGACCGCCGTCACTGCGCACCACGCGATGACACGGTATCGCCACGGCCAGCACGTTGGCCGCGCAGGCACTGCCCACCGCCCGCACGGCTTCGGGTGCGCCGATGCGGCGTGCGATCTCGGCGTAGCTCAAGGTCGTGCCGGCCGGGATGTCGCGCAGGGCCTGCCACACGCGCTGCTGAAAGGCCGTGCCGCGGATGTCGAGCGGGAGATGGGTGCCCCGGCTGGGTGTCTCGATCAAGCCGACGATCTGCGCCACGCGCTGCTCGAAAGCCGCATCGGCACCGATCAGCCGGGCCTGCGGAAAGCGCTGCTGCAGTTCGCGCAGCAGTGTCTCGGCATCGTCACCCAGCGAGATGGCGCAGATGCCCCGCTCGCTCTCGGCCACCAGGATTGCACCGAGCGAGCATTGCCCGAGTGCAAAGCGGATGTCCGCATCCGCCCCACCCGCGCGATAAGCGCTCGGCGTCATGCCCAGCAAGGCCCCGGCCTGCTCGTAGAAGCGCCCGCTGGAGCCGTAGCCGGCATCCACAAAGGCATCGGTCACCGAAACCGCACTGGCCAGCGCCTCGCGCACCCTGCCCGCCTTGAGCGCGCGGGCGTATTCACGTGGCGAGAGGCCGGTGACGGCCTTGAACACACGCTGCAGGTGCGACGGGCTCCAGCCGGATAGCTGCGCAAGCTCGGTCAGCGTCGGTGTGGATTCGGCGGCGTCGATGTGCCGGCACAGGGCAGCGACCCGCGCGGCATCACGCTCGGCACGCGGCGGCAGATCCGGCCGGCAGCGCTGGCAGGGGCGAAACCCGGCCTGTTCGGCCTCCGCCGTGCTGGCGTGAAAGCGCACGTTTTCCGGGCGCGGCGTGCGTGCACCGCAACTCGGGCGGCAGTACACGCCGGTGCTCGCCACCGAGTACCAGAAGCGCCCGTCGGCAGCTGCGTCGCGCGCCAACACGGCTGCCCAGCGCGGATCGCTGGCGGTGTCTTTGGCGCTGCGGCGGCTGTTTGCCTTCATCGGATGCTCCACGGGGGGTCTCGGGGCAGATGTTTCCACAGTCTCTGCGCGCCGGCACTCCGTTGTTTGCTTTTGAATCCGGCGCCCGTAAAGCCGCACACGCCACTGCACTTTTGCGGAAAGCGGATAGCGGCGCCTTGCCTGCCTCCCTAGATTGGTCCCCTTTACCGATTTCAGGACAAGGCCAAGATGGTGACAGCAGCAACGACTGACTTCGCAAGCGAAAGCGTGCTTGCCAGGGCCATCCGCAACATCGGCAGCCCCATGGGGCACAAGGCGCGCCGTGCGACCGTGTCCTTGACCGCCGCCTGCGCGTTGTTTGCCCATGCGCCGCACGCACTGGCGGATTCATTCGTGATCACCAATGGCCAGGACGTGACGAGCCTGCAGGAGCTCGACGGGGACAACGAGACCGGCATCATCGAGGACGGCGGCAGCGTCACTAGCGGAGTCGATGTGCGGCCCGCGGTGAGCGTCAGCGGTGCGAACGGCACGATCGAGAACAGCGGCGTTGTTCGTGCGACCGCCGAGGATTCGCGCGGCATTCGCGTTTTCGGCGCGAACGCCACCATCACGAATACCAGCACCGGCAGCATCTCGACGGTGGGAGCGAATGGATATGCCATTCAAGCGTCGGGCGACGATCTCGTCGTGCGCAACTACGGCAGCATCAGCACGACCGGAGGGAGCGCTGATGCCATTCAGAGCAGCGGCCTCAACGCGGACATCCGCAACGATGGGGATATCCACACCACCGCCACGCGCGCAGACGGTATCCGCTCCACCGGTGATGACGCCACGATCCTCAACAACGGCAGTATCCGCACGGAGGGAACCACGATCAGCGGCATCTGGTCGAGCGGCGTGCGCGCCACGGTCACCAACCTTGGCAGCATCACCATGACAGGGGGCGGCTCCCGGGGCATTGCTTCGCAGGGCGCCGATGCCAACATCCATAACGGCGGCAGTATCAGCGTGACAACGGGCTCGTCGTATGGCATTTCCAGTCTCGCCGACGGTGCCAGCATCCGCAACAGCGGCAGCATCGACACTGCAGGCGACAACTCGTATGGCATCGCCTCGGAAGGCGACAACGTCCTTATCGACAATAGCGGGCAGATTCATACCACCGGCTATCAAAACTACGGTATCCGTACCCAGGGTGCGAACCAGATCATCCGCAACAGCGGCAGCATTCGTACCGAAGGCGAGCGTGCGTACGGGATTATCACCACCTACCCGCATGCGGGTATCGACATCCTCAACAGTGGTGACATCATCACGCTTGGCGGGGATGCGCACGGTATCTACTCGACATCCGAGAATATCGCCGCCATCGTCGACAACAGCGGGCGCATCAGCACCGCCGGGCCGTTCGCAAACGGCATCAACTCCGCAGGGGTGGAGGCCCGCATCACCACCAGCGGCCACATCACAACCACTGGCGGCGCGGCCCACGCAATCAACTCCTCGGGCGATGACGCCACGATCAACACGAGCGGCAGCATTCGCACCTTCGGAGCGCAGGCCTATGGCATCCGCTCCGAAGGGGCCAACTCCCGGATCACCAACAGCGGCAGCATCATCACCTCGGGCGACGAGGCAGACGGCATTCGCTCGGGCAACATCAACGTCGTCATCGACAACAACGGGCACATCGCTACCACCGGCGACGAGTCGCACGCCATCAACGTGCTGAATACCAACGCCATGATCAGCAACCGCGGCAGCGTGCGTACCTCAGGCAATGAAGCCCATGCCGCTTTTCTGGATGGCGACGATGCCACGCTCGACAACGCGGGCCTGATCTCGGCTGGCGGCAGCGGGTCCTTCGCCATTCTGGGCGGCTTCGGCACCCAGACCGTGAACGTTCTGGCGGGCTCTCGAATCGAGGGTGCGATTGATCTGGGCGACGGCGTGGATACGGCCAATATCCATGGCGGTGCTGGCTCGGCAGTGCTCACCTTTGCCAACACAGAGAACATCAATCTGCACATGGACAACGCCGTGCGCATCGGTGACAGCGTGGTGGTGGTTGATCCGACAGGTGAATCCGTGCTGGGCCATACCCTCTCGGCCTTGACCAGCGGAGCCCACCGCAGCATCAGCCAGCGCAGCGGACGCACGCCCGCCTTCAAGCCGGTGCAGGTCGCAGCCACGGAACTCGCGCCGGGTGCGCTGCATCAGGAACAGGGGCCGAGCGTGTGGGGCCAGGTGTTCGGCTATAGCGGCGAGCGTGGTGCGGAAGCGCAGGTTCAGGGCTACGACCATGACTACCGCGGCTTCATGGCCGGCCATGAGCAAAGCTTTGGCGACACCCGCGTCGGTTTCGTGGGTGGCGTGGCGCGCAGCAAGACCGACAGTGATGCGCACAAGCGCGACAGCGACAGCCTGTTTGTCGGCGTGTATGGCCACTTCGATCTGGGCGCGGTGCAGCTGACGGCATCGCTGCTGGCCGGGCGCGAGGAGCACGACGGCAAGCGTGCCGTGCTCGACAATATCGAAGGGCTGGAGACCGCCCGCAGCAACACCGACAGCTACTTCATCAGCCCGTCGCTGACGGTCGGCAGCGCTTTTGTCGTGCGGCCTGGTTTCGAACTGCGCCCGTCGGCCACGCTCAGCTACACCGCCGCACGCTACGACGCGTACTCTGAGCGCGGCACCACCAACGCCAACCTCGACGTGCGCCGCCGCAGCCTGCAGACGCTGGCTACCCGCGTGCAAGTCGAAGGCGCATGGCAGATCGACAGTGGCGAACTCACCGCCCGTGCAGGCGCCCTCTCCCGCCGCGGCAACGCCGGCGACGTGAAGGCCAGTCTGGCTGGCAGCAACTTCCGCTACGGCGCGGCGTCGGACAGCCGCGTGAGCGGAGGCTTTGTGGGCGTAGGAGCGAGAATTGAACTGAACGAAAGCCTGGAGCTGGTTCTCGATGTCGAGCACGCCCGTCTGAGCGGCGATGAAAACGCCTTCAGCGGCCAGCTGAGCCTGCAGTACCGCTTCTGAACATCAGGCTGCGAGCGTAGCCGACGGGCTTTCGGCGAACAGGCGACGGTATTCCTGCGCAAAGCGCCCGAGGTGCAGGAAGCCGAAGCGCATCGCAACCTCTGTGACGCGCGTGGTGGCTGGATCGGCCGCGCGCAGCGCGGCGCGCACGCGGTTCAGCCGGCACAGGCGCAGATAGGTCAGCGGCGACATGTCCACATAGGCCCTGAAGGCGTACTGCAGGGCGCGCTCGGATACGCCCAGCGCGGCGCACAACTCGACGACGCCGGGAATCACATCGCCCGCCAGACACTCATCGACCCACTCCCGCGCCTTGCGACAGACGTGAAAGGCGCGCTCGCGCTCGACCGGCGAAACTTCGGCGCTGCTGCCCTCGGCCGCTTGCAGCACGACATGCATCAGATCCGTGGCAAGGGGTGAATCGGGCCTATGCAGTTGATGCTCGACTGCTTCCCGCAACGCGGACTGCTGTGCGCCCTGCAGTGGCTGGATGTGTTGTGGCGCCTTTTCCCACGCCGCCGGATCGAGCGTGCGCGCGGCCGCGAGGAAGTCCTGCTGGCTGAAGCTGATGTAGGCCGTTTCGGCGCCCGCGGGCACATACAGATCGAACTCGGTGTCGGCCGGCATGAAGAACACCGTGCCAGCGCTTTCAGCGCGCAGTTCGGAGAAGCGGAAGCGTGGGTCCGGCGTGCAATACGACAGCGTGCATATGTCGGCCGGTGTGACGCCAAGCTTCTGCACCGCCGTGGCCTGACGCTCTCGCACAATCTGCTGCGCGCCGAAATCGAGCGTGTCGACCTGGGCCAGCTGGCGCCCGTGGCCGAGCTGATAGCACTCCATCGGAATCCACGGCTGCAGCGCAGCCTGCATGGCGGGGTCTTCGACCACGGCGCGGCGCAGCGACTGCGAGGCAGTCACGCTTGACGCTGCGGTGTGCGATCCCGACATGAAGAATTCCCGGAAGAGGCTTCTGGTGGTGTTGCTGGAGATGCCCGAAGAGGAAGCATAGCGGCAGCAGTGCTGTATTCCGCCTGAATTTTGGCTCCGGCAAGGAACCTCGCCACGTTGGCGCGTGCCTGGGTTCGTTCGATATACTGTATATAAAAACAGTTATCGAAACATTGTTCATGTCCCGTCCTGTCGAACTCCACTGTCTGAGCAATTTCAGCTTCCTGCGCGGTGCCTCGCACCCCGAGGAGCTGGTGCAATGCGCGGCACAGCTGGGTTATGCGGCGCTGGCGCTGACCGACGAGTGCTCGTTTGCCGGCATCGTGCGGGCGCATCGCGAAATCAAACGGCTGGAGCTGCCAACCCGGCTCATTGTCGGCGCCGAGATGCGGCTCGTCGACGGGCCTCTGCTGGTGCTGCTGGTACGCGACCGCAGCGGTTATGCCGCGCTCTCACGGCTCATCACTCAGGCCCGACGTGCCGCCGCCAAGGGCGAATACCGGCTGGCCCGCGAAGACCTGACCCACGGCCTGCCCGGTTGCTTTGCGCTGCTTGTGGCGGAGGATGCAGCCTCCGCCGAAGCCGACGCGATCTGGCTGCGCAGCGCATTCGGCACTGACGCACGACTGGCCATTGAACTGGCCGACGGGCCGAATGACGCCGCGCGGCTGCACGCCCTGCTTCACGCCGCGGACGCTGCCGGTGTACCGGCATTGGCTGCGACCGGCACGCTGATGCACGACCCCGCGCGCCGCCGGCTGGCCGACGTGCTCACCGCCACACGGCTGCGCTGCCCGCTCGACGAAGCCGGGCTGGCGCTGGCGCCGAACGCCAGTCGCCATCTGCACAGCGCGGAAGCCCTGCGTCGGCGCTATCCACAGGCGCTGCTCGACGGGGCCTGCGCCGTTGCGGCGTGCTGCAGCTTCAGCCTCGACGAGCTGCGCTACGAATACCCCGACGGGCTTGCACCACAGGGCTACACGACTGCGAGCTGGCTGCGCAAGCTGGTCGAAGACGGCCTCGGCTGGCGTTATGGCATTGCTCCGCGCTCCGAGGCGGCGCAGGCGCGCATCCGCGGCCTGATCGAGTACGAATTGGCGCTGATCATCGAGCTTCGCTACGAGGCCTATTTCCTCACCGTGCACGACATCGTGCGCTGCGCACGCGAGCAGAAAATCCTGTGCCAAGGCCGCGGTTCGGCGGCGAATTCGGCGGTGTGCTGGGCGCTGGGCATCACCGAGGTCGATCCGGAGCTGGGCATCATGCTGTTCGAGCGCTTCATCTCGCGCGAGCGTGGCGAGCCGCCGGACATCGATGTGGATTTCGAGCACGAGCGGCGCGAAGAAGTCATCCAGTACATCTACGGAAAATACGGCCGCGAACGTGCGGCGCTGGCCGCCACCGTGATCCGCTATCAGGTGCGCGGCGCGCTGCGTGATGTCGGGCGTGCGCTGGGCTTTCCGCTGCATCTGCTCGACCGCCTGTCGAGCGAACACCAGTGGTTCGACGGTCGACAGGCCAACCCGGAGCGCATCCGCGCCGCCGGTCTCGATCCGGACGCGCCCAACGTGCGCCTGCTGCTCGAACTCACCTCCGAGCTGATCGGATTCCCACGCCATCTGTCACAGCACGTCGGCGGTTTCGTGATCGCGCGTGGGCGGCTCGACGAACTGGTGCCGGTCGAGAACGCGGCGATGGTCGACCGCACCGTGATCCAGTGGGACAAGGACGATCTGGACGCGGTCGGCCTGCTCAAGATCGACGTGCTGGCGCTGGGCATGCTCAGTTGTCTGCGCCGCACGATGGCGCTGGTGTCGGACTGGCGCGGCTGGCAGCTTGATCTGGGCACCATTCCGCGCGAGGTGGCAGGCGTGTACGAAATGCTGTCGGACGCCGATTCGGTTGGCGTCTTCCAGGTCGAGTCACGTGCGCAGATGACCATGTTGCCGCGCCTCAAGCCCCGGCGTTTCTACGATCTGGTGGTGGAAGTGGCCATCGTGCGGCCCGGCCCCATCCAGGGCGGCATGGTGCATCCGTATCTGAAGGCGCGCGAGCGTGAAGTCCGGAAGCAGCCGATCGACTACCCCAACTCCGCCGATCCCCGCGTGGATGCAGACGTGCGCAAAGTGCTGGAGCGCACGCTCGGCATTCCGATCTTCCAGGAGCAGGTGATGCAGCTGGCGGTGGTGGCGGCCGGCTTCACGCCCGGCGACGCCGACAACCTGCGCCGTTCGATGGGCGCCTGGCGGCGCAAGGGCGAACTGGAGCGCTATCGCGCTCAGTTGCTCGACGGCATGGCCGAGCGCGGCTTCGCGCCGGAATTCGCACAGCGCCTGTGCGACCAGATCGAGGGTTTCGGCAGCTACGGTTTTCCCGAGTCGCACGCCGCGAGCTTTGCGCTGCTGGTGTATTTCTCTTCGTGGCTCAAGCGCTTCCACCCCGCCGCCTTTCTGTGCGGCCTGCTCAACAGCCAGCCGATGGGTTTCTATGCGCCTTCGCAGCTGATCCAGGACGCGCAGCGCCACGGCGTGGTGGTGCGCGGGCCGGATGTCTGCGTCAGCGCCTGGGATTGCATGCTCGAAGCGGTGGATAACACCGTCCCGACACATGCCCTGCCCGTCCGCCCCGATCCCGCATCGCGACTAGGCTTGCGGCTGGTAAAAGGGCTGTCGCACGCAGCGGTGAAGCGCCTGCTTGCCGCACGCAGCGAGCGGCCCTTCGCTTCGGTGGACGATCTGGCCGTGCGCGCCAGGCTGGAACCCGCCGAACTTGGCAAGCTGGCGAGTGCCGGTGCGCTGGCTTCGCTCGCCGGCCATCGCCGTCAGGCGCTGTGGCAGGCCGCCGCCCTGCAGCACGGCGAAGGGGTGCTGGCGCAAGCGCCGGTGCATGAACAGAGCGCCGAGCTGGCGCCGCCGAGCGAAGGCGAAGCGCTGATTGCCGATTACGCCCGGCTCGGTTTCACGCTCGGGCGGCATCCGCTGGCGCTGCTGCGCGAACGGCTGGCCGCGATGCGTTTCGTGACGGCCACCGACATCATGAACTGCGCTGACCGGCAGCTTGCCCGGGCCGCCGGCATCGTGACCTGCCGGCAGCGCCCCGGCACCGCAAAGGGCACGATGTTCGTCACGCTGGAAGATGAAACCGGGGTGGTGAACGTGATCGTCAGCGTCGAACTGCTGGAGCGGCAGCGCCGCGAACTGCTCGGAGCGCGCTTGCTGGGGGTGTATGGCCAGATCCGGCGTGAGGGCAAGGTCGTGCATCTGATTGCCGGGCGGGTGCTTGACCACTCTGCCCTGCTCGGCAATCTGGCGGCACGCAGCCGGAACTTCCACTGATACGCTTCAGCTGCGCTGCTTGCGCACCTCATAGATGATCTCGTCGGCGCGACTCAGCATGCGCGGGTAACTGTAATGGTCTCCGGCTGCACAGGCCGTAATGCCGCAGCTGAAACTCAGCGTGAAGCCATCGGGATGGGCGCGTGCGTGATCCCCCACGCGAGTGCGCAGGCGGGCCAACAGGGCCTCGCCGCCCGCTGCATCGGTATCGCTGAGCAGGGCTACAAACTCGTCACCGCCGAAACGCCCGACCAGATCGGAGCCGCGCAGGGCATCGCGCAGGATCTGTGCAAACGCCAGCAACATGCGCTCGCCTTCCCCCGCGATGTTGTCGATGTCCCAGAAGCCGTCAAGATCGAACAGCATCAGCGTCGCGTTGCGCCGGTACTTGCCGCAAAGCGCCAGCAACTCGCCGGCGCGCGACTCGAAAGCATCACGATTGAGCAAGCCGGTAAGCGGATCGGTGACGCTGCGGGCGTCCACCTGCAGTTCGCCCTCGACCATGCTCGCGAGGTCGCGCAGGATTTCTTCATCGCGCTCGCCAAAGCTCCGCCGCATGCGGTCCATCACGCACAGCGTACCCACCCTGGCGCCGTCCGGCATGACCAGCGGGCAGCCGGCATAAAAGCGCAAACCGTCTTCCTTCGCGACCAGCGGGTTGTCGCGGAACACCTCGTCTTCACGCGCATCGGACACCAAGAACACCGCATCGTCCTGGATGGCGTGGGTGCAGAAGGTGTGCTCACGCGGCACCTCCGACAGCTCCAAGCCCTGCGCCGATTTGATCCATTCGCGCTCGGAGTCGATCAGGCCGACCAGCGCCATCGGCATATCGAGCAGACGCCGCGCCAGCCGGGTGATGCGGTCGAAACGTTCTTCCGCCGGTGTGTCCAGCACACCCAGACCGTGCAGGCTGCGCAGCCTGGCCTGCTCATCCATGCGACAGCGTTCGGCCACCCAGTTCAGCATGCCCTCGCCGTCCAGCGGTGGGCTGATCAGGAAGCCCTGCACCAGATCGCAGCCGATCTCACCCAGAAAGCGCAGCGTGTCTTCGGTTTCCACGCCTTCGGCGGTCGATTCCAGCCCCAGGCTGCGCCCGAGGTCGACGACGGATCGCGTCACGGAGCGAGACTCCTGCGAGGTACCGCAGGTCATCACGAAAGACTTGTCTACCTTGATCTCGGAAAACGGCAGACGCACGAGTTGCAGCATCGACGAGTAGCCAGTGCCGAAATCGTCGATGGCGAGCTGGAAACCCTTGATGCGCAGACGCGTCAGGAAACCCAGCGAAGCAGCCTGGTTGGCCATGGCGCTGGACTCAGTCAGTTCCAGCACGATGCGTTCGGGCGACACATCGAGCGCGCGCATGTGCTCGAGCATGCGTTCGAACAACCCTTCGTTGGTCAGCGACAAGGGAGAAATGTTGATCGACAGACGCAGGCGCTCAAGCCAGTGGCGCGACACCACGGCCTCAGGCGTCAACCCCCGGCCGGCGAGCAGGCTGGCAAACCAGTTGAGCGCCTTGTGCGATATCTGCTCGGTCAGGGCGTCGATGTAGTGGTTGGATTCGGCCAGCGCGATGAACTCGTCGGGAAGCACCAGCCCGTGGCAGGGATGCTGCCACCGCGCCAGAGCCTCAAAGCCGGCGATCGCGCCGGAGCGACAATCGATGCGTGGCTGATAGACCGGAAAGAACTGGTGAAGGTGCAAGGCCTCAATCAGATCACCGGCTCCCAGCGGCACTTCGCGGCCAGGTCCGGTTTGTGCAACCGGCGGGGTGACGTCCCCGATCTGCCGCAACAGCAGCGAACGCATCTGCGCCGGACGAAACGGCTTGTGGAGCACGCCGAGAATACGCAGACCGTTCTCGCTGGCGGCCCGGCTGGCTGCATCCAGCACGCGCTGACCGGAACCGCTGGTGATGATGATGCCGGCGCGGCAACCGGTTTTGGCCAGCGATTCCATGACCTGCACGCCGTCCATGCCTGGCATGACCAGATCAATGGCAATGCAGTCGGGGCTGAACTCGCGGAGTGCGCGGAAAAATTCATCCGCATCAACCGTGAGACGCACGCGGTAACCGGCTGTCTCGGCGATCCCTTCCATGGTGTGACCGACCATGGGTTCGTCGTCGAGAATGATGAGTCTGGGTTCGGACATCCTGTTCCCGTGCTCTCCTGGATCGGTCAGTGATCGAGCATTTCGCGCAACTTGTGCGCAAGCTCTTCAATGCGGAAGGGTTTTCCCAGCAGGCAAACCCCGGGGTCTACGCCACCACTCACGCTGAAGGCCTCGTCGGTATATCCCGAAACATACAGCACCTTCATGTGTGAGCACCGGCGCAGGGCCTGTTCAGCCACCTCACGCCCGCTCATGCCGCCAGCCAGCTTCACATCGGTCAGCAGCAAATCGTAGAAGCAACCGTCGTCGAGGCGTGCCAGCGCCGCGGGCCCGTCGGCACAGGCGGTCACTACGTAGCCGAGTTGCTGAAGGCAGGTCATGGTGTGCTCGCGCACCAGATCCTCATCCTCGACGAGCAGGATGCGTTCGTCGCCGCCGCGCGCGCTGACCCTTGCGATTGCCGGGGTCTCTGCCTCGGGCCCCGTTTCTGCCTGGCCTGCCCGCGGCAGATAGATGCGCACGCAGGTGCCGACCCCGCGTTCGCTGAGGATGCGGACCTGCCCGCCCGATTGCTTGGCAAAGCCGAAGACCATCGAGAGGCCGAGCCCGGACCCTTTTCCGGCGGGCTTGGTTGTGAAAAAGGGTTCAAAGGCTCGTTCAGCGACTTCGTCCGTCATGCCTTCGCCGGTATCCGACACGGCTACCACGACATAGTCACCCGCATCCAGTTCGAGCGAGCTGGCCTGACGGGCATCCAGTTGGGCGTTGTCGGTGGTGATCGTCAGCAGCCCGCCGCCGGGCATGGCATCGCGTGCATTGATGGCCAGATTCAGGATCGCGTTGTTCAGCTCGCTCGGGTCGACCACCGCCGTCCACAGAGCGGCATGGGTTTGCAGCCTCACGTCGATGCCGTCACCAAGCGTACGACGCAGCAACTCATCTACCCCTGCGAGCAGCGCGTTGATGTCCGTCTCGACCGGATCAAGAGGCTGTCTGCGGGCAAAGGCGAGCAGTCGGTGGGTCAGTTCCGCCGCCCGCTCACCCGCGACGCGGATCAGATCGACCTGCTTTCTGACGTGAGCGGGCAGGCTTTGCGGGTCGGTCATGTCGAGAATCGCGTCTGCGTTGCCAAGGATCACGGTGAGCAGATTATTGAAATCATGGGCCACGCCGCCGGTCAGCTTGCCGATCGCATCCATCTTTTGAGACTGGCGTAGTTTTTCTTCTGTTTCAATGCGTTGAGACACATCTTGAAAGTATATTGTCAAGCCGCTTTCGTGCGGGAATGCGCGCACGGCAAACCAGGTCTTGAGCGGCGGATAGAAGAACTCGGCCGTGACCAGCCGGTTCTCCTCACGCGCCTTGCGGTAGGCCTCGAAGGCCGGTGAGTCGGTTCCTTCGGGAAAAGCCTCCCACATGTTGCGCCCGAGCAATTCCGAACGCGGTCGCTGCAGCAGCCGCTCAGCCTCGGCATTCAGATAGGTGAAGCGCCACTCGGTATCAACCGCTGCCACGCCGTCGGAAATCGAGTTGAAGATGGTTTCGATCTGCGCCAGCGCTTCTTCGCGCCCTTGCATGGAACGCAGGTTTTCCAGCGCGACGGCGGTGAAATTGGCGAGTTGGGTCAGTTCCGCCTGATCGGCCGCAGCAAAATCACCCTCCTCCTTGTCGGAGAGCTGGATCATGCCGAGGTTGTGGCCGCTCTGGCCAACAATGGGCACGGCCAGCCAACCGCGCAGGGGCGGATGACGCCCGCTGGACGCGCCAAAGCCGCGCCATGCGGGATGCGCTTCAAGTTCGGCCTGCGTCAGGCACATCGGCTGATTGTGTGCGCACACCAGCTTGTAAATGCCACTTCCGTCAGGCGCCTCGTCATAGTTGCGCCAGGCGGCGTAGCGATCGGACAGCGAGATCGAGTGCAGGCTCTGGGCAAGTTCCTCGCCCACGGTGATGCTGGTGACGGCCTGATGGGCCTGTATCAGTTCCCGGGCCAGCGTTGTGGCACGGTCGAGCAGTTGATGTTCGTCGCGCGCCCGCGCAAGTTCGGAGGAAGCTGCGGCCAGCGTGCCCAAGCGGCGCACCCGCTCGTCTTCCCACATGCGTCGGCGGGCAAGATGTCGCGAGAGCATGGCGCTGGCCGTCAGGAACAACCCAATTACCAAGCCGGCAATGATGAGATTCAACACCAGTCGCTGACGCCACGGCGCGAGCACTTCATCCAGCCCGAGGCCGACCAGCACCAAAGCCTGGCGATCTCCGACGAAACGATGGCCGGCCAGGCGTGCCAGACCGTCATGGGGAAAGGCGATCAGGCCCTGACCGTGCGTGGCTTGAGTGATTCGCTTGAAATCGTCGCCGGCCAGCAGCGCGTGCCCTGCCCGGTCTTCGATCACGGGGCTGCTGGCAACCAGCCTGCCGTCACCGGAGAGCAGCCCGAAGAAGGCGTCTTCTCCAATGCGCAGGGAGTGGTAGAACTCAAACAGTTCATTGAGTGAAATCGCGGCTCCGACCGTGCCCTCGAAGCGCCCCTCGGGCGACTCGACGCGCCGCGACACGCTGATGATCCAGTCGCCCTCGATCCCACCGGGCCAGCCGGTATGCGGCGCTGAAGCCAACAGAAGCGTGTCGGGGCGATCGCGGTGATGATGGTGGCTGGCCATGTCCCCCAACGCGGTCGGGTCGACATCGGTGGGGCCAGAAGTGGTTACCAGCTTCCCCTGCGCATCCAGCACGTAGAGGGTCTGGATTGCAGCCGACGCAGCCTGACGCTGCACCAGCAGATCATTCAGGGCCTGCGGCGAGATCTGCTCAAGGCCTCCCCTTTGCCCCACTTCACTGACCAGGGCGACCAGGCTGGGGTCTAGCGCAGCCAAGGTCTGCCCGACGTGCGCTGCAAGCGCGTCGCTCAGATTGGTGGCTTCTTCAAAGGCGTGCTCCACGACGTGCCGGCGATCCACCACGGCCTGAAAAGCGATCAGGGCGCATAGCGCCGCTACCGCCAGGATGTTGATGAGCAGGGTCGGCACACCAGGAGGTCTGACGCCTTGAGTCCGATCCATCGGGTCTCCGCAAAAACGGCATTCGGTCGGGATATCGCCGTGGCATTGTGTTTGCGGTCGCCACGGCTGTCCAGCGTTGTGCCGGCCTCGGGGCGATCAGCTAACATGCGCGTCCGCCAACCGTTGTTTCCTTTCCACACATGCCGGCAGTCTCAGATCCGTTCGCGCTGTTTGACGACAACCTTGCCGGGAACGGTGATCTGTTGCTCGACACGCTGCAGCGGGTTATCCATTGCGACTGTGCAGCGGACGTCGAGCAGGCCTTCGAGCAGATCGAACAGGCGCGCCGTGACGGGCACTGGGTTGCGTTGGCCGCGACCTATGAACTGGGCGCGGCGCTGGAGCAGCACCTTCCGCCAACGGCCGGGCCGCTGCTGACGGCGTGGGTATTCGAACGCGCCCGGCGGATGCAGCCGGCGGACACCGACGAATGCATTGCCGCCCGACTTGCGTGCCTGAGCGAGCATCGCTCGCTTGCCGCAGTCGGCAGCGCACGCATCGATATCGAGCAGGCCGACTACCTCGCGCAGGTCGAGCGCATCCGGGGGTGGATCGCGGCAGGCGACTGTTACCAGGTCAATTTCACTTTTCCGCTGCACGGCCAGGTCCTGGGCGACCCGCTGGCGCTCTACGCCGCCTTGCGCGAACGTCAGCCGGTGCGGTACGGCGCGTTCGTGCAGCACACCCACGGCGCCATCCTGTCGCGTTCGCCGGAACTGTTTGTAGAGCGCGAGGGCCAGCGCCTGAACTGCCGCCCGATGAAAGGCACGGCACCTCGCGAGGCCGACCCCGAGCTGGTTCTGGGCTCGGACAAGAACCGCGCCGAAAACGTCATGATCGTCGACCTCATCCGCAACGATCTGGGCCGCCTCGCTGCACCCGGCGGCGTTCGCGTGGACAGCCTGTTCGACATCGAGGCCTACCCCAGCCTGTGGCAGATGACCTCGTCGGTGTCGGCCGAGCCGGTGGACGCCGACCTGCAGACCATCTTCCGCGCGCTGTTCCCCTGCGGCTCGATCACCGGTGCGCCGAAGATCCGTGCGATGCAGATCATCGACGAACTCGAAGGCGTCCGGCGCGGCCTGTATTGCGGTGCGCTGGGCTGGATTGCGCCGGATGGCGATTTCCGTTTCAGCGTACCGATCCGCACGCTGGAGATCGAAACGGACGGCCAGTTCCGCTGCGGAATCGGCAGTGGCATCGTGGCCGATTCCGACCCCACGCAGGAATGGGAGGAATGCCTGCTCAAGGGCCGCTTCCTGACCGGCATGGAGCCGCCCTTCGGCCTGATCGAGACGCTGCGTTGTGAAGCCGGCACGCCCCTCCCCTACCCCCGGCTTGAACGCCATCTGGCGCGGCTGTCCGCCTCCGCGGCCGAGTTGGGGCTGCGCTGCGACACGCAGGCGGTACGTGCCGCGCTGCTGCAGCACGCCGGCACATTGTCCGGCCTGCATCGCGTGCGGCTGGAACTGCGCGGCGACGGCCGGTTCGAGATTTCCGGCGGCGCGCTCAGCGACCACAGCGGGCCGATGCAGGTTGCCCTCGCGGCGCAACGCGTGAGCTCGTGCGACCCGCTGTTGCGCCACAAGACCACCGCCCGCGCGCTGTACGACGAAGCCGCGCGCACGGCCGAGGCGGCCGGACTGTTCGACCTGATCTTCCTCAACGAACGCGACGAGGTGGCGGAAGGCGCGCGCAGCACGGTGTTTGTCGATGTTGGCAACGGCGTGCTGCTGACGCCCCCGCTCGCTTGTGGTGCGCTCGACGGCGTGCTGCGACGCGAACTGCTCGCCGCAGGGCGCGCCCGTGAAGCCGTCCTCACGCTTGAAACCCTCGAATCCGCCAGCGCGCTGTATGTCGGCAACGCCCTGCGCGGCTTGCTGCCGGCGGTGTTGCGCGCGCCCTGAGCGCCGCGTCTATACTCGCCGCAGCAGCTGCAAGTACCCGAGGAGACCCCCAATGAAGCTTGAAACCATTGCCGTGCACGGCGGCTACTCGCCCGATCCAACCACTCGCGCCGTTGCGGTGCCGATCTACCAGACGACGTCCTACGCCTTCGACGACACGCAACACGGCGCCGATCTGTTCGACCTCAAGGTGCAGGGCAACATCTACACCCGCATCATGAATCCGACCACCGATGTGCTCGAAAAGCGCGTGGCCGAGCTTGAAGGCGGCATAGCGGGCCTGGCGATGGCCTCCGGCATGGCGGCGATCACCGCAGCAATCCAGACCATTGCGGAAGCCGGCGACAACATCATCACCTCAAGCACCTTGTACGGTGGCACCTACAACCTGTTCGCCCACACGCTGCCGCAATACGGCATCGAGGCGCGCTTTGCCGATTATCGCGATCCGGCCAGCTTCGAACGCCTGATCGACGCCAACACCAAGGCGGTGTTCTGCGAGTCGGTCGGCAACCCGCTGGGCAACATTACCGACTTCGCGGCGCTTGCCGAAATCGCGCATCGCCACGGTGTGCCGGTGATTGTCGACAACACGGTGCCATCGCCCTACCTGTGCCGCCCCTTCGAACATGGTGCGGATATCGTTGTGCATGCGCTCACCAAATATCTGGGCGGCCACGGCAATTCCATCGGTGGCGTCATCGTTGATTCGGGCAAGTTTCCGTGGGCCGAGCACAAGCAGAAGTTCAAGCGCTTGAACGAGCCCGACGTGTCCTATCACGGCGTGGTCTACACCGAAGCGCTGGGGCCGGCGGCCTACATCGGCCGTGCGCGCGTGGTGCCGCTGCGCAACATGGGCGCGGCAATTTCACCGTTCAACTCTTTCCTGATTCTGCAGGGCATCGAGACGCTGGCGCTGCGCATGGACCGCATCTGCGACAACGCGCTGAAGATCGCGCAGTATCTGCAGTCGCATGCCAGGGTGAGCTGGGTGAACTACGCTGGACTGCTCGACCACGCAGACCATGCGCTGGTGCAGAAGTACATGGGTGGCCGCGCCTCGGGCATTCTCAACTTCGGCGTCAAGGGCGGCGCGGCAGCTGGTGCGCGCTTCCAGGATGCGCTGCAGCTCGTCACGCGCCTGGTGAACATTGGCGACTGCAAGACCCTGGCCTGCCATCCGGCTTCGACCACACACCGTCAGCTCGGCCCGGACGAACTGAAAAAAGCCGGTGTATCGGAAGACATGATCCGGCTGTCGATCGGCATCGAGCATGTCGATGACCTGATTACAGATCTGGATCAGGCATTGGCCCAGGCCTGACGAGAAAACGGCGCCCGCGGGCGCCGTTTTTTTCTATGCAAGCTTGTCGATGAAGCGTGCCAGCTCCACGTCCAGTGCGCTCAAGCCGCCCGCGTCGTGCGTGGACAGCGTGACCTCTACGCGGTTGTAGACGTTGAACCACTCCGGGTGGTGATTCATCTGCTCGGCTTTCAGCGCAACCCTCGCCATGAAGCCGAATGCAGCGTTGAAATCGTCGAAGCGCAGACTGCGCGTGATTGCGTCGCGGCCTTCGGCTTCGCGCCAGTCAGGCAGGCTGGAAAGCGCCTCGCGGCGGGCAGTGGCATCGAGCTTGATGGTCATGGGGCCTCCGTTTGCCGGGTAAGGGGTGAGCGCGTATCCTGCGCCGTTCCCCGAATTGTGGCCAACGCCTTGCCCGAGATCCAAACTTTCGATGTGATCGTGATCGGCGCTGGCGCGGCCGGCATGATGTGTGCCGCCCAGGCCGGCCTGCGTGGCCGCCGCGTGCTGCTGCTCGACCACGCCACCAAGCTTGCCGAGAAGATTCGTATCTCGGGCGGCGGACGCTGCAACTTCACCAATCGCCGCGTCGAGCCCGCCAACTTCCTGTCGCGCAACCCGCATTTCGCGCGCTCTGCGCTGGCGCGATTCAGCTCGACTGACTTCATCGAAATGGTCGAGCGCCACGCCATCGATTTCCACGAACGCGAGCACGGCCAGCTGTTCTGCGACGAATCGGCGCAGGACATCATCGCGATGCTGCGCACCGAGTGCGAATGGGGCAATGTCGAATGGGCCATGCCGTGCGCGGTGGAAGCGGTGCGCCGCATCGACGAGGCCGGCGCGCGCTTCGAACTGGTTAGCGCACGCGGCACGCTGCGCTGCGAGAGTCTGGTAATCGCGACCGGCGGGCTGTCGATCCCCAAGATCGGAGCGACGCCCTTCGGTTACCGCATCGCCGAGCAGTTCGGCATCGCTGTCGTGCCGCCCCGCCCTGCGCTGGTGCCGCTGACGCTGCCGCCGGAAACCCTGGAACTGTTCGCGCCGCTGTCGGGCGCATCGCTCGATGTCATGGCGCGCTGCGATGGCGGCCGCTTCCGCGAAGCCATGCTGATCACGCACCGGGGGCTGTCCGGCCCGGTCGTCCTGCAGGTTTCGAGCTACTGGCAGCAGCAGGCGTACGAGGATGATGCGTGGGAGCCCGTCGCGGTGGATCTGCTGCCGGGCATCGACGCCGCGGCCTGGCTTGGCGAGCACGCATCCAGCCGCAGCCTGCTTGCCAATCTGCTGGCCGAGCATCTGCCGCGCCGCTTCGCCCAAGCCTGGTGCGCGCTCAATGGCTACGAGCGCCCGCTCAATCAGTTTTCCAGCCGCGAACTGGGCGACATTGCCGAGGCGCTGACGAACTGGCACATCGTGCCCTCCGGCACGCAAGGCTATGCCAAGGCTGAGGTCACACTGGGCGGTGTTGATACTGCGGCGCTGTCGTCCAAGACCATGGAGGCGCGCGAGGTGCCGGGTTTGTACTTTGTGGGCGAGGTGATGGACGTCACCGGCCATCTGGGCGGCTTCAACTTCCAGTGGGCGTGGTCATCAGGCCACGCTGCGGCTCAGTTCGTCTGAGAGCGGTTTCGCCCCCAGAACAGCGGGACGATGACCAGCGCCTGTACCCCGATGAGCATCGCAAATGCGGCAGTCAGCGCGGTGGCGCCGGCATGTCCGGCCACGTCCAGCGCGTCGAGCACGATGCCCATGCCCCATTGCACGACGAAAGCGCCGGCGAAGGCCATCAGGTTGATGGCGGTGCTGACACGACCAAAGGCTTCACGCGGGAAGCACGATGCGGCGGCGACATAGGCCTGGGCATTGACCGCCGCGAGCAGCCCCAGCAGGAACCACAGCGGCGCAGACGGAAACGCCCCGCTGATGATCAAGACCTCGACCGCGAGCACACAGCAATAACCCGTCTGCAGCAGATTGACCGGGCGCACGCCACGGCGCGTGAGCCGCGTGCCGAAAAAACCGATCGACATCTGACCGCAGAACATGCCGAGGTTCAGCAGCACCAGATAGCCGGCGGCCTGGCTGCGTGAGAGCGCATCGACGGTCATCAGCCACGGTACGGCCCACAGGCTCTGCAAGGCCATGAAGCCGCCGGTGAAGAACATCGCGGCGCCCGCAAAACGCAGGAAATCGAGCGAACGGAAAATGTGGCCTAGCGAACCGACCGCCTCGCGCAGGCTCTGGCCGGCATTGTTGGTGGGCGTATCGGGAATGCACAGCCAGACGTGGGCCGCCGCCACCACCGCCACCACCGCCAGTATCCAGAACACGCCGCGCCAGCCGATCACAGGCAGCATGAGTTCGACCGGCGTTGCCGCCGTCAGCGCGCCGAGTGCGCCGGCTGCCATGATGAAGCCGGTCATCGAGCTTTGTCGCTCGGCCGGATACCACATGGAAAACGCCTTCAGGCCGGACATCAGGCAGGCCGACACGCCAAGGCCGATCAGGCCGCGCCCGAGGCTCAGCTCGAGCATGCTCTCACCCAAGGCGAAGACCACGGCACCTGCGCCGGCGAGCAGCAACAGAAACGCATTGATGCGCCGCGGACCATAACGGTCCAGCGCGATACCGAGCGGAATCTGGGCCAGCCCGAAGGCCAGGAAATAGGCGCTGGTGAGCAGTCCGAGATCGGACGCCGACAGCGCAAGCTCCTGCGTCAGGTCAGGCGAGATGACCGCGTTGACGGTGCGCAGCAGGTAGGACAGGAAGTAGCCCAGCGCAAACGGCAGGAACAGCGTGGCCCATGCGCGGGGACGATTCGCGGGATTCAAGCGGGGCTTCCGTTCAGGGGACGCGGCGCGCCTCGAACTCGACTACGTCACGCTCTTCGAAGCCGCCACTGGTGCGCAGGCTGAAGCGCATGGTGTCGCCGGAGACGATGCCGACATAGTCGTGACGCAGCTCGCGCTGTTCCGTGCTGCGATTGACGTGACTGCGGGTATGGAAGCTCAGGCGCTCGCCGTCCTGCACCGCAGCCTCGATGATGCGACGCGAACCCTGCCAGGTTGCAGTGCCCGTGATCTGCCCGCCGGCTACTCGGAATGCGAACTTTTCCGTATGCACGACCGAGCGACCGTAATCGACTTGCGCGACCCAGCTTCCGACCGCCTCGGGCGTCTCCGTCCACATCCGGCTCATCATCAGGATTGCGCCGAGTAGCACCAGCGTCCCGACCAGGCCAGCGGCCAGCAGCATCTGGCGGGTCGGCGGGACACGCAAGGGGCCGGCTTCCATTGGCGCGGGAGGCGCCAGCGCCTGGGCCAGATCGGCGATGTCGTCCGTCCAATGTGTGTGGCGCACGACGTGCCACTGTGCTGTTTCCAGCCACTGCAAGTCGGGCTGCAGCGTGACGGCGTCGGGCTCAGGCGCATCGTCCAGCAAAACGAGATGAACGCTGCAACCGTGGTGGCGGGCCGTGGAGAGCAGCGCCGCGCTTGGCTGCTCGATCGAGCGTTCTGCCCAGTCTGTTCCGCAGACCAGCAGCAGAATGTCATCGGAACGGAGCGTTTCGTCGTCGTTGTCGGCGGTGCCGGCCGGGCTGATTTCGGCGACACCAGTGCATTCCCGATCCAGACCGGATGACGAGGCAAGCGCGCCCAGAATACGATCTGCTGCATGCATTTCTGCTTCGCTCACCTGCGCGACGATGATCCTGCCTCGGGACATTGCTGTTCTCCTGTTGACTGCGCTCCGGATTGTAAGCCCTGGCGCCCGCGCTGTACGTCCATGCCTCTCGGCGGGATGTGTTCGTGCAAACATGTTAAAATGCCCGCCACGTTTACAGCAGCAAACGATTTCGCCTGGTGCGGAATGCAGTTTGCGGATCAATGCACGGAACCCGTACCGAAACCACCACCCGCCTCTTCATTCACCGCATTTCCAGATCGTCGATGCATCGGAAGTTTCCGATCCCGACGACGGTACCCCACGCACCCCACGGCTCCCCTTTCAGCTGCATCCACGGCTGGCCGCCTCCCTGATCCATCGATGGTTTCGCGCAGATTGCGCATCGGGTTTCAGTTCGCCCGAGAAAATGACACCTTCATTACAGGAACGACCATGACCGAATCCGCCCGACAAACTACCGACATCCGCTTCCGCAGTGCCACGGCACAGGACGGCGCCGCCATCTGGAAGCTGGTGCGCGACGCAGGCACGCTGGAGCTGAACTCTGCGTACTTCTATCTGGTGTTCGCCAGTGACTTTGGTGGCACCTGCCTGATCGCCGAACACAACGCCGAAGTCGTGGGCGCCGTGGTCGGCTATCGCCCGCCACGCGAGCCCGAAGCGGCTTTTGTGTGGCAGATCGGCGTCGCGCCTTCGATGCGCGGTCAGGGGCTGGGCAGAACCTTGCTCAAGCGCTGGCTGGAACTGCCGGCAGTGCGTGATGCGCACTGGATGACCGCCACCATCAGCGACGACAACGAAGCCTCGCGACGCCTTTTCCAGGCCACGGCGCGCGACCTTGAGGTTGGCTGCAACGTCGTACCGCATTTCACGGAAGACCTGTTTCCCATTGATCACCCGGCAGAACCGATCTATCGCATCGGCCCGCTGTCCGGATTCCGCGACGAGGTGCAAGCCGACGCGGCCTGATTTCCAGACCGACAAGAAAATCCAGAGGAGAAAACGCCATGAATATCTTTGAACAGTACGAATCCGAAGTCCGCAGCTACTGCCGCAATTTCCCGACCGTCTTCAAGAGCGCCAAGGGCGCCTGGATGACCGACGTGGACGGCAAGAGCTATCTCGACTTCTTTGCCGGCGCCGGCGTGCTGAACTACGGACACAACCCCGACCGCATCAAGACGGCCCTGATCGAATACCTGAGCGAAGACGGCATTACGCACTCGCTGGACATGTACACGGTGGCCAAGCAGCGCTTCATCGAGCGCTTCCAGGACATCATCCTCAAGCCGCGCGGCATGAACTACAAGATGCAGTTCCCCGGCCCCACCGGCACCAATGCAGTGGAATCCGCACTGAAGCTGGCGCGCAAGGTCACCGGGCGTGAGCGCATCGTCAACTTCACCAACGCCTTTCACGGCATGACGCTGGGTGCCCTGGCGGTGACCGGCAATGGCTTCAAGCGTGCCGGTGCTGGCGTGCCGCTGAACAACACGCTGTCCGTGCCGTTCGAGGGTTATCTGGGCGACGACATCGACACCCTGGACTACCTCGACCGCATGCTGGCCGACGACGGCAGCGGGCTGGATACGCCGGCGGCGGTGATTCTCGAAACCGTGCAGGCCGAAGGCGGCGTCAATGTGGCCAGCATGGAATGGCTCAAGCGCCTGCGCGAAGTCACCGAGCGCCATGGCGTGCTGATGATCATCGACGACATCCAGGTCGGCTGCGGTCGTGCCGGCGGCTTCTTCAGCTTTGAGGAAGCCGGCATCCAGCCGGACATCATTACGCTGTCCAAGTCGCTCTCGGGCTATGGCCTGCCGCTTGCACTCGTGCTGATGAAGCCGGAACACGATCTGTGGGCACCCGGTGAGCACAACGGCACCTTCCGCGGCCACTGCCCGGCCTTCGTGACCGCCTCTGCGGCCTTGGGCTTCTGGGAGGATGGCTGGCTGGTCAAATCGATCGCGACTAAGGAGCGGCTCATTTCGGAGCGTCTGCAGCGCATCGTCGACAACACAGGCGTCACCGCCACCGTGCGCGGTCGCGGCATGATCTGGGGCGTGGCATTCGAGGACGTCGAGATTGCCGGCAAGGTGTCGGCCGAGTGTTTCGACAACGGCATGATCATCGAGACCGCCGGGATCAGCGACGAAGTGCTCAAGCTGCTGCCCAGCCTCACGATCAGCGAAGAAGAGCTGGTGCGCGGCCTGGACACCATCGAGCGCAGCCTGGTTGCCGTGCTCAAGTCGAATCGCGACACACCGGCCAAAGACGCGGCCTGAATCCTGAGCCGCCTTCGGGCGGCTTACCCACGCACCCATCTGGAGATTTCATGATCGTCAAACATCTGGACAACATCATCGGAACCGATGCCGATGTCGATTCCGAGGGCTGGAACAGCCGCCGCTTCATCCTCAAGAGTGACGGCATGGGCTATTCGGTGAACGACACCATCATCAAGTCCGGCGCCGAACTGGACATGGAGTACCGCAACCACCTCGAGACCGTGTATTGCATCGAGGGCGAAGGCGAGATCGAAGATCTCGGCACCGGAGAAGTCCATGCCATTCGCGCTGGCACGCTGTACGCCCTGAACAAGCATGACCATCACATCCTGCGCGCCAATCGTGGCACCCACATGCGCATGGTGTGCGTGTTCAATCCGCCGCTCACCGGCCGCGAGCAGCACGACGCTACCGGCGCCTACCCGATTCTCGATTGAAGTATTGGCGGGCGGAACGAAAAACGGCACCCCGAGGGGTGCCGTTTTTCTTTGTTGCTGGGGCGACATACGGGAATCGAACCCGTGACAACTGGAGCCACAATCCAGTGCTCTACCAACTGAGCTAATGCCGCCACTTTCATGCGCATCGATCATTGACCGCTACGCCGGAAACCTGTTTTCTGGCCTGCCCGGCAGGAATCGAACCTGCAACCCCCGGCTTAGAAGGCCGGTGCTCTATCCAGTTGAGCTACGGGCAGATCCGGCCGGGCTTTCCGGGGTGAGCTGGTCGGGGTGGAGGGATTCGAACCCCCGACATCTTGCTCCCAAAGCAAGCGCGCTACCGGACTGCGCTACACCCCGAGAGCCGCGCATTCTACACACCGGCACGGGGGGCGTCAAACCACAATCGAACATTGGCCAAGCCGCGTCCAGAGCGGAATTCAGCGCGATTTGCGCTTGTCTGGCGCTGGCGATTCTGCTATTAGTGCGCTTCCTTCGATTACCGGATCCAGCGCATGTCGGAAGAATCGTTGAACAAAGGCTTCACGCCGTACCTTCCTGCGGACGGCGAGGACTACATGAACGAAGCCCAGCTCGCCCATTTCAGGGTGATGCTCGAAAGTGCCAGGAAGACGATGATGGAAGACATCGACCGCACTGTGCACACCATGCAGGATGAAGCTACCTCGTATGCCGACCCGAATGATCGTGCCAGCCAGGAATCGGACATTGCGCTCGAGTTACGCAACCGCGACCGCGAACGCCGACTGATCAAGAAGGTCAATGAAGCCCTCTCACGCATCCGTGACGGGGACTACGGCTACTGCGACAGCTGCGGGGTGGAGATCGGGCTCAAACGCCTGGAGGCGCGCCCTACCGCCACGCTGTGCATTGACTGCAAGACCCTGGAGGAGATCCGCGAACGTCAGGTCGCCAAATGACCTGATTGCGGCTGCAGCACAAATAAAAAGGGACGCCTTTCGGCGTCCCTTTCTTCATTGCGGCGAAGAGATCACTCTTCGCTGGTCGCTGCCTGCTCTTCCAGCAGCGCCTTCATGCTCAGACGGATCTTGCCGCGCTCGTCGGTCTCGAGCACCTTGACGCGAACAGCCTGGCCTTCGGACAGGAAGTCGGTCACGGCATTGACGCGCTCGTTGGCGATCTGCGAGATGTGCAGCAGACCGTCCTTGCCCGGCAGGATGTTCACGATGGCGCCGAAGTCGAGCAGACGCACGACGGTGCCTTCGTAGATGCGGCCCACTTCAGCTTCAGCCGTGATCGCCTCGATCTTGCTCTTGGCCAGATCGGCGCCCTCGGAGCTGACGCACGAGATGGTGATCGTGCCGTCGTCATTGATCTCGATGATGGCGCCGGTTTCGTCCTGCAGACCGCGGATGACTGCACCGCCCTTGCCGATGACGTCGCGGATTTTCTCGGGGTTGATCTTCATCGAGATCATGCGCGGTGCGTAGGCCGAAACTTCACCACGGTTGGAGGACAGCGCCTCTTTCATGATGCCGAGGATGTGCAGACGGCCTTCCTTGGCCTGGCTCAGCGCGACCTGCATGATTTCCTTGGTGATGCCCTGGATCTTGATGTCCATCTGCAGCGCGGTCACGCCCTGGTCGGTACCGGCCACCTTGAAGTCCATGTCGCCGAGGTGATCTTCGTCACCCAGGATGTCGGTCAGCACGGCGAAACGGTTGCCTTCCTTGATGAGGCCCATGGCGATACCAGCCACGTGGTTGGTCATCGGCACGCCGGCATCCATCAGTGCGAGCGAACCGCCACACACGGAGGCCATCGAGCTGGAACCGTTGGATTCGGTGATTTCCGACACCAGACGCACCGTGTAGCCGAAATCTTCGGCTTTCGGCAGCGCTGCGATCAGTGCGCGCTTGGCCAGACGCCCGTGGCCGATCTCGCGACGCTTGGTGCCACCGAAACGGCCGGTCTCGCCGGTGCAGAACGGCGGGAAGTTGTAGTGCAGCATGAAGTTTTCGCGGTATTCACCGGCGATCGCGTCAATGATCTGCTCGTCACGACCGGTACCCAGCGTGGCCACCACGATGGCTTGCGTCTCGCCACGCGTGAACAGCGCCGAACCGTGGGTGCGCGGCAGCACGCCAACGCGGATCTCGATCGGACGAACGGTGCGCGTGTCACGACCGTCGATGCGCGGCTCGCCACCGAGGATGCGGTTACGCACGATCTCGGCTTCGAGATTGTGGAAAATGTCTTTCACTTCGTTCGAGGACGGGGCGCTCTCGCCATCTTCGGCAATGGCGGCCATGACCTTGGCGCGAGCTTCATTCACGCTGACCGTGCGCTGCTGCTTGTTGGTCAGGTTGTAGGCCTGGTTCAGGTCGGTCTCGGCCAGTTGGCGAATGCGGGCGATGAGCGGCTCATTGGCGGCCGGCGGCTGCCAGTCCCATTCCGGCTTGCCTGCGACTTCAACGAGTTCGTTGATGGCGGTGATGGCGGCCTGCAGTTGCTCGTGGCCGAATACGACCGAACCGAGCATGACGTCTTCCGGCAGCTCTTTGGCTTCGGACTCGACCATCAGCACGGCGGTTTCCGTGCCGGCCACGACGAGGTCAAGCTGGCTTTCCTTGAGCTGGCTCTGGGTCGGGTTGAGGATGTACTGACCATCCACATAACCGACGCGGGCAGCGCCGATCGGGCCGTCGAAGGGCACGCCGGAGATCGCCAGGGCAGCCGAGGCGCCGAGCATGGCCGGGATGTCGGCATCCACTTCCGGGTTCAGCGACATGACCATCGCGATGACCTGGACTTCGTTGTAGAAGCCTTCCGGAAACAGCGGACGGATCGGGCGGTCGATCAGGCGGCAGGTCAGCGTTTCCTTCTCGGTCGGGCGACCTTCGCGCTTGAAGAAGCCGCCGGGAACACGGCCCGCGGCGTAGAACTTCTCGACGTAATCAACGGTGAGCGGGAAAAAGTCCTGACCGGCCTTGGCTTCACGCTGGGCAACAACGGTCACGAGGACGACGGTGTCGTCCATGTTGACGATGACGGCACCACCGGCCTGGCGGGCAACTTCACCCGTTTCCAGGGTGACGGTATGCGCGCCGTAGGTAAATGTTTTCTTGATGGATTGGGGCACTGTGAAATTCCTTTCAATAGTGTTCCGCGGCAAACGACAACCGCAAAACGGGATGACTGGACCGCAAGAACGAAAAAGCCGGAACGGTGTATGAAACCGTACCGGCTTTTCGCACGGGTACAACGATGGGCGTAGTCCGGCTCGGCAGGCGAGCAGATTACTTGCGCAGGCCCAGACGCTCGATCAGGCTGCGATAGCTGTCGGCATTGTTGCCTTTCAGGTAGTCGAGCAGCTTGCGACGCTGGCTGACCATCTTCAGCAGACCACGACGCGAGTGGTGATCCTTCGCGTTGGCCTTGAAGTGGCCGGTCAGGCCGTTGATGCGGGCGGTCAGCAGAGCGACCTGCACTTCCGGCGAACCGGTGTCGCCCGGCGCGCGCTGGTATTCGGAAACGATCTGGGACTTGTTTGCGGTTTCGAGAGCCATGTGTTGTTTACTCTTGTCGATCTTCTAAATTCAAGTGCGCGATTATAGCCCGCGCCGCGGGTAAAACTCAATCATTCTGCGTGAAATCAGCGACGCTCGCCGTCACTCGCCCTGCCCGGTCGCGATCAGGCGTCTGGACACGATGCGTCCGTCTGCGCGTCGCTCGCCAAGGCCAATGAAACGCTCTGCGCTGTACAGACGCACCAGACCCGGCTCACCTTCGCCGGCGACTTCGCGCCCGAGCATCAATGCCACTCCGCTGGCTTCGTCCAGCTCCAGTCGCGGATAGACCGCGATCAAGGCGTCGACGGGCTCCAGCATCTGATCGGGCTCGCTCGCAGCCTCAAGTGAAGCGGGCGTGACGGCCTGCTCAATGTCGAATGTGCCGATGGCCGTACGTCGAAGTGCCGTCAGGTGGGCGCCACAACCTAGCGCGCGTCCGAGATCGATGGCCAGGGTGCGAATGTAGGTGCCCTTGCTGCAATGCACGCGCAGCTTTGCCTCTTCGGCGTCGAGCGCCAGCAGTTCCAGTGCATGAATGGTCACGCGACGCGCTGCCCGTTCGATCTCGATGCCGGCGCGGGCGTATTCATACAGCGGCTTGCCGTCACGCTTGAGCGCCGAATACATGGGCGGAATCTGCTCGATTTCGCCCCGCAGAGCGTCCAGCGCAAGCTCAAGCGCTTCAGGCGAAAACGACACCGGTGCCGTGGCAATGACCTGCCCCTCCGCATCACCGGTATCGGTTTCGCTGCCGAAACGCACGGTCGCCTCGTACACCTTGTCGGCGTCGAGAAGCATCTGCGAAAACTTGGTGGCTTCGCCGAAGGTCAGCGGCAAAAGCCCGGTGGCCAGCGGATCAAGCGTGCCCGTATGACCCGCCTTGGCCGCATTGAGCAGGCGCTTTGCCCGCTGCAAGGCGGCGTTCGAGCTCATGCCGATCGGCTTGTCGAGCAACAACACGCCGTCAATTCGACGGCGTGGAATCCTGCGTTGTGGAGCAGACACGATCAGTCGGCCGGATCCTTGCCGGAACGCTCTTCATCTTCGCGCACGACTTCGTCGATGAGGCGGGACATGCGGCTGCCCTCCTCGACCGATCTGTCGTAAACGAAGTGCAGCTCCGGCGTGGTGTGGATGCGCACGCGACGGCCCAGCTCACGGCGCAGGAAACCACTCGCACGGCGCAAGCCGACGAGGATTCCGGGCACGCTGTCCTCGCCCGTCATCGACGTGAAGAACACCTTGGCGTGCGCGTAATCGGGCGTGATCTCGACACCGGTCAAGGTGATGAACCCCACGCGGGGGTCCTTCACCTCGGTCCGGATCAGCTCGGCCAGCTCGCGCTGGATCTGCTCGACGACACGCTGACTGCGGGAAAAGTCCTTCGGCATCGATTACAGCGTACGGGCGATTTCCTGGATCTCGTAGATCTCCAGCTGGTCGCCTTCCGCGATGTCGTTGTAGTTGCGAACCGACAGGCCGCACTCGAAACCCGAGCGCACTTCCTTGGCGTCTTCCTTGAAGCGCTTGAGCGATTCGAGCGCGCCGCTGTGGATGACAGTGTTGTCGCGCAACACCCGCACCAGCGAACCACGCTTGACCATGCCCTCGGTGACGTAACAACCGGCCACCGCGCCGATCTTCGGCACGCGGAAAACCTGACGCACTTCGACCATACCGATGATGTTCTCGCGCTTTTCCGGCGAGAGCATGCCCGACAGCGCTGCTTTCACGTCATCGACGGCGTCGTAGATGATGTTGTAGTAGCGGATGTCGACACCGAAAGTCTCGGCCAGACGACGCGCACCGGAATCGGCCCGGGTGTTGAAGCCGATGATGACGGCGCCCGAGGCCTGAGCCAGGTTGACGTCCGACTCGGTGATACCGCCGACCGCGCCGTGGATGACGTTGACACGTACTTCGTCGGTCGAGAGCTTGTTGAGCGACTGCACCAGCGCTTCCTGCGAACCCTGCACGTCGGCCTTGACGATCAGCGGCAGTGCCTTGACCTCGGACTCGCCCATCTGGTCAAAGATGTTCTCGAGCTTGGCGGCCTGCTGCTTGGCCAGCTTGACGTCACGGAACTTGCCTTGACGGAACAGCGCGATTTCACGCGCCTTCTTCTCGTCGGCCAGCGCAATGGCTTCGTCACCGGCAGCCGGCACATCCGACAGACCCAGAATTTCGACCGGAATCGACGGACCCGCCGAATCGATCGGCTTGCCGTTCTCATCGAGCATGGCACGTACGCGGCCGAAGGTCGCGCCGACCAGCAACACGTCGCCTTTACGCAGCGTGCCGGACTGCACCAGCAGCGAAGCGACCGGGCCACGGCCCTTGTCGAGGCGCGCTTCGATGATCAGGCCCTTGGCCGGGGTTTCGATTGCCGCGGTCAGTTCCAGCACTTCGGCTTGCAGCAGAATGCCTTCGAGCAGCTCGTCGATGCCCTGGCCGGTCTTGGCCGAGACGCTGACGAACATCGCGTCGCCGCCGTACTCTTCCGGCACAACGCCTTCCGAGACCAGTTCCTGCTTGACGCGCTCGGGGTTTGCATCCGGCTTGTCGACCTTGTTCACCGCCACCACCAGCGGCACACCTGCTGCCTTGGCGTGGTGGATGGCTTCGCGCGTCTGCGGCATCACGCCGTCGTCGGCTGCAACCACCAGAATGACGATGTCGGTCGCCTTGGCACCGCGAGCACGCATGGCCGTAAAGGCCTCGTGACCCGGGGTATCGAGGAAGGTGACCATGCCACGCGGCGTTTCGACGTGATAGGCGCCGATGTGCTGCGTGATGCCGCCGGCCTCACCCGCCGCAACCTTGGCGGTACGGATGTAGTCGAGCAGCGAGGTCTTGCCGTGGTCGACGTGACCCATGACGGTGACCACCGGCGCACGCGCAATCAGCGCGGCATCGGCATGCAGGTCTTCCGAGCCTTCGAGGAAAGCGTCCGGATCGTCGAGCTTTGCGGCAAAGGCCTTGTGGCCCATCTCTTCGACCAGGATCATCGCGGTTTCCTGATCCAGCACTTGGTTGATGGTGACCATGGATCCCATCTTCATCAGCGCCTTGATCAGCTCGGTCGCCTTGAGCGCCATCTTGTGGGCCAGATCGGCCACGGTGATGGTTTCCGGCACGTGCACTTCACGCACCATCGGCTCGGTCGGTGCCTGGAAGTTGGTCTGGTCGTTGCGGTTGCTGCTGCCACGACCACCTCGGCCGCCACCACGGGCGCCCTTCCAGTTACCACCACCGGCGAGATCGCCACGGGTTTTCAGACCACGACGTGACTTCGGCGCATCTTCGGCCGGCGCTGCACGACCACGACGATCCTTGCTGGCATCGCCGCGCTCTTCGGTCTTGGCCGGGCGATGCAAGGTGCCGCTGGGGCCCTTGGCCGCACGACGTTCTTCTTCCGTCGGGGCTGGCGTCTGCTCGGCCAGCACGGCCGCAGCAGCAGCTGCAGCGCGGGCGGCAGCAGCAGCGCTGTCACGCTCCTGACGAGCCTTGATGTCGGCTTCCTGGCGCGAACGCAGGGCGCGCATGCGCTGCTCTTCGGCTTCACGCGAGGCGATTTCTTCAGCGGACAGAATGGCCTTGGTGGAAATACGCGTCTTCTTGCGTACTGCCGGAGCCGCAGCGGCCTCTTCCGGCGCTTCGGCAACCACCTCAGGCTCTTCAGCCGCGGGGGCTTCAGCTTCGACCGGTGCGGGGGCGGGAGCAGGCGCAGGCTCTTCCGGAGCTGCTTCCTGAACCGGCTCAACTTCCGGCTCCACCGCGACAGGTTCCGGAATTTCGACCGGCGCCGGAATCGGCTCGGGCGCTTCCGCAACCATGGGCAGGTCTTCGACTTCCAGCTCGGGTTCGGGCACGGCCGGAGCATCGCCGGCCAGCTCGTCACGCTTGACGAACACGCGCTTCTTGCGGACTTCGACCTGAACCGTGCGCGCACGACCGGACGAATCCGTGGCGCGAATCTCGGAGGTCTGCTTGCGCGTCAGCGTGATCTTGCCCTTGGGTTGGGTTTCACCGTGCGAACGACGCAGATAATCCAGCAGACGTGCCTTGTCATGCTCGGTCAGCAGATCCTCAACCCCGCCCTTGGCGACGCCAGCCTTCTGCAATTGCTCGAGCAGCACGTTGGCCGGCATCTTCAGCTCGCCGGCAAACTGGGTAACGCTCATTTCATCCATTGAATCCCTCCCCTCATTCTTCGAACCAGTGCGCGCGCGCAACCGAGATCAGTGCGGCGGCGCGGTCGGCCGGAATGCCGGCCAATTCCACCAGTTCGTCGACGGCCAGATCAGCCAGATCGTCGCGCGTTCGCACGTCGTTCTGAGCCAGTTTTGCGGCCAGTGATTTATCCATGCCTTCGAGTGAAAGCATGTCTTCGGCAACGTGCTCGAGCTGCTCTTCGGTGACGATGGCTTCGGTCAGCAACACGTTGCGTGCGCGATCGCGCAGTTCATTCACGGTTGCTTCGTCGAAGGCTTCGATCTCGAGCATTTCGGCCAGCGGCACATAGGCGATTTCCTCGAGCGACGCAAAACCCTCGTCGATCAGGATGTCGGCCAGTTCTTCGTCCACATCGAGCTTGCTGATGAACAGGTCGCGCAGTTCGCCACGCTCGGCATCGGCTTTCTGCGCCGATTCCTCTTCGCTCATCAGGTTGATCGTCCAGCCAGTCAGCTCAGAAGCAAGCTTGACGTTCTGGCCGCTGCGACCAATGGCGATGGCGAGGTTGTTCTCGTCCACCACCACGTCCATGCTGTGGTTCTCTTCGTCGACCACGATGGACACCACTTCGGCAGGCTGCAGCGCAGCAATGACGAATTGGGCCGGGTCGGCAGACCACACGATGATGTCGATCTGCTCGCCGGCAATCTCGTTACGCACGGCAGTCACACGCGAGCCACGCAGGCCCACGCAGGTGCCGATCGGATCAATGCGCGGATCGTGCGAATGCACGGCGATCTTGGCGCGCAGGCCGGGGTCACGGGCGCAGCCCTTGATCTCCAGCAGCTCTTCCTCGATTTCCGGCACTTCCAGTTCAAACAGCTTGGCCAGGAAATCCGGCGCGGTGCGCGACAGGATCAGTTGCGGGCCACGCGCATTGCGGTCGATGCGCAGCAGGAAAGCCTTGACGCGGTCGCCCACGCGCAGGTTTTCACGCGGCACCATCTGATCGCGCGGAATCACGGCTTCCAGACGGCCGATCTCGATGATCGCGTTGCCACGTTCCATGCGCTTGATCGTGCCGGAGACCATGTGCTCCTTGCGCTCGAGGAAGTCGTTGAGCACTTGCTCACGCTCGGCATCGCGGATCTTCTGCAGGATGACCTGTTTGGCAGCCTGGGCACCGACGCGACCGAATTCGATCGGCTCAAGCGCCTCTTCGATGTAGTCGCCCAGCTCGATCTCGGCATCTTCGTCGCGTGCGTCGATGATGCCCATCTCGGCTTCGTCATTGGTGACTTCCTCGTCGGGCATGACCACCCAACGACGGAAGGACTCGTAGTCGCCCGTTTCGCGGTCGATCGTGACACGCACGTCGGCATCGTCGTGAATACGCTTCTTCGTCGCGGATGCGAGCGCCGATTCGAGCGCGGCGAACACGATGTCCTTATCGACGTTCTTTTCACGTGCCAGCGCATCTACAAGCAGCAGTATTTCGCGGCTCATCTAACAAACCTCCACATCCGAAAACTCAGAACCTGGGAACCAGGCGTGCTTTTTCAATTTCTTCAAGCGGAATGGCGATTTCGCCCTTCCCCGTCGTCAGGCGTACCTGGCCATCCTGCAAGCCAGCCAGCACACCGATGTAATTGCGTTGATTGTTCATGGGCATGCGCAGCCGCAACTGCACTTCCTGCCCGGCAAAGCGTTCGAAATCAGCAGCTTTCTTGAGCGGGCGATCCAGCCCCGGCGAGGAAACCTCGAGCCGGTCGTAATCGATATTCTCGACTTCGAAGACCCGCGTGATCTGGTTGCTTACCGTCGCGCAATCGTCCACCGTGATGCCACGCTCGATGTCGATGAAGATGCGCAGCAGCCGGCCCTTCGGCGTGCTTTCGAAGTCCACCAGCTCATAGCCGAGCCCGCTCACGATCTGCTCGACGACACCTTCGATGTTCATTTCCGCGCCCGCAAATAAAAAATGGGCGAAACGCCCATCCCTGTTGATTTCAACTGGAAGATCAGCGCAATCCCGGGTGTGGGCTGCGCCGAATGCGCGGAAGTATAACGCCAGCGCGGCAATCAGGCAATTTTGCGCGGCTTTCTGCTGCGTTGCGGCCCACCGTTCGCACTACGCGGCGCACGATTGCCGTCCTTGGGCGCACCCTCTCTGGCCGGCGCTGCCGCGTTGTCACTTGGCTGCCGTGAGTTCGGGCTGCGCGGAGCGCCTGCATTCTGGCTTCTCGGCTTGCGCGGCCCGCCCGTGCCCTGTGGCGCGGTAGTGCGGTGCACCTTGCCCTCGTTGCGACGCTGCCGGGTCTTCTCTTCCGGGCGCTGCTGGCGCTGCGGGGTGGTGTCGCCGGAGAGCGCCCGCACCTCTTCCTGCGGCATATCCATCCACATGCCGCGCTTGATACGCGTCGGCAATTCCACCGGGCCGTAGCGCACGCGCATCAGCCGGCTGACGGTCAGCCCGACCGACTCGAACATGCGCCGCACCTCGCGGTTACGACCTTCGGAGAGCACCACGCGATACCAGTGGTTAACGCCTTCACCACCTTCGTCGCGCAGTGAAGAAAAGCGCGCCGGACCGTCTTCCAGTTCGATACCGGTGGTCAACGAGGTGATCTGCTCGTCGGTCAGCGTGCCTAGCAGGCGCACGGCGTATTCGCGCTCCATCTCGTAGCGCGGGTGCATCATCTTGTTGGCCAGCGTGCCGTCGTTGGTGAACAGCAGCAGGCCCGAGGTGTTGAAGTCCAAGCGACCGATCGCGATCCAGCGTCCGCGCCTGAGCATCGGCAGACGCTCGAACACCGACGGGCGGCCTTCGGGGTCGTCGCGCGAGACGATTTCGCCTTCGGGCTTGTGGTAGATCAGCACGCGCGAGTCGCGCTGCTCGGCGAACTTGAGCGGAATCACCTTGCCGTTGTGCTTGACGATGTCGCCCGGACCGATCTTCTGGCCCAGCGCAGCCGGCAGGCCATTGACCGAAATGCGCCCGGCAATCACCCACTCCTCGATTTCACGACGCGAACCGATGCCGATCTGCGCCAGCACTTTCTGCAGGCGTTCAGGTTCGGCGAACGAGGCCGGCTTGAGCTGCGGCTCAGCACCCGGACGCGGCGGACGGGCACGCGGCGGGCCTTCGCGCTTGAAGGCGCCAAGAGCCGACTTGTGGGCATCCGGCCGCATGGCGGGGTTGCCGCCCTGCGGGGCGTCTTCAGACTTGTTCTTGGTCGACGGGCGCAGCGGGCTGCGCGATTTCCTGGGTTTCGACAAGGTCCATCATCCTTTCTATTTCGACGAGTGGCGGCAGCTCGGAGAGGCTGCGCAAGCCAAGGTCGTCGAGAAAACGCCGGGTGGTTGCAAGCAACGCCGGCCGGCCCGGAGTATCGCGGTGGCCGACCACATCGACCCAGCCACGCGACTCCAGTGTCTTGATTACGTTCGGGGATACCGCGACGCCGCGAATATCCTCAATGTCGCCGCGCGTTACCGGTTGGCGGTAGGCGATGATCGCCAGTGTTTCCAGCACGGCACGCGAATACTTCGGCGCGCGTTCGTCCTTGAGTCTGTCCAGATACACCTGGAACTCGATGCGCGTCTGAAAACGCCAGCCCGAAGCGGCTTGCACCAGCTCCACGCCGCGTCCATCCCAGTCGGCTCGCAATTCGTCGAGCAGCTTGCGCACCAGTTCCGGCCCCGGGTCGGGCTCGAACATGCGACGCAGATCACTCGTGGCCAGCGGGTTGCTGGCTGCCAGCAAGGCGGTCTCGATGACCCGCTTGTAGTCCTCAGGCGTGTTCAGCAGCATCGGCAAGCTTCACGTAGATCGGCGCCATCGGCTCCATCTGGGTTACGACCACGAGCCGCTCCTTGACCAGTTCCAGCATGGCCAGAAACCCGACCACCAGCCCGGCGCGACCGTGCGTCAGATCGAATACCGCCTCGAAGGCCACAAAGTCGCCGCTTGCCAGCCGGCGCAGCATCAGGCTCATGTGCTCGCGCACCGACAGTTCATCCTGCCGCACCGTGTGGTGCTGGGTCAGCTTTGCCTTCTTCATCAGCGTCAGCCAGGCAAGCTGCAGATCGTGCAGGCTCACTTCCGGCAGGCGTTCGACGATACGTTCGACGACCATCACGCCGACGGCGTCGAAATCACGCCCGATGCGCGGCAGCGCCTCCAGCCGCAATGCAGCGAGTTTCGTCTGTTCGTACTCGAGCAGCCGGCGCACCAGCTCTTCGCGCGGATCGTGCTCGTCATCGTCGTCGACGCGCTTGGGGCGCGGCAACAGCATGCGCGACTTGATCTCCAGCAGCGTCGCCGCCATCAGCAGATAGTCGGCCGCAAGCTCGAGATTGTGACGCCGCATGGCCTCGACATAGCCCAGATACTGGCGCGTCAGCGGCGCCATCGGAATGTCGAGGATGTCGAGATTCGCCTTGCGTATCAGGTACAGCAGCAGGTCCAGTGGACCTTCAAAGGCCTCGAGAAACACCTCCAGCGCATCGGGCGGGATGTAGAGGTCCTTCGGCAGTTCGAGCATCGGCGCGCCATACAGCCGCGCCACCGCATCAAGTTGTGCGCCGGTTTCTACCGGCGCCAGATCGAGCGGGCGCTCCATTCTATCCCGAACGCGCGTTGCCACCGCAAGCGCCGGATGCGGCTCGGGCGATCACGAGTACGACAACCCCATGCTCTCGCGCACGTCGCGCATGGTCTCTTGCGCCAGCTTGCGCGCGCGCTCACAACCGTCGGCAATGACGTTGCGCACCATGCTCGGATCTTCGATGTAAGGCTGGGCGCGTTCGCGCATCACGTTTTGCTCGGCGACGATGGCGTCGATCACCGGTTGCTTGCATTCGATGCAACCGATGCCGGCGCTGCGGCAGCCCTGCTGCACCCACTCGCGAGTCGGATCGTCCGAATACACCACGTGGAACTGCCACACCGGGCACTTGGCCGGATCACCCGGATCGGTGCGGCGCACACGCGCCGGGTCGGTCTGCATGGTGCGAATCTTCTTGGTGACCGAATCCGGGTCTTCGCGCAGGAAGATGGTGTTGTTGTAGCTCTTGGACATCTTCTGTCCGTCCAGCCCCGGCATGCGCGCGGCCTCGGTCAGCAGCGCTTCGGGCTCGACAAGGATCATCTTGCTGCTGCCTTCGAGATAGCCGTACAGGCGTTCGCGGTCCGTCATGCTGAGGTTCTGCGCTTCGTCCAGCACGGCATGTGCCTGCTCCAGCGCGGCCTCATCACCTTCCTGCTGGAAACGCGTGCGCAGCTCGAAATACAGGCGCGAGCGCTTGGTGCCGAGCTTGCGTGCCGCTTCGCGCGCCTTCTCTTCAAAACCGGGTTCGCGGCCATACAGATGGTTGAAGCGGCGCGCGACTTCGCGCGTGATCTCGACGTGCGGCACCTGGTCCTCGCCCACCGGCACCTTGTCAGCGCGATAGATCAGGATGTCGGACGATTGCAGCAGCGGATAGCCGAGGAAGCCGTAGGTCGACAGGTCCTTGTTGCTGAGCTTTTCCTGCTGATCCTTGTAGGTCGGCACGCGTTCCAGCCAGCCCAGCGGGGTCATCATCGACAGCAGCAGATGCAGCTCGGCGTGTTCGGGCACACGCGACTGGATAAACAGCGTGGCCTGCGCCGGATCGACACCGGCAGCAAGCCAGTCCACCACCATGTCCCACACGCTTTCCTCGATCACCTGCGGTGAATCGTAATTGGTGGTCAGGGCGTGCCAGTCGGCAACGAAGAACAGACAGGGATATTCCTCCTGCAGCTTCACCCAGTTCTTGAGCACGCCGTGATAGTGGCCGAGATGCAGACGACCGGTCGGTCGCATGCCGGAGAGAACGCGTTCTGCGTACATGGCTTTTTTGCTTGGTCTAGAAACTGAAAATGGTCGAAATCAGGCTGCGGAATGCGGAAATCATCGGCCAGAGAATGGCTCCGAGGATACCCGAGAACAATGCAATCAACAGGATCGGGAAGCCGTAGGGCTCGATGCGCGCGAAATTCCACGCCAATCGGTTCGGCAAAAGGCTCACTGCAATGCGCCCGCCATCGAGCGGCGGCAGCGGCAGCAGATTGAGGAACATCAGAATGGCGTTGATGGTGATGCCGGCGATCGACATATGCGCCAGCGCATCGGTGTACATACCCGGCTCGGCGCTGACCACCAGCTTGAGTACGATCGCCCAGCCAAAGGCCATCACCAGATTCACGAAGGGGCCGGCTGCGGCCACCCACAGCATGTCGGCCTTGGGGTTGCGCAAGCGCGAGAAATTCACCGGCACCGGCTTGGCCCAGCCGAACAACATGCCGGAACTGCCGAACAGGATGGAAATGCCAAGAATGCCCGCCGGCACGAGAATGGTGCCGACCAGATCGATGTGGCGAAACGGATTGAGCGTGATGCGCCCGGCCTCCGCCGCGGTCGGGTCACCAAAATACCGAGCGACGTAGCCATGCGCCGCTTCGTGCAGCGTGATCGCCAGCAGCACGGGCAAGGCCCAGATCGCGAGGGTGGATATCAGCGTTTCCATAAGCCCTGCGGCTTGAAAACGCCGGATTCTAGCAGAGAGAGGGGTTTCGGCCCGGCATCGGGCATCAGGCGGCGTCCAGGCCGAACGGCGTGAGATCGCCCTTGCCGGCACGAATCAGCTCGGGCGAACCTGAGGTCAGGTCGATCACGCTGGTCGCCTCGGGGCCACAGAAACCGGCCTCGATGACCAGATCGACCTGCTTTCCGAGACGGTCGCGGATGTCCTCGGCGTCGGTCAACGGGAGGTCGTCACCCGGCAACAGCAGCGTGCTGGTGAGCAAGGGCTCGCCCAGTTCGGCCAGCAGTGCAGCCACCACCGGGTGATCCGGCACGCGCAGGCCGATGGTCTTGCGCTTGGGATGCATCAGCCGGCGCGGCAACTCACGCGTGCCTTCGAGAATGAAGGTGTAGGTGCCCGGCGTGGTCGCCTTGAGCAGGCGGTATTGCGTGTTGTCGACGCGGGCGTAGGTGCCGATCTCGGAAAGATCGCGGCACATCAACGTGAAATGGTGGCGTTCATCGACATCTCGGACACGGCGGATGCGCGCCAGCAGATCGGCGTTGCCCATCTGCCCGCCCAGCGCGTAAGCGGAATCGGTCGGGAACACGATCAACCCGCCGCCGCGCACGATATCCGCTGCCTGCTTCATCAGGCGGGCTTGCGGGTGTTCGGGATGGACGCTGAAAAACTGGGACATGGCGAACTCAGAAACGTGACCACACGGGCTCAAGCCCGTCCGGCAGCGGCGGGCACTGCCCGAGATCAATGCGACTTTCCTCGACACCGTGAAAATCCGACGCGCGCGACGCCAGCATGCCGCGACGGCGGGCGATGTCGGCGTACAGACGCACTTCGTCGTCGGAGTGCGATCCCGTCACAACCTCCACCGCCTCCCCGCCGCACGCGAGGAACCGATCGAACAGATGCTCCATGCCGATGTCGTCCAGCCGATAACGCGCCGGGTGGGCGATCACCGCCACACCGCCCGCGCCACGAATCCAGCTCACGGCGTCTTCCAGCTTTGCCCACTGGTGCTCGACGTAGCCCGGCTTGCCCTTGGCCAGATAGTGGCGGAACACCGTACCGACGTCGGGCATGCGTCCGCAGGCCACGATCTGACGCGCAAGGTGGGCACGCCCGACCATCTCGGGATTCTTCGAGAACTTCAGCGCGCCTTCGTACACGCCGGGCAGGCCGATGTCGGCCAGCGCCTGCCCCATGCGGCGCGCGCGCTCCTGGCGCCCTTCGCGCAGGGTGGCGAGCCCGGCCTTGAGCGCCGCATCCTGCGGATCGACGCCAAGTCCGACGATGTGCACGGTTTCGGTCGCAAAGCTCACCGAAATCTCGACGCCGGCGACCAGCGTGAGGCCCAGCAACGCGGCTTCGGCACCGGCTTCGTCCAGCCCGCCCAGCGTGTCGTGGTCGGTCAGCGCCAGCATGTCCACGCCGTTGGCGTGCGCACGACGCACCACATCGGTGGGCGGAAGCCAACCGTCGGATGCGGTGGAATGGCAGTGCAGATCAGGGTTTTGGGGGAATGCGTTCATTTCATCCGGCCTGGTAAGGCGCGACTTCGGCCAGAAAGGCTTCGATCGCGGCCGCCACGCGTTCGGGCTGGTCATGCTGCATATTGTGCCCGCAATCGGCAATCGGCGTTTCGCGCAGGTTCGCAAAGCAGCTTCGGGTGTGTTCATAGGCGGCTGCGTCAATGCCGCGGATCTCGCGCCAGTGCGTGCCCGGCTGCATCAGCCACAGCACCGGCGCGGTGATCTGGCGCCAGCAGGCTTCCGCTTCGGCACGGCGGTGCATCACCGGCTGCACGTTGCGGTGCGCCGGCTCGACGGCAATGTGCACGCCACCGGCTGCATCCGTCTCGGTGTAGTGCTGTGCCATGAAGTGCGCGCGCGCCTCGGTCAGGCGCGGGTTGGCGCGGCGCAGACGCACAGCCAGTGCTTCCACGCTGTCGTAGGTGCGCGGCGCCTTGCGCGTCGCGAGCTGATCCAGCCAGGTGGCGCAACGCTCGGGCGCTTCGTCGGCGGGACGGTCCGCCCGCGCCAGCGATTCCAGCGTGGCCAGCGCCCTCACCCGCTCGGGCCGCACACCGGCGTAGATGTGCGCCACGTTGCCGCCCATGCTGTGGCCGACCATGCGCACCGGGGCGTCCGGGCTGTAGAGATTCAGCAACGCGTCCAGATCGCCCAGGTAATTGGCAAACCAGTAAGCGTCGTCCCCGCGCCCGCTCAGGCCGTGGCCGCGCCAGTCGGGCGCAACCACATGCCAGTCGTTCTTGAAGGCGTCGATAACGAACTGAAAAGTCGCGCCGACGTCTGACCAGCCATGCAGCATGACCAGCATCGGCGCGCCGCGACGACCCCACTCGCGCACATGAACGCGAATGCCGCGCAGCTCGTAAAAATGGCACTCGAATGGCTTCATGAGAAGGATGATACCGTGTGAGCCGGCCCCTACGTTGCGGTGCAACGTAGCCGGTGCTATCGTGCCGCCGCCCTGCCGGCGGGCCGTTTCCGCCACGCAGACACCCGAGAACGCCCGATGACCGTCCCGCTCAGAACCTCTCCGCTGCATGCCGCCCACCTCGCCGTCGGCGCGCGCATGACTGCCCTCGCGGGCTGGGAGATGCCGGCCGATTACGGTGACGCCATTGCCGAGCACCACGCGGTGCGCCAGGCCGCCGGCGTGTTCGACGTATCGCATCTGGTCACGCTGGAAATCTCCGGCGCCGGCGCCACGCCCTTTCTGCGCGAACTGCTGGCCAACGACGTGGCCGCGCTCAAGCGCCCCGGCAGCACGCTGTATTCGTGCCTGCTCGACGACGACGGCCAGATTCTCGATGACCTCATCGTGCATCGCATCTCGGACGGCGAATTCCGCCTCGTCGCCAACGCCGGCAATGCCGAGCGCGACGTGCGCTGGATGCGCAAGCGCATTGCGCAGAGCGGCTCCAATGTCTCGCTCGGCACGCGCAACGACCTTGCGCTGTTCGCCATTCAGGGGCCGCAGGCCATCGATCGCGCGATGCGCGCCATTCCCGAGTTGAACACCTCGCGCGGCATTCCCGCGCCCTTTCTGGCCGTGCGCCTCTCGGACCTGTTCATTGCCCGCACCGGCTTCACCGGCGAGGATGGACTGGAGATCGGCGTGCCGATCTACCGTGCCGAAGCCATGTGGGAAGGTCTGCTCAAAGCCGGCGCGCGGCCCTGCGGCCTGACTGCCCGCAATACGCTGCGGCTGGAAGCCGGCTTCCGCCAGTACGGACAGGACATGAACGAACGCAACACGCCGCTTGATGTAGGGCTGGTACGCACCATCGACTTCTCCGACCCCGAACGTGATTTCGTCGGTCGCCAGGCGCTGGAAGACAAGCCCTGGATCGCCTGCACCATGGGGCTGATGTTCGATGCACCCGAGCCCGAAGCGCAAATGCCCGTCATCACCACGCGTGGCACCGGCGTCACGACCAGCGCGGTGTGGTCGCCCACGCTGGCCACGGGCATCGCCTTTGCGCATCTGCCGCAAGGCACGCAAGCCGGCGAAACAGTCGAAATCGCCCTGCGCGGCGAACGCATTGCCGCGCGTGTCGTCGAACCGCCCTTCGTGCGCGACGGCAAACCACTGGTCTGACAATTCCCCTTTACCCGAACAGAGCACCCGGAGAACCCCATGAGCAAGCTCCCCACCGACCTGCGCTACGCCATCACTCATGAATGGGTGCGTGAGGAATCCGACGGCACGGTTACCGTCGGCATCACCGATCACGCGCAGGAAGCACTCGGCGATATCGTCTTCCTGGAGCTGCCCAAGGTCGGGCGCCGGGTCGAAGCGGGCGAAGCCTGTGCGGTGGTCGAGTCGGTCAAGACGGCTTCGGACATCCACGCGCCGCTCACGGGCGAAGTAGTTGCCGTCAACGACGACATCACGAATGCACCGGAAGGCGTCAACGATGCTCCGTACGAGGCCTGGCTGTTCCGCATCCGTCCGGACGCAATGGACCTGTCCGGCTTGCTCGACGCCGCCGCCTACCAAAAGGAAATCGGCTGACGTTCCACCCACGCCGGCCGCCGACGCGGTCGGCGCTGGACATGTCCGCGCCAAGTGCGCCGCGGATGTGTCGCTCTCTGCATTTTTCGGTAGCACCCGCCTCGCAAACCCACTGCTTTCAAGCAAACGTTGTTTGAGTGCACGCGATCTCAGGCGGCTGCTGAAAACAAAGAGTTTCATCTCCATCTCAAAGCGAATTACCGCCATTTTCTCCAAGTGGCGGGTACGCGCCTAACTCGCCCTGTTCCTTTGCAGACGCGGCCTTGCGTCATTTTTCGGCCAATCTTCTGCGCACTTCTGACTCTGCGCATTCCCGTCTTTGCGTGTCTGAAAATGGAATGCGCAACTGCTACTGTGGACCTTGTCAGTTCATTCTGGGTCCCACGTTTCATGGCGATCCAATTCGCCTCCCCTCAATGATTCCGTGGCAGATGAACTGTGGTGAAGCGCCCGTTCAGAAAGAACTTTTCCGATCAACGCGCCAGCTAAAAGGAGATCCATATGAAGAAGATGCATTCGTTCGCCTATTCCGTATTGGCCGTGTCAGTGATGGCTATTGGTGCAAGCCCTGTGTTCGCCCAACTCGAAAAATCGCCGCCGCCCAATCAAGAGCAAACCGTCACTTCAGAGGATCAGGACGCGCGGGTTGCCATGCCTCCCGAAGAGCGCCAAGGGCCGAGCGAGACAAAGCCCGCACCGGAGATGAACAAGCAGCGTTCCAGCTCGCCCTCAACACCCGCTGCATCGGATCGCAAGCAGCCGCCGACAAGCACCGATCGCGTCAGCCCGCGCGGTGACCTCGATACCAAGCATCCGGGTTATCTGGGCGCTGCGCCCAAGGATGGCACGCATGCCAGCGCACTGATCGGCGCTACGGTCACAACGCTGGGCGACGAAGAGATCGGCGCGGTGAGTGATCTCATCATCGACTCAAACGGCCACGTCGTCGCGGTTGTCGTCGGCGTCGGCGGCTTCCTGGGGATCGGCGAGAAGAACGTAGCCATTGGCTGGACCGAGATCACGAAACCCAAAAACTCCGACAAGCGGGATCTGCGCGTCAAGGCGACGCGAGAAGCCTTGGAAGCGGCTCCGGAATTTGCATTGCGTGATTGATCCGCGGCCGGTCAGGCTGCAATAAAGCGACAGACGGCAGAGGCAAAAGCCTCTGCCGTTTTCATTCATGCCAGCACTTGGCCGGCAGCGCAGCTTCAGACCAGTACCGCGGCCAGCACGATCAGCACCGGCAAGACCGCGGCACTGACCCACAGCCCGGCGACAATCATGCTTCGCTGTGGCACATGGCCACTGCCGAACACAATGGCGTTCGGTGGCGTCGCCACCGGCAGCAGAAAGGCGCATGACGTGGCTACCGCCACACTCACCGCAATCGGCAAGACGTCGATGGTCGGCGCAAGCGCGAAAAACACCGGAATCAACAGCGCCGCACTGGCCGTGTTGCTGGTTACCTCGGTCAGCGCCAGCGCAAAGACAATCATCAGCGTCAGCACCACGATCACCGGCATGGCCGCGAACAGCATGCTCAACTCGCCCGCCATCCACATGCCCGCCCCGCTTTCGGCAATCACGCGGCTCAGCGTCAGGCCACCGCCAAACAGCAGCAGCACGCCCCAGTCGGCGCTCTTCTCGATGTTCTTCCAGCTTGCGAGCCCGAGCGCGTGCAGCAACACCAGCGCCAACAGCGCCACCGCCGCCTCGTAACCGCGCGGCATCCCGATCAGGTTGGAAACCGGCGCGCCGACAATCCACAGCAGCACGGTCAGCACGAACACGCCCAGCATCAGAAAGTGCGCCCGGCGCCACTGCACGGCCTGCTCCGGCGGCTGCACCTCCACATCGAGTTGCGGCTGCAGGCTCGCACGCAGCGCCCACTCCATCGCCGGCATCATCACCAGTACCAGCGGCACGCCCCAGCTCATCCACTGCGCAAAGGAAATGTTGGCGTACGTCGCCGCGAGAATGTTCGGCGGGCTGCCCACCATCGTGCCCAACCCGCCGATGTTGGCCGAGAAGGCCACACCCAGCAGCACGTAAATCCACGTCGAGCGATGCCGTTGCGGGTCGAGTGGCGACAGCAGCCCGAGCGCCAGCGGCAACATCATCGCTGCCGTGGCCGTATTGCTGATCCACATCGACAGCAGCGCCGTGACCCAGAACAGATAGCGCGCCGCCCGGTCCAGCCGGTTGCCCGCCTTGCCGATCACCCACGCCGCCATCCAGCGATCCAGCCCCTGCTGCCGCAGGCCGGCCGCAAGCGCAAAACCACCGAGAAAGAGAAAGATCACCGGATCGGCAAACTGCAGCAGCGCCTGATCGAAAGCCAGAATCCCGCTGGTACCCGCCAGCAGCGGCACCAGCAGCGCCGTGACGCTCACATGCAGCGCCTCGCTGATCCACAACCACGCAATCGCCAGCATGATCGCGAGCCCCGCGCCGGCCGGGCCGATGTGCGCCTCGAACATGGTGCCGAGGGCGAAATAGATGAAGGCGGCGATGAAGAGATGGAGGATGCGCATGGCGTAGGACTATAGCGCAGCACATTGCGCCCCACGCGTACCCGCCAGGCCACCGGGTCGCGGTTTCACCTGCTTCAGCAAGAATGCACAATGCCCTCTGCACATTCCTGACCACGCCGGAGCTCCGCCAATGCGCCAAGTCGCTGCGTCCGCAAACTTCACCGCGCTATTTGCATTCGTTTCACTGCTCGCCGGCAATGGCGCCCTCGCCCACCCCGGTCACGAAACGCATCCGCCGCAGGCAGCTGAACTGGTTGCGAAAACGGACTCGGCACTGGCCGCAGCCAGTCCGCTCACGGCCACCGTCGGCGGCCTCACCGGCGCGATCAAGACCCGCGGCGTCACGTCAATCGAAACGCTGGGCGTCATCGAATTGGGCGAAGAATTCCCCGCCATGCAGGGCCGCCAGATGCGCGCACGGGTGTTCACCATCGAGCCCGGCGGCGTCATTGCCATTCACGCACACGAGCAACGCCCCGGTTACGCGCTGATTCTCAGCGGCAGCATTGTCGAGCATCGCAATGATCAGGCCGAGCCGGTGGTGCGCAACAAGGGGGATGTGGCCATTGAGAAATCGGGGGTGGCGCACTGGTGGGAGAATGTTTCGGGGGAGGTGGTGAGGGCGTTGGTGGTGGATATTGTTGGGCTTGAATGAGGCATTTGAACTGAAAATGTCAGAATTCGTTCGCCTTTTTCACCAAAGAAAAACGTGGTCTGTTCCGTATTTTTTCTATTACCGCGGATAGATTACGAATCGCGAAAGCACCCAAACCGCGAATCAATTTATCGATTGTCTGAACTCCAGTACCAAACCTCGTTCGTTTGTGGATTAGCTAAACTGATCTGTCCCAAGCGATAGAGCAAGCAGAACGCTTTCTCCGATGTGAGAGCTGCTTTGAGGACCTTTCTATCATACTTCCCGCTGGCCTTTCTGACGAATGCCATAAATTGAATAGGAAGGAAGATAATCCCCAAGAAGAACCACGCCGACACACTGAATGACAGCCATAACACCCCTATAGCTGTCAAAATGGCCACTATTGGAATCGAATTAAGAAAACCCACCTTCTCGCTCGGATCCGTCACCACTTCTTCGACCAAAACTTCACGGTGGATGGTAAATCTTTGCAATACCAACTTCCGTCCATCTAATTCTTGCCTAAGATTGTGGAAATCGTTTACAGGGAGCCCCGAAATTTCAGAGATTCTAGACGGAATATTCATTCCTTTTTTTTCGAGGCCCGCAAGAAACTTCTCGACTTTCGAGTCAACGCTATCGTCTCTCGAAATCTTCTGAGGGTCATCCGTCATGGCATTTCCTTCCGGCTTTTGCTGCATTTCCCGCCGCGGCGAGTCTCATCCGCTTCAGCGCAAAAACTTGTGCCTTTCCTGCCCCGCGCTGACTGACCGGTCTTCATCTCCCGCACAGCCTTCAACAGCTTCCGACCAAGAACTTCTCCAGCAGAAACCAGTTTCTCGGCACGCTTACTTCCAGCCATCTCCGCCTCCGAATCCACTCTGCCCATGACGATTTACCCCAGCTCCCTGAAACTTTCGAAAAGCAGTGGCAGACCACGTTTATCCCAGAACATATCAGTCTGCAGTCTATCTTCAATTCAGACGACCTAACATCCGGCGCAATTTCCTGCGGAAATTACCACTCCGGCTTTCCGAACCGAGTGCGGCCACTCCGGTCGTAGAATGCCCGCTCACCTCACCTAGGCCACCATGTCCAAACCCCTCTCCGCCCTTCCCTTCTTCGCTGCAATGCTGCGCCCCTACAAGGCGCGCGTCAGCGTTGCAGCGCTCGCGTTGATAGTCGCAGCGGCGGCCATGCTCGCAGTTGGCCAGGGCCTGCGCGCAGTCATCGACCAAGGCTTTTCGGCCGGCAACCCGGAGTGGCTGGATCGCACGTTGGCGGCGATGTTTGGGGTGATCGTGGTGCTGACGGCGGCGACCTTCACGCGCTTTTACAACGTGTCGTGGCTGGGTGAGCGGATTACGGCGGATCTGCGGCGGAAGGTGTTCGACCATCTGCTGAGCTTGCCGCCGTCGTGGTTCGAGGCCGGGCGTACGGGCGAAGTGATTTCGCGGCTGACGGCCGATACAGCGCAGATCGAGAGTGTGGTGGGTTCCAGCCTGTCGATTGCGCTGCGCAATCTGCTGATGCTGGTGGGCGGGCTGATCATGTTGTTCACGACCAGCCTCAAGCTCACGCTGCTGACGTTGATCGGCGTGCCGCTGGTGATCGTGCCGATCCTGTTTTACGGGCGAAAGGTTCGCAAACTCGCACGTGAGTCGCAGGACCGCATTGCGGATCTGGGCAACCGCATTGACGAAACGATTCACGAGATCCGCATCGTGCAGGCCTACGGCCACGAGCCGCATGACCGCGACGAATTCGGCCGGTTGATCGGGGCAAGCTTTGCGACCGCGCGGCGGCGCGTGAAGACCCGCTCCATTCTGGTGGCCGCGGTGATGCTGCTGGTGTTCGGGGCGATTGCCTTCATTCTGTGGATTGGCGGGCACGACGTGCTGGCTGGCCGCATCACGGCCGGCGAACTCTCGGCCTTCGTGTTCTACGCGGCGCTGGTGGCCGGCAGCGTGGCGGCGCTGTCGGAGGTATGGGGCGAGTTGCAGCGCGCTTCGGGCGCGACCGAGCGGCTGATGGAAATTCTCGACGCCACGCCGGCCATTCGCGCGCCGGCCAACCCAGTGGCCTTGCCGCAGCCGCCGCGCGGCGAGCTGCGCTTTGAAGGCGCTGGTTTCCACTACCCGTCACGGCCCGATACACCGGCGCTGGACGATTTCACGCTGGACGTTGCGCCGGGTGAGACGGTAGCGCTGGTCGGCCCGTCGGGCGCCGGCAAGACCACGGTGTTCCAGCTTTTGCTGCGCTTCTATGACCCGGACGCAGGACGCATCCTGCTCGATGGTGTGCCACTGAACCATGCCGACCCGCAGGAAGTGCGCGGCCACATTGCGCTGGTGCCGCAGGAAGCGGTGATCTTCTCGGGCAGCGTGACCGACAACGTGCGCTATGCCCGCCCCGACGCCACCCAGGCCGAGGTGCTGGCCGCCTGCAAGGCCGCCCACGCGGACGAATTCGTGCAGCGCCTGCCGCAAGGCTACGACACCGATCTGGGCGAGCGCGGCGTGAAGCTCTCGGGCGGGCAGCGCCAGCGCATTGCGATTGCCCGCGCAATACTGGCCGACCGGCCGGTGTTGTTGCTGGACGAAGCCACCTCGGCGCTGGACGCCGAGAGCGAGCGCCTGGTGCAGGCCGCGCTCGACGGCCTGATGCAGAGCCGCACGACGCTGGTGATTGCCCATCGGCTGGCCACCGTGCAGCGCGCCGACCGCATCGTGGTGCTCGACGCCGGACGCATTGTCGAGACCGGCACGCACGCCGAGTTGATGGCGCAGGACGGGCTGTACGCGCATCTGGCACGGCTGCAATTCACGGCATAGCCACATGCGGCGCAATGCCCTTCGGTTATTGCGCACTACGCTACTGCGCTCCACTCCTGTGACATTCGGCTGCATTTGCGCGGGAACCTTCGTGCCCGCCAATGTCGGACAGGGCAACAACCCGACGGAGGACGCCCATGAGCCGCAAACACGAACCCGAGCACAGCCTGCTCGACGATGCCTTGTCGCGCCTGGAGAACATCTTCTCGCGACTGAACGTGGCCGACGACGTGCGCACTCGCCTCGCCCAGCCGACGCTTGCGCTGCAGGTGGGCATCCCGGTGCGCATGGATGACGGGCGGCTGGAGGTATTCACCGGCTGGCGTGTGCACTACGACACCACGCGCGGGCCGGCCAAGGGCGGTGTGCGCTTTCATCCGGCGGTGAATCGCGAAGAAGTCACGACGCTGGCGTTCTGGATGGCGATCAAGTGCGCGGTGGTCGACCTGCCCTTCGGCGGCGGCAAGGGCGGCGTGGCGGTTGATCCGAAGAAGCTCTCGCGCCTGGAGCTGGAACGCCTGTCGCGCGCCTACATGCGCTCGGTGGCCGACGTGGTCGGGCCGGACCGCGACATCCCCGCGCCCGACGTGAACACCAACCCCACAGTGATGGGCTGGATGGCCGACGAATACCAGACCATTACGCGGCGTCAGCAGCCCGGCGTGATCACCGGCAAACCGCTGGCGTTGGGCGGCTCGCCAGGCCGCGTGGAAGCCACCGGCCGCGGCGCGTTGCAGGTGCTCGACATGTGGCTGAAACGCCAGGGCCGCAAGCCGGCAGACACCACGGTGGCCGTGCAGGGTTTTGGCAATGCAGGCGCGCACTTTGCGCGGCTTGCGCATGCATGCGGCTACCGCATCGTCGCGGTATCGGATTCCAAGGGCGCGATCTTCGACGCCGAAGGCCTCAGCCCGGAGCCGATCTGGCGTCACAAGAACGAATCACGCGAGCTCAAGGGCATGGTCTATTGCGAGGAATCCGTGATGTGCGAGTGCGAGCGCGCCACGCCGATGAGCCAGGACGAGCTGCTCGCGCTGGACGTGGACGTGCTGGTGCTCGCCGCGCTGGAAGACCAGATCCACGCCGACAACGCAGACAAGGTGCGTGCCGGTCTGATTCTGGAAATCGCCAATGGCCCGGTCACCAGCGACGCAGATGCAAGCCTCGCCAAGCGTGGCATTCCCGTGCTGCCTGATGTGCTGGCCAATACCGGTGGCGTGATCGTCAGCCACCTCGAATGGATGCAAAACCGCATCGGCGAACAATGGGACGAAGACACCGTCAACGCGCGCATGGCCGAACGCATTGCGCGTGAAGCCGAGCGCGTGATGGACCGTGCCGACAAGGACGACGTGGACTACCGTACGGCGGCCTATCTGCAAGGCATTGGCCGCATCGCCGAGGCCATCGCTCAGCGCGGCACGGCGAGCGACTTCGGTTGCTGAGGCGCGCATGCGGCTCAAAACCGGCGCAAACCCGGCGAACTGGGTGCAGCGCCGGGGGCGGGCCGTAGCCGCAGTTGCAGTGGTAGACTCCGGGCCTTAGCAATCTGCAGGATCGAGCGTTTTCCATGGCCCAGTACGTGATGTCGATGCTCCGCGTGAGCAAGGTTGTCCCGCCCAAGCGGACGATCATCAAGGATATTTCCCTCTCTTTCTTTCCAGGCGCCAAGATCGGCCTGCTCGGCCTGAACGGCTCGGGCAAATCGACCGTGCTGCGCATCATGGCCGGCGTAGACAAGGAATACGACGGCGAGGTGCAGCATCTGGCCGGCACGCGTATCGGCTATCTGCCGCAGGAACCGGAACTCGATCCCGCCAAGACGGTGAAAGAAGAGGTCGAAGCCGGCCTGGGCGAGATCATGGAGGCCAAGCAGAAGCTCGAAGAGATCTACGCCGCCTACGCCGAACCCGACGCCGATTTCGACAAGCTGGCCGAAGAGCAGGCGAAGTACGAGAACGTGCTCGCCGCCGCCGGCAGCGACACCGAAACGCAGATGGAAATTGCCGCCGACGCGCTGCGCCTGCCCGCCTGGGACGCCGTTGTCGGCAACCTGTCCGGTGGCGAGAAGCGCCGCGTGGCGCTGTGCAAGCTGCTGCTCTCCAAGCCCGACATGCTGCTGCTGGACGAGCCCACCAACCACCTCGACGCCGAATCGGTGGAGTGGCTGGAGCAGTTCCTGACGCGCTTCCCCGGCACCGTGGTGGCCGTCACCCACGACCGCTACTTCCTCGACAACGCCGCCGAGTGGATTCTCGAACTCGACCGCGGCCACGGCATTCCGTGGAAGGGCAACTATTCGTCCTGGCTGGAGCAGAAAGGCGCGCGCCTGGAGCAGGAATCCAAGCAGGAAGCGGCCCACATGAAGGCCATGAAGCAGGAACTGGACTGGGTGCGCTCCAACCCCAAGGCGCGCCAGGCCAAGAGCAAGGCGCGTCTGTCGCGCTACGAGGAAATGTCCTCGGTGGAATACCAGCGCCGCAACGAGACGCAGGAAATCTTCATTCCGCTGGGCGAACGGCTCGGCGACAAGGTCATCGACTTCAACGGCGTCAGCAAGGCCTTTGGCGACAAGCTGCTGATGGACGATGTGTCGTTCAGCATTCCGCCGGGCGCCATCGTCGGCATCATCGGCCCGAACGGCGCGGGTAAATCCACGCTGATCAAGATGATCCGCGGCCTGGACAAGCCCGACTCCGGCGCCATCGACATCGGCTCGACGGTGCAGCTCGCCTCGGTCGACCAGTCGCGTGAAGGCCTGCCCGATGACAAGACGGTGTTCGAGGCCATCGCCGAAGGCGCCGACATCCTGACCGTGGGCAAGTTCGAAATGCCGAGCCGTGCCTACATCGGCCGCTTCAACTTCAAGGGCGGCGACCAGCAGAAGATCGTCGGCAACCTGTCCGGCGGCGAACGTGGCCGTCTGCACCTGGCCAAGACGCTGATCGCCGGCGGCAACGTGCTGCTGCTGGACGAGCCGTCCAACGACCTCGACGTGGAAACCCTGCGCGCACTCGAAGACGCCCTGCTGGAATTCGCTGGCTGCGCGCTGATCGTGTCGCACGACCGCTGGTTCCTCGACCGCATCTGCACGCACATCCTGGCCGCCGAGGGCAACTCGCAATGGACCTTCTTCGAAGGCAACTTCCGCGAATACGAGGAAGACAAGAAGAAGCGCCTGGGTGAGGAAGGTGCCAAGCCCAAGCGCATCCGCTACAAGCCGATCACGCGCTGAGCGCTCGCATGACCCGAATCGGAACCCCGCTCTCCCCGACCGCCACGCGCGTGCTGCTGTGCGGCTCGGGCGAGCTTGGCAAGGAAGTCGCCATCGAGCTGCAGCGCCTGGGCTGCGAGGTGATTGCCGTTGATCGCTACGCCGACGCCCCCGCCATGCAGGTGGCGCATCGCAGCCACGTAGTCTCGATGCTCGACGGCGCGGCACTGCGCGCCGTCATCGAGCAGGAAAAGCCGCAGTACATCGTGCCGGAGATTGAGGCCATCGCCACCGCAACGCTGGTGGAGCTGGAGGCCGAGGGCTACACCGTGGTGCCGACGGCCCGCGCCACGCAACTGACGATGGACCGCGAAGGCATCCGCCGCCTGGCTGCGGAAGAGCTCGGCCTGCCGACCTCGCCCTACCGCTTTGCCGACACCTTCGAGGACTACGCCGCGGGCGTGGAAGCTGTTGGTTTTCCGTGCGTTGTGAAGCCGGTAATGAGCTCGTCCGGCAAGGGCCAGAGCGTGCTTCGCTCGACCGCCGATGTGCGCCCAGCGTGGGAAACCGCGCAGGAAGGCGGCCGCGCAGGCAAGGGCCGCGTCATCGTCGAAGGCTTTGTCGATTTCGATTACGAGATCACGTTGCTGACCGTGCGTCATGTCGGCGGCACGAGCTTTTGCGAGCCGGTCGGCCATCGTCAGGAAGACGGCGACTACCGCGAATCCTGGCAGCCGCAGGCCATGAGCGACAAGGCGAAGGCCGAATCCGAACGCATCGCGCTGGCCGTCACCGATGCCCTGGGCGGCCGCGGCCTGTTTGGCGTGGAGTTGTTCGTGAAGGGCGATCAGGTGTGGTTCAGCGAAGTCTCGCCGCGCCCGCACGACACCGGGCTCGTAACACTCATCTCGCAGGATCTGTCCGAGTTCGCGCTGCACGCCCGCGCGATTCTGGGCCTGCCGATTCCGTCCGTGCGCTTCCACGGCCCTTCGGCCTCTGCCGTGATCCTGGTCGAGGGCGACTCCGAGCAGACCGCGTTCGGCAATCTCGAAGCCGCGCTGGCCGAGCCGGATACCTCGCTGCGCCTGTTCGGCAAGCCGGCCGTGCACGGCCGTCGCCGCATGGGCGTGGCCCTTGCGCTGGATGAGTCGGTCGAAGCCGCAAAAGAAAAAGCCCTGCGCTCAGCCAGGGCCGTACACGTCGAATTCTGATTTCAACGCCGGCCAGACCGGCACAACACCCCGGAGAGTTGTCACATGACCCAAGCCGCCGCCCGTCACATCCTCGTCGACACCGAAGCCCAGTGCCTCGAACTGAAAGAGCGCATCGCCAACGGCGAAGACTTCATCAAGCTCGCCATGGAGCATTCCAAGTGCCCGTCCGGCCGTCGTGGCGGCGAACTGGGCAGCTTCGGCCGCGGCCAGATGGTTCGTGAGTTCGACGAAGTCGTGTTCTCGGCCCCGCTCAACGAAGTTCAGGGCCCGGTCAAGACCCAGTTCGGCTACCACCTGCTCGAAGTCACCGCACGCAACGACTGATAGAAGCAGCCGGCGGGGAGCCACGCGCACCGGCGCCCGTTCCCCGTCGCTTCTGAATACATGCTGATCTACCACAACCCCCATTGCTCAAAGAGCCGCGGCGCACTCGCGCTGCTGGAAGAGCGCGGCATTACGCCGCAAGTCATCCGCTATCTCGATAACCCGCCGTCGCGCGACGACCTCGTCGCCCTGCTCGCCAAGCTGGGCATGCAGCCGTCCGAACTCGTGCGCACCGGCGAAGCAGTCTGCAAGGCCGAATACGCGGACAAGACCATGAGCGAAGACGACTGGCTCGACGCGCTGGTGCGCCATCCGGTGCTGATCGAACGGCCCATCGTCGTGAGCGGCGAGCGCGCCGTGATCGGGCGCCCGCCGGAGAACGTACTGGACTTGCTGCAGGACTGACCGCAATCAGCCGGCGAGGCCCTTGCGCAGCAGTTCGCCGACCAGTTCGTTGAGCTCGACACCCCGCGCCTGAGCGGCGGTGCGCAGCTCGGCTGCCAGGGTCGATTCGATCTTCACGGCAAACGGAATCAGCCCTTTCTCCTGATCCAGCCGACGCTGCTCCTTGCGGTCGGGCACGCCCGCCTGGCCGAAGCGGTCAGGGGTGCCAGCGTTCTTCATCTGGCCGTCGATCTTGAGTTTCAGGCTCTTGTACAGGTCGGTTTTCTTCATCGCGATGATCCGGTGGAATACGGGGGTGCGACACCACCACATGGGTGCCGCGGGTGCGCGAGTGTAATCCTTCCGCGGCGCTCACGGCTTTGCGCCTTGACGAATTGCTCCGATGATCAGGCATCATCCCAAAAAAAACCGCCACGATCTGCCATGACCACTGCCTTCCGTATCCCTTCCTTCAGCCGCCCTGTGCAGCGCCTGGCTGTTCTGATCTCGCTTCTTGCGCTGCTGCTCAGTGCGTGCAGCGGGCAAGAAGACTTTGCGCAGTTCCCGCCCCTGCCCCGCGACGCGGTCGTGCTGGTCATCGGCGACAGTCTGGTAGCCGGCACCGGCGCGCCTCGCGGCAGCGGCTGGCCGGAAGGCCTCGCGCAGCGCACGGGCTGGCAGGTGGTCAACGGCGGCGTGCCCGGCGACACCTCGGCCGATGCCTTACGGCGCCTTGACGGGTTGATCACGCAACATCAGCCGCAGGCCGTCATCATCGCCATCGGCGGCAACGATTTCCTGCGCAGCGTGCCACCGGAGGTCACCCGCGACAATATCGACAGCATGATCCGCACAAGCCGCGCGGCCACACAGCACGTAGGCATCGTCGCGATTCCCGCAAAACCTTCCGGTATTGGGCTGCTGGGCAGCCTGTCGGACCACGTGCTGTATGCCGAGCTTGTTGCGGCGCATTCCCTGGCTCTGGTGCCCGGGGTGGTTGCCGATGTGCTCTCAAGCGACGAGCTTCGCGCAGATCGCATTCACGCCAATGTGCGAGGCTATGCCGTGATTGCCGAGGGGGTATCGGAGGCCCTGGCGCGACAGGGCTGGCTCGTGCGTTGAGTGGGTTGCGCCCCGGCTAGGCCTGGGGCCGATCGAAACTGTCGGCGAATTCGTGGTTAACGTCGCGGTGTTCCGCCTCGTCATTTCTCACGGCGATGATCACGTCGCGCAGGCGGGCGTCGGGCGGCAGTTTCCAGTAGTCGATGGCGATGCGCGGCGCGGGGATGTTCTCGATGGCCCCGCCGTCCACCTGGGCCAGGTACTCGGTATAGCTGTAGACCGCCTCTTCCTCGAAATAGCCGACCAGTCGATGCGCCGTACGCCCCGAAAGCACGTACAGCGTGAAGAAGCTGGTGAAGAACACGCCCTGCGCGATGAGGATGATCGCGCGCTCCAGCAAGTTCGGGCGCGCGATCTCGATGAAGGTCATGAGGTGCATGCGCTCGTTTTCGGCTTCGGACAGCAGCGTGTGAATCCAGCCACGGTCATCTTCCAGACGACGCAGCGAGCGCATGTGACGCACCATACCGCCAACCATGCCCGGCACGCCGGCGACCGTCTCCAGCACCACGGCGCGATGGCCATAGCGCTTGGCGAAGAAGCTGTCGGCGATGAAGCGCAGGAACTTGGTCAGCCCGAAAGCGATTCGATCGGATAGCCCACTGGGCGTGCGTCGCTTCTCCAGAGGATCTTCCTGCGCGGCGCCGGGCTGGTCACGATGTGTGTGGTTCATGGCAATCCTCTGCTTTGTCGGTCACCGGACCTGGAACAGGCCAGCCGCCCGGGTTGAGGACAGTGATTCCACGCGATACGTTCAGCTCAGGCCCCGGGCGACGCTGATGCGCCCCACGATAACAGCGCATTCGTATGGGAAGCGATTCGCGTACCGGCCGACACCCGCCTAGGCCATGCGTGCTGCCAGCCACTCAGGCGGTGATGTCGAAGGCTTCATGAAAGCGCACCTCGCCTTGCGGCATGCCACCGTTCCATGTGAGAGCGAGGAAATACTCCTGAGGCACGCCCGGCAACACCAGTCCGGGCGCATGGCGGAAGCCGAAGCGCTGGTAGAGCGCCGGGTCGCCAAGCACCACACAACCCACGGCGCCAATGTTGCGCAGATGCTCAAGGCCGCCGTCGATCAGCGCGCGCCCGATGCCGCGCCCCTGCGCTTCGGGAAGCACCGATACCGGCGCGAGTCCGAACCACCCGATGCTGCGCCCAGCAATGACTACGCGCGAAAACGCGATGTGGCCCAACACCGCACCGCCCTCTTCCGCTACCAGCGAAAGCGCCAGCGCATCGGACGCCCGCAGCGCTGCGATCATCTCGTGCTCGGTCTGCGTTGCGTGCGCAAGACCGGCAAAAGCCGCGCGTGTCACGGCATCAATGGCAGGGGTGTCAGCCGGTTGTTCCGGGCGAATGTGAAGTGTCACAGTCATTGTTCGCGCGCGGCCGACCCGCCCGGCCAGGGGTTCGGTCGAGCGTGCCCCGTCACGGCCGCGTTGCGCGGGAAAACAAAATGGGCGCGAATCACGACGTCCAGCATCCAGGCTGCGAGGGCTTTGGCCTGATCCGGCGGTAACTCAAACTGCGTCGCGTAATGCCTCGCAAGGGCTTGTTCTGCGGCGGTCAGGTCTGCAAGCAACGCACCGTGCACTTCGGCTTGCTCGGGCGTTTCGCGCGACCAGGCGTGCAGGCCGGCGTCGACCGTCTCGCGCGTGTTGTAGGCATCGGCTTCCGACACGGCCCAGGGGCGCAGGGCGGCATTCGCCAGCACGTGCTGCACGCGCAGTCGCAGGCGCGCCGTCTGCTGCAAAGTGCCTTCATCGGTACCGGGGCCGATGGCCTGGTCGAGCAAGGGCAGCAAGGCCCGAACGGGGTCCGGCAGGAACTCGGCCGGCCCCTTCAGCGGATCGCGGAAACGTACCCGGCAGACTGGCTGCTCGGCCGGTAGCGCGAAAATCAGCCAGTCGGGCCAGATTTCGAAAGGCTGCCCGACATCGACGAACCACAGTGCGCCCGAGGCGCCGGAGCGGAACACGGCCGGCGGCCGCCAGGCATGTTCGATGACGGGCGCTGCGGAGGGCGAGCGCAGGAACTCGTCCGGCGTCACCGCCTCGTCGATTACATGGACGGTATAGGTGTCGCCGCGCCAGCCGTGGGCGGATTCACTGACGACCAGCCGACGGCCTTGCTGCGCATGCTGCGCCCAGTAGGTGCTGCGGATGGCCTGTGGAATCTTGTCGAAATCGTCGCTCGCCTGCAGCGCATCACCACCTGAGATATCGAGGTCCGGCGCACCGAGCACCAGAGTGCTCTGCATTGCCGCCGGAAAGGTCATTGGCGCATACAGGCGGTTCGCGGATGAGTCGAACATCGCGTGGGCGAGCGTGAGCGCGTCGCGGCACTCAAGCCGGCCGACGTCGCCGGACAGAACCGGCGTCACCGCAACCGAGCTGCCGCAACCCAGCACGGCGCACACAGCCAGCATCGAACGGATCAGCACACGCGACTCCTGAACGGCATACGCGAAGAGGTCACGAAGCATCGGCATCGTTGCGTCCGCGGATATACGTCACCCAATACACCAGCCCGACCAGCACGCTGCCGCCCACGAGGTTGCCGAGGATGACCGGCACAAGGTTGCCGATGAATCCTGCAACCGTGACGGCCGGCCAGGTCTCCGCCACCGATCCGAAGGTCTGCAGCAGCATCGCCAGCGGAATGAAGTACATGTTGGCGATGCTGTGCTCGAACCCCGCCGCCACAAAGGCCGAGATCGGAAAGACGATGGCGACGGCCTTGTCGATCACACTGCGGCCGCCGGTCGCCATCCACACCGCCATGCACACCAGCACGTTGCACAGCACGCCGCTGAAAAAGGCGTTCCAGAACGGCAGCTCGACCTTGGTGACGGCGATCTTCATGGTTGCCTCGGCAATCGCCCCGCCGTGCGCGTTGGTATGTCCGGACAGGAAGACCAGCGCGGCCAGCCCCACCCCGCCGGCCAGATTGCCCAGGCACACCACGCTCCAGTTGCGCAGGACTTCGCGCGTGGTGATCTTGCCGTCGGCCCACGCCATGACGATCAGGTTGTTGCCGGTGAACAGCTCGGCGCCGGCCACCACGACAAGCAGCAGGCCGGTCGAGAACACCAGACCGCCGAGCACCTGCGCGGCGGCAAAGCCAAGCGTGGGGTCGGCACGCACGATGGTGAAGAACATCGAACCGAGGCCGATGAAGGCGCCAGCCAGCATGGCCAGCATCCACATTGTCAGCAGCGGCAGGCGGGCCTTGCGGACACCGACGTTCTCCACCTTGGCTGCGATTTCCCGCGGTGAAAAGGCATCAGAACCAAACATTTCAGACGACATGTGCCGACTCCGCTTTCATTGGGATATGGGCCCATCTTAGCCGTGTCGCAATTCGTCTGCTGCTGGCGGAAATGGTCCCGCCATCGTCGCGTCACGCGCCTGCAACCTTGCTCCCCTAATCTCTGCGCGGCCACCCGAGCGGCGATCAAGCCGGCCTGGGTCACTACAAGAATTGTCAGGAGCTTTCCAGAATGCACAGCAGCGCTGCCGCAGCACTCATGCCTGTGGCCCCCGAACGTCCGGTCGTGTTCAGCGACACCGCCCTCGATCTGGTTGCCGAAACCCCTTCGATTTCGCCCGACGTCACCAATCTCGACGTCTTCCGCCGCTTCAAGGCCGATGCGGGGCTGGCCAGCCTGCCGGTGGTCGACAACGGTCGCCCCGTCGGGCTGATCAACCGCCACCTGTTCATGGAAGAGTTCGCCCGCCCGTTCGCCCGTGAGCTGTATCAGCACAAGAGTTGCATCGCCTTCATGGACAAGCACCCGCTCATCATTGAGCAGGCCACGACCATGCAGGCGCTGTCGGCCACCATTCTGGATTTCGGCGACAAGGCACTGGCCGACGGCTTCATCATCACGCTCAATGGCTACTACCGCGGCATGGGCCGCGCCCAGGACGTGCTGGCCGCGATCTCGCGCATGCAGGAAGAGAAGAGCCGCATCGTCATGGAGTCGATCGACTACGGCAGCGTTATCCAGCGCTCGATATCGCGCGCCTCGCGCGAAGGTCTGAGCAAATGCCTGGCCGAGCATTTCCTGATCTGGGAGCCCCGCGACACGGTCAGCGGCGATCTCTATCACTTCCGCGAATTCGACGACGGCTTTCTGGTGATCCTGTTCGACTGCACCGGCCATGGCGTGCCCGGCGCCTTCATGACGCTCATCATGAGCGCCTTCATGCAGGGCGCGATCAATGCCGAGAGTGCGCGCGATCCGGGCGCCCTGCTCGCCGACATCCACCGCCGCGTCAAGAACGCGATGGGGCAGCACGAGAACGTGAACGACATCCATCACGCCGACGACGGCATGGACGCCGCGCTGTGCTGGATCGAACGACGCACCCGCAAGCTGACCTTCGCTGGCGCCCACATGTCGCTGTTCGCCCTGGCGCCAACGGCCGAGGACTTCACCGTACTCGACGGCGACCGCGAAGGCGTGGGTTACGCCAGCGTACCGATGGACCAGACCTGGAAGAACCACGAGCTGGAGCTGCCGCGCGGCTCGGCTGTGTATCTGTTCACCGACGGCATCTTCGACCAGCTCGGTGGCGAAAAGCGCATCGCCTTCGGCAAGCGCCGCGTGCGCGTTTGTCTCAAGCGCCTGCGCGATACACCGATGTCGCAACAGGCCCGAGGCCTGCGCTCCGACCTGCGCGAATACCAGGGCAGCGAGCCGCGCAAGGACGATGTCAGCGCCATCGGTTTCCGTCTGTGAGGACCGCCAACATGTCTACCGAAGCCATCGAACGCTTCCGCGCCGAAGCGGCTGCGCAGCACGTTCTGCTGCATTTCTCGGGCGAGCTGAACGGCAACGTGGTCGCCACGCTGTCGGACACCGTGCGCGAACGCCTTGGCGACAGCGCACCGGACCGCCGCGTGGCGCGACGCGTGTTCTCGGCCTTCGTGGAAATGGCGCAAAACATGCTGCATTACGCCCCGCGCAGCGACGGCCAGCTGGGGCCGCAAGGCACCTTGACGGTGATGCGAGCGGCCGAGCAGTTCTCCGTCGTGGCCTGCAACCGCGTGTGCGGCGACCAGATCAGCCGCGTGCGCTACCGGCTGGAGGCCGTGCGCGCGATGACGCTCGACGAGATCAAGGCGGCCTATCGCGCGCAGCTGCGCAATGACGAACACGAAACCACAGACACCACCAGTCGCGGCGCCGGCCTGGGCTTTCTGACGCTGGCGCGCGAAGCAAGTCAGCCCATCGACTACAGCATCGTCCCCGTTGCGGGTGAGCCGGACAGTGCCGACTTCCACCTGCGCGCAATCATCTAATTCAAGGAGAACACCATGAGTGTCGTACGCATCCCCGCTACCAAGGAAACGCCTGAGGTGGTTTTCGACCCCTCGAAGGTGAGCTTTCAACTGTCGGGCGAGTCCTACCCCGAAAACGCCATGGCCTTCTACGCGCCGGTGCGCAACCAGCTCGAATCCCTGCTCTCGACGCCCGCGGCCAACGACGGCGTGGAAGCCCACTTCAACCTGCGCTACTTCAACAGCTCGAGCACCAAGCTGATCCGCAACCTGGTCGGCATGCTGCAGCGCCGCGCGGAGGAAGGTGCGCGCGTGGTGGCGCATTGGTACCACGACCCGGACGACGACATGATGGCCGAGTTCGGCGCCGATCTGCGCGACGAGTTCGACGCACTCGACTTCCGCCTGATCGAGGCTGAAAGCGCCTGACGGCGGCCGCCTGCCCCGCCCGGTGATAGCATGTTCCGCATCGCAATACAGAGCGGCAGCATGGAAAAATTCGACTATGTAGTCATCGGCGGTGGCAGCGGTGGCGTGGCCACGGCGCGGCGCGCGGCCGAGTACGGCGCGAAGGTCGCGCTGGTGGAAGCCGGACGGCTCGGCGGCACCTGTGTAAATGTCGGCTGCGTGCCCAAGAAAGTCATGTGGTACGCCGCCGACATCGCCAGCAAATTCCACGATGCACCCGGATACGGCTTCGAGTTCGTACCGCCGAGCTTCGACTGGGCTGTGCTCAAATCGCGGCGCGACGCCTATATCGAACGCCTCAACGGCATCTATGCCAGCCTGCTGGAGAAATCCGGCGTTACCGTGGTGCGCGGCTACGGACGCTTCGTCGACGCCCGCACCGTCGAGGTCGACGGTCGGCGCCTCACCGCGCCGCACATCACCATCGCCACCGGCGGCCAGCCGGTCTTTCCGGATATTCCCGGTGCCGATCTGGGCATCAGTTCGGACGGCTTCTTTGCGCTTGAGCACCAGCCACGCCGCGTGGCCGTAGTCGGCTCGGGCTACATCGCGGTGGAGATTTCGGGGGTGTTCCGTGCGCTCGGCAGTGAGGTCACGCTGCTCTCGCGCGGCGACCGCCTGCTGCGCCCCTTCGACGCCATGCTGCGCGAGGAACTGGCTACGCGCATGAGCGACGACGGCGTAGACATCCGCTATCGCTCGCAGCCGCTTGCGGTAGAACGCCAGGCCGATGGCAGCCTACGCGTCGATTGCGGTACGGCCGGCAGCGTCGACGTCGATTGTGTGCTGTGGGCCATCGGCCGGCGTGCCAACACGGCTGGCCTGGAGCTGCCGGTGGCCGGCGTGAAGGCAAACGACGACGGCACGATTCCGGTCGACGCCTTCCAGAACGCGAACGTGTCGGGCATCTACGCCATCGGCGACATTACCGGTGCAGCCGAGCTCACCCCGGTGGCGATTGCCGCGGGGCGGCGCCTTGCGGCACGGCTGTTTCTGAACCAGCCGGACTCAAGACTCGACTACAGCAACATCCCGACCGTGATCTTCAGCCACCCGACCATCGGCACCGTGGGCTTGAGCGAGGAAGAAGCACGGGAGAAATTCGACGACGTGAAGGTGTACGCCACGCGCTTCACGCCGATGTACTTCGCCGTCACCGAACACAAGCCGAAGACGGCGATGAAGCTCGTCTGCGCTGGCCCCGAAGAGCGCGTGGTCGGTGTGCACATCATCGGCGAAGGTGCTGACGAGATGCTGCAGGGCTTCGCGGTGGCCGTGAAGATGGGTGCCACCAAACGCGACTTTGACGACACCCTGGCGATTCATCCGACCAGCGCGGAAGAGCTGGTCACCCTGCGCTGATCAGGGCCCGACGTCGAGCTGCGTGAAGATCAGCTCGCCGTCTTCGATCAGACGCAGCGGGGCGAGCATGCCGTCGATGTCGAGGCGCGCGTTGAGCGAGTACTTCAGGCGGTCGCGCCCCGGCGTGTTGATGAGTTCGTTGAACAGCCGGATGCTGCTGATCAGGTCGATCGGCGAATTCAGTTCAACCTCGGTTTCCGCATACGGCGGCACTTCGGCCAGCCGTGAAGTCACACCGGTGATCATGCGGTGGCCTTCCAGCGCCACGGTGTAGCTCAGTCCGCGCAGGCGCAGCGGCGTGCTGTTGGGGTTGACCACGCGCAGGCCGATGGCAATGCGCGGCGCCTTGCCATCGCTCGGCACCAGACCAAAAGACGACAAGGACAACACCGGCGGCTCGAAGGCCACATCGCCCTTGCCTGAGCAGGCCGTCAGCAGGGCTGCGCCCGCAGCCAGCAGGGCAAAACGTCGTGCAGGAATCATGGAACCACTTCTCCGTAAAACATTCTGAAGCTCGCGTGTAATGTGCGCCAAGCAGCTTGATGCGGCAAGCGCGCAGCACAAGCCGCGCCGCCAGACAGATCACCCTTTGTACGACAGGGTGATCTGCTACTCTGCGAAAGCATTGCCGGCGACGGGTGGGGACCCGGGTCGCCGACAGTGACAGTCCGTGCGAACAACAATACCGGAGAAGACGCATGCACCGATTCATTCCTGACACGCCAAAGTGGCAGATCGCCGCAGTACTTGCCCTCGCCCTCTCATGCAGCAGCAGCCTTGCCGACATCGCCGAACCATCCGGCGAACCAGCGCGCGACAACCTGCCCGTGATGCTCGACGTACCGTATGTGCCGACGCCCGACGCGGCGGTGTACCGGATGCTTGAAATGGCCGATGTGCAGCCGCATGACTACGTGATCGATCTGGGCTCCGGGGACGGCCGCATCGTTGTCGCCGCGGCGCGGGACTGGGATGTAAAGAAAGCCATGGGGGTCGATATCGACCCCGAGCGCATTGCCGAAGCCAATGAAAATGCGCGCAAGGCCGGCGTCGAGGATCGCGTCCGCTTCGTGCAGGGCAATCTGTACGAGATGGACTTCTCCGAGGTCGACGTTCTGACCATGTATCTGCTGCCGTCGATCAACCTCGACTTGCGCCCGATCATCCTGGAGAAGCTGCGCCCCGGCACGCGCGTGGTATCGCATTCCTTCGACATGGCCGACTGGGTGCCGGACCAATGGCGCAAGGTACAGGGACGCTACATCTACAAGTGGATCGTGCCGGCCCGCGTCAGCGGCAACTGGCAGGTGGAGAAGACCGACGGCTCGGGCTTCTCCGTCGGCTTCAAGCAGACCTTCCAGCGCATCGAGGGAATGGGCCTCGTGGACGGGCGCAGCGTACCAGTGGTCTTCTCCGAAATTGAAGGCCCGGTGATCCGTTTCAGCATCGCCGACGAGCACTATCTCGGTCATGTTGACGGCGACACCATCTCCCCGCTGTCGGGTAAAGGCGTGATCGAAGGCTGGCATGCAAAACGCATCTGACGACGGGCGCGACTGCCCGACGGCCGGCCCCAGCGCCGGCCTTTCTGTTGTGGACGGCGTGGCAGTGCTGGTCGGGGTCGTGATCGGCATCGGCATCTTCGGCTTTCCACCGCTGGTCGCGCAGTTCAGCGACAGCCCGAGCACCTACATCGGGCTGTGGCTGGCCGGCGGGCTGGTGATGCTGCTGGGCGCGCTGTGCTATGCCGAACTCGGTTCGGCGTGGCCGCACAGCGGCGGCGAATATCACTTCCTGCATCGCGCCTGGGGGCCATTCGTGGCCCTGCTGTTCGCCTGGGCGCGCGGCTCGGTGATACAGACCGGCTCGATCGCGGCCGTGGCCTTCATCTACGGCGAGTACGCCAACCAGTTGGTGCCAATCGGCCCATGGGGTGTCGCGTTGCACGGGGCACTTGCCGTCGCCGTGCTGACGGCGCTGAACATCTCCGGCACGCATGGCTCGAAACGCATTCAGGTCGTATTCAGTGCACTCACGGTAATTGCGCTGCTGGCAGTCGTTGCAGCCGGCGTGGTGGCCACCGAGGTACCGGCAAAGACGGTGATCGAATCCGCCGGGCTGTCGGGCAACCCGGCCGGCATGCTCGGAATGGGCATGGTTTTCGTGTTGCTCACCTACGGGGGCTGGAACGAGGCCGCCTATCTGTCGGGCGAACTGCGCGATCCGCATCGCAACATGGCGCGCGTGCTGCTGATCGGTACGGCAGTGGTGACCGTCGTCTATCTGGTGGCCAATCTGGCCTACCTGCACATCTTCGGCCTGCAGGGCTTGCGCGAGTCGCAGGCGGTGGGGGCTGACCTGATGAGAATTGCCTTTGGCGAAGCTGCAGCAGCAGGGCTGTCGCTGATGGTGTGTATCGCGGCATTGAGCACCATCAACGCCACCATTCTCACCGGCGCCCGTGTGTACTACGCCCTGGGGCGGGACATTCCGAAGCTGCATTTTCTGGCGGCCTGGAAAGACCGCGGTTCGACGCCGGCACGGGCGCTGGCCGTGCAGTGCGTCATCACCCTCGTGCTGATCGCCTTCGGCGCCTTCAACCGCAATGGCATCGAAGCCATGGTGGCCTACACGGCACCGGTGTTCTGGCTGTTCATGTTCCTCACTGCCATCGGCCTGATGGTGCTGCGCCACCGCGACCCTCAGCGCCCGCGCCCGTTCCGCGTGCCGCTGTATCCGCTGCCGCCGCTGCTGTTTGCTGCGGTATGCCTTGGCCTGTTGTGGTCGAGCGTGCAATACGCTGGCGCCGGGGCCTTGCTGGGCTTGGTGGTGCTGGCCGCCGGCGTACCGCTGCTGCTGATGCACCGCCGGCCGGTTGCGGCGGCATCGAAATAAGCAAATAACCCGGCATCAATTGTTCGGGGACGGCGCCGCTGATAGGCTGCTTCGCCCCCTTTGATCACTGCCACTGACCTCATGTCCAACACGTCCGACACCCTGGTGATGTGCCTGTGTGCCGAATGGTGCGGCGTCTGCCGTGACTATCGCGAAGGCTTTGAAACGCTGTCGGCACAGCACCCCGGCGCGCGCTTTCACTGGATCGATATCGAAGACGAGCCGGAGTGGCCGGAGGCGCTCGAGATCGAGAGTTTCCCGACGGTCATGATTCAGCGTGGCGACGCAGTGCTCTACCTCGGCCCCACCCTGCCGCAGCACGGCCACCTCGCCCGCATGCTCGACACCTTGTTGGCCATGGATGACGACGAAGCCAGCCGCTATACCGCATCGAGCGAAGAACGCCGTTCGTGGCAGCTGGCTGCAGGCTTTCGCAAGACTTTGCGCTGACGCGCGGCCCTAGCGGGCGGGATCGAGCCGCAGGATACGGCCGTTCGATTCATCAAGCAGATAAAGCTTGCCGTCTGGACCTTCCCGCACGTCACGAATGCGAAAACCCGGCTCTTCGAGCAAGCGGTGCTCGGCCACCACCCGGCTTCCATCCAACTCCAGCCGCACCAGCATCTGGCCGCTCAGGGCCCCGATGAACAGATCGCCCTTCCATTCGGGGTAAGCCTTGCCGGTGTGGAAGGCCATGCCGGACGGCGCGATCGACGTCGGTACCCAGTAATGCACCGGCGACTCGACCCCTTCGCGCTCAGTGGCCTCGCCAAACGGCAGCCGGGTGACGTAGTTGCGTCCGTAAGTCACATCCGGCCAACCGTAGTTGGCGCCCGCCTTGCCGATATTCAGCTCATCGCCCCCGCGCGGGCCGTGCTCGTGCGACCACAGCACACCGGTTTCAGGGTGAAGGCTGGCGCCCTGCACATTGCGATGGCCGTAAGACCATATCTCCGGCAAAGCGCCACGCTGCCCGACGAAAGGGTTGTCACGTGGCACCGAGCCGTCCGGCATGACCCGCACGATCTTGCCCAGATGGCTGTCCAGCGCCTGCGATTTCTCGCGCTGCGTGTTGCGATCGCCGAGCGTGATGAACAGCGAACCATCGCGGGCAAATACCAGACGCGAACCGAAATGATGTCCGCCGCCTGGATCATCACGCTGCGCGAACACGGCGCGCACGTCTTCCAGACGCAGAGCCTCGGTGTTGAGCCGCGCACTCGCCACGGCGGTGCGCGCACCACCCGGAGTCGGTTCGGCATAGCTGAAGAAGATGCGGCGGTCGGAGGCGAAATCCGGGCTGAGCACCACATCAAGCAGGCCGCCCTGCCCTTGCGCATGCACCTTCGGCACGCCTTCGATCGGCGCCGACACTTCGCCTTTGGCGCTCACCACATGCAGGCGTCCGGCGCGTTCGGTGACCAACATCCGCCCGTCCGGCAGGAAGGCCAGTGACCACGGCGTCTCCAGCCCGCGCGCGACCTCGACCACGCGCACGGCTTGCGCCGCTTGCGCCGCAACCGCCGTGCACAACGCAAGCACGCACAAGCTGCGTGCGCCGAAAGACAGCAGGGTCGAAACGATCATGAATCCTCCTTGAGCGCGACAGTGCGCTGACTGCACTGCGACCCGATCGACGCGGCGGCGGTTCCCGACCGCGCCACCCTAAGGGTTGCACCAACGCAACAACCTTTGTTGATTGCCTGAAATGACGAGCACTAGACACTCGCATATAAAGTTACCGAATGTTTTCGGGATACACTCGCTGCTGCCCCCGAGCCTGCGCCGCTGCAGGACGTCTGACCCAAGAAAGTCACCTTGAACGGAGTCATCTCATGGCCAAACTGACCGCCCCTCGCGGCCTCGATTCCAGGCCCGGATTCGTCGGCAAACCGGCGTTTCCGTCGCTTTCCGCAACGGCGCTCGGCGCACTGCTTGTTTTCGGTGGAACGCTTGTAAGCGCGCCGGCCCTGTCTGCTGAAGAACGCGCCGGGGCGACCTTCCAGGTTGCGCAGAACACCGCCACTCAACCGGGGCTGGCTTTCAACATCTCGGCTTCCGTGGCCGCCATGGAAGAGCGCAACCGCGAGCTCGAGAACGAGGTCGAGCGCCTGCGCGGTGAGCTGGCCGAGGCACAAAAAAGGCTCAACGCCAGCTCGCAGGGCTCGCAAGCCGAGATCGAAGCGCTGAAGACGCGCCTCGCCGACCGTGAATCCGAGATGGCTGCCGCACGTGCCAGCGTCGAAACCGCCAAGCAGGACGTAGCTGCCGCGCGGGCCGATCTGGCCATCCGCAATCAGAGCATCGTGCAGATCGACGAGGCCCTGACCAAGACCCGCAAGACGCTCGCCGAACGCGATGCTCGCATCCAGGAGCTCGAAGGGCAGCTCAACAGCACACGCGCCGAACTGAACACTTCCGCCAAGGCGCTGGCTACGGCCAACACCGAACTGGAAGCCCGGCGCAAGCTCATGGCCGAGCTCGAACGCGATCTGGCCGCCACGCGCACCCAGCGCGATGCTCTGCAGACCGAGCTTGCAACCCGGACCAAAGCCCTCGAAGCCGAGTTGGCGGCACGTAGCGCAGCGCTGCAGAAGAGCGAAGAGTCGCTGAAGACCAGCCGCAGTGAGCTTGCCGCGCGCGAGCAGCGTATCGGCGAGTTGCAGACCGCGCTGTCCACTTCCCAGGCCGACGCAGCCAGCAACACGCAACGCGCTGACAAGGCCGAACAGGATCTCGAAGCCCTGCGCGCCGAGGTAGCCGAGCGCGAACGCATCCGCACCGAACAGGAACGTCAGGTGCGCATCGTCCAGACCCTGCCCCCGCCGCCGCCGGAAAAGCCCTTCCCGGTGCTGCGTCACGAACTGTATGAGCAGATGCGCGCCGCGCTGGGCACCGGCTCGGGTGCCGACTCCATCGACCAGCGTTTCATCATGCCGGCGGACGGCTTGTTCGAACGTGGCTCCGACCTGTTCAGCGAGGCCGGGCTGCGCAACATGCGACGCATCGCGGAAGCAATCAAGGCGGCCTCACAGAAATTCCCGACGTCGGTCGACTGGATCATGCGTGTCGACGCGCACGTCGACGAGCAAAGCCCGCTCAACACTCGCTTCACGAGCAAGCAGGAACTGACCACGGCCCGCGCTCAGGCCGTTCTCGGATTCTTCGTCGATCAAGGCATTTCGGCCGATCGGCTGGCCGGCACCGGCTATGCCGACAACCACCCGATCGATTCGCGTACGAGCAGTGAAGCTCAGCAACGCAACCGCCGCGTCGAGTTGCGCCTGGCAGAGCGCTGAACGGAAAAAGCCTGCAACATGCAATCGGGGCGCTGCGGCGCCCCGATTTTTTTGTGGCTCTATACTGGAGGCTCCCTGAAACCTACCTGGAGGCTATCCATGTCGGCACACGTCTACAAACTCGTCGAACTCGTGGGCTCCTCGACCGCCGGGGTCGATGACGCCATCCGCAATGCCGTCGAAACCGCGTCGAAATCCATCCGCAACATGGACTGGTTCGAGACCACCGAAATCCGCGGTCACATCACCGACGGCAAGATCGCTCACTGGCAGGTCAAGCTGAAGGTCGGCTTCAGGGTCGAAAACTAAGCAATCACGCCGGGTTCGGTCGTGCCGCTGTCCCCAATGGCACGCGCGCACGCCGCGCCCGTCGGCTACTGACGATCTGCCTGGACAGCACGAACATCGGCACCAGCCCCACCGCCACGATGGTCAGCGCAGCAGTCGAGGCCTCGGCCAGTCGCTCGTCCGCAGCCAGCGTGTGGGCCTGCGTCGCGAGCGTATCGAAGTTGAACGGCCGCATTACGAGGGTGGCCGGCAGCTCTTTCATGACATCAACAAACACCAGCAACCCCGCGGTCAACAGGCTGCCGCGCAGCATCGGTATATGCACGCGCCACAGCGTCGCAAGCCGTCCGTAGCCGAGAATGCGTGAGGCGTCATCCATGTTCGGCGTGACCTTGCCCAGACTCGCATCAACGGTCTGCAGTGCCACCGACAGGAAGCGCGCCAGATAGGCATAGACCAGCGCCGCAATGCCGCCGGTAATCAACAAGCCCGGATTGACGCCAAACATTTCAAGCCAGGTTTCGGAAATGAAGTTGTCGACCCGTGTAACCGGAATCAGCACGCCGACGGCGATCACCGAGCCCGGCACGGCGTAGCCCAGCGCGACAATCCGGTTGCCCGCGCGTGGCACGTCGGAGCGCGACAACCGCGCGGAGTACGCCAGCAGCACGGCCAGCCCGACCGCAATCAGCGCCGTCACGGATGCCAGCACGAAGCTGTTGCGCGCCAGCGCCAGAAAACGCGGGCCGAACTGCGCATCTCCCTCACTCAGCGCCATGTCGAGCAGTAGCCCGCCCGGCAGCAGAAAGCCGAAGAGCAAGGGCAGAAAACACAGTAGCGCTACCACCCACCCAGCCGAGCCCTGCAGCCGGCTGCGCAGCGGCGCACCGCCCTGGCGGGAGGTGTTGTTGAAGCGCGCCCGCCCCCGGCTGGCATGTTCAAGCACCAGCACCAGAATCACGAATCCGAGCAACAGCGCAGCCAGTTGGGCGGCCGCGGCGCGGTCGCCAAACGAGAACCAGGCGCGGTAGATACCGGTGGTGAAGGTCTGCACGCCGAAGTAGGACACGGTGCCGTAATCGGCCAGGGTTTCCATCAATGCCAGCGCCGTGCCGGCAACGATGGCCGGGCGCGCCAGCGGCAGCGAGACCTGAAAGAAACAGCGCCACGGACCGAGGCCGAGTGAGCGGCCGGCTTCGAGCATGCCCGAGGCGCGCTCCAGAAAAGCCGTGCGCGCCAACAGATAGACGTAGGGATAGAGCACGAAGAAGAACATCACCCCTGCGCCGCCGGTGGAGCGGATCGGCGGGAACCAGTAGTCGCCAGCGCGCCAGCCGAACCACTCGCGCAAGGCGCTCTGCACCGGCCCGACGAATTGCAGGAAATCAGTGTAGGCATAGGCCATGACGTAGGCCGGCATGGCCAGCGGCAGGATCAGAGCCCACTCGAAGAAGCGCCGGCCGGGAAACTCGAACATGGTCGTAAACCATGCGCAGACGATGCCGATGCTGGCCACGCCGAGTCCGACGACGATGCACAGCACGACGGTATTGCGGATGAAGTCAGGCAGAACCGTTGAGGCCAGATGCGACCAGATGTCGGAGGTGCCGCCAACGAGCACGTTGGAGAACACCGACAGCACCGGCATGGCGATGAGCGCCGCAACCAGCAGCGCAGTCCAGGTGAGCGGGGATCTGTCGGGAAGAAAGCGCGCTACGGAATTCCTGCGGTGCATCGACAGTCCGTTGTGAGGTGACCGGCAGAAGAGCCTGCACGGTATGTGGTTTCAAAATTATAATTGATCGCATTCTCGATCCCAACACGCCTGCACCCACACGGTGCGGCCCGACCAGGCAGCGCGCATGTCCCACCTCGAACTCCAGTCCGTCGAACTCGCCTACGACACCGTGCCGGTGGTGCGACGCCTGTCGATGCGACTTGCCGAAGGCAGCATCGGTTGTCTGCTCGGACCCTCGGGTTGCGGCAAGACCACGGTGTTGCGCTGCATCGCCGGGTTCGAACGCGTCGACTCGGGCGAAATTCGCCTCGATGGCCAGATCGTCAGCAGCACCGGCGTGCATCTGCCGCCTGAGCAGCGCCGCATCGGCATGGTGTTCCAGGACTACGCGCTGTTTCCGCATCTGACCGTGGCGCAGAACATCGGCTTTGGTCTGCGCGGCATGGATGCCGTGACGCGGGACGCACGCGTCGCCGAAATGCTGGCCGTGATCGGCCTGCGCAACGAGGGCGAGCGCTATCCGCACGAGCTTTCCGGCGGCCAGCAACAGCGCGTGGCGCTGGCCCGCGCGCTGGCCCCCAGCCCCGCCCTGCTGCTGCTCGACGAGCCATTTTCCAACCTTGATGTGGAACTGCGCGAGCGGCTCTCGCACGAGGTGCGCGACATCATCAAGGCCACCGGCATCACCGCCATCATGGTCACACATGATCAGAACGAGGCGTTCGCAGTAGCCGACGAGATCGGCATCATGAACGAAGGGCGCATCCAGCAATGGGACACGCCGTACAACCTGTATCACCGCCCGTGCAACCGCTTCGTCGCGGATTTCATCGGGCAGGGGGTATTGCTGGCTGGCGAGGTCGTGGACGACCATCACGTGCGTACCGACCTGGGTCTGCTGGCCAGCGCAATTCCGACCGAATGCCGGATCAACCCGGACAGCGGCGAGCGCCAGTGCAGCGTCGAGGTGCTACTGCGTCCCGACGACGTCGTGCATGACGACGACAGCACGCTGCAGGCCAAGGTGCTGAAGAAGGCCTTTCGCGGGGCCGACATTCTGTACACGCTGGAACTCGAAAGCGGCACGCGCGTGCTGTCCCTGGTGCCGAGCCATCATAACCACGCCATCGGCGAACACATCGGCATCCGGCTCGACGCCGAACACGTCGTCACCTTCCACAAGGATGCCGACATCGCCGCGCACGCCCAGCCCTTCAACGCGCTGCAAAGCTGCATCACGGCATGATCCCGTGGCTGGCCGGCGAACCCGTGTTTCCGCCGGTCGAGGCTGCGCTCGACGACCCGCCCGGCCTGCTGGCCGCCGGGGGCGCACTTAATCCCGAGTGGCTGCTGGCCGCCTACCGGAGGGGCATTTTCCCGTGGTACAGCGAGGGCCAGCCGCTGCTGTGGTGGAGCCCCGACCCGCGGCTGATACTGCATCCGTCTGAAATCCGCATCTCGCGCTCGTTGCGCAAGACCTTGCGCCGCGGACGCTTCGAAATCCGGCTCGACACGGCTTTCGCCGATGTGATCAACGCCTGTGCTGGCCCGCGTCACGGCGCTGCAGGCACCTGGATCACGCCCGAAATGCAGCGCGCCTATGTGCACATGAATGAACTGGGCTACGCCCACAGCGTCGAAGCCTGGGAAGACGGACACCTGGTCGGCGGGCTCTATGGCATGGCGATCGGGCGGGTGTTCTTCGGCGAATCCATGTTCAGCCACGTCACCGACGCTTCCAAAGCCTGTCTGGCGCATCTGGCGCGCCATCTTGAATCGCTGAAATTCGCCGTGATAGATTGCCAGATGACGACGGCGCATCTGGTGTCCCTCGGGGCTCGCGAAATTCCGCGTGCGGAGTTTTGCCGGCAAATCGTCTTGCATGCAGACGATGGGCCGCCCCCCGGACGCTGGCCCGCCGATGCTGCAGCCGGGCTTTTCAAGGGATAGCTTCAGACACATGCAGAAGGATTACCCGTACGCCCTGATCCAGTTCTACGCCACGGCGCCCTACGCGTGCTCCTATCTGCCAGACCGCGTGGCGCGCTCACAGGTGGCGACGCCGGGTCATCTGATCGACACCCCGATCTACAGCGAACTGGTGCGCAACGGCTTTCGCCGCAGCGGCGTATTCACTTACCGCCCGCACTGCGACAACTGCCGCGCCTGTGTGCCGGTGCGCATTCCGGTCGGGCTCTTTCATCCGGACCGCGCGCAGCGCCGCGCGCTGAAACGGCATTGCGAACTGACCACGGTCGAACACAGCCTGCAGTTCAACGAAGAGCACTACGACCTGTACCAGCGCTATCAGGCGGCACGGCACGCCGGTGGCGGCATGGATCAGGACAACCGCGAGCAGTACACCCAGTTCCTGCTGCAAAGCCATATCGACACCCATCTGGTCGAGTTTCGCGAGGACGGCGTGCTGCGCATGGTGTGCGTGATCGACCGCCTGCTCGACGGCCTTTCGGGGGTGTACACCTTCTACGATCCCGATGTTCCCAACGCGAGTTACGGAACCTATGGCATCCTCTGGCAGATTGAAGCCTGCCGCAGACTCGATCTGCCCTACCTCTACCTCGGCTACTGGATTCGCGAGAGCCCGAAAATGACCTACAAGAGCCGTTTCCGCCCCCTCGAAGGGCGTGTTGACGGCTACTGGGTTGCGCTCGACGAGCTGCTCGCCGACTGACCGGCCCGGTCCAGACAAGACTTTCACATGTGCTATTCGCTCGTTCGTCCCCTGCTGTTTGCGCTTGAGCCCGAAACGGCTCACGACTTCACGATGAAGTCGCTGCGTCTTGTCGGGCGTGTCTTGCCGACGGCCAAAGTGCCTGATGAAGGCGCCGTCAATGTCATGGGGATCCGCTTTCCGAACCGCATCGGACTGGCCGCCGGTCTGGACAAGAACGGTGCGGCCATCGACGGACTCGCCCGGCTGGGCTTTGGCTTCATCGAAATCGGCACCATCACACCGCGACCGCAACCGGGCAACCCCAAGCCGCGCATGTTCCGGGTGGTTTCGGCGCGCGGAATCATCAACCGCATGGGCTTCAACAACGACGGCGTCGATGCCCTGCTCGATAACGTGCGCAGCGCGCGTTACACCGGCGTGCTCGGCATCAATATCGGCAAGAACTTCGACACGCCGATCGAGAACGCTGCCGATGACTATCTGGCCTGTCTCGACAAGGTCTATGCCTACGCCAGCTACGTCACGGTGAACATCTCCTCGCCGAACACCCAGAACCTGCGTCAGTTGCAGGGCGCCGGCGAACTCGATGACCTGCTCGGCAAACTGAAGGCACGCCAGCAGCAACTGGCCGACGTGCACGGTCGCTACGTTCCGCTGACGCTGAAGATCGCGCCCGATCTCGAGCGCGAGCAGATCCAGGTCATCGCCGACGCATTGCGCCGCCACAGCATTGATGGCGTGATCGCGACCAACACCACGATTTCGCGCGAACGCGTGCTCGGCCTGAGCCACGCCAACGAACAGGGCGGCCTGTCGGGCGCGCCGGCGTTCGAAGCGTCCACCGAAGTCGTGCGGCAGCTATCCAATTTGCTCGCCGGAGAAGTGCCGATCATCGCCGCAGGCGGCGTGATGCGCGGCGACGATGCCCGCGCCAAGCTCGATGCCGGTGCGCAGCTCGTGCAGCTCTACAGCGGGCTGGTGTACCGTGGCCCGGCGCTGGTCAGCGAATGCGTGCGACGCACTGCCGATGTCACCGATGCGGCCGCCCTGGAAGGTGCCTGAGCCCCTCCCTGCGCAAGCACTTGCGGTCTCCGGCCGCGGCCGAACGGGCCATTACGGAATATTCCTATAACCGTGACAGGGTTGAGTGCCTAATTCCCTCGCGGGATAATCCACTCACATCCCGGCCCACACAATGACCAGCTACTTCTTCCTCATCATCGGCGCAGTCCTCGTAAACAACGTGGTCCTCGTGCGCATGCTCGGGCTATGCCCCTTCATGGGCGTATCCAAGAAGCTCGAAACCGCCATCGGCATGGGCGCGGCCACGACGTTCGTGCTGACGCTCGGCGCGGGCAGCGGCTACCTGATTGACCGCTACCTGCTGACGCCGAACGACCTGTCGTATCTGCGCACGCTGTGTTTCATCGTCGTCATCGCCGCCATCGTGCAGCTCACCGAGCTGGCCATCGAGAAGACCAGCCCGCTGCTGCATCGCGTGCTGGGCATCTACCTGCCGCTGATCACCACCAACTGCGCGGTGCTGGGCGTGCCGCTGCTCAGCGCCGGGATGTCGCACAACTTTCTCGAATCGCTGCTGTTCGGCTTTGGCTCATCGATCGGTTTCACGCTGGCGCTGGTACTGTTCGCCGGCATCCGCGAGCGCCTGGACGGCGCCGACGTGCCCTTGCCGTTTCGCGGCACGGCCATCGCCATGATCACTGCCGGCCTGATGAGTCTCGCCTTCATGGGTTTCGCCGGTCTGGACCGTTTCCAGTGAGGGCCGCGCGATGCTGACCGCCCTCCTCGTGATGACCGGCCTGGCCGTCGTGATCGGCGCCGCACTGGGCTGGGCCTCGATCCGCTTCAAGGTCGAAGGCGACCCGCTGGTCGACAAGATCGACGCAATTCTGCCGCAGACGCAATGCGGCCAATGCGGCTACCCCGGCTGCCGTCCCTACGCCACGGCCATTGCCAATGGCGACGCCGACATCAACCAGTGCCCGCCGGGCGGCGAGGAAGGCATCCGCCATCTGGCCGACCTGCTCGGACGCGAATTCAAGCCGCTGGACGAGACTCACGGTGTCGAAAAGCCCAAGTCGGTGGCCTTCATCGACGAGCAGATCTGCATCGGCTGCACACTGTGCATCCAGGCCTGCCCGGTAGATGCCATCGTTGGCGCAGCCAAGCAGATGCACACCGTGGTCGATCCGCTGTGCACCGGTTGTGAGCTGTGCGTCGCACCGTGCCCGGTCGATTGCATCTCGATGGAAGTTGTTCCCGAAACCGTGGAGACCTGGAAGTGGCGCTATCCGGTATTCAAGCTGGAGCAGGCGGCATGATCGGAAAACTCTTCGGCTTCAACGGCGGCGTCAAACCCGACACTCACAAGAACGAATCCGCCACCGCACCGATCGCACAGGCGCCGCTGCCCGCGTGCCTAATCGTGCCGCTGCGTCACAACACCCGCGCAATCGCGCGCTGCATCGTGGAACCGGGGCAGAAAGTGCTCAAGGGCCAGCGCATCGGCGAGGCCGAGGGCGTGCTCGGCACGGCCGTGCATGCGCCGACTTCGGGCGTTGTGGTCGAAGTCACCGACCATGTCATGCCGCACCCGTCGGGCCTGCCGACCGGCTGTGTGGTCATCGAACCCGACGGCGAGGAACGCTGGGGCGAACGCAAGCCGCTGGATTTCGCCACATGCGGCTGTGGCGACCGCCAGGCCTTGCTCGACCACCTGCGCGACTCGGGCATCGTCGGCATGGGCGGCGCGGCCTTCCCCAGCCACATCAAGGTCGGCACCCAACGGCTGGTCAAGACGCTGATCCTCAACGGCGCCGAATGCGAGCCGTGGATCACCTCGGATGACCGCCTGATGCGCGAACGCGCGCCGGCCATCCTGCGTGGCGCCGAGATCCTGCGTCAGCTCGTCGGCGCCGAGCGCATCCTGATTGGCGTCGAAGACAACAAACCCGAGGCCATCACTGCGATGCGTGAGGCTGCCGCACAGCTTGATCCGGCACCGGCTGTCATCCCGGTACCGACGCTATATCCGGCCGGCGGCGAAAAGCAGCTCATCCGCGTGCTGACCGGCATCGAGATTCCGCACGGCAAGCTCGGCAGCGAGTTCGGCGTGCAGTGCTTCAACGTCGGCACGGCCGAGGCCGTGCATCGCGCCTTCGATCTGGGCGAGCCGCTGATCTCGCGCGTGGTCACCCTCACTGGCAACGTCGAACGCCCGGGCAACTGGGAAGTCCCGATCGGCACGCCGGTCGAAGACCTGCTGTCGCTGGCGGGCCCCAAGCCGGGCACCGACCGCTATCTGCTCGGCGGGCCGATGATGGGTTTCGCCATGCCCGATCTGTCCGTACCGGTGGTCAAGGGCACCAACTGCATCATCGCCGCCTCGCCGGAGCTGTTTCCGCCGCCCGAGCCCGAGTTGCCGTGCATCCGTTGCGGCGCGTGCGCCGAGGCCTGCCCGGCGGATCTGCAGCCCTTCGAGTTGTACTGGTTCTCGCGCTCGCGCAACTTCGGCAAGGCGCAGGAATACCACCTGTTCGACTGCATTGAATGCGGCTGCTGCTCGTATGTGTGCCCGTCACACATCCCGCTGGTCGATTACTTCCGCTTCTCGAAGAGCGAGATCTGGGCGCGCGAGCGCGAAAGCCGCGCCGCCGATCAGGCGCGCGACCGCTTCGAGTTCCGCAACTACCGCCAGGAACGCGAGAAAGCCGAGAAAGCCGCCAAGCTCGCAGCCAAGGCTGCAGAGACGAAAGCCAAGCTGGCAGCCGGAAGCGACGCTCCGGCCGCGGCGACTGATGACGACCCCAAGAAGGCCCTCGTCGCCGCCGCGCTGGCGCGCGCCAAAGCTCAGAAAGCTGAAGTCGATGCGAAGAACACCGACAATCTTCCGCCCGCCGTGCAGGCCGAGATCGCCGAAATCGAGACGCGGCGCAAGCACGTTACCGGCGATGAGCCAGAGCAAGCGCAGGACGCGCAGGAAGCGGCCCCTGCCGCTGATGGTGACGCCAAGAAGGCGCTGATTGCCGCGGCGCTGGAACGTGCTGCAGAACGCCGCGCCGAGCGGGAGCAGGAAGAACGATGATCCACTCACCCTACATCCGCAGCAACGCAAGTGTTCAAAGCGTGATGGGCCGCGTGCTGCTGGCTCTGCTGCCCGGCGTGGCGATCTACGCTTGGCAGATCGGCGCCGGCATTCTGGTGAACCTGGTCATCGCGAGCATCGTTGCCGTCGCAGCCGAAGCTGCGGTTCTCAAGCTGCGCAAGCGCGCCGTGCTGCCGTCGGTCAGTGACCTCTCGGCAATCGTCACGGCCTGGCTGATGGTCTTGTGCTTTCCGCCCATCGTGCCGTGGTGGATGACGGTGATGGGTGTGGTGATCGCCATCGCTGCCGTCAAACACCTTTACGGCGGACTGGGACAGAACCCGTTCAATCCGGCGATGGTGGCCTACTGCGTGATGATCGTGGCCTATCCCTCGCTGATGTCGCAGTGGCCACCGGCCGGCAGCGTGGACTTCGCTACCCAACTTGATTTGATCCTGGGTGGCGCGCGTGAGCTGGACGCCATCACCGGCGCCACCGCGCTCGACACGCTGCGCACGGGACTGCGCGCGGGCGACGCGACGGTTGCCAGCGTGATGCAGCGCGAGGCCTTCGGCCTGTTCGGCGGACGCGGCTGGGAATGGATCGGTCTGGGCTATCTGGCGGGCGGCTTGTGGCTGATGCAGCAGCGCATCATCAGCTGGCACATGCCGGCGGCCTTCCTGGCCGCGCTGGCGCTGATCGCCACGCTGTTCTGGGCCGTCGATCCGACGAGCTTTGCCGACCCGCTGTTTCATCTGGCCAGCGGGGGCGCCTTGCTGGCCGCCTTCTTCATCGTCACCGACCCGGTGTCGGGTGCGACAACGCCGCGCGGCAAACTGATCTTTGCCGCCGGAATCGCCCTGATCGCCTACCTGATCCGCGCCTTTGGCGCCTTTCCAGAAGGCATCGCCTTTGCGGTGTTGCTGATGAACATGTGCGTGCCGCTGATCGACATGAAGACCCAACCTGCGGTGTTCGGTCACAAGGGAGGCGGCAAATGAGCGTCGACCCGCGCTATGGCGCCGTGCGCACCGCGCTCCGCACGGCGGGCATCATGCTGGTGTTCACCATTGCCTTCACGGCGATGATGTCACTGACGTACACGGCCACCGCTCCGACCATTGCTGCCTCGCAGCAGGCCGAAAAAATGCGGCTGATTGACGAGATCCTGCCGCGCGGCAGCTACGACAACGATCTGCTGGCAGATTTCGTGCAACTGGGCGCCGTCGCCGAACTTGGCCTGGAGCGCGGCGGCACGGCCTGGCGCGCACGCCTGGCCGGCGAACCGGTCGCTGTCGTCGTCGAGGCCATTGCGCCGGATGGATATGCCGGCCGTATCCAGCTCGCCGTAGCCATCACGAACGACGGCCGCGTCTCGGGTGTTCGCGTCACGGCCCACGGCGAAACGCCGGGTCTGGGCGACTACATCGACCCGAAGAAGGACCGCAAACGAGCCGAGCCGTGGATCAGCCAGTTCGCGGGCCGCAGCCTGGACGAAGTACCGATCAATGACTGGAAGGTTGGCCGTGACGGCGGAGAGTTCGACTACCGCATCGGCGCCACCATCAGTGCCCGCGCCGTAACGGACGCCACCGGTCGCGCCCTGGCCTGGGTTACGACCAACCGCGAACGCCTCTTCAACGCCCCGGCCGGCAGCACCCTCTGAGCAAGGAAGCCAACATGGACTGGCAACGATTCCGCGATACCAGCTACAACGGCCTGTGGAAACAGAACCCCGGCCTGGTGCAGCTTCTCGGCCTGTGCCCCATCCTCGCGGTGAGCACCACCATGGTGAACGCCGTCAGTCTCGGGCTGGCCACGGTGCTGGTGATGGCGGTGGCCAACCTGGCCATCGCCGGCCTGCGAAACTTCATCCCTTACGAAATCCGCATCCCGGTGTTCATCCTCGTCATCGCAGCGCTGGTGACGGTGGTCGATCTGTCTTTCAACGCCTGGTTCCACGAGTTGTACCTGGTGCTCGGCATCTTTATTCCGTTGATCGTCACCAACTGCATCGTGCTGGCGCGCGTCGAGGCCTATGCCGCCAAGAACGACGCCATTTCCTCCACCATTGATGGCGTGATGATGGGCCTCGGTCTGGTGTGGGTGCTCGCTGTACTCGGCGGTACGCGCGAACTGCTTGGCGCAGGCACCTTGTTCTCGGGCATCGACATGATCATTCCGTCGCTGTCGCACATCAACGTCTTCGGCGATGACTACAGCGGCTTTCTCATCTCCATCCTGCCGCCGGGCGCGTTCTTCACGCTCGGCTGCCTGATCGCGCTGTTCAACTGGATCAACGCCCGCGCCGTCGCACGCAAGCCCCGGGCCGCTCCGCCGGCAGCCGACGCGGAAGAAGCCATCGCCAACGGATGAAGCGCGAGGCAATCCGCGAGTTCTTCCGGCGGTTGGCCGAGGCCAACCCAAACCCGACCACCGAGCTGGAATACGGCTCGCCCTTCCAGCTGCTGGTGGCCGTGGTGCTCTCGGCCCAGGCTACCGATCGCAGCGTGAACATCTGCACCCGCAAGCTGTTCGCGCTGGCGCCGACACCCGAAGACATCCTGACACTCGGCGAGGAAGGTGTGGCCGAGTGCATCCGCACCATCGGTCTGTTCCGCAACAAGGCAAAGAACGCGGTTGCATTGTCGCGCCTGCTGCTGGAACGCCACGGCGGCGAAGTGCCGCACGATCGTGAGGCGCTCGAAGCCCTGCCCGGCGTCGGCCGCAAGACAGCCAACGTGGTGCTCAATACCGTATTCGGCGATCCGGTAATGGCGGTCGACACGCATATCTTCCGCCTGTCGAATCGCACCGGGCTAGCGCCCGGCAAGGATGTGCGCGCCGTGGAAGACGCGCTGATGCGCCGCATCCCCAAGGATTACCTGAAGGACGCTCACCACTGGCTGATCCTGCACGGGCGCTATGTGTGCACGGCGCGCAAGCCCGCCTGCAGTGCGTGCATCGTGCGCGAGCTGTGCGACTTCCGAGACAAGGTGGACTGACGCGCGATCACCATGCCACCGTCACGCTTTACGGGTTAGGATTCGCACTCAGTCCACTTCTGCGGGAGCCCGCGCATGACCACCTGGATCATCCTCGCCATCCTCGTCGCGCTGATCGTCTATGTCATCGCGATCTATAACGGTCTCGTCGCGCTGCGCAACCGCGTACGCAACGCCTTCTCGCAGATCGACGTGCAGCTGCAACGTCGCTACGACCTGATCCCGAACCTGGTCGAAACGGCCAAGGCCTACATGCAGCACGAGCGCGAAACGCTCGAAGCCGTGATCCAGGCACGCAACGCAGCCAAGGCCGCCGCGAGCAACGCTGAAGCCGATCCATCCGATGGCGGCGCAATGCGCGCGCTGATCGGGGCCGAAAGCGTGCTGGGCGGCGCACTCGGGCGCTTCTTCGCACTCGCCGAGGCCTATCCCGACCTCAAGGCCAACGAGAACATGGCCCTGCTTCAGGAAGAGCTCGCCAGCACCGAGAACCGCATCGCCTTCGCACGACAGGCCTACAACGACTCGGTGATGTCGTACAACATCAAGCGCGAGTCCTTCCCGGACGGTATCGTCGCCAACACCTTCGGCTTCCGCTCCGCCCAGCAATGGCAGATGGACAAGCTTGAAGCGCGCGAGAACGTGCAGGTGAACTTCGGCTCCTGACCGCCGTGGATTTCTTTTCGGCCCAGGATCACGCGCGGCGCAGCTCTCGTTGGCTGCTGTTGTGGTTTGCGCTGGCGGTGATCGGCATCATCGCCACCGTCTACGTCACCACTGCGCTGGCTCTGCATTTCTTCACCAGCGATCCGTTCAACCCCGGCTCGCCGTGGAAGCTTGAGCTCTTCGTGGTCGTGCTACTCGGCGTCGGCGGCGTGATTGCCGGCGGCTCCGCCTACAAGATTGCGGTGCTGGCCCGTAGCGGCGGCGCGCGCATTGCCGAAGAACTCGGCGGTCGGCTGGTCGAGCGCTCGACGACGCACCCACTGGAGCGTCGCCTGGTCAATGTTGTCGAGGAAATGGCCATCGCCTCGGGCATTCCGGCGCCACCGGTGTACGTGCTTGACGCCGAGGCCGGCATCAATGCCTTCGCCGCGGGCGCAACCCCGAACGAAGCCGTTGTGGCGGTCACCAAAGGCACGCTCCAACAGCTTTCGCGCGACGAGCTGCAAGGCGTCATCGCGCACGAGTTCAGCCACGTCCTGAATGGCGACATGCGGCTCAACCTGCGGCTGGTCGGCGTACTGCACGGCATCCTGCTGCTCACCCTGGCCGGGCGCACGCTGATGCGTGGCGCGCGCGGCGGCGGGCGCAACGGCGGCGCTTTCGCAGTCGGTGGTCTGGTGCTGGTCATCGCCGGCTACATCGGCACCCTGTGCGGCAAAGTCATCAAGGCCGGTGTGTCGCGCCAGCGCGAATTCCTCGCCGACGCTTCGGCCGTACAGTTCACGCGCAATCCTTCCGGCATTGCCGGGGCGCTGGCGCGCATCGCGGACATCGGATCAAGCGTCGAGCATCCGCGCGCGGAGGAAGCCAGCCACATGTTCTTCGGCACCGGCTCGCGCTTCTCGAAGGCTCTTGCAACCCATCCGCCCATCGACGAACGCATTCGGCGCATCGACCCGGTGTTTCGCACGCGCAAGCGCATTCAGGAACGCACGGCTGCCAAGTCGAGCAGCACGAGTCCGCTGCCCGAGGGCATCTCGGGCCTGAGCGCTGAATCAGTCGGGGCGAGTGTCGGCACTGTCTCTCCGCTGGATGTCAGCGCCGGCAGCGCGCTGATCGCCGGATTGCCCGATGGCCTGATGGACACGCTGCATACACCCCATGGCGCGCGCGCCACCATGTTCGCGCTGCTGCTGTCGCGGCACGAAAACATTCGCAGGCAGCAGCTGGCCGAGATCGCGGCGCAACTGGGCGAAGAGTCCAGTCAGCGCTGTGAACACGTCGCCGGCACGCTCACGCGCTTGCCAGCCGGCGAACGTCTCCCCCTGCTTGATCTGGCGCTGCCGGCGCTGCGCGAATTGCGCCCAGCTGATCGCGAGGCCGTCGTCGCACTGGCAGATGCGCTGATTCGCGCGGACGGCCGCACCTCAAGCTTTGAATACGTCGCGCGCCGACTGCTGAAAGCCGCACTGCTGCCGCATCATGCGGTCCGCCACGAGGCCCGTCCAAGCCCTGCCGCGCTGCGCACGGGCGCCTACGCACTGCTTGCCCTGCTGGCGCGTGCCGGACATGCCGACGAGGCTGCTGCCCGCGCCGCGTTCGATGCGGCCCGCAAGCTGACGCCTTTCGACGAGCGCGCTGAGTTCGACGATCAGCCCGCACGCTTTCCCATTGAGGAACTCGACCGTGCGCTGGATGCATTGTCTGCGACGCAGCCGGTGTTTCGCCGCAAGCTGGTCGAAGCCTGCGCGGCGGCGGTGCTCCACGACGGACACGTCACCGCCACGGAGTTGGAGTTGCTGCGCGCGACATGTCAGGCACTGGACTGCCCGCTACCGCTACTGCTCGGCACACAGTACGCATGAAAAAGCCGCACCCGCCTTGCGGCGGTGTGCGGCGAATCTCTCTGACTGCCTAAGCCTCAGCGCTTCTGCTTGAGGCCGCTCTGTGAACCGAAATACGCAGCCAGATCCTTCATGTCCTGCTTGCTGAGGTTGGCCACCTGCCCCGTCATGATGGGGTCTTCCCGATTGCCCAGCTTGTAATCGAGCAATGCGCGGTAAAGATACTCGGGGATCTGGCCACCGATGTTCGGAAAAGCCGGGGCGGGACTCGTGCCAGTGGGGCCGTGACAGGCCGCGCACGTGGTAGAGAGGGTCTTGCCGCGCTCGGCATCGCCGGCATGGGCAGGAATCGAGGCGGCGAAAACCAGGGCCGCCAGGCAGGAAACTTTGCCGAAAGCCTTCATCGTCTCACTTCTCCGGTTGGGCATAGTAGGCCGCAAGATCGGCCATGTCCTGATCGCTCAGACTGCGGGCGATCGCCACCATGCTGGGGTGCTTGCGCGTACCGTCGCGATAGGCCTGCAGGGCCTTGACGATGTATTCGGCGTGCTGTCCGCCCAGCAGCGGCACCGGATAGACTTCCGGATATGCCGTGCGGTAACCCGGAATGCCATGACAGCCCTGACACATCGAGAGCTTGTCTTTCGCGGCCTCCGGATTGCCTTCGGTCGCGACGGCTGAACTGCATGCCAGCGCCAACCCTACGGCAATCAATATACGTTTCCCCACCATACGATCTCCCTCTGTTGTGGATTGATTCTTATTGGTGCCCTGCTTTTATTCTCTCTTTCTAACCCCCTGATGCGTCAGGATGATACGTCGCGGGCAAGACCGTTTGCAAACGGTTGTTGCCTGCGTTCCACACCCATGGCCGATTTGCGGAAATGCCACTGGCGACGTGGGAAAGCGTTCCTGTGCGCCCGATTGAAGCGCTTGGCGATCCACGTTTGTATACACTGACTATTCACATTCACCGGCAACGATTGCGCATGTTCAAAAGCTTGTTCCAGTGGTTTCGACGAGCCCCCGCGCAGGCTGAGAGCAAGGGCATCGACGACTTGAACCGTCATGCGCCCTTGCGCGAAACGGGAGCCTCTACGGCACCGGAACAGACCGGAATCACGTCTACCCTGCTGTGTCGGGAGGCCTTGCTCGGGCGCGACCAGCGCATTGCCGGCTATCGCTTCATGCTGCGCGAAAGCACTCGTAACCGCATCCGGCGCAGCAGCCGCGTAGTGCATCACGTCTATGCCGAAGTACTCACCGGCAGCTTGTTGCAGGCCGACGTGCCGCGCTTGCTCGGGCATCGAAGTGCGGTAGTCGAACTACCCGATTCCTTCCTCGCACACGACAGCGTGCGGCGCTTGCCACCACGTAATTCGGTGCTCGCGCTGGAAAGCATTGCCGGTGAACCGCTACCCGCGGCCGCCACCTTGCTGCCGCAGATCCACGCGCTACGTGGCGCAGGGTTCCGCATTGCGCTGCATGCCCGGCGTGCCGACGAAATTCCCGCACATTTGCTGGGTGTCGTTGACCTGATCGTCACCGACAGCATCGGCTGCGATCCTGAAGGCGTTCGAGGCCTGTTCACCGCGCTGCAGCGACAAGGCCGGCCGATCGAGGTCCTGGCGCTCAATCTCGAGAGCCTCGACGACTTTCATTTCTTCCATTCGCTTGGCACAACCTGGTTTCATGGCCCGTTTATCACGCGCCGCGAAGAATGGGCCGCACGCGAACTCGACGCGGACATTGCCAACGCCCGGCCATTGCTCGACGCTTTGCGCGGCGATGACGACAATCAACGTATCGTCACCCTGCTCAAACGCAACGCGGCCATCGCCCTGTGCATGTTGCGCTATGCCAACTCGGCTGCCGGCGGCCTGCCGCGCGAAGTGCAATCCATCGAGGAAGCCCTGCATCTGGTCGGTCGCAAGCGACTGACGCGCTGGGTGATGATGGCCGTGTTCTCCGGCTGCACGCCGGATGGGCGCTCGCATGCGGCGCTGGAGTCGGCGCTGGTACGTGCACGCATGATGGAACTGCTCGGCGATGCCACCGGGCGCGACGGGGAAACGCTGTTTCTGGTCGGCTTGCTGTCGCTCGTCGACGTCGTCATGCAAGCCGACCTGCACAAGGCTCTCGACGCCCTGGCAGTGGCCGACGACATTCGCAGCGCCGTACTCGACGATACCGGCCCGCACGCACGCCTGCTGGATCTGGCGATTGCATGGGAACAGGGCGACACCGAATGCATCGGTCGCCTTGCCAGCGACTGTCAGCTAAGCACCGAAAATGCCGCCGACGCCTACATGCAGGCCCTGTGGTGGGCGCTTGACGTCAATCCGTGAAGCGGACGCTCAAGCTGGCTGACGTATCGCCCGCGACGCAGTCACTCAGTAAACGGCAAAGGCTGCATGCCGAAGCCCTCATCCATGGCCTTGATCTGGCGTAGCAGCACGTCCAGATCGCCCTGCAACCGGGCGAGGTCGTCGACCGCAAGCATGCGCAAAGCCTCGGGCAACACCCCCCGCGCGGGAGACGGCGCAGCCGCAAGCAGATCGCTGCCCTTGTCCGTCAGATACAGACGCACTACGCGTTGATCAGCCGCCGTGCGCTCCTTGCGCACGAGCCCTTCGGTTTCGAGACGGTCGATCATGTTCGACGCGGTCGACTGGTGCAGCGCCATGAGGTTGGCCAGCTCGCCCACGCGCAGGCCCGGCTTCTCGGACAACTCCTGCAGTGCCCACAACTGGGCACCGGTCACCCCGCTCTGCCGCTCGATCCACTGCGAGTGGCGTTGCGCAGTGCGGATCAGCACCCGAAAGCGCTGCAAAACCGACAGCGGCGAAACAACGGCTGATGCGGCAGGGGTCGAAGGCGCGCTTGAGGATGCGCTTTTGCGTGGCATGAATGACACTCCGAAGGCTGGACGGGGCGGGAAATGCGGCACCTGCGTTGCGCCGTGCGGCATTCCGCGTATCGTAACGTTTAAGCCGCACATCCGCATCGTCGCCCGCAGCCGGAACACGCTTTCTGATGAAACAGCTCCGCATCACCTCAACCCGCGCGTGGCGCCACTTCCGGCGAGGCGGCCTGCGTTATGCCATGCCGTGGCTGTCGCTGCATCGCTGGCGCCAACGACTGCTGCTGGTATTCGGCGCGCTGTTCGCCGGTCTGATCTGCATTCTCTTCGCCATCGGCGCCGAGCTGGCCATCGCGGTGCACCGCGAAGTCATGACCAACATGCCGTGGCTTACGCTGCTTGTTGCCCCGGCAGGCTTTGCGTTGCTGGTGTGGATTGCGCGCACCTTCATTCCCGGCACGCTCGGCAGCGGCATCCCGCAAGCCATTGCCGCATCGCTTACCGACAATCGCGGTATTCGCCGCAAGCTGCTGTCCATCCGCATTGCCATCGCCAAGGTGTTCCTCACGCTGGGCGCGCTGCTGTGTGGGGCCTCGGTGGGCCGCGAAGGCCCCTCGGTGCAGATCGGCGCGTCAATCATGCACGCGCTCTACGGCCGACGGCGCAAGAACCGCATTGCATCAAGCCGCGACCTGATCGTCGCGGGCAGCGGCGCCGGCGTGGCTGCTGCCTTCAACACCCCGCTCGGCGGCATCATGTTCGCGATCGAGGAAATGTGCCGCTACCGCGCCTTTCAGGCCAACAACACCACTCTGACCAGTGTGATTTTCGCCGGTCTGATGTCGCTGGCAGTATTGGGCGGCTACACCTATTTCGGCTCCACACCAGCCACCCTGCAGTGGCCGGCCGGCATCTGGCCCATCATTTTGTGCGGCCTGTTCGGTGGACTGTTCGGCGGACTGTTCAGCCGCATCCTGATCGCCTCCTCGCGCGGTCTGCCGGGGAAACTCGGCGAGTTCTCCACCAACCGGCCGGTCCTCTTTGCCGCCGGCTGTGGTCTGGCGACGGCCCTGGTGGGCCTGACCAGCGGTGGCCTGACTTACGGCACCGGATACGACGAGACCAAGAACGCGCTGGAAGGCATCACGCCGCTGCCAATGTACTTCCTGCTGGCGAAGATGTTCGTGATCTGGCTGGTCTTCGTCAGCCGCATTCCGGGAGGCATCTTTGCGCCAGCCGTCGCGGTGGGCGCGGGTCTGGGCGCCAACGTGGCCTGGTTCCTGCCACCGGAGCAGGCCTCGGCCATCCTCGCGCTGGGCATGGTGGCCTTCCTGTCGGCGATGACGCAGACGCCGATCACCTCCTTCGTGATCGTCATGGAAATGACCGACAACCACCACATGCTGCTGCCGCTGATGGCAACCTCGGTGATTGCACACGCCATCGCGCGCACCGTGTCACCGGTGCCGCTGTATCAGGCACTGGCCTATCCTTTGCTGCGCCGGACCGAAGCCGAGGTCAGGCGCGAGCACGCGCCGCCACCCACGCCGCCTCCGCCGGACGCCTCACCGGAGGCGCCGTCGGAAGCTCCGGATACGGAACCCCGCAAATAAAAAAGGCCGCGCAAGCGGCCTTTTGATCGTGCAGCGGGTCAGTTCCCGCTCATCGCCAGCATCAGCTGGTTAATGCGTTTGACGAAGGTCGCCGGATCATCCAGCGCCCCGCCCTCGGCGAGCAGGGCCTGATCAAACAGCACTGCCGCCCAGTCATCAAAACTGGCTTCCTCATGCTTCAGGCGCAGCACCGCCGGGTGTGTCGGGTTGATCTCGAGGATCGGCTTGGACATCGGCGCGTTCTGACCGGCTGCCTTGAGGATGCGCGACAGATTCATGCCTACGTCGTGCTCATCCGCCACCAGGCACGCCGGCGAATCAGTCAGACGGTGCGTTACACGCACTTCCTTCACACGCTCGCCAAGACTGGTCTGCATCTTCTCGAGGAGTTCCTTGAATTCGTCGGCGGCCTTCTCGACTTCTTTCTTCTCTTCCTCGTTCTCCAGCTCGCCCAGATCGAGGCCGCCCTTGGCGACGGAGACCAGCGCCTTGCCGTCAAACTCGGTGAGGTTGCCGGTGACCCACTCGTCGACGCGATCGGACAACAACAGCACCTCGATGCCCTTCTTGCGGAAGATTTCCAGATGCGGGCTGTTCTTCGCGGCGTTGAAGGTCTCGGCAGTGACGTAATAGATCTTGTCCTGCCCTTCCTTCATGCGGCCGATGTAGTCAGCAAGCGAGACAAGCTCGTCCGGCGTGTCGGCCTGCGTCGAGGCAAAGCGCAACAGCCCGGCGATCTTGTCCTTGTTGGTGGCGTCTTCACCGACGCCCTCCTTCAGCACCTTGCCGAATTCATTCCAGAAGCTTGCGTACTTCTCCTGGCTGGCCGCCTCGTCGCTGGTCGCCAGGTCTTCGAGCAGGCCCAGCACACGCTTGGTGCAGCCCGCGCGGATGGTGTCGATGTCCTTGCTCTCCTGCAGGATCTCGCGCGAGACGTTGAGCGGCAGGTCGGCCGAATCCACTACCCCGCGTACGAAGCGCAGATAGGTCGGCAACAGCTTCTCGGCGTCGTCCATGATGAACACGCGCTTCACATACAGCTTCACGCCATGGCGTGCATTGCGGTCCCACAGGTCGAACGGCGCGTGCTGCGGCACGTACAGCAGCTGGGTGTATTCGTGCCGGCCTTCGACGCGGTTGTGCGCCCAGGCGAGCGGCTCGTCGTAATCGTGGCCGACGTGCTTGTAGAAGGCCTTGTATTCGTCGTCGGTGATGTCGTTCTTCGATCTGGCCCACAAGGCGCTGGCCTGGTTGACGGTCTCATCCTCGTCCGTCACGACCTGCTCGCTCTTGTCCTGATCCCACTCTTCCTTCTTCATCACGATGGGCTGGACGATGTGGTCGGAGTACTTGCGGATCAGGCTGCGCAGTTGCCAGCCCGACAGCAGGTCGTCCTGGTCTTCGCGCAGGTGTAGCGTGATGGTCGTGCCGCGATCGGCCTTGTCGATCTGCTCGGTGGAATATTCGCCGGCGCTCTCGCCGGTCATCGAGCATTCCCAACGCACACCAGCCGCAGCCGGCAAGCCTGCGCGGCGCGTCTCCACGGTGACCTTGTCGGCAACGATGAAGGCCGAATAAAAGCCCACGCCAAACTGCCCGATCAGATTGGCATCCTTCTGGCGGTCGCCGGTGAGCTGACCGAAAAACTCCTTGGTGCCCGACTTGGCAATGGTGCCCAGATGTGAAACGACTTCATCGGCACTCATGCCGATGCCGTTGTCCGACACCGTTACGGTGCGGGCGGCCTTGTCGTAGCCCACGCGGATCTTCAGTTCGGCGTCATTCTCGAACAGCGAACCATTGTCGAGCCCCTCGAAGCGCAGCTTGTCGCACGCATCGGAAGCGTTCGAAACCAGCTCGCGCAGGAAGATTTCGCGGTTGGAATACAGGGAATGGATCATCAGGTGAAGCAGCTGCTTCACCTCGGCCTGAAAAGCATGCGTTTGCGCGGTGGCGGTCTGGGACATCCCTTCGACTCCGTGAGTTGATCAACGGATGCGATATGGGCGCTACCGCGCGGATTTCAAGCCCTCAGATATAACGCACCTCGATCACCTCGATCTCGCGCGGCCCGGCCGGGCTGACGAAGCGCACGACATCGCCCTCTCGCGCCTTGATCAGCGCGCGCGACAAGGGCGCGATCCAGCTGATGCGGCCGTTGCTGGCGTCGGTTTCGTCCACGCCGACAATTTGCCAGGTCTGTTCGTTGCCGCCCTCAACGTCGTCAATGGTGACGGTCGCGCCGAAGAACACCTGATCGTTGCCGGTCTGTAATTCGGGGTCGATGACTTCTGCGCTTTCGATGCGTTTGATCAGGAAACGGATACGGCGATCGATCTCGCGCAGGCGTTTCTTGCCGTAGATGTAGTCACCATTCTCGGAGCGATCGCCGTTGCCTGCGGCCCAGGCAACGACCTCCACGAGTTTGGGACGCTCGCGCTTGACGAGCTCTTCGAGCTCGTTACGCAACACATCGTAACCACGTCGGGTGATGTAGTTCTTGGTGCCTGGCGGCAGACGAACGGCGGCGGGGACATCCTGCTCGTCCTCGTCGCCGTCGTTTTCCTTGGTGAATGCCTTGCTCATGCCCTGCCGTCAGGTGGTAGATGGGGCGTCAATGATAGATCGCGTTCTGCGTCATCAAGGCGCCGTAGTGGCAGATGAAGGATTCGAGCGTGTCGGGATCGGCCGATTCGGCCCATTCCTCGAGTTCGGCGCGGAAGCGCTGGGCCGCCTCGTCGCGCATCAGCACACCTCTGCCGACACGCTTGTCGATAACTTCGACGGCGTCGATGGCGGGATAGTCGACCACATAAAGATCCGGGCTATTGCAAACGATTCGCATCATTTTGGCACTCCTTTCACTGTGGTCAGGTGAAACTGCTCGGACTACATCAAGCTTACTTCCAGCTTACTAGATGACGCCGCGCGGCGTATTTTCAAGTCCCTCCAATGTTCCAAGAACCATGTTGTCATCGCTCCGGTGCACGCCTACCATAGCAGGCGTCAAGGCCAGCCGGATCATCGCAGCATGAGCGAGACAGATTCAGAACTCGGCGTACTGCGTCTACAACTTGAACAACTGCGTGAAGAACATCGCGATCTCGACGCCGCCATCGCGCGACTTGCCGAGACTCCGATAGACGACGTGCTGATGCTCCGGCGTCTGAAGAAAAGAAAGCTCGCACTGAAGGACCGCATGACGGCCCTAGAACGCATCGTCGAACCAGGCGATTCAGCCTGAGCGTATGCCGAGCCCGCTACTGTAGAAGAACACAAAAAACAAAAATGGTTCGACGCCAACAGGAGGGAGAGATGTCGCAATCCGGCAACGCTGCCAACGGTGAGGATGAGGGCCTGCCCTTTCCGCGCCCCAGAAACATCCCGGCCACCGCGCCTTTTCGCTGGATCGCCCGCGGCATCGGCGATCTGAAAAGCTGCCCGGTGCCGAGCCTGTTCTACGGTTTCTGCTTTGCCGGCATGGGCCTGCTGATGACCTTCGTCTTCGAGCATGCCTACGAGTACGCCATGGCCGTGACCTCCGGCTTCCTGCTGCTCGGGCCTTTTCTGGCCATGGGCCTGTACGAGATCAGTCGCCGCCACGAGCGTGGCGAAGGCTGTTCACTGACGCCCACTCTCACGGTATGGAAACGCAACGCCGGCAACATCGGCATATTCGCCGTCGTGCTGGGCATCGTGTTCATCGTGTGGGCGCGAGCCTCGCTGGTCATCTTTGCGCTGTTCTACACCACCGAGATGCCCAACCTGTCCGGCTTTCTCAAGCAACTTCTGGTCGCTGAAAACCTGCAGTTTCTTGCCATTTACACCGGGGTTGGTCTGATCTTCGCCACGGTCGCCTTCGCCTTCAGCCTGTGTTCGTTGCCGCTGATGCTCGATCGCAACCAGGACGCGGTGTCGTCGATGCTCGGCAGTGTCGGCGCGCTGCTGCTCAATCCGATGGCCATGATCGTCTGGGCCATCATCATCGTCGGCTTCACGCTGATCGGCTTCATGACCTTCCACCTCGGGCTGGTCGTGCTGATGCCCATCGTCGGTCACGCCACCTGGCACGCCTACCGCGACCTGATCGAACCGCTGGACGCCGAACACACGCCGGCCTGAAGCCCTACGCCAGATCGAGCACCAGCGGCTGATGATCGGATGCCGGAGTGACGGCATCCACACGCACATCTCGCACGCGCGTCGCCAGCGGCGCGGACACCCAGAAGTAATCGCAGCAGTATTGGCGACCCGGCCAGTCGGCGCCGTGCAGGCCGACACTGGCTGCGTGCGGTCCACTTCCGTGCGCAACGCGCCACGCATCCCGCCACGGAGATCGTGGTGCCTCCATTGCAGCGTAGTCGTCGGATGACGGCTCCATGTTGAAATCCCCGCACAGCACGGTCTGCTCGGGGCGGGGGCGGGCCGCAAAGGCGGGGTTCCCGTCCTTGCCACGCGTCGTCTGCACGGCATGTTCCGAGGCTTCCTGCTGCAGTGCCTGCAGCGCGGCAATCTGCGCGCGGCGCTGACGCCCCGAGTAGTACTCAAGATGCGTGGTCAGCACGCGCAGCGGGCCGAAGGGCGAATCCACCACGGCTTCCAGACAGCAACGTGGCATACCCGGCACCTTCGGGTCGGCCGGAAACGGCAAGGCATGGCGCAGTATCTGCAACACCGGCAGCGACGACAGCAGCAGATTGCCGAACTGACCGCGCCCGCCGCTTTCACCCGGCACATCCACTCCCGCCGCGAACACCGCCTCGTGCTGCGGGAAAGCGGCAGACAGCACGGCCACCTCGTCATCCGGCTCGCCTGACAGCGAAACGAAGCCGCGCGTGACTTCCTGCAGGCAGATGATCTCGGCCGGCCCCAGCGCGCGCAGCGCCTCCACCGTGCGTGCGAGATCCACGCGGCCATCCGCGCCTCGCCCCCATTGAATGTTCCAGCTGATGATGCGCATCATGTAGCCTCCCCTAGGGCCGCGAGCTCAGGCTCGCCCATTCCACGAGAACGATACTCCGATGGCGCATCACCACGACCACCACCATGATCACGCTCACGGTCATGAACACCACGATCACCACGACCACGCCCACAACGCCTCCTCACGCGTCCTGACTTTTGCGCTGCTGCTCACGCTCGGCTTCGCCATCGTGGAGGCCGTGGCAGGCTGGTGGTCCGGCTCGCTGGCTCTCTTGTCGGATGCGGGCCACATGGTTACCGACAGCATGGCGCTGGCGCTGGCGGCGGTAGCCGCGCGCCTGTCCGTCCTGCCTGCCAGCTCCACGCACAGCTACGGACTGCGCCGTGTCGAGACGTTGGCCGGCTTCGTCAACGCGCTGGCCATGCTGATCGTGGTCGGCATCATCGTATGGCACGCCGTCGAGCGACTGACGACGCCGCGCGCTGTGGATGGCCTGGCGGTGATGCTGGTCGCGGCCATCGGTCTGGCGGTCAATGTGATCGTGGCCTGGCTGCTGTCGCGCGGCGAATCCAACCTCAACACGCGTGCGGCGCTGCTGCATGTGATGGGCGACCTGCTTGGCTCGGTGGCCGCACTGATTGCCGGGGCAGTGATCCATTTCACCGGCTGGACGCCAATCGATCCGCTGCTGTCGGTGCTGATCTGCGGCCTGATCCTGGCCGCCACACTACGTCTGTTGCGCCAGGCCACCCATACCCTGCTCGACGGGGTGCCACCGCGGATTTCGCTGGATACGGTTGGCACGGAAATGGCCAGCATCGAAGGCGTCACTTCGGTGCACGACCTGCACATCTGGAGCCTGGATTCGCGTGAGACCGCGCTGTCGGCGCACATCGTGCTGATGCGCGGTGAAGACTGGCCCGAGGTTTTGCGGCGTCTGCAGGCGCTGCTGCGCGAACACTTCGGTATCGGCCATGTAACGCTGCAACCCGAAATACCGGAACGTCAGGTGATCCGCTTTGCACCGCCGCGGCACACGCCCCCCGAGTGAGTCGACGTTGCGCCCGAGACACACCTGGAGACATCTTGCTGCAAATTTTTTCGCGGTCCGTCACGGCCGTTTTCGTTTGAGAAACCCAGCGGAAGCACCTTGAATTTGCTGCGTTTAAGCCCCGAAATGCACTACAAAAGTACTACTACATCTAGTTGCGCACCACTGTGGCGCATACCGTTGGAACGCATAAGTTACTGTTTTTACGTGTTTTTAATTTTTTGCAGAAAGCGCATTCAGGGGCTATGCTTCGGTCTGTCCCGCAACAAACATGGAGCCCTCCCGAAATCATGAGCGCCAAGAACTCCGCCCCCGCCGCGATTCGCGCCGATGCCAGCACGCTGAAAGAGCAGGAAATCTGCGCCGAAGTGCTGGTCGAGAAGTACGCCAAGAACGGCGAAACCAGCATCGCCGAAGTGCGCGCCCGCGTTGCGCGCGCCCTCGCCGCGGTTGAAAAAGAAGACAAACGCGCTCACTGGGAAGCCAAGTTCCTCGAAGCGCAGGAAAACGGTTTCGTGCCCGCAGGCCGCATCAACAGCGCCGCCGGCACCAAGCTCGCCGCCACCCTGATCAACTGCTTCGTGCAACCGGTCGGCGACTCGGTCACCGAGTCCGTCGATGGCCGCCCCGGCATCTACACCGCACTGGCCCAGGCCGCTGAAACCATGCGCCGCGGCGGCGGTGTCGGCTACGACTTCTCCTCCATCCGCCCGAAAGGCGCAATGGTCAAGGGCACCCAGTCCAATGCCTCCGGCCCGGTGTCGTACATGCGTGTGTTTGACCGCTCGTGCGAAACCGTCGAGTCCGCCGGTGCCCGCCGCGGCGCGCAAATGGGCGTGCTGCGCTGCGACCACCCGGACATCGAGGACTTCATCCACGCCAAGGACCAGGGCGACCTCACCAACTTCAACATCTCGTTGGGTGTGACCGACCCGTTCATGACGGCGGTCGAGAAAGACACCGACGTCGAGCTGGTTCACAAGGCCGAACCGACCGCTGAACTGCGCGAAGCCGGTGCCTACCAGCGCGACGACGGCATGTGGGTGTACCGCAAGGTGCGCGCACGCGACCTGTGGGACCAGGTCATGCGCTCGACCTACGATCACGCCGAGCCGGGCATCCTGTTCCTGGACCGCATGAACCAGGACAACAACCTGAACTATTGCGAGACCATCGAGGCCACCAACCCCTGCGCTGAACAGCCGCTGCCGCCGTATGGCTGCTGCTGCCTGGGGTCGATCAACCTCACCCCGTTCGTGAAGAATCCGTTCACCGACAAGGCCAGCTTCGACTTCGACGGCTTCGGCAAGGTCGTTGACGTCTCCACGCGCATGCTCGACAACGTGCTCGAGGCCACTCACTGGCCGCTCGAAGAGCAACACCGCGAAGCGCAGAACAAGCGCCGCGTAGGCCTGGGCTTCACCGGCCTGGGCGACGCACTGATCATGCTGTGCCTGCGCTACGACACGCCGGACGCTTGCGCCATGGCCACCAAGATCGCCGAGTACATGCGCAACCGCGCCTATCTCGCCTCGGTCGAGCTGGCCGTCGAGCGCGGCGCCTTCCCGCTGTTCAACTCCGACATGTACCTGTCGGGCGGCAACTTTGCCTCGCGCCTGCCCAACGACGTGAAAGAGAAGATCCGCAAGCACGGCATCCGCAACTCGCACCTGCTGTCGATCGCGCCCACCGGCACGATCTCGCTGGCCTTTGCCGACAACGCCTCCAACGGCATCGAGCCGCCGTTCTCCTACACCTACACGCGCCGCAAGCGCATGGCCGACGGCACCTTCAAGGAATACGCCGTCGAAGACTACGCATGGCGTCTGTACAAGCATGGCGGAGGCGACGTCACCAAGCTCCCGCCGTACTTCGTCACCGCGCTGGAAATTTCGGCCGAAGCGCACAAGAACATCGTCGCGGCCGTTGCTCCGTACGTCGACACGTCCATCTCCAAGACGGTGAACGTGCCGGCTGACTACCCCTACGCCGACTTCGAAGACCTCTACATGAGCGCCTGGAAGGCTGGCCTCAAGGGTCTGGCGACCTATCGCCCGAACAGCGTGCTGGGCTCGGTGCTGTCTGTGACCCCGACCGAAGAGCAGAAGCAGCCGCAGGACGTCGAACTCACCGACCCCAACCGCCGCCTGTCGATCAAGAGCCTGCCCGCACCGGTGCTGTCCAGCCTGCGCTGGCCCGGCCGCCCCGACATGCCGGACGGCAACATGGCCTGGACCTACATGCTCAACAGCCCGCAGGGCGAGTTCGCGCTGTTCGTCGGCCACATCGAGCGCGACAGCGAAGGCAACTTCACCACCGACGCCAAGGGCCACGACGCCTTCCCGTTTGAAGTGTGGGTGAACGGCGCCGACCAGCCGCGCGGCCTCGGCGCGGTGGCCAAGACGCTGTCGATGGACATGCGTGCCAACGACCGCGGCTGGCTCAAGCTCAAGCTCGAGACGCTGGCCCAGACCATCGGCGAGAAGTCCTTCGAAATGCCTTTCCCGCCGCATGGCGAGAAGAAGATGTTCCCGGGCGTGGTCTCGGCCTTCGCCCAGGTCGTGCGTCACCGCTGCGAAAAGCTCAAGGCGCTGGAAGGCGACGCCCCGACGCCGGTGCTCGACACCCTGTTCAGCCTGCAGGAGCCGAAAACCGGCACCGACGGCACGCTGTCCTGGACGGTCGACATCGCCAACCCGGCCACCAATGAAGACTTCGTGCTGGGCCTCAAGGAAATCACGCTGCCCGACGGCGTCACCCGCCCGTACTCGGTGTGGCTGTCCGGCAACTACCCGCGCGCCCTCGACGGCCTGACGCGCATCCTCGCGCTCGACATGCGCGTGATGGACCCGGCCTGGATCGGCATGAAGCTGCGCAAGCTGCTGAGCTACCCGGAACCGCTGGGCGACTTCATGGCTTTCGTGCCGGGTACGCGCCGCCAGCAGAACTTCCCGAGCACGGTGGCCTACATGGCCCGCCTCATCATCCACCGCTACGCCATGCTCGGCGTGCTCAATGAAGAAGGCTATCCGACCCGCGAAATGGGCATCCTCGAAGCCCCGCACAAGGGTAGCGACCCGGAAGTGATGCAGGGCGGCCAGTGCTCCGAGTGCGGCAACCACTCGGTGATCCGCAAGGACGGCTGCGACTTCTGCACCGCCTGCGGTGCGGTCGGCACTTGCGGCTGACCTCTACCCCGCTCAAGCTGGCCTGACCGGCGGAAAAATGAAGGCGCACACCCAAAGGTGTGCGCCTTTTGCATTTGGTTCACCTCTTCCCCAGCGCAGCAGACGCATGATGATCACCCCCATCACTGACGACCTCTGGCCCGACATCCTGCGCATTCAGCGCGAGGTCTACAGCGCAGTCGAACCCGAATCGCTCGACGTGATGCGTGGAAAATGGCTGCATTCGCCGCAGTTCTGTTTTGTCCATCGCGACGGCGAGCAGCCGGTTTCTGCCTATGTGCTGGCACATGCGTGGCATTCGCTACAGGCCCCGAAGCTGCATCAGGCACTGCCGCCCGACTCGGACGGGGACGTGCTGTTCCTGCATGATCTGGCGATTTCACGGCAACTGGCCGGACGCGGCGTAGGCCGACAACTGGCGCAGCGTGTCCTCGACCGCGCGATGGCGCATGGCAAGGGCACGGCGCTGCTCGTTTCCATCCAGGCTTCGGAAGGTTTCTGGTCGAAGCTGGGCTTTCGCACCCTGGCCGAAATGCCCGGCCCAAGCTATGGCGAACAGGCCTGCCTCATGGTGATGGATCTGTCCTGATCCATCACCGGCGGCCGTGCCGTGGCATGCACACCACAGACTGTAGGTAGATCTTCCAACTGACACGGCATGTCGCCGCATGCACTGCGACGAATCGGGCACCATGAACCCATATGAAGCGGCCCCGCAGGGCCTGGAGCGGGTCGATGCAGATTCCGTGCGTTTGTCTGAGCTTGGAGCCACGCCGCTGTCTGGTGTGGCTCTGGCTGCTGATCTGCCCGCTCACTGGCCTGGCGCAGCCCTCCGGGCTGCAGAGTGTTCGCGTTCAGCTCAAATGGACGCATCAGTTCCAGTTTGCCGGCTATTACGCTGCCATCGAGCAAGGCTTCTACCGTGAAGCCGGTTTCGAGGTAAGCCTTTTCGAGCACCGCCAAGGGGTGACGCCCATCGACCAACTGGTCGGCGGTCGCGTGGACTATGCGGTCGGTGATTCGGGGGTTTTGCTCTATCGCTCCACCGGCGTGCCGATCGTGGCACTGGCAGCCTTCTTCCAGAAGTCCCCGTCGGTGCTATTGACGCTCGAGGATTCGGACGTCGATGAACTGGACGATCTGCGCGGCAAGCGCGTGATGCTACAAGGCGGCTACCTGAACGCAGAGCTGATGTCGATGCTGCAAGCTGCCGGCGTACCAGCCGACACCGTTACCCTGCTCCCGGCCGACACCGACGTGGCCGCGCTCATCGACCGCCGCACCGACGCCTACAACGGCTATACGACGAACGAGCCCTTTACCCTGTCTCAGCTCGACATTCCCCACCGGGCCTTCTCGCCGAGCGATTACGGAGTGGATTTTTACGGCGACCTGCTGATCACCACCGAGAACCAGATCGAGCAAGACCCCGAGGGCGTACGTCGCTTCGTGGAGGCCACGGCGAAGGGCTGGCGCCACGCGGTGGACCACCCGGAAGATATCGTCGAGCTGATCTTCCGTGAATACAACACCCAAGGGCGTTCGCGTGAACACCTTACGTTCGAAGCGCGGCGGATCATCGACCTGATCCTGCCAAACGTGGTGCCCATCGGCTACATGAACGAAGAGCGCTGGCGCCGCATCGAAACCATGTTCCGCGCCCAAGGGCAGTTGGAGCGGCCGATCGACATGGCTGACTTCATTTACACGCCCAACGATCAACCAGACTTCGTCGAGGCGCTTAGCAAGCACCGACTGGAGATTGCCGCGGCAATGATCGTTCTGGTGACCCTGGCCATGGTGACGCATATCCTGCGATTACGAGCCCAGGTGCGCAGCCGCACCCGCGAACTTGAACTGGCACGCGAACGCGCTGAAACCGAGGCGCGCACCGACCCGCTTACCGGGCTGCCCAACCGGCGTTCGTTCTTCGAAGCGCTGCAAAGGGATCTGGCGCGTGCGGAACGTGGAGAACAGCCGCTGGCCTTGATCAGCGTGGACATCGATCACTTCAAGGCCATCAATGACAGTTTCGGTCACGCCGCCGGCGACGTGGCCCTGCGGACGACCGCCGGCCTGCTTGCCGGGCACATCCGCAATGGCGACATCGCCGCCCGCATCGGCGGCGAAGAGTTCGCCATCAGCTGTCTCGGCACCCCTCCCGAAGCCATCCTGTCCCTGGCCGAACGTCTGCGCGTCACGCTGGAGGCCACCCCGATCGAACACCGCGAACACGCCTTCTCGGTCACCGCCAGCATGGGCGTGGCTTTCAGCATGCCCGGTGACGACATCGAATCTTTGCTGCAGAAAGCCGATCAGGCGCTCTACAAGGCCAAACAGTCTGGCCGCAACCGTGTCTGCGGATGGCAAGCCGAGGCGTGATTCACGCCTGCCGCATTTGAGAATTGGACGCAAAACAACATTTCCTTACATGGCGCACGACCGACATCACAACGTCTGTAGAATCCGCGCCTCACCCGCCTCGGGATGCAGCTTTTGCTGCTGGACCACCATGCACACACGCCTTCTGGATTTGTTCCGCTGGAACGAGTGGGGGATCTCCAAGATCGCTCCGCTCTTCGTGTGCATATTTTACGGACTGCTCGTCAATCCGCAGCCGCCCGAAGCAGCTTTTGCAAGCATTCTCGCGATGCTGGGGACCGCGCTCAGCCTGGGCGCCTTCGGTTATCTGGCGAACTCCTGCAGTGATCGCCAGATCGATGCTGCTGCGGGCAAGATCAACGCACTGTCGTCCATCAGTCGCGCGCGCAGCCGCAATCTGGTGCTCGGGGTTTTCGCTCTGAGCCTTGGGGGCACGCTGTGGATATACCAGGCACGAGTCGATGTAATCGTCATCGCACTTGCGAGTCTTGCCGCGAGTGCGTGCTATTCACTGCGCCCTTTCCGCCTCAAGGAGCGTGGTTTCATCGGACTGCTGGCGTCCGCGTTGGCGCAGCGCACCTTGCCGGCCGCCTTTGTCTTTCAAGCGATGCATGCATGGGATGCGGTCTCGGTGTTGATCACGCTGTCTTCGCTGTTCGTCGGCCTGCGCTACATCGTGGCGCATCAGATCGCCGACTTTGATGCCGACATGCGGACCGGCGTAACGACCTCCGCGACAACCTACGGAAAAGAGCATCTAACCCGGCTGCAACAGCTCATTGGTTGGCCTCTGGAACTTGCAAGCACGGGTTCCGCCTTGCTCCTGATGCCCGTGCTCCACCCTGAGCCGGTGCTGTTCGCATTGCCGGTCTTCTATGCAGCCTGGCTTGGCCTGCAGTACGTCCTGCTGCCGCAGGAACGCAACAAGCGATTTTCGGCCAATGGCTATCTGCTGCTCGAGGACCTTCATCATGTTTACTGGCCCATTGCCCTGGCGATCATGTTGTTTACGCGTGATCACGAGCTTTGGGTCCTTCTAGCATTGACAGGGCTATGGCTCAACGGGCCGTTGCGCAAGGAACTCAAGACCTTGCGACGCATGCGCAAGAGTGCCCTGAAGCCGGCCAGAGACAGGCGCACTGTGCTCCCCTTGAGAACCGCCGGCCATCCCGACTTTGACCTGCAGGCCGCGATCCACGCGCGGGATGCAGGCCTGCACTCGCTGCAGGCAATGCAGTCGCCCGATGGCAGCTTCCCGCTGCTGTACTGGTCTTCTACCGAGCCACCACGCCTCTGTCACGCCTTGTTCAGCACGAGTTGCGTTCTGCTGGCGGTGGGCGCCCTGCTGCCGCGCGATGTCACGCGCCGGGCCGCGGCCTACATCGCAGCTCAGCGCAACGAGCGGAACAGCTGGAATTTCGACCCGGAACTGGACATCCCGGATGATGCCGATTCTATCGCCTGTGCGCTCGTTTGCTTGCTGCGCTTCGGCGGCCTCTCACCTCACCCCTCAGACGTCGAGCTGCTGAGAAGCTTCTGGCGGGGAGACAATCGCCCATTCCGCACGTGGGCCACCGACGACCCTGCCTGGCAACAACGCCATCACGACGATGCGGTAGTGAATTGCAATGTCGCTCTGGCGCTCACCGAATTGAATGAAGCGCTGAACCTGCGCGAGCGAATGAGCATACTTTCCCAGATATACCGTGACCGCAGCGGTACGCGCTACTACCCCTCACCAATGACCGTCACCTACGCAGCCGAGCGCGCCGGCTTCGCGCCGGACTCGCTTCCGCAAGAGCTGCGAACCGAGCCCGCCGGAGAAGACCTGCTCGCCCGTGCGCAATGGTTGGCGGCAAATGCAGGACAGCACTGGGAGCATGCACTGCCCCATCTGCTGTCAGCGCAACGCCCTGACGGCAGATGGCCGCGTAGCGCGTGGTTCAGAGCCCACGATACGACCGAACCCGCTTGGGGCAGCGACGCGGTCAGCACGGCCTTGTGTGTGGAAGCCATTGCGAGAACGCTCGCACATGCGGAAAGCTGCTTCAGAGCAGCACCGGCTGCGGCGTCTCCGGATATCCCGGATGGGACGAACCAGGCAGCGCAGGCAGCCTGATCACGCGCACCGGGCAAAGCCCGCCCCATGGCGTAGGATGCACGACTTAGCGACGAAAACCGCCACCGAAGCACACCCCCGCGAACCATGCTCAATGCACTGATTTACAAGAAGCTGACGCGTCATGCCGCCAATCGTGGCGATGTCGTCAGGCCACAGCCTCCGTCCGATCCGGAGGGTATCGAGACCTTGCGTGACGGCAGCGAGTGTGCGCATATCGTGACGAGCATGAGCGCCTGCAAGACCATTCTTTCGGATGACAGCAGGTTCGCACCGTCACCAATTGCTCAGGCCGTGCAAACAATCGGCGAGCACTTCGGACTTGACGTGGGGGATGCGTACCGCTTCCTGCGCGACAACCCGATGCAGGCAAGCGGTCAGGAACATACTTCGCGCAGGAAGCGCTTTCTCGGCGACTACGGCGCCACGCTGAAGCGTCACGGACCCGAGTTTCGCCGCATCGCAAGCGTGCATTTCGATCGAGTGCGCGACCAGGCAATGCGCAGTTTGGTGACGGATCTCGTCGCCCCCTTCGTTGACGATGTCCTGAGCCGCGCAGTCACCAACAAAAATACCTGCCCACAGGCCTATGAACGGCTCAAGACCGACAACAACACCTTGCTCGAACATGTCCACCACCCTCGCAAGCTGGCGCAGAAGTCACGGCAGATTGCGGATTTTCTCGCGGCCTCGGCCGCTGCGACAGAGGTCGATGACGCCGCTGCAGCTTCAGCCATCCGGCTCAGCTATGTACTGCAAGGCCGCGATCCGCTCATCGGCGCCCTCGTAGCCATGTTGCACTCGCTCGCGGCGGACGATCCCGCCCAACGCTCACAGCGCATCGCGCCACTGTCGGCAAGTGAGCTCTTTCGGGTTACCTCGCCGGTAAACTACATCGGCCGCGTGGCGCGCATCGATACCGTTGTTGACGGTTGTGAGATTCAGGCGGGAGATCACTTGTTGCTGCTCCTGCACCACGCGAACGGAGATCCGCAGTCGGCCGGAAACACTCAGGGAGTGCCTTTTGGTGCTGGATCTCACCGGTGCGCCGGACAGGCGCTCGCACTATCGATTGCCGACGCCTTCCTGCACGTGCTGCGAGAACGGCACAACACCATCGACTGGTCACAGTTGGTTCCGGACATCCCGGTTGCCGCGGTTTTCAGACAATACAAGGCTGCACAATGACCCCTCAATACGAGCGCTATACCCATTTCGTCACGAATTTCTGCGGCGCAGAGAGTCTGCCCGATGGAATGGATACGAAGATCGCCGAAGCCGGGCTGGACTCTCTCGGCCTGCTCGATCTCGTGCTGGCCATCGAGAACGAATTCAAGATCGATGTAGACATGACCGACATCGACAACGACACCACCCTCCGCGAAATCGGACAGATCCTGTTCCCGTGAACTGCACGACCGCCCGCCTGCTCTATCGTCGGCTCTGCGGGTCCGCTATCGGACTGGCTCGCGTACTGCACCCATTTTCCTCCCCGGAAAGGCAATTTGACTGTGCGTGGGCGATGCTGTCAGCCCGCAGCTTCGTTGCGCGCCTTGGAGAACTCTGCGAGGACGACTTTCGACGGCTCCCCGAAGAGCTACTGCTTTCGGAGCTGGCCAAACAGCTGGATACGCACCGCCGCCCCTACCTACCGCGCATCGTTCCCGGCAGCGAACAGGATGCAGAGGCGCTGAGCAGCATTAACTCTGGCAGCATCGTGCTGTCAGTGCACGCCGGCTACCCTTCGACCACCGAACTGCTGTTGCGCGCGGGTTTGCCGGTCACTCTGCTGTCCGCTGCCCCTCGCACTCGATTGCGCAAACGTTACCCGCAGCTGCAGGTCGTGCCGGGCGGACCGCTGAGTCTCGCCCGAACCCGTCGTGCGCTGCTGGACGGACGAGTCATCTCCTGCACGATCGACCGGCGACTGGCCGGACAAGGCGAGTATTTCCGGGTTGAACTCGGCATGTTCGAATTTGCACGAAGAATGCAAATTCCGCTGCACTTCACGGGTACCGGCGTGGACTCATCCGGCGCCTTCATCAAATACGTTTCGCCCCCGCATCTTGTTCGCGACGCACTGGAGAGCGCAAACGCCTGCATCGATTTCTTCAACCTTCGAAGACGAGCCCCCAAACGTCTCGTTCCGGTGACATCTGGCCGGTCAGCGGAAACTCAGCCCCCCAGCGGCCACACCACCAACAGCAACGGCACCCCCAACGCAATCACAATGACATCCACCGGCAGGCCCATGCGCCAGTAGTCGCCGAAGCGAAAACCGCCCGGGCCCAGGATCAGCGTGTTGTTCTGGTGACCAATGGGCGTCAGAAATGCGCATGACGCGCCGATGGCGACCGCCATCAGGAAGGTGTCCGGGTTCACGCCAAGCTGTAGGGCCGCGCCGAGCGCGATGGGCGCCATCACCGCAGCCGTCGCGGCGTTGTTCATGAGGTCGGTGAGTACCATGGTGGTGATCAGGATCACGATCAGGCCGATTACCGCATCGCCGCGCGCCACGTTGTCGAGCAACAGGCGCGCGACCAGATCGGCGGCGCCGGTAGCCTGCATGGCGCCCGCCACCGGCAGCAGTGCGGCCAGCAGCACGACCACAGGCCAGTCGACAGCGTGATAGACCTGAGCCGGCGAGATGGTGCGCGACGCCATGACTGCCAGCACGCCAGCGGCAAACGATACCGCTGCCGGCAGCCAGCCGAACGCAGCCACCGCCACCGCGAGCAGCATGATCAGAGACGCAGTGATCACCTTGCGCCGATCAGGAATGCGCAGTTCGCGCGACGCGAGCGGAACGCAGCCGTAGTCGGACGCGAACTCCGAGATCGATTCGGGTGCCCCCTGCATCAGCAATACATCCCCTTCGCGAATACGCAGGCTGCGCAGGCGCGAACGCGAGTCGCGGCCCTGCCGCGACACGGCCAGCAGATTGATGGCGTAACGCGATCGCAACTGGATGTCGACGGCGTTGCGCCCGGCCAGCGCCGATTCCTGCCGCACCACCAGTTCCATCAACACCACCTCGTCGCTGCGTGGCGCGGGCTCGTCAGCGTCGTCAGGGTCGGAGGACGGGGAATCGGTCGCGGCGGCCTCTTCGGGCTCGACAGCCTCCTCCAGTTCCAGCCCGAGACGCGAGAGCATGTCTGCCAGGCCATCGGCCTCCGCTTCGATGATGAGAATATCGCCAGCGCGCACTGCCCATCCGCCGCTCGGGGCGGTCATGCGCACTTCATTGCGGACGAGGCCGACGATCTGTGCATCGGCGTTGTCCAGTTCGACTTCGATCTCGCGCAGGCGCATGCCGTCGGCCTTGCTGCCTGCCGGCACGCGCGCCTCGGTGAAATAGGCCCCGGTGTCAAAGCTTTCCGCCCCGGCATGCTCGCGACGCGGCACCAGACGCCAGCCAAGCAGCGCGATGAACAGCACGCCAACCAGCGCCAGCGGCAAGCCGACGGCTGTGAACTCGAACATGCTGTAGCCGGTCGACCCGGCCTGGTTGGCGCGGAAGCCCGACACGATGAGATTGGGCGGCGTACCGATCAGCGTTGTAGTGCCGCCCAGAATCGACGCGAAGGCCAGCGGCATCAACACCTTGCCGGGCGGCAGGCCGAGCCGGCCTGCAAGCTGGATGGCCACCGGCATCAGCAGCGCCAACGCGCCGACGTTGTTCATGAAGCCCGACAAAGCCGCCGCCAGAAAACACAGCGCGGCAATGCTCAGTGTCGGCCCGGCGTTGGCCGGCAGGACCCGGCGCGACAGCGCATCCACTGCGCCGGACGCCTGCAGGGCACGGCTCAACACCAATACGCAGGCAACGGTCACGACGGCCGGGTGGCCAAATCCGGCAAAGGCCTCGCCAGGCGCCACCAGCCCTGCCAGCACACAGGCCAGCAAGGCGGCAATCGCCACCATGTCGTGACGCCAGCGCCCCCACAAGAACATGGCGATGCTTGCCAGCAGAATACCCAGAACGATGATCTGGTCGGTGGTCATGGTGTGCGGTAGCCTCTGGTGGAATGCACACACAATAGCGCCTGTCGCGAATGCACGACGCTTTGCCGTAGCATGCTGGCCACACGATGGAAGACACGGATATGGAACAGCGCATCAACAACATCGAAATCAAGCTCATGGCGGCCGAGGATCAGCTCGACGAACTCAACCGTACTGTCTGGCGCCAGCAGCAGGAACTCGACCTGCTGCGCGCGCATGTGCGACAGATGGCGCAGCAGTTCAAGACGCTGCCGTCTTCAGCGCCGTCGCGCCCGGAAGACGAGATTCCGCCGCACTGGTAAGCCACCACCGGGAGACCTGCAATGCCAGCCATCGCCCTCATTACCGGTGCCAGCCGCGGCATCGGCGCCGCCACGGCGCGGCTCGCCGCCACCCGCGGCTTCGCGGTATGCGTGAATTACCGGCACGACGCCGTTTCGGCCGAAGCCGTGGTTGCCGACATCCGGCGCGGCGGCGGCATAGCCATTGCGGTTCAAGCCGACGTCGCGAGGGAGGACGAAGTGCAGGCGCTGTTCCGGGCGGTCGACGCCGAACTCGGCCCGCTCACCGCGCTGGTCAACAACGCCGGCACGCTCGAAACCCAGTGCCGCGTGGACGAACTCGATGCTGCGCGTCTGCAGCGCATGTTCGCCACCAACGTCATCGGCCCGTTCCTGTGCGCGCGTGAGGCCGTGCGCCGCATGTCCACCCGCCATGGCGGCCACGGCGGCGCCATCGTTAACGTCTCGTCCATGGCGTCGCGGCTGGGTGCGGCCGGCGAGTATGTGGACTACGCCGCCAGCAAGGGCGCCATCGACACGCTGACCATCGGCCTGTCGCGCGAAGTCGCCGCCGAGGGCATCCGCGTCACGGCCGTGCGCCCTGGCCTGATCCATACCGACATCCACGCCAGCGGCGGCGAGCCCGGACGCGTTGATCGCATCGCCCCAAGCCTGCCGATGGGCCGCGGTGGCACGCCCGAAGAAGTCGCTCAGGCCATCGTCTGGCTGCTCTCGGATGACGCGTCCTATACCACGGGCAGCTTCATTGACCTGGCCGGAGGCCGCTAGGACGTAGGCCGTTACACAAAAATGGCGCATCACCCAGCCCTGCGGCAGTGATGAGGCCGTCGATCCGGCCAGCAGACCCGCTTTCCCACGCACGAGCGGTGAAACCATCAGCCGTATCAGCTGCAATACCATCACTCGAGTTGCCGGGCCGGAAGTCATTCCGGAAATAGCTACCGTCCGGATCAGCGAGGCGACTGGCCCACGCACGCCTTAGGGCGTCGGCGCCACCGGGCATATACTGGGTTAATACCGCAGCGCCGAATCCCATTTGAGCCGAATAGCAGATGGCCGACACCCCTCAAGAAGACAACGCGGTCTACAAGACCTTGCTCGAATCCACCCGCGCCATCCCCTGGCGGATCGACTGGAAGACGCTGCGCTTCACCTACGTCGGCCCGCAGATCGGCGAACTCCTGGGCTGGAGCCCGGAGAGCTGGTGCAGCGTGGACGACTGGGCCGCGCGCATGCACCCGGAAGACCGTGACTGGGTCGTTAACTATTGCGTATCGCACTCTCAGGAAGGCAACGATCACGAAGCGGACTATCGCGCCCTGCGTTCCGATGGCAGCTACATCTGGATACGCGACGTGGTGCACGTGTTGCGCACACCCGAAGGCGAGGTCGAAGCCCTGATCGGGTTCATGTTCGACATCAGCGAGCGCAAGCGCACGGAAGAGCACGTATTGCGATTGCAGCGCGAACTGGAGGAACTGTCCTTCAAGGACGGGCTGACCGGCGTTGCCAACCGTCGCATGCTCGACACCGTACTTGAGCGCGAGTGGACCAGCGCTCGACGCTCTGGCAAACCGCTCAGTCTGGTCATGCTCGACATCGACTTCTTCAAGGAATACAACGACCGCTACGGCCACCTGGCCGGTGACGATTGCCTGCGCCAGGTGGCCACTGCATTAAGCGAGGCCGCACTGCGCCCGCGAGACTTCCTGGCGCGCTTCGGCGGCGAAGAATTCGTTCTGGTGCTGCCTGAAACCAACGCCGCTGCCGCGCTGACGGTGGCCGAACGCCTGCGCACCGTAGTGCTGGGGCTTGGCATCCCGCACGAAGGCTCTGCCGTTTCGCCGTGCGTCACCATCAGTCTCGGTGTCGGCACCATCCAGCCGGATGCCGACGACAGCCCGCAGGTTTTTCTCGACCGGGTCGATCGCCAGCTCTACCGCGCCAAGGAAGCCGGACGCAACCGCAGCGAATACGCTGCCTGAGCGCTTGCACGGGCGGCCCGCCATGACGCCCGAGCAAGTGTGATTTTATTCTCAGATGGCTCCGATCCATCATGACAAGCGGGAACTTTCGCACCGCGCAGCAACACTGATGAAACGGTCACAGGCGTATGCTAAGAGCCTGAAGTCCCGAAGCATCACTTCGCTGAAACTGGCCATGGGCAACGTTTAGCGGCATGATGCAGGCGCACGAACCAGCCTTCAAACCGTTCTCAAGCCGGATGCCGCAATGACTTTGTCCGCACGCGACGCAGCATGAAGAAAGGGATTGCGCTCCTGTTCGTCATGACCCTGGCAGTCGGGCTGATCGTCTCTGCGTGGGACGTTCCTTTCTCCGCCTCGTCACGACGTGACGTCCGCGTCGGGCTGTACGAAAACCCGCCGAAAGTATTCACCAATGCCAACGGCACGCCGGCAGGACTCTTCGTCGAACTGCTCCAGGCCGCGGCCCGCGCCGAAGGCTGGCGGCTGAACTACGTTTCATGCGACTGGTCACGCTGCCTGGACATGCTCGAAAACGGTGAACTCGATCTGATGCCCGACGTTGCCTTCACCGCCGAGCGGGCACAGCGCTTCGACTTTCATCGCATGTCGGTGGCGAGCAGCTGGTCGCAGGTGTACTCGCACCCCTTCCGTGACATCACCGGTTTGTCTGATTTGCAAGACGCGCGCGTCGCCTTGCTACGCGGCGGCGTGCAGTTCGGCTTCCTGCAGCAGTTGCTGATCAGCGCCGGCATCGAGTTCCGCCCCGTGCTGGTCGACTCGCTGGAACAGGGCTACGAAGCCGTCGAGCGTGGTGATGCCGACGCAGTCGTGACCAACAGCTTTTTCGCCGCCCGCAATGGCGCGCGCTACCGACTGGTCGAAACGCCGATCGTTTTTCTGCCCTCGACGCTGTATTTCGCCACCGACAAGGGTGCCAACCCCGAACTGCTTGACCGCCTTGATCACCATCTTGCACGCTGGCGCCGCGACGGCGGCTCGGTGTATTTCTCGGCGCTGCAGAACGCCATGGCGGCCCCTCCGGAAGTGCTGGTGCCGCGCTGGGTGCAGATGTCGCTGGCCGGGCTGGTGGGTGGGCTGCTGTTGCTGGTAGCGGCCAGCATGTTGCTGCGACGCCAGGTTGATCTGCGTACGCGGCAATTGCGGGCCAGCGCCACGGCACTGGAGTTCGAACGCGCCAACCTCGAACGCCAGGTCGAGGAGCGAACCGTCGAGTTGCGCCTGGCAAAGGAAGAAGCCGAGCGCGCCAGCCGCGTCAAGAGCGACTTCCTCGCCAACATGAGTCACGAAATCCGCACGCCGATGAACGCCATCCTCGGCATGCTGTATCTCGCCCTCAAGGGTGATCTGCCTCCGCAACTGCGCAAGCATCTGAACAAGGCCCAGGGCGCGGCGCACTCGTTGCTCGGCATCATCAACGACATCCTCGACATTTCGAAGATCGAGGCCGGCAAGCTCGAACTGGAAGACATCGAGTTTGGCCTCGACGGCGTGCTCGAGCAGTTGGCCGATGCGGTGAGCTACCAGGCCGAGCACAAGGGCATCGAATTCCTGATTCGCTACGACCCGGAAATTCCGGCTCGACTGATCGGCGACCCTCTGCGCCTCGGGCAGATCCTGCTCAATCTGTGCAGCAACGCCATCAAGTTCACCGAACAAGGCGAGGTCGAGCTGGCCTTCCGGAGACTTGAGGAACGCGACGGACACATCACCGTGCAGGTCAGCGTGCGCGACTCGGGCATCGGCATGACGCCCCACGTGCAGGCCCAGTTGTTCGAGAAGTTCTCGCAGGCCGATCAGAGCACCACGCGCCGCTTTGGCGGCACCGGCCTCGGCCTGGCCATTTGCCGGAATCTCGTCGAACTGATGGGCGGGCGCATCTGGGTGGAAGATTCCGAACCGGGCAAGGGCACGACCATGAGTTTCACGGTCGAGCTGGGCAGCGTGCCGAACACCCGCGAAACCGAACTCGTCGAGGAAGTCGGCCCGCTGTTGCGCGGCATCCGCGTGCTGATCGTTGATGACAACGAAGTCTCGCGCGAGATTCTCGCCGGCATGCTGCGCTTCTTCCACGTCGACGTCGGCACCGCAGCCAGCGGCGCCGAAGCAATCGACATGGTCTGCTCCAGCAATGCGCCCGGCTGGGATCTGGTGCTGATGGACTGGCGAATGCCGGGCATGAATGGCGACGAAGCCACGCGTCGCATCCATTCCGAAGCACACGCGGCCGTACGCCCCAAGATCGTAATGGTCACCGCCTACGGCCGCGAGGAAGTCGTGCGTCTGTCCGAACAGGCCGGCGTGGATGGCTTTCTGGTCAAGCCCGTGTCGCCCTCCACCTTGCTCGACACCATTCTCAGCGTGCTTGGGCGCGGTCGCATCCTCGGCCGCACACAGCAAGCGCATGCGCCCGATCTGGCCACCTCGGGCAGACTGGCCGGCGCACGCGTGCTGCTGGTCGAGGACAACGAGATCAACCGTGAATTTGCCACCGAACTGCTGCGCAGCGAGGGCATGGAGGTGGACACGGCGGTCAACGGGGCGGACGCTCTCGAACACATACGCACGCAGGAATACGACGCCGTGCTGATGGATATCCAGATGCCGGTCATGGACGGGCTCGAGGCTGCACGGCAGATTCGTGCCCTGGCTCATGAAAAGGGCCGCGAGCGTCTGGCTACGCTACCAATCATCGCCATGACGGCGCTGGCCATGGCCAGCGACGCCGAAGCCTCCCGCGCTGCCGGCATGAATGACCACATCACCAAGCCGATCGCGCCCGACCGCCTGATGGCCGTGCTGGCGCACGCGGTACGCCCGACCTCAGGCCATGACTTTGCGGCAGCGCCGCGCGGCGGCAGCACGATTCCGCCCGAATTCCTGCTGCTGACAACGCTCGATGTACGCGAAGGCATTCGCCGCATCGGCGGCAAACCCGACGCCTACCTGCGCCAGCTGCGCCGCTTCCGCGAGCACTACGCCAACGCAGCGGCTGAGTTGCGACGGCTGATCGAGTCGCGCGGCACCCACCAGGCCGAAACCTTCTGCCATGCGCTCAAGGGCGTCACGGGCAACGTCGGCGCGACCGAACTGCATGCCTGCATCAGCGCCATCGACGACTTGCTCAAACAAAACCATCAACCCCAGACTGCGCAACTGGAGCACGCCGAATCATTGCTGCGCGCAACCATGGACGAGATCGACGCCTTGTCGCGCAGCCGCCCCGACCCAGTCCTGACCGCGCCCGCACGACCGCTCGACGAGGCCGCCCGGCGGGATCTGCTGGATCGCTTGGGTCAGGCCCTGGAACAGGATCTGGGCGCAGCCGAACCTTTGCTGACCGAACTGCGTGTTGGCCTCGTCGGCAGCGCGCAGGCCGAGCTCGCGGACCGACTCTACGAGCGCGTTGACGTCTTCGACATCGACGGCGCACTCTCACTGCTGGCGGAGCTGCGCGACGCCCCTTCAACCGAACAATCCCGCTGATGACTTCTCCGCAAGACGACCGACCCCGCATCCTCATCGTCGACGACGTGCACGAAAACCTGCATGCACTGATGAACGTGCTGCGAGACGACTACGCGATTCTCGCGGCCACCAGCGGAGAGAAAGCGCTGGAACTTGCCCAGCGCCAGCCGCGCCCCGATCTTGTGCTGCTCGACATCAAGATGCCCGGCATGGACGGCTACTCGGTGCTCGCGGCCCTCAAGATCGATCCTCACACGGCCGACATTCCGGTGATCTTTGTCACCGCATTGTCCGACGCTGCCGACGAGGCACGCGGCATCGCCATGGGCGCAGCCGACTACGTCACCAAACCGATCAACCCGGACCTGCTGCGCGTGCGCGTGCGCACCCAGCTCGAGCTGCGCAATTTCCGCAGCAATCCGGTGATGTTCGACATCAGCGCACCGACCGAACTCGACAGCCCGCCAAGCCTGCTGGTCGTCGACGACATTCCCGAGAACGTGCACGAACTGCTCGAAGCCTTGCGCGACGACTATCGCGTGATGGTGGCCGGCAACGGCACCAAGGCCCTCGACATCATCAACGGCCCGACGCCACCCGATCTCGTGCTGCTCGACATCGTGATGCCCGGCATCGACGGTTACGAAGTGTGCCGACGCATCAAGAGCACGCCCTTGGGGGCGCGCCTGCCGGTGATCTTTGTCACCGTCATCGACGCCACCCACCAGAAGGTGCGCGGCTTTGAGCTCGGCGCGGCCGACTACATCACGAAGCCCTTCGATATCGACGAAGTGCGCGCCCGTATTCGCCATCACCTGGAGCTCTCGCAACTGCGTCGCTTCCTTGAAGACCTGTTGTCGCAGCGCACCGCCATGCTGCAGGTCAGCGAAGAGAAGTACCGCACCCTGGTACATCGCGATTCGCTCACCGGCCTGCCCAACCGCGTGCTGTTCGCCGAGCTGCTGCAGCACGCCGTGCGCAGCGCCGAGCGCAACCGCAGTCAGTTCGCGCTGTTGCTGCTCGATCTGGACAACTTCACCACCATCAACGAAAGCCTCGGCCACAGCATCGGCGACCAACTGCTGATCGAGGTCGCGCGCCGTCTGGGCAGCGTGGTGCCCGATGGCGACACGCTGGCGCGGGTCGGCGGCGACGAATTCGACGCGTTGATCGAACTGCACGAAGGCGCGCCCTCCTCCGACCTGCGTGCGCAGCAGCTGCTCGAAGTGCTGAGCGAACCCTTCCGAATCGGTGACAAGACCATCTACGCCAATGCCAGCATCGGCATCGCGCTGTATCCCGCAGACGGGCACGATGCCGAAGAGCTGCAGAGCAACGCAAACGCCGCGCTGCATCAGGCCAAGGTGCAGGGGCGCGGCATGATGCGCTACTTCTCCCCGGAGATGTCGCAGCGCGCCCGCGCGCGGCTCACGCTCGAAGCCGACCTGCGCCAGGCCACCGAACGCGGCGAACTGTGCCTGCACTACCAGCCCCAGGTGGACGTCGTAACCGGCCGCATTACCGGGCTTGAAGCGCTGGTGCGCTGGGAACATCCCGAGCGCGGCATGATCTCTCCGGCCGACTTCATTCCGTTTGCCGAAGAGAACGGCATGATCGTGCCGATCGGCGCGTGGGTGCTTGGCGAGGCCTGCCGACAGATCCGCAGCTGGAAGGATGCCGGCATCAGGGTGCCGACCATAGCCATCAACGTCTCCGCGGTTGAACTCACGCGCGGTCAGCTTCCCGATGTCTGGCGCACGGCACTTGCGCGTTGCGGCATCGAGGCCGCACATCTCGAACTGGAACTGACCGAAACCGCCGTCATCGCTGATCGGGCACATTCCTTCGAGACGCTCAGCGCGCTCAAGGCGCTCGGGCTGCACATCGCCATTGATGATTTCGGCACGGGCTACTCGTCGCTGGGCTACCTGCAGCAGCTGGCGGTCGACAAGCTCAAGGTGGACATGTCGTTCGTTACCGACATGACCAGCAACGACGGCAACGCCTCCATCGTCAAAGCCGTCATCGCACTGGGCCACAGCCTCGGGCTGGATGTCGTTGCCGAAGGGGTCGAAACCATGGACCAGGCCGCGCAGTTGCGGGCCCTCAAGTGCGACATCATTCAGGGCTATCTGGTCAGTCGGCCTCTGCCGGCCGACGAGATGTCACGCTTTCTGACCGAGTTCACGCCGCTGCGCATCGGCGGCTGAAGCGCCTCAACAATTGGCAGCCTGCGGCGAACCGGCCAGCGCGTAGCAGCCGCGGCCGGCCTGCTTGGCAACGTACATCGCCTGGTCGGCAGCGAACATCAGTTCTGCCCGGTGCTCTCCGTCTTCCGGATAGCCCGCCACCCCGACGCTGGCGCTCACGATCACGCTGGTGCCGTCGGGCAGCGCAACTGGCCGGGACATCACCTCGAGCACTGCCGTGGCGAGCGATTTCACCGCGTCATCATGCTTGTGACAGTCGTATGCCGCGATCACGAACTCGTCGCCGCCCAACCGCGCCGCCAGATCGGACGAGCGCCGCAAGATGCCCTGTAGGCGGGAGGCCAGCTCGACCAGAACGGCATCTCCGGCAGCGTGGCCGTGCATGTCGTTGACCGGTTTGAAACCGTCGAGATCGATGTACAGCAGGCTCAGGCCGGTGCGATTGCGATGTGCTTCGTCGATGGCACGGTCGATATAGGCCTCGGCGCCGCGCCGGTTGACCAGGTCGGTGAGCGGGTCACGCTCGGCCGTGCGCAGGGCCATCTCCTCGCGCTCGCGGCGCGAGGTCACGTCGTACACCACCACTTCGATGAACGCGAAATCTCCGTGCTCGCCGCGCGAAACCGACAACAGGCAATGCACCCACTGTGCGCCAGTGCCCGCCAGTTCCAGATCGGCGGCAGCAACTTCACCGCTCTGACACGCCTGTTCGACCAGCTTTCTGGCCTTGTCCGGGCGCTTGAACAACAGCATGAACTGGTCGCCCTCGGTCAAGGCACCGAGACGGTCGATGCGCTCGCGCATCACCGGATTGCAGTTGATCAGGCGTCCGTCCAGACCGAGCACCATGACGCCCACGCTGGCAGACTCGAAGATGCGCCGGTAGTGCGCCTCGATGGACTCGACGCGCTGACGCAGCTCCCGCTCGGATGCGATCGCCGCCTCGTTGGTTTCCAGGTATCGGTTCAGCTCTCCGGCCAGCAGGCCGATCTCGCTGTTGTCATGCCCTGCCGGCACGGTGAAGCGCTCGCCCGCACCGGGGCCGACACGCTTCAACTGCCCGGTCAGCCGTGACAACGGCTGCACGACGAGCCGACGGAAAGCGATCACACCGATCAAGGCGAGTGCAAGCATCTGTGCGATCAACAGCAGGATCTGCTTGAGCGCGGCTTCCCTGGCGCGCTGCGCCAGCAGACCCGAGTCGGTCAGGATGCGCAGCGTGCCCACGCGAAGCTCCGACGCGGTAGGCGAGAAAAGCGCATACGCCATTTCGTCGCGCTCCTTCCAGTCGCCCTCACCGTCGCTGCCCCAGCTGACAAAGCGATAGCCTTCGTTCGACTCCAGTGCCACGGCGACGATCGCATCACTGCGCAACAGCCCCAGCGTGACATCCTCGGCAATCACGTCGTTCTGCACATACACCGCAATCTGCGCCGATGAACGCACCGTCGCAGCCAGACTGTCGAGCGTATTGCGGCTGCGCGTCTGCTCCTGCGAATAGCCGTAGAAGTACAGCAAGCTTCCGCCGATCAAGGCAAATACCAACGATGCTGCCGCCATCGTGCGGAGCAGACGCTGTTCGAGAAATCGTCCGGGAGGCAGCTTCATGGTCACTCCAGTCGCAGGATCACGCGCACCGAGCGGTCAGTTGGCTCGCTGGCGACATAGCCGATGGCGTTTCGCTCGGCACGCACGACCGCCACAACCTGGTCGTCGGTCTCCTGCACCACGGGCGGTGACACGCGGCCGGTAAAGCTCAAGCGCGCCCAGTACGCATTCACCTGCGGCAACGACATGCCGCCCAGTGCGCGGTAAAAGCGCTCGCGCAAGGGCGAATCAGGCCGATCAACAACGCGGGCTTGGTCGCCGTCCGCAAAGGTTCTCGATCGCCCGAAATACAGCTTTTCGACACGGTCGCGGTCCACTCGCGTTTGCGGTGCTGCTGCATTGACGATGACGAACACGTCGGCCGAGGCCGCACCGGCGCCCAGCAACAGGTTGCTGCAGGCTGCTGAGAGGATCAGGGTGCGCCAGGACATCGCCATGATCAGAACGCGAAATCCAGTGAAACCGATAGCACGTCAATCGACCGCTTGCGATCGCCGCCCGCCAAACTGTCCACCTGCCACAGGCCGTAGCCGCGGGCATCCACGATGCTGCGATCCCACTGCAGCTTGAGCGCTGCGCGGCTGGCAAAATCCCAGCGCGCGCCGAGGGATAGCGTGCGCTGATCGATGCGCGTGGCGTTGAACACCGCCACGGCGCCGTTCTGCAAGGCCGGCCCGCCGGGGCCCAGCCCGCTCCAGTCACTGATCGCCCTGCGTTCCGAGCGCTGCGGGCGAAAGCGCGCAATCACGGCATAGGGCGTTACGCTGCCGATCCGATAGCCCACGCTCAGATAGGCGCCGGTGCCAATTGCGACCACCTTGCTGTCGGCCAACACACGGGCTATTTCACCCTGAATCTGCCAGCGACCATCGTCATAGGCCGCACCCAGCGACAGGTAGCGAACCCTCGCGCCTTTCAACCACAGGTCGGAACTTAGAGCGCCGGCTTCGGCACTGACAGCGCCCGGAGGCCCGGCCGCGATCCCGTCGAGCGCAGCCCGCAGCGCCCCGACATCCGGTTCATTTGCGATGCGAAACGCCGCGTAGCCCAGCTTGAACTGCCAATCGTTGCGCTCGGCGTGCAAGGTGAAATCGTGAAAACTCCGGACGCGCAGCGTGTAGTAATCATCGTCACCCAGCGGCAGATCGGAGTCGGCACGCCCAAGTTGCACTTTGGCCGTCCACTGCATGCCGGCCGCATCGAAGCGCCATGCTGCATCAATACCGTCGAGCGAGTGCAGAGGGATCCGGCCGTAGAACTCGCGGGGCGGTCGAACCCAGGGCTGCGCATAGCCGACGTTTCGATAGTCCGAGAGCATGAACGCATCCACCCCTACCCGCCCGACCCGCAGGTCAATATTTTCGACCGGGCGCCAGGCTACGTAGGCCCAGTCGATCATGGAGTGCGGCGTATTGTCGGCGCGGTGACGCGCAACGACCTGGGACACGACCTCGAGCGAGGGAGAAAAGCGATACCCGGCCTGCAAACCGAGCATGGAATCACTGCGGAACGAGCTGTCCGTTCCCGCTGAAGCAGGCTGGGTGGTGTCGCGCGTCATCGCGACGCCGCGGGTGTTGTCGTGCGAAAACGCGAACGACCCGAAACCGGACAGATGCGCCTTGCCATAGGAACTGTCGGCCTGAGCAAAAGCCGGCGCCACACAGGCCGCCAGCAGCAGGCGAAACACAAGCCGGGTGAAATCAGGCGCAGACGATGACAACAACGGCATTTGCTCCAACGACATGCTTACCTCATTGTACGCAGCGTATGGCAGGCACACATCGAAGTGCGCTCGTGACCGTCAATTAGTTGTCGTTACTGGGCTGTGGTGACATATCAAGCCATCCAGAGCCGGCGCATTCAGAAGCCGCTTTGAAGCTGCACCGGCACCGCGTGCCCCATGGCCTCGCCCATGCGTACCGCGCGACCGGCCTCCCACTCGGAAGCCAACACCAGCACATCCCGCGGAAACAGCATCACGACCGTCGATCCGAGCAGGAAACGCCCCATCTCGGCGCCGCGCTCCAGCGTCACCTCGCCGTTGGCGTAGGACCACTCACGCACCACGCCCGGGCGTGGCGGATTGACCACACCGTGCCAGACCGTGCAGATGCTGCCGACAATCGTGGCGCCGATCAGCACCATCGCGAACGGGCCATGTTCGCCATCGAACACGCAAACCACCCGCTCATTGCGTGCAAACAGCCCCGGCACCGCACGTGCGGTAAGCGGGTTGACCGAAAACAGGTCGCCCGGCACGTGCATCATGCTGCGCAGGCGGCCCTGGCACGGCATGTGAATGCGGTGGTAGTCGCGCGGGCTCAGATATAGCGTGGCGAAGCTGCCCTCACGAAATTCTGCGGCCAGTTCGCGATTGCCGCCGAGCAGCGCCGTGGCCGTGTAGTCGTGCCCTTTTGCCTGGACCAGACGTTCGCCGTCGAGCGGGCCGCACTGGCTGATCGCACCATCGACCGGGCAAACGAAATCGGCCGGCGCCAGCGGGCACGCGTCATCACGCAAGGCGCGCGTGAAAAACTCATTGAAACTGCGGTAACTGGCCACGTCGGGGTTGGCGGCCTCGGCCATATTCACCCCGTATCGACGCACGAACCAGCGGATCACGGCGGTGGTCGCGCGCCCGCCTTCGAGTCCGGCGAGCCTGCCCATCAAACGCGTCAGGGCTCGCTTGGGAAGCAGATATTGCGGCAGGACGGCAAAACGATCGGACACGGAATACTCCGGACAGCAAATTGGACCGGGATTATAGCCGCCTGACGCGCCGGCTTCGGCAAGCCGCTTAATTGGCGCATGTAATATGCGTTATATTGTGTTAGCCTGTGACCTCACCTAAGCAGACGTGCCGCCATGCAACTCAATCGCTTTACCGATTACGGACTTCGCGTACTGATGTACCTGCACGCGCTTGATCCGGAAGAGCGCGTCACGACCGACAGCATTGCGCGACGCTTCGACATCCCGGTCAACCACCTCAACAAGGTCGTTACGCGGCTCGCACACCTCGGCTGGGTGTCTTCCCGCCCCGGTCGCAATGGCGGCATCCGTCTTGCGGTGCGCGACACGGCGCTGCGGCTGGGCGATGTTTTGCGCGAGCTTGAAGGTCATCCAGCCCTGATCAACTGTGCTGAACCGCCCTGCGGGCTGCGCGGCGCATGCCGCCTCAAGGGCGTGCTGGACGAGGGGCGTGACGCGTTCTATCAGGACATGAACCGCCACACGCTGCCGGAACTGACCACCGGCGCCACGGCCGCACGCATCCGCGAAATGCACCTTGCCAAGCCCGTGACGCTACAACTGCCGGGCTGATTTGCCCCCCGAACGATTCAACCTGGAGTCCCGATGCTGTCTTCTTCATCCCGTGACATGATCCACGCCTCGGTGCCGGTGCTGCGCGAGCACGGCGAGCACATCACGCGCCGCTTCTACAGCCGCCTCTTCGAGCAACATCCGGAGCTGCGCAACGTCTTCAACATGGGCAACCAGCAATCCGGCGCACAGCAGCAATCGCTCGCCAGCGCGCTGTATGCCTACGCAGCCAACATCGACAACCAGGCCGCACTGGCGCCGGTGGTGAGCCGCATCGTGCACAAGCACGTCAGCCTCGGCGTGCGCGCCGAGCACTACCCCATCGTTGGTGAGAACCTGCTCGCGGCCATCGGTGAAACCCTGGGTGACGCCGCCACGCCGGAACTGATCGACGCCTGGGCCGAAGCCTACGGCCTGCTGGCCGGCGCCCTGATTGCCGAAGAAGCGCGCATGTACCGCGAAAACGGCATCGAGCCGGGCCAGTTCATGCCGTTGCGCGTTGCGCGCAAGGTCACCGAGAGCGCCACGGTCACCTCGTTTTGGCTCGAAGCGCTCGACGGCGGCAGCCTGCCGCCATTCCAGCCCGGCCAATACATCAGCGTCGCGCTGCACGTCGATGCGCTGGGCCTGCGTCAGGCGCGCCAGTACAGCCTGTCGCAATCGTCGCAGGACGACATGTGGCGCATCAGCGTCAAGCGTGAAGCGGCCGGCTCGGTCTCCAACGTGCTGCACGACGACGTCAAAGTTGGCGATCTGCTCGAGGTGAGCGTGCCCTGCGGCGATTTCGTGCTCGGCGAACACGCCGGGGAACGCCTTGTGCTGATCGCTGCCGGAATCGGCATCACCCCGCTACTGTCGATGCTGCACAGCAGCCAGGACCGCTGGCCGCGGCGCCCGGTGACGCTGCTCTATGCCACACGCGACGGCGAGCATCACCCGATGAAAGACGAGATCGACACGCTGGCCCGCGACAACGCAGCCATCGACACCCTTGTATGGTACGAATCGCCGCGCCCGCAAGATCAGTCCGGCCACGATTTCACGCACAGCGGCCGCATCGACCTTGCGACGCTCGACGCCGCCGTGCTCCCAGCCGACGGCCGCTACTATGTGTGCGGCCCCGATGCCTTCATGCAGCAGCAGCGTGCGGCGCTGCGCGCTCGCGGCATTACCGACGAACGCATCCAGTGCGAGGTGTTTGGCCCCTCACTGGTCGGCCATCTGAACTGAACGCATGCGAGGAGCGTCCATGACTGCCCTGAGAGACTGGCTCGCCGCCTTCAAGCCGGCCCGCATCACGGCCGACGGCCGCGAGCGCCTGCGCGCCTGCGTCGGCGCACTCATCGGCATTTTCACGACCGGCATCACCAGCTACTGGCTGATCGGCAACACGCCGCAACTGCCGATGCTGATCGCCCCGTTGGGCGCCTCCGCGGTGCTGCTGTTTGCCGTGCCCAGCGGTCCGCTCGCCCAGCCCTGGCCCATCGTCGGCGGCAATACCTTGTCGGCCGTGGTCGGCGTGACCGCATTGCTGCTGTTCGACAATGTCGCCACGGCCGCAGCCGTCGGCGTCGGCGGCGCGATCGCCGTGATGTTCCTGACCCGCAGCCTGCACCCACCGGGCGGCGCCGTGGCGCTGGCCACGGTACTGGGCGGCGAGGCCGTGCTGCAGCAGGGCTACTACTGGGCACTGGTGCCGGTCGGACTTGAATCCGCGCTGCTGCTGGCAATCGGCCTGCTCTACAACAACCTCACGGGGCGGCGCTATCCGCCACTGCCGGCACGCCCGGAGGCGAATCCGCACAAGACAACCGATACAGCTCCCGGCCAACGCCTGGGCTTCACGCAGGCTGATCTGGAAAATGTGCTGGAACGCTACAAGCAGGTGCTTGACGTCAGCCCCAGTGAGCTCGGCGTCCTTCTTCAGCAGACCGAGCTGGAAGCCTGGCGTCGGCGCATGGGCGAGATCCGGTGTCGCGACATCATGTCGCGCGACCTCGTCACCGCGCGCACTGACACACCGTTGGTGGACGCCTGGTCGCGCATGCACGAGCATCGCATCCAGGCACTGCCGGTCGTTGATGACGCCGATGCCATCGTCGGCATCGTCACCCAGGTGGACCTGCTCGAACACGCCGGGCTCAACGGCTCACCCGATGTACGTGCCAAACTCAACAGCCTGCTCGAACGCAACAGCGTGCCGGGCGCCGGCTGCGTTGGCGACATCATGACCAGCCCGGCCGAAACAGCCGGCGCCGACGAACACATTGCGGTGCTGGTGCCCAAGCTTGCTGGTGGCGGGCGCCACCACATTCCGATTGTCGATGGCGAGCAACGCCTGGTCGGCATCGTCACCCAGACTGACCTGGTCTCCGCGCTCTATCACGGCGAGACCCCGCAAGGCTGAACCCTCAACCGGAGGACACCATGAGCAATGAAGCAGCCAACACCACCCCGATGACCGACGCGGAGCTGATCGAGCTCTTCAACACCCTGCTTGAATGCGAGCGCGCCGGCGTCAAGGTGCTGACCGAATACGAGAAAGATTTCAACGGCAACGCTCCGGCCGTCGAACTCATCGTTGCCTCGCGTCGCGATGAAGGCAAGTACTGCAAGCTGATGTTCGACTATCTGCGCGAGCTCGGCGCCGAAGTCAGCCCCAACACCGGCTCCTTTGCCGAAAAGGCTCTTGCCGTCGAGGGCAAGGCCGAGCGTCTGGCCTTTCTCAACCGCGGTCAGGGCTGGGTCGCCCGCGAAGTCGGCAAGGCCCTGCCGCGCGTGCCCTATGCGCACATGCGCGAAGGCCTGCAGGAAATGTTCGAGACCCACCGCGAAAACATCACGGCGACCGAGCAACTCATCGAAAAACTCTGACTCCGACCACTCCGACCGTGGCGCGACAGCATGCTATGCTTCGCGCCGCGCGCCGGTGGTGGAATTGGTAGACACGCTGGATTTAGGTTCCAGTGCCGCAAGGCGTGGGGGTTCGAGTCCCTTCCGGCGCACCACTGCTGCTAGCCGCGGCAGCATCAAAGAGGGTCGCGAGCGGACAAACCTCCGCCGGCCGGACGCCGCGCAACGCAGCGATTCCCCAGCGTCACAACGCTCTCCGCAGTGCCAAAAACAGCCTCTTGCGAACTACGACCAAAGTAGTACATAATCCGCGCCTCAACGGCTCTGGCAGCGGGTCCGTGCGACTTCCTCCCGCACGCATCGGCACGGCCGGACAAGCTCTCTCTCCTTCCCGCTTCGGCCCAATTCCCCACCCCCGGTCGATAGCCTCCATGGGAAGGATTGTTCGGGGCGGCCTCAATGGCCGCCCCTTTTTTTGTCCACGCCGGGCTGCCATTACGCCAACAACACGTCGCCGGCATCGGCTGCAGCTGGCCGGCGCTCCGGTCGACCGGCCATGAGGCGGTGAGTGACCAGCGCTCAGGCCGACACCCGCGCCGCAAGCTCCTGGCGGCGCGCCGTGGCCTTGCCAAGCAGCGCGAAGCCCAACAGCGCCCCGCCCTCGTTCTCATACAGAGCACTCACACCTTCTTCGTCGCGCTCGACGCGCCAGGCGCCGTGCGCATCTGACGGCGGCGGACAAACCACGGTGGGACACGCCGGCGTCTTCACCAGCACCGGCATCACCGGATATTGAACGGCGGTCGGAGTTCCGCTCAACGTAGCTGCCAGCGCACGTGCCTGATGCATGATGGGCATCACGTAGGGCAGGCTGCGGCCATCGACCTCGGCGCAGTCGCCGATGGCATGAATGTGCTCGATGCTGGTCGCCAGATAACGGTCCGTGACGACACCGCGCCCCACCGTGCAGCCGGCACGCTCGGCCAGCGCCGTGCGCGGACGCAGACCAACGGCCGACAGCACCACGTCAGCATTGAGCGTGCTGCCATCCGACACGCGCACACGAAAGACGCCTTCAGCCTTTTGCACAGCATTCACCTTGGCTCCGAGGCGGAAAATCACGCCTGCATCCTCCATGCGCTGGCTGAAGAAGCTCGCCGCTTCTGCCGGCAACAAGCGCCCCAGCGGCTGGTCGGCCACGTCCACCACGGTCGGGCGGATACCCCGCGCGAGCAGATCGTTGGCAAACTCGCAGCCGATCAGGCCGCCGCCGAGCAAGACCACCTTCTTGGCGCCGACAAGCCCTTCGCTGAAGCGCGTGAAGTCGTCCAGATCGTTCACCGACATCACGTCTTCCGCCCCATCGCCCTCGAGCGGCAAGCGGATGGGATCGGCTCCCAGCGCCAGGACCAGCTCGTCCCAGCGAATACCGCTACCGTCCGACAAGCCGACCCGACGTTCAGCCACGTCGATACTGCGAACCTCTGTGCGCGGGCGAATGTCTGCATTGAGCTCATCGGCCATCTGCTCGCACGGCTTCATGACCAACGATGCCGGCGTCTTGCCGGCGGACAGCGCGTTCGAAAGCATTGGCTTGGAGTAGAACCCGGCCGCGTCGCGGCTGACGATGACCAGGCGGGAATCCTGATCAAGTTTGCGCAGTTCGCGCGCCAGGCTGTAACCGGCCAGGCCAGAGCCGAGGATGAGTACGGTACGTGTCATGCGGAAACTCTCCGGAAGGTGCAATCCAGTACGCCGGCATGCGGCGCGACCCGCTTATGGTAAGCCGGTCCACGCCGGTATTCACCCATGTCGTCAGCCCGGGAATCCGCTCTCGCACGCGCGCCGACGCGATTGCGCCAGTCTTGCGACACGGCGAGCAGGGCCGGGCATGTCGGCCGACGGCAAACGCGCCTCTGACGCCGCCTTCGGACAGAATTTCAGGGTGCCGAATATGAGCATCCTTGATCAAGGTCAAGGGAAGACTCTGCGCTTTCCGTTAACCTCCGCACGGCTCGCGAAGTGTGACTTTAGAACTAGTACTAAAGGCGTATAGCTCGAACGCCATCGCGACTCAGGAATTCCGGCAATCACTGCCCCGGCGCGACGATCCGCTTCCCACAAGGAACGGCCAGCCGCGCTGCCACCGATACGCAGCGAGCGTGTATCGGCAAGGGCCTCAAACGAGAAACGAGATGAACCTGTCCCAGATTCCCTCCCTGCTGATTTCCCCCCGCGCCGGCTGGCAGGCCCTGATGGCCGACCGTCCGTCGACCACGCGTACCTTCGCCAACGTAGCCCTGCCCTTCACGCTGCTGCCGCCGGCCATGATCCTGCTGGCCGCCAACACCATCGGCGCCACGCACTTCCCCGCCATCGAAGCAGGCATGTGGGAGCTGATCGCCGCCGTATTCCTGGTTTCCGAACTGCTGGCCGTGTTCCTGATGAGCTGGGCTGTCGACGCTTCGGTGCGCGCCAAGGGTGGCCATAGCGACATGAACGGCGCCTTCCTGGTGTCCGCGATTGCCCCGCTGCCACTGTGGATTTCCTCGCTCGGCCTGATGTCGTCGAGCATCAGCGTAGCCGCAGGTGTCGCGCTGCTCGGCTTCATCGCCTCGGCGGTGATGATCCGTCACGGCATCCGCAGCGTGCTTGTCGCCCAACACGTGGTGTGCCCGCGTCAGGTGTCGCTCCGCGTCATCGGTTACGGCGCCCTGACCTGGGTTGCGCTGGCCGGCATCGTGCTGTTCCCGATCGTAATGCTGGCCTGATCAGGCCAGCATCGAAGAAACGGCGCCGCGGACTTCAGTCCGCGGCGCCGTTTCCTTTTGTGGCGTACAGCAAGAATTTCACCGGCTGTCGCCCGACACATCCAAAGCAGCTTTAGATCGCCCGAAGCGCCCTCGATCCGGCATCAGACCGGCGTATCGCCCTCGACCACGCGACGCCGGATGGTGCCGGCCTGCAGGTCGGCAACGGTTGGCACGGCAAACACGTCGCGTCTGGCCAGCAATTCATCGCGGTGCAGTCGGGACAGATGCACGATCAGTTCGTCACCCTTGGGCGTGAGATGGATCTCGACGTTGCGCGCGTCATCGCGCCCGGTGCGGCGCTCGACCAGACCGATCTTCTCGCAGCGCGATACCAGCGACACCACACCGTGATGATGCGACTGAAGCCGCTCGGCCAGTTCGCCGACGTTGGCCCACTGTCGCCCCGGGAAACCCTTCAGCTGCAGCAGCATCTGATACTGCAGCGCCGTGATGCCGTAATCGCGCACCAGCACTTCAGAGAAACGCAGAAAGCAGCGAAGCTGGTAGCGGAATTCCGCCAGTGCCTGAATCTCGGCGAGCGGAATCGAGTCGTTTTTCATTTCAACAACCTGATCACAAAGTGATAGAAGCATAACCGATCAGGCCCGGCACATGCCCCCCGGATTTCCCGCAGGGCATCAGGCGAAAAGACCTCTTCCGCCGAATGACCAGGCCTCCCAAGACAGTGACAATCAGCGCCGCGGTTCGGGCAATTGCGCGGACCGATGCACATCGCCTGACCATTGCACTAATGACTGCCCGCACGCGGGCGAATCAGCCACGGCGCAAAGCGCACCACGAACAGCGCCAGCCCTGCCGCAAAGCACACACCGCTGGCCATCACGAGTACATCGTGCAGCGCGCCCCAATACACCGACAGCAGACGCAAGGCGGTAGCCACGATCATCAGCGCGAACGCCAGCGGCATCAGCGGTGGAGCGGCAATGGCGCGGCCTGTATGTCCCAGCGCGGTGCGCGTCATCATGCCCAGCGTGAGCACGCCGATGCCGCCGACTGCGATCAGATGCACGGAACCGCTCAGATACTGCGGCGCCAATGCCAGCGTGACGCCATATAGCCACACCCCTGCAGCTGTGCTGCCGAAGCCGGCGAACAGCACCCATAGCATCGGCTCATGCATCACCCCGGCATGCCACCAGCGCGTCATCGAGATCAGGTTGGCCGATGCGCCGGCCACCCCCAGCGCTGCCGACAACCACAGCGGCGCGCCGACACCTACGGCAAGCGCCATCAGGAACGGCAGCGCAATGCCGGCGACGATCAGCGCCACATGGTTTGGCACCTGCTCGACCTGCAGCCGTCTGGCCGTGAAAAACGGAATCACGCGCAGACCCATGAGGAAAATCACCGTCGCCACCAGCAGCAACCCGGCATGCAGCATGGCGCGCAGATCGATCGCCAGCGCCCCGCTGACGCCGGCGTGGAACACGGCGTTGGCGCCACCGAAGGCCAGCAGCAACAGCACCGGAACGACGTTGCGGAGATTGCCGCTACGCAAGACGGGCGCCGCGAGCAAAGCCGCCGCGACGACGAAGAACGCAACGGACAGAACCGCGCCCGGCAGCGCCGACTGCGGCACGGCGAGCAGCGCCACACGCGCACCCAGCCACAGCGCGACCAGCAGCGCCAAAGGCAGGCCGCGCACCGGCGGCTGGCCGGTCCACGTCGCCACCGCGGTCAGCAGGAAGCCGACAATGATCGCGCCGGCATAGCCCCACACCATTTCATGGCCGTGCCACAGGAATCCGGGCAGCGCCTCGCTGGGGTTCAATCCGAACGCCCAGGCCAGCACGAAGACCCCGCCCTGCAATGCCGCGAGCAAATAGAAGGGTCGGAAAGCAAACGACAGAAAGGCGTTCCACGACGGCTCCTGCGGCTCGGGGGACGCTGCGGGCACCTCAACACGAAGCAAGCTCATGTCATTCTCCTTCAGGCAGTTCGGCGCCGGCCGAGGCGATGCGAACAACAACGCGCCCCGCGCCGTCGTCCTGCCACTCGAAGCCATGACCGTCGCGCTCGAGAATCCGCAATACAGGGTGGGGTAGCTGATTCAGCACCAGCGTCAGCGTGTCGCCAGCTGCCAGATCGGCCAGCGCCTCCATCGCGCGCTCAAAGGGTTGTGGCGGCGGAAGGTCGCGCAGGTCGAGGAGCACATTCATGTCTGCACCGCCACAATCAGGTGTGCGACGCGCCGAGTGCGCACGACTGCGGCAGGCAGTGCTGCATGCCTGCAATGACTACGCAGTGAAGGGTGGGTCAGGCCGTGCATTCGGGCTCTCCGGTGATGTAGCCCGATTGTCGGGCGCCACTTCGGAGCCGGCCTTGATGCGAGTCAATCCACGGGAGGGGTTGGCGCGCGGCGTCGATCGGTCATGTTGACGCTGATGCGGTTCACCGCCTCGGCACCGAGCAAGCGCTCGGCCCAGGGCAGGATTTCCTCTTCTTCAAAACGGATGTGCGTTTCGTAGGCGGCTGCAAAATGCAGCACCAGCGCCTCGCCGAGCGCCACGCGCTCGCCGTTGGCAATGCGCACCAGCAAAGCACGCACCTCGCCCCACTTTGCAACCAGTTCGGCATGCTCGGCAAGAATGCGATCGACCAGCGCTTGCAGGCGTGCTCGCTCGGAGGCATCGGCCGCATCCAGCATGGCCGGCAGCAAATCTTTCTCTTCGTCGAGGTGGTGATTCACCGCTGCCAGATCGAAATAACGCATCACTGCCCGCGCGGCCCGCTGCGCCTGCTCGTCGGCGCCATGCTCGGGCAGCCACTGCGCCAGACGGCCGAGCGTGGCGAGCTGCGCACCGATGCGCTCGTGACAGGCATGCAGCATCTCCAGAGGCTCATCGAGCCCTGGCGCAGCCGGCGGGATCAGTGAATTGCTCACAGCGGCAGGAAGCCCGCCGGGTTCTTGCTGAACGCGACAGACAGGATCCACACGAACACGATGATGGCGCCGAAGAACGCGGCGACGCGGATGCCCTTGGTCGGGCCGAGGCGCAGCGCTACCACGCCCAGGCCGATGTACAGCACCAGACCCGTGACCTTGGCCATGAGCCAGCCGGCAACGACGGCATTCTGCGCAAGCATCACGGCCAGTGTCAGCGCCGTCAGCAGCAACAAGGTATCGATGACATGCGGCAGAATGCGCACCACCCGCTTCTGCAACAGGCTACTGCCGCTCATCATCCACACACCGCGCAGCATGAAACCGAGAATGCTGACGAAGGCCAGCAGCATGTGAAGATGTTTGATCCCTTGATACACGGTTGTTCCTCCTGAACTGCTGACTTAGGCTGCATCAAACCAGCCATCGAATACAAACGCATGAAACCTAACACAAGCTGCATTTCACCTGTGATGCTGCGTCAGATTGCCTTCTTCAGCGCGCTCTCCGACGCCGACCTGGCCAGCGTTGCGCATCACACGCGCGAGCTGTGCGTACCGCGCGGCCAGGTGCTGTTCAACCGGGGCGACCAGGCGCAGGGCTTTCATTTCGTCATCGAGGGACAGATCAAGCTGGCGATCAGTTCGCCTGCGGGCAACGAAAAAGTCGTCGAGGTCATCCACCCGATGCAGACCTTTGGCGAGGCCGTGATGCTGCTCGACCGCCCCTACCCCGTGTTTGCCCAGGCCGTGCTCGACACGCGCTTGCTGCACATCGGCCAGGGCATCGTGTCGGAACTGATCGACCGCGACCCGATGTTCGCCCGCAAGCTGCTGGCCGGCATGGCCATGCGCCTGCACGGTCTGATCCAGGACGTCGAGACGTACTCCCTGCAATCGAGCACGCAGCGCGTGATCGGCTATCTGCTGCAGAGCAGCGGCGACGAGAGCGCCGAAGTGCCGCTGGAGTTCGACCTGCCCACCTCCAAACAGACCATCGCTTCGCGCCTCAACCTGACGCCCGAAACGCTGTCGCGCATCTTTGCCGATCTGTCGCAGGCCGGGCTGATCCACGTGCACGGCAAGCACGTGAAGCTGCTTGACCCGAAGAAGCTGGCCGCTTTCGGCGACTAGTGCCGGCGCTGCGCTACATCCGCAGCCGCTCGCGGTAACCCGTCATTTCCAGATAGCCGCGCCCGACCTCCTCGTCGTTTTCCTTCAAACGGACCGCGCCTTCCCAGTAGATCGCGCCGGTCGAGTTGCGGCTGTCGAGCTCCTGATCATCCATCAGCGGTTCGATGCGGAAGGTCCGGGCGCCGACACGCACCTCCCACTCCACCGCGTATTCGGCGTTCGTGCGTGGCGAGCGCCAGCGTCGCAGCGGCGTGAAGCGCACTTCCTCGGGCCCGAAGGTCTGCGATTCGCCCGCAGCATCGCTCAGCGTGGCCGCACCCCACATGGCACCTTCCGCCGCGTCGCGCATGCGGAATGCCATCAGCGAATCGCCGTCATGCAGGTTGATGCCGATCCAGTCCCAGCCGCGCGCGCCCTCGGGCAGTATCTCGCTCGACCATTCGTGATCCAACCACGCCTGCCCGCTCACCGCGTGATCCTTGCCACGCAGTTCCAGCGTGCCGCCCACCTTCAACTGAGGCCGGCTGTAGTACCAGCTCGCGTTGAGCGGATCGGGCGCCTTGCGGCTGTAGCCGGCTTCGCCGTTGAGCAGCGGCGGGCGATCGGCCTGCAGTTCCAGCTCGAAGGCAAAATCCGCGGCGCGCACGGTCGTGCGATAACGCTGGCCGTCCAGCGTCAGTATCCAGTCGCCGATCCAGGCCTGCGTGGTTTCGCTTGCCGCGCCGGCCAGCGGCGGCATCGCCCGTGCCGTGCGCTCGGCGTGCAGCAGGCGCCCCTCGGCCGGATCGGACACCGCCGCGTGCGCGAGTACAAGCTGGCTCGGCGCGAAGCGGCTGGCGTCGCCTTCACCGATCCGCGTGCGCACGCGGAAAAAGGTCACCTGAAAACCGCGCTCGACGCCCGCCTCGTCCACAAGCCAGCCGGTGGCGTACCACCACTCGCTGCGGTGCTCCGGGTGCGAGCCGAAGTCGCGCGGGAAGGACAGTGTCGCGCCCGGAAGCACCGGCGGGTATTCCGCCCGCAGCGGCAGGGCCAGCAACGTCAGCAGCAGACACAGCACGCGCTTCACTACCAGTCCTCCTTCACCGCCAACACCGCCTGCTGGCGCATCGCGCTGCGTCCAGCCAGCCGCGCCGCGACTGCGGCCAGTGCCACGAGCACGCCGGCAAACACTGCCACCATGCCCCACGGCACGGCCAGATCCATGCTCCAGTGAAAGCTCTGGCGGTTGATGACGAACACCAGGATCAGCGCAATCGCGAGCCCGGCCACCACGCCCGCCGCAACGCCGGCCAAAGCCGTCAGCGCCCCTTCGGCAGCCAGTAGCGTGCCGATGCGCCGGCGCTCCAGCCCGAGATGGCGCAGCACGCCAAACTCACGCGCACGCGCCAGCGCCAGCGCGGCGAAGGTCGTGACGATGCCGAACAGGCCGATCAGCACGGCCACGGCCTCCATCAGCCATGTCACGAGGAAGGTGCGGTCGAAGATTTCCAGACTGGTCGCGCGGATGCTGCCGGCGTCGTTGAACTCCACGGGCGCACCGTCCAGCGCCGCGACAATCGCCGCCTGCGCCTGCGCGACACGGATGCCGGGCGCAAGGCTCACACCCAGGTCGTTGCTCAGGGCGTCGCCGGCGATGCGCTGCCAGTCATCGCGCTCGATGACCAGCGCGCCGTGCTGGCGCGCGTAGTCGCGCCACACGCCGCCCACCACGAAAACATGTTCACCGCCGGCAAGCGGCAATGTCAGCTGGTCGCCCGGAGCGCGCCCCAGCAGGTCGGCAGCGGCTTCCGACAGCCACACCGTCGGCCCCTCGACCGCCACCTGCGACACCAGCGGCAAGGCCGCGCCGCCATCGGCCGGCCGGGCGATCAAGGTCATCGGAAAGCGCCCGTCGCCCATGCGCAGCGTGTCGTAGCGTAGCGGAATCACCTCGACCACTTCGGGCAGGGCCGCCACACGCCGGACCAGTTCCGGCGGCAGGAATCCGCTCTGCGATGACGGAGAGGCGCGCACATACACGTCGGCCGGCAACACACGCGCCAGCCAGTCGTCGAGCGAGACGCGGAAGGAACTGACCATTACCGCCATCGACACCGCCAGCGCCACGCTGGCGACCACGCCCGCGCCCGCCACCACGGCCTGCCCCGGCGCGGCGGCCAGACGCAGCCGCACCAGCCGCGCGATGACGCCGCCCACGGGCGACAGCGCGCCGACCATCCACACCACCACGACCGGCAACACCAGCACGGCCGCAAGCAGCACCAAGGCGACGGCGACATACCCCGCCAGCGGAATGCCACCGATCGGCGGCAACCAGCACAGCAACAGTGCAAGGCCGGCGCAAGCTGCCGCCAGGCCGCCGCGAGATCCGCCGCGCCAGGCTTCAGCCTCGTCGCCGGCATGCAGCGCGCGGGCTGGTGCCCGACGCACCGCCTCGCGCGCCGGCAGCCAGGCGCCAGCCGCGCCAACCACCACGCCAAGCGCGAGATAGGCCAAGGCCGGCAACCAACGGAACGACACCTGCGGCGTCGCGGCAGCGAAAAAACCCGCACCCAAGTCGGCACCCACCAGCGCGAACGCCGCCGCGGCAAAAACATAGGCCAGCGCCACGCCGAACAGGCCACCGAGCAAGCCGATGGCTGCGCCCTCCAGCACCAGCCCGCGCACCACCGTTGCCCGCGTCATGCCCATCGCCCGCAGGAATGCAAACAGGCTGCGCCGCCGCACCACCGCCAGCCACTGCGCCGAGAACACCAGAAAACCGCCGGTGAGCAGCGCAATGGCCGCCAGCATGGCCATGTTCACGCGATAGGCGCGTGACAGGCCGGCCGCCTGCTGCGCACCCTCGTCGGGCGTGAGCAGTTCGACGCCGGCCGGGAGCAGCGGCGCAAGGCGTTCGCGCGCCGTCTCCACGCTCAGGCCGGGCGCCAGCCGCAGATCGACCCGCGTCAGCTTGCCGACGCGGCCAAAGCGCGACTGCGCGGCGGCGATATCGATCACACCGAAGGCTTCGCCCTGAGCGGCGGCCGGCACGCCGCCCGACACCGTGAAGCTTCGCTGCTCGACGCCCGACAGCACTTCCAGCACATCGCCCGCTTCCAGCCCCAGTTGCGCCCGCGCAGCGGCCGACAGGAACACCCGCTCCGGCTCCAGCACCGCCAGCCGCCCGACACCATCGGCCGACTGCGGCAACAGCCGCGGTGTGGTGCCGGCGAGGCGAAACACGTCGACGCCATACAGCCGCAGGCTGCCTTCGCGACCGACCAGCCGTGCCTCAATCTCCAGCACCGGGCTGGCCTCGCCCACCTCCGGGGCTTGCGCAAGACGCACATAAGTCTCGTCGTCAAAGCCGCCACGCGGCCCGACGGCCTGCAGGTCGGACTGCCCGGCCAGCAGACGCATGCCGCGCCCGAATTCGTCGAGGGCGCTGGCGTGAATCAGCTGCACGGCCAGGCCCAGCGCTACGCCGAGCGCAATCGCCAGCACCGACAGCGCCGTGGCGAGGCGCCGCCGCACGAGGCTGGCGGCGAACACGCGCAACAGCGCAGGCACGTTCATGTGGGGTCTTGCGCGACCAGGCCGCCGCGCGTCAGGCGCACGACGCGATCTGCGCGGCGCGCGGCCTGCAGCGAGTGCGTGACCAGGATGGCCATGGCGTCGGCCTTGCGCACTTGGTCGATGAGCAGATCGATCACGCTGCCAGCCAGCTCCGGATCGAGGTTGCCGGTCGGCTCGTCGGCCAGCACCAGACGCGGCCCGTGCACCAGCGCCCGCGCAATGGCCACGCGCTGCAACTCACCGCCGGACAGCGTGCGTGGCCAGTCGTCGGCACGCTCGCCCAGCCCGACGCGGCCCAGCATGTCGCGCGCGCGCCGCGCCGATGCGCGCTCGGACACGCCGAGCAGCCACAGTGGCAAGGCCACGTTCTGCGCAAGACTCAGGTGCGGCAACACGTGAAAGGCCTGGAACACGAAGCCGTACTTCTCGCGTCGCAGGCGAGCGAAAGCGTCTTCGTCGAGCGCATGCAGTGCCGTGCCGTCGAGCGTCAGCGTGCCGGCATCGAGCGGCTCCAGCCCGGCGATGCCGTTGAGCAGCGTGGACTTGCCGACGCCGGACTCGCCGACCACCGCCAGCACTTCGCCCGGCGCCAGGCGCAGCGACACCCCGGCGAACAGCGCCGAGCCAGCGGAATGGGATTTGGACACATCGACAAGTTCGAGCATGGGCTTGCAGACACTCGCGGTGGCGGATGGTTGCCGATGTTCGCATGATGGGGCGGCCTGCGCCCTTCGCGTATACTCGCCGCGCCATGCCGGTCGATCATTACGAGAACTTTCCTGTCGCGTCCCTGCTGCTGCCGAAGCACCTGCGCGAGCCGGTGGAGGCCATCTACGCCTTCGCGCGCGGCGCCGACGACGCAGCCGACGAGGGCGATGCCGACGCCGACACGCGGCTGGCCCAGCTCGCCGAGTACCACGCCGGCATCGACGCCATCGAGTTCCGCATGCCGGCCAACGACGACGAGCTGCGCCCGATGTTCGAACGCCTCGAACGCAACGTGCGCGCCTTCGACCTGCCGCTGCAGCCCTTCCGCGATCTGGTCAGCGCCTTTGCGCAGGATGTGGTCAAGACCCGCTACGCCAGCTACGAAGAGCTGCTCGACTACTGTCGTCGCTCCGCCAATCCGGTGGGCCGCCTGCTGCTGCACCTGTACGGCGTGCGGGATGCGGTGTCGCTGAACCGCTCGGACGACATCTGCACGGCCTTGCAGCTGATCAACTTCTGGCAGGACGTCGGCGTCGACATCGCCAAGCCGCGCATCTACCTGCCGCAGGATGATCTGGAACGCTTCGGCGTAAGCGAAGACGACCTCGTGCACCGCCGCGACAGCGAGGCCTGGCGCCGTCTGATGGCCTTCGAAGTACGGCGCGCGCGCGACCTGATGCTGCGTGGCGCCCCGCTCGCCCGCGCGCTGCCGGGCCGCATCGGCTGGGAGCTGCGGCTCATCGTGGCCGGAGGCCTGCGCATTCTCGAACGCATTGAGGCCGTACGCTACGACGTCTTCCGCCACCGCCCCACGCTGGGCAAACTCGACTGGCCGCTGCTCGGCTGGCGCGCTCTCACGCAGGCTCCCGCATGAATCCGCACGACTACTGCCGCCGCCGCACCGCCGCCAGCGGATCGAGCTTCTACTACGGCTTCCTGTGCCTGCCGGCGCCGCGCCGGCGCGCAATCATGGCGCTGTACGCCTTCTGCCGCGAGATCGATGACGTTGTCGATGAGACGAGCGATGCGGAGCTGGCGCGCAGCCAGCTCGACGAATGGCGCGCCGAAGTCGCCCGCGTTTATGCCGGCACGCCGCAGCACCCTGTGGGTCAGGCGCTGACCGACATCGTGGCCGAGTTCCGCCTGCCCGAAGAGCAGTTACTGGAGATCATCGACGGCATGGAGATGGATCTGGAACAGAGCCGCTACGCCGACTTCAGCCAGCTCCAGCTCTACTGCTACCGCGTCGCCAGCGTCGTCGGCCTGCTCTCGGCCGAGATCTTCGGCTACACCGATCGCCACACGCTGCGCTACGCGCATGATCTGGGCATGGCCTTCCAGCTCACCAACATCCTGCGCGACGTCGGCGACGACGCGCGGCGCGGCCGCATCTATCTGCCGCAGGATGAGTTGGCGCGCTTCGGCGTGACGGAGGACGACATCCTCGCCGGCCGCTACAGCCCGCAAATGACCGAATTGCTCGCCTTCCAAGCGCAGCGCGCCCAGGAATTCTACGAGCGTGCGCTCGGCGAACTTCCCGAGGCAGACCGCCGCGCCCAGCGCCCCGGCCTGATCATGGCGGCAATCTACCGCCGCTTGCTTGATGAGATCGTGGCCGGCGGCTATCGCGTGCTCGGCGATCCGCCGAGGCTACCGACCTCGCTGAAGCTGAAGCTGGCGGTCAAGGCCTTCTGGAAGAACCGCTGATGCAGAAAATCGCGGTCATCGGCGGCGGTTATGCGGGGCTGGCCTGCGCGGTCGAGCTAACCCGCGGCGGCGCGCAGGTGACGCTGTTCGAACGTTCGCACACGCTGGGCGGGCGCGCGCGGGTGGTGGTCAAGGACGGCCATCGCGTCGACAACGGTCAGCACATCCTGATTGGTGCCTACACCGAACTGGCGCGGCTGATGCGCATCACCGGCCAGAGCCCTAAATCCATGCTGCGCATGCCGCTCACCCTCGTGACGCCGGGCGAGCTGCGACTGGTTGCGGCCAAACTGCCGGCGCCGCTGCATCTGGCCGTCGGCCTGCTGCGCGCACAAGGGCTCAACTGGACCGACCGCCGCGCCATGCTGCGGCTGATGAAGCACCTCAAGCGTCGCGCATGGCGCATCGAGCCCGACACCAGCGTGGCGGATCTGCTGCGCGAAACCACGCAGACCGCGCGCCTGACCGATCTGATCTGGGCGCCGCTGTGCGTGGCCGCGCTCAACACCCACACGCATGAAGCCTCGGCCCAGGTATTCGCCAACGTGCTGCGCGACAGCCTCGGCTCCAGCGCCTCGGCCAGCGAACTGCTGATCCCGCGCACCGACCTCACCGAGCTGTTCCCCGTGCAGGCCGCGCGCTATCTCGCCACACGCCGCGGCCGGCTCGAAACGGGCACGACCATCACCGCCATCCTGCGAGGCGAACAAGGCTTTGCGCTGGCTGGCGATTCGTCCGACAAGCGCCGCTACGACCAGGTCGTGCTCGCCACCGCGCCCTATCACGCCGGCACGCTGCTTCGCTCGACCGGCGCCGGCGCCAAGCTGGCCGAGAGCCTCGACGCGCTGCGCCACGAACCCATCACCACCGTCTATCTCGCGCTCGGGGATCGCGTGAGCTTGCCTGCGCCGATGATCGGCCTGTCGGGCGGCCCGGCACAGTGGGCCTTCGATCGCGGCGCAATTGACGGCGAGCCCGGCTTGATCGCCTGTGTCATCAGCGCCAGCGGACCGCATGGCGAGATGACGCGCGAGGAACTGGAGCTGGCCGTGCTGCGGCAGCTCGAAAACCAGCTCGTGTGCCGCCTTCCGGCGCCGGCATGGACCATGACCATCACCGAGAAACGTGCGACTTTCGCCTGCACGCCTGGGCTGAAGCGCCCCGGTCTGCGCACGCCCATCCCCGGCCTGTGGCTGGCCGGTGACTATCTGGATTCACCCTACCCGGCCACCCTCGAATCCGCGGTACGCTCGGGGTGTGCGGCTGCCGCAGCCGCGTTGGGACATGCAAGCTGATGGACAGTACGAACAAACCCCGCGTCGAGATCACCCAGACCGGACGCTATCGCTTTGAAGTGGACTTCGGCGCCGCCTTCCCGCCGCTGGGCGTCGATGAACCGCAGCCCATCGGCGACGGCGAAGGCCCCGCGCCCGAGCAGCTGCTGGCGGCCAGCGTGGCCTATTGCCTCGCGGCCAGCCTGTTTTTCGCGCTCAGCAAGTACCGTCAGGACGCTGGCGGCATCCGCGCCAGCGCCGAATGCGACGTCGAACGCAACGCGGCCGGCCGGCTGCGCGTGCAGGGCATCAGCGTGCATCTGCAGATCGGCGCAGACGCCTCCACGCTGGCGCACGTTGATCGCGCATTGGCACAGTTCGAGCCATTCTGTACCGTATCGGAAAGCGTGCAGGCCGGCATTCCGGTGCAAGTCTCGGTCAGCGACGCCACCGGCCGCCGCCTGCGCTGAAACCGAAGGAGCAGACATGCAAAACGCCAAGAACCCCGAAGACCTCGCACGCCTGTTTGTCGAGCGCGCCAACGCCGGCGATCTGGATGGACTGGTGTCGTTGTACGAAGCCGACGCCGTAGTGGCGGTAGGCGACCCGGTGGCCAGCGGCCACGACGAGATCCGCCGCTTCTACGCCGGCATCCTCGAAAAGAAACGGGAATTCCCGCAGGTCGACCAGATGACACCGGTCATCAACGGCGATCTGGCGATCACCGTCTCGCGCCTGCCCAACGGCAACGTCTCAGCCGAGGTCGCACGTCGTCAGGCTGATGGCTCGTGGCGCTGGGTTGTCGACCAACTCAAGATCAAGCCGATCCGGCCCGAGAACTGATGCGTCGTTGCCAGTAACCAGGCTTGCGGGCGTGATGCGCGAAAGCCACGACGACCCGGGTCTCTCCGTGATCGAAAACCACGATGTCGTAGGGGAAGCGCTTCAGGATGAGGCGCTTGGCGCCACGTCGCCCGGCCCGACCGGCAAGCGGCGACAAGGGCACCAAATCTCGCTCGATGCGCTCCAGCGCGTGTTCAAGCGCGGCAGCGAAGCGGGCACCCAGACCGGGACATTCGCGTTCATACCAGGCTGCCGCCTCTTCAGCCTCGCGTACCGCCGCCTCGACGATGCGCAGCTGCCGCATCAGACGCCCCCGGACTTGCTCCGCAACCTGCGGCCAAACTCCGTGCGATCGACGAGTTGGGCGTCACCCGCTTCCACCGCATCAACGCGCGAGCAGAGCTCGTCATCCCAGGCCTCCGCAACATCGTGATCGCCCGGCGCATCAAGACTCGACACCAGATCCCGTGCCAGCGCGGCGCGCTCGGCCTCGGACAAGGACAGGGCTTCAGAACGGACGCGATGCAAGGCTTCGCTGCTCATGTTGCCTCCGGGTGGTTGCGGCATGCTGCAAGGAGTTTAACCCTGGGCCCGATCAATGCGCAGCCGCAACCGGCACGTCTTCGGTCAGCCGCCCTGCCGTCATGCGCAACACCCGCGAGCAGCGCTCGGCCAGTGACTCGTCGTGCGTGACGAGGATCAGCGTGGTGCCCGAAGCGCGGTTGAGTTCGAACATCAGCTCGATGATGGCGGCGCCGGTTGCGGCATCAAGGTTGCCGGTGGGCTCGTCGGCCAGCAGCAATTTGGGGTTCGGCGCGAAGGCGCGGGCCAGCGCCACGCGCTGTTGTTCGCCACCAGAGAGATGCTTGGGGTAGTGCTTGCGCCGGGCCGCCAGGCCGACGCGCTCCAGCCACTGTGCCGCCACGCCCTGTGCGTCGTCCGCGCCGGCCAGTTCCAGCGGCAGCATGACGTTCTCCTGCGCAGTCAGCGCCGGCAGCAACTGGAAGGACTGGAACACGAAGCCGATGTTTGCGGCGCGCACGCCGGCGCGCGAGTCTTCGTCGAGGTCGAACATCGAGGTGCCGGCCAGCTTGACCGAACCCGCGCTTGGAACGTCCAGCCCGGCCAGCAATCCCAGTAGCGTGGACTTACCCGAGCCCGACGCGCCGACGATGGCAACCGACTCGCCGTTCCCGACCGAGAACGCGATATCGTCGAGAATGCGCAATACGCCGTCGCCGTCCGCAACCGGCACGTGTTTGGCCAGCCCGCTCACTTCAATCACCGGAGAACTGACTTCGATGCTGCTTCGATCCATTGCGACCATCCTGTTCGTCATCATTTCGGGCGCCGCCCAGGCCGCCACCATCCTGGTCTGGGGCGACAGCCTGTCGGCCGGCTACCAGCTTGCGCAGCGCGAAGCGTGGCCGGTGCTGTTGCAGACGCGGCTGACGGAGAAAGGGTTCCCGCACAAGGTCGTCAATGCCAGCGTCAGCGGCGAAACCACTTCCGGCGGGCTGACCCGCCTGCCGGCTGCGCTTGCGCAGCACAAGCCGGACATCTTCGTGCTGGAACTGGGCGGCAACGACGGCCTGCGCGGCCTGCGCCCGCAACTGATGGGCGACAACCTCGAAGCGATGATAACAGCCGCCAAACAGGCCGGAGCCCGCGTGCTGCTGATCGGCATGGAGATGCCGCCGAACTACGGTCCGGCCTACACCCGGCGCTTTGCGCAAACCTATCGCGACGTGGCCGAGCGTACCGATTCGGTGCTGCTGCCCTTCCTGCTCGACGGCTTCGGCGACAAGCCCGAACTGTTTCTGGCCGACGGCATTCACCCGACGGCCGAGGCGCAGCGCCTCATTCTGGATACGGTGTGGGCAAAGCTGGAGCCGATGCTGCGGTAGTCGGCAGGGGCATGCGACAATCCGCCCCTTGTCCAATCGCACACAAGCCATGAAAAAAGGCACTGCCACCGTCGCCGATCTGGGCGCGTTCGACGACGTCATCGACGCGCGCAGCCCGGCCGAGTTCGAAGACGACCGTGTTCCCGGCGCGCTGTGCTGCCCGGTGCTGGACAACGACCAGCGCGCCGTTGTCGGCACCATCTACAAACAGCAGTCGGCCTTCGAGGCACGACGTGTCGGTGCGGCCATGGTGGCCGACAACATCGCCCATCACCTGCGAGACAAGTTCGCCGACAAGCCCAAGAACTGGCGCCCGCTGGTGTATTGCTGGCGCGGCGGTCAGCGCAGCGGTGCCTTCGTGACGTGGCTGCGCATGGTCGGCTGGGACGCTTGCCAGCTCGAAGGTGGCTACAAGAACTGGCGCCGCCACGTCATCGCCGAACTGGATGAATTGCCGAAGAAGTTCGACCTGCGCATCGTCGGTGGCCCGACCGGCAGCGGCAAGACGCGCGTGCTCGAAGCGCTGTCGGAGCTTGGCGAACAAGTCGTCGACCTCGAAGACCTCGCCGCCCACAAAGGCTCGGTGCTCGGCGCCCTGCCCGACCGCGGTCAGCCGCCGCAGAAGCTGTTCGAGACGCAGCTATTCACCACGCTGTCGGCGCTCGACCCGCAGCGCCCGGTGTATGTCGAGGCCGAGAGCCGCAAGATCGGCCGCATTCACGTGCCCGAAGCAATGATCGGCGCGATGCGCGCCGCGCCCTGCGTCAGCATCGACGCCACGCGCGATGCGCGGCTGGAATTTCTGGTACGTGACTACGCCTACCTGGGTGATGACGTCGACCTGCTGCAGCAGCGCATCGACTGCCTGCGCGGGCTGCAGAGCAACGAGACGCTGGATCGTTGGAAGGAATTGGCCGCCGCACACGCCCTGCCCGAACTGTTCGGCGAATTCATCGACAAGCACTACGACCCGCTCTACAAGCGCTCGCAAAACCACAACTACGTGAATTTCGCCGAGGCGCGCAAGATCGTCAGCGATGACCTGAGCCTCGCCGGCATTGCCGCCGTGGCGCAAGAGATCGTGAAGACTTCGTAGGGCAGGTAAGCGCAGCGCACCTGCCATCCAGCGCCATACCCGGCACAACCGCCAAATGTCAGGTGCGCGCCTGCGGCACTTACCTGACCTACGGGATCAGCGGCAGCGCGCTCTGAGCACCGCGTTGCGCGCAGATGCGCTGCACCATCGCCGGTTTCGGCATGCTGACTTCCCCCTGTTCGAAGGCCAGCACCGAAAACCCCGCCGCGACCCGCTGCAACAACTCGTCCGGGTCGAGCAGGAAGGCCGGATTCGACGGTTTTCCGAAGCGCTCATTGCCAAGCATGAAGGTCTCGTAGATCAGCACGCCACCGGGCGCGACGCAGGCCAGCAGCGCGTTGAAGTGCGGGCGGTAGAGATAGTTGGTGACGACCACGACGTCGAAGCTGCGGCCGGTCAGCGGCCACGTCTCTTCTTCAAGATCGAACACCTCGCTGCGGATGCCGGCTACGCCCTGCAGCTGAGCCAGCGCCGCGGCGTCGCGATCCACCGCCTCGACCTTGCAGCCGCGCGCGGCGAAAAGCCGTGCATGGCGTCCGCCTCCACTGGCCACGTCAAGCACGCTCGCGCCCGACGGCACCAGTGCCGCAAAGCGCGCGACCCAGGCCGACGGAGCGGCCAGTTGTGCGTGCGCCGCGCTCACGCGATGCCCCCGATGCAGATCGACTTCATCTCCAGATATTCCTCGATGCCCACGCGCGCACCTTCGCGCCCGACACCCGACTGCTTGACGCCGCCGAACGGGAAGACTTCGCTCGAAAAAACGCCGGTATTGACCGACACCATGCCGAACTCCAGCGCCTCGGACACGCGGAATACGCGGCCGACATCGCGCGTAAAAAAGTAGGCCGCCAGCCCGTATTCGGTGTCGTTGGCCATGCGCACGACTTCCTCCTCGCTCTCGAAGCGGAACAGCGGCGCGACCGGGCCGAAAGTCTCTTCGCGCGCCACGCGCATCGCGCTGGTCACGCCGATCAGCACGGTAGGCTCATAGAAGCTGCCGCCGAGCGCATGGCGCTTGCCGCCGAGAACAGCTTGCGCGCCCTTGGCCAGTGCGTCGGACACATGCGACTCGACCTTCTCCACCGCCGCATCGTCGATCAGCGGGCCGATGTGCACGGTGCCCGAGTTACCGGCGCCGATCTTGAGCTTGGCCACCGCCTCGGCCAGCCGGCGCGCGAACTCGTCGTACACGCCGGCCTGGACATACAGGCGGTTGGCGCACACGCAGGTCTGCCCGGTATTGCGGAACTTGGATGAAATCGCGCCTTTCACGGCCTGATCCAGATCGGCGTCATCGAACACGATGAAGGGCGCATTGCCGCCCAGCTCCAGCGACAGCTTCTTGATGGTCGGCGCGCACTGTTCCATCAACAGGCGACCGACTTCGGTCGAGCCGGTGAACGACAGCTTGCGCACCGTCGGGCTGGCCGTGAGCACGCCCCCGATGGTCGCGGCGTCGCCGGTGACGACGTTGAAAACGCCTTTCGGAAAGCCCGCTTGCTCGGCCAGCGCGGCCAGCGCCAGCGCGGACAGCGGTGTCTGTTCGGCCGGCTTCACCACCACGGTGCAGCCGGCGGCGAGTGCCGGGGCGACCTTGCGCGTGATCATCGCGGACGGGAAATTCCACGGTGTGATGGCGGCGCACACGCCGACCGGCTGCTTGATGACCAGCAGGCGACGATCGGCCGCCGGCGTGGGGATGACTTCGCCGTCAATGCGGCGCGCTTCTTCGGCGAACCATTCGACGAAAGCGGCGGCGTAGCCGATCTCGCCCTTGGATTCGAACAGCGGCTTGCCCTGCTCGGCGGTCATGATCGCGGCGAGTTCGTTGGTGTTCTCGACGATCAGGCGAAACCATTCGCGCAGCAGCTTCGCGCGTTCGGACGCGAGTTTGGCGCGCCATGCCGGCAGCGCAGCATCGGCTGCAGCGATGGCGCGTTCGGTCTCGGCGGCCCCCAGATCGGGCACGCTGGCGATGACTTCGCGCGTGGCCGGGTCGACAACATCGAAGCTGCGACCGCTGTCGGCATCGATCCAGGTGCCGTCAACAAAGGCCTGCTGGCGGAAAAGCGTGGATTGAGAGAGAGCGTTCATGGGCGTCCTCCGTACTTGCATGTGCGAAGAGGTGATTCTAACGCCGCCGGGGTTGGGCACCCGAGGCGTGAGTCCGCTATCATGGGTCGCTGCATTGCATCATTTCGGCGCATGAACGAAACCCACTATCTCGCCCCCCTGTTCCAGCCGCGCTACGTGGCGGTGATTGGCCCCTGTTTCGACGAGGCCTCGATCGCCAACATCGCCGTGCGCAACCTGCGTGAAGGCCGCTTCCGCGGGCCCATCACGGTCGTTGCCACCGATACATCCAGCGTGCATGGCCTGCCCTGCGTGCGCTCCCTCGCTCAAGCGAAAGGCCCGATCGATCTGGCCGTAATCGGCACACCGATCGAGGAAGTGCCCGATCTGCTCGCCGACTGCGCCGCCGTCGGCATCCGCGCCGCCATCCTGCCCGCCGGCTTCGTCGACCCGCCGGAACAGCGCCGCGAGGCCGCTGGCCGCTTGCGTGAAGCGGCACGCCGTCACGGCATCCGTCTGCTCGGGCCCAACGCGCTGGGCGTGATCCGCCCGGAGATCGGGCTCAATGCCAGCATCGCCCATACCATGCCGCGCAACGGGTCCATCGGCCTGCTGTCGCAGTCGGGCGCGCTGGCCACCGCGGTGATGGACTGGGCGACACCGCACGGCGTCGGCTTCTCGGCGGTGGCCACGGTGGGAGCAAGTCACGACATCGATTTCGGCGACGTGCTCGACTACCTCGTGGCCGACCCGCGCACCGAGAGCATCTTTCTGTACATCGAACGCATCCGCGACCCGCGCCGCTTCATGACCGCGCTGCGCGCCGCCGCGCGCATGAAGCCGGTGCTGCTGCTCAAGGCCGGGCGCAATCCGCAGGTCGCCGCAGCCATTCACGAGCTGGTCGGCACGCCCGCTGGCGGTGATGCGGCCTTCGATGCCGCCATCCGACGCTGCGGCGTGGTGCGGCTGTACAACCTCAATCAGCTGTTTGCTGCGGCCGGCGCGCTGTTCTCGGATTTCCGCCCGCGCGGCAACCGGCTGGCCATCATCACCAACGGCGGCGGTCTGGGCTTCATGGCCGCCGACCGCGCGGCCGACCTGGGCATTCCGTTGTCGGATTTCGCGCCGCAGACGCGCGAAAAGCTCACCGCATTGCTCGGCGAACGCTGGAACGGCGGCAACCCCGTCGACCTCGGGCGCATCGCCGATGCCGACACCTATCGCGACGCGCTGCGCGCGGTGCTCGACGGGCCGAACGTAGACGGCGTGCTGGTGCTACTGTCGCCGCAGGCCACCACCCGCCCCACCCACGTCGCACGCGCCGTGGCCGAACTTGGCCGCGATGCCGGCAAGCCGGTAGTGACCTGTTGGGTCGGTGAGCAACACGTCGGCGACAGCCGCGACGTCTTCCACAAGGCCGGCATCCCGACCTTTCGCACGCCTGAGCCGGCCGTCGAGCTGTTCAGCCACATCTCGGCCTACTACCGCAACCAGAAGCTGCTGATGCAGGTGCCGGGCCCGCTGTCGCATCTCGACGCGCCCGACATCAGCACGGCCACGCGGGTCATCCACGCTGCGCTGGCCGAATCGCGCTCGGTGCTGACCGAAACCGAATCCAAGGCCTGTCTGGCCGCCTTCGGCATTCCGGTCGCGCCAACGCGCGTTGCAACCAGCGAGGACGAGGCGGTGGAACTGGCGCAGGCCATCGGTCTGCCGGTGGCCATGAAGATCGACTCACCCGACCTGCCCTCAAAAACGGACGCCGGTGGCGTGCGCCTTGGCGTGGCGAGCCTGGACGCCGTGCGAAATGCCTGGCTCGGCATCATGGAAGCGGTGTCCGGCAGCAGCCCCGAAGCGCGCCTGCGCGGCGTTGCCATCGAACCCATGGTGGTGCGCAGCAACGGCCGCGAACTGGCCGTCTCGTCGCGGACCGATGCGGTGTTCGGGCCACTGATCGGACTCGGCGCCGGCGGGCGACGCGCTGGCGGCACGCGCGCCCATGCGCTGCCCCCGCTCAATGATTTTCTTGCCCACGACCTGATGCAGGCCACCGCGGTCGCGCCGCTGCTCGACGCCTCTGCGGCGCGTCCGGCCGCCAATCGCGAGGCGCTCGAAGACGTGCTGTTGCGCGTATCCGAAATGGTCTGCGAGTTGCCCGAGATCCTTGCGCTCGAAATCGACCCGCTGCTGGTCGACGAATTCGGAGCCGTGGCGCTCGACGCGCGCATCGTGATCTCGCCGGCAGCGCCGTCCGAGGGGCGCTATGAGCACATGGCGATCCACCCCTACCCGTCGCACCTCGTGACGGATTGGGAGTTGCCCGACCACACGCATGTGACGCTGCGCCCGATCCGCCCGGAAGACGCCTCGCTGACCACCGAATTCGTGCGCGGCCTGTCGTCCGAGACGCGCTACCAGCGCTTCATGAACACGGTGCGCGAACTGTCGCCGGCGATGATCATCCGCCTCACGCAGATCGACTACGACCGCGAGATGGCCTTCGTTGCCACCACCGTCGACAACGGCCGCGAAACGCAGATCGGCGTGTGCCGCTATGCCGCCAACCCGGATCGTGACTCCTGCGAATTCGCTGTCGTCGTGGCCGATGCCTGGCAGCATCGCGGCGTCGCCCGCCGCCTGATGGACCTGCTTATCAACACCGCCCGCAAACGCGGCTTCGTGCGCATGGATGGCGTCTTCCTGGCCAGCAACGAGCGCATGCTGCACTTCGTCGAAAAACTCGGATTCGAACTGCACCCGGACCCGGATGATCCATCCATCCGGCAAGGCAGCCTTGATCTGCGTGAACGCACATAATTCCTGAGCCGGATGTGCAAGGCGCATCTGGCATGCAGCGGTGCTTGCGGCGCACCTGCGCTGCATAGCCGACCTGCGATTCATCCCGCCCGGCCGCGCCATGTATCATGCGCGCCCTGCATGCCCTAGCCCGAACTACAGAGAAGCCATGCCTTTCAGCATTCAGCAAACCGAATTCAAGGGACAGCCGGTCATCACCGTTCTGTCGGGAGACGGCGCACGTGCCGTGGTTTCGCCCTTCGGCGGCCAGGTGCTGTCGTGGGCGCCAGCCAACGGTCTGGACCAGCTCTATCTGTCGGAAGAGGCCGTGTATGACGGCAAGACGCCGATCCGCGGCGGCGTGCCGGTGTGTTTTCCGCAATTCTCCAAGCTCGGCAAGCTGCCGCAGCACGGCTTTGCGCGCGACTCGGTGTGGACGCTGGCCGAGCAGCGCGGCGGGGACGACTTCGCCATCATCACGCTCAAGCTCACCGACGACGAACGCACGCGTGCCATGTGGCCGGGCATGTTCGAAGCCGAGCTGACGGTGGCCATCGGCGGCGAGCGCATCGACATCGAGTTCGAGGTCGAGAACACCGGCCACTCGCCGTTTGCCTTCACCGCCGCGCTGCACACCTATCTGGCCGTGCGCGAGGTCGAGAACGTCCGCCTCGAAGGCCTCAACGGCTATGAGTACCGCGACGCCACCGATGAGAACCGCATCAAGCGCGACAGCGGCGACGTGATCGTTGTCGAGGACGAGGTGAACCGCGTCTATCACGACGTCGAGCGCACGCTGCTGCTGCGCGACGGCAACCGCTCGATTGGCATCAACACCGAAGGCTTTCCGGACATCGTGGTGTGGAACCCGTGGGAGCACCGCTGCAAGGAGTTCGCCGACCTGCCGTCCAACGCCTTCCGCCACTTCCTGTGCGTGGAATCAGCCGCCGCGCGCAACAAGATCATGCTCGACGCCGGCGACTCGTGGTTCGGCCGTCAGACCCTCGTCAAACTCTGATCCACGCCGCCATGCTGCCTTCCATCGAACACCGCATCGCCGCCGAACTGGGCGTCGAGCCGCGCCAGGTCATCGCCACCGTCAAGCTCATCGACGATGGCGCGACCGTGCCATTCATCGCCCGCTACCGCAAGGAAGTCACCGGCGGGCTCGACGACACGCAACTGCGTCAGCTCGAAGAGCGCCTGGGCTACCTGCGCGAGCTCGAAGACCGCCGCGCCACGGTGCTGAACTCCATAGCCGAACAGGGCAAGCTCGACGCCGCCCTGCGCGCGCAGATCGAAGCGGCCGAAACCAAGCAGCGCCTCGAAGATCTGTACCTGCCCTACAAGCCCAAGCGCCGCACCAAGGCGCAAATTGCGCGCGAAGCGGGCATTGAGCCACTTGCCGAACTGCTGCTGACCGACCCGAGCCGCGCGCCGGAAGACGAAGCCGCCGCCTACCTGAACCCGGAAGCGGGTTTCGAGGACGTGAAAAGCGTGCTCGACGGCGCGCGCCAGATCCTCGTCGAACGCTTCGGCGAAGACGCCACGCTGCTCAGTGAGCTGCGCGACTATCTGAACGCCCACGCCGACGTCGTGGCGCGTGTGATCGAAGGCAAGGAAAGCGAAGGCGCCAAGTTCCGCGACTGGTTCGACCACCGCGAGCCGCTGGCAAAGATGCCGTCCCACCGCGCGTTGGCGCTGCTGCGCGGCCGCAACGAAGGCGTGCTGCGCGTGGCGCTTGAGGTGCCGCAGGAAGAAGGCATGCCGCACCCGTGCGAATCGCGCATTGCCGCGCGTTTCAAGGTACGCAACCAAAGCCGCCCGGCTGACCGCTGGCTTGCCGAGACCGTGCGCTGGGCTTGGAGCGTGAAGATCTCGCTGCATCTGGAACTGGAACTGGTCGGCGCCTTGCGTGAGCGCAGTGAGGAAGAAGCCATCCGCGTCTTTGCGCGCAACCTCAAGGACTTGCTGCTCGCCGCCCCCGCCGGCAGCCGCCCGACCATGGGCCTGGACCCCGGCATCCGCACCGGCGTGAAAGTGGCCGTGGTCGACGCCACCGGCAAGCTGGTCGCCACCGAAACCGTCTATCCCTTCGAGCCGCGCCGCCACCGTGAGCCGGCGATTGCCGCCCTGCTCGAAATGATCCGCGTGTATGGCGTGGAACTCATCGCCATCGGCAACGGCACGGCCTCGCGTGAAACCGACCAGCTTGTCGCCGAGCTGATGCAGCGTCACCCCGAGCTGCCCGTCACCCGCATCATGGTGTCGGAGGCCGGCGCTTCGGTGTATTCGGCTTCGGAACTCGCTGCGCGCGAATTCCCGGGGCTGGACGTTTCGCTGCGTGGCGCGGTGTCGATCGCCCGCCGCCTGCAGGATCCGCTCGCCGAACTGGTCAAGATCGACCCCAAATCCATCGGCGTCGGCCAGTACCAGCACGACGTGAACCAGAGCCGCTTGGCGAAGATGCTCGACGCCGTGGTGGAAGACTGCGTAAACGCCGTTGGCGTTGATCTGAACACCGCCTCCGCGCCGCTGCTGGCGCGTATCTCGGGCCTCAACCCGGCGCTGGCCGAAAATCTGGTGGCACACCGTGACGCCAACGGCCCCTTCCGCTCGCGCAAGAGTCTGCTCGACGTGGCGCGCCTTGGCCGCAAGACCTTCGAACAAGCCGCCGGCTTCCTGCGCATCCGCGACGGCGCCGACCCGCTCGACGCCTCTGCCGTGCACCCGGAAGCCTATCCGCTGGTCGAGCGCATTCTCGCCCGCGTGCAGGCCAGCGTGCGCGAGGTCATGGGCAATACGCAGCGTCTGCGCGAGCTCAAACCTGCCGAATTCACCGACGAGCGCTTCGGCGAACCGACCGTGCGCGACATCCTGGTCGAGCTTGAAAAGCCCGGCCGCGATCCGCGCCCGGAATTCCGTACCGCCAAATTCCGCGACGGCATTGAGAAGGTGTCGGATCTCGAACCCGGCATGCTGCTCGAAGGCGTGGTCACCAACGTCACCAACTTCGGCGCCTTTGTGGATATCGGCGTGCATCAGGACGGCCTCGTGCACGTCTCGATGCTGTCCGACCGCTTCGTGCGCGACCCGCACAGCGTGGTCAAGGCCGGCGATGTGGTGAAGGTCAAGGTGGTCGAGGTCGACCTGCCACGCAAGCGCATCGCGCTGACCATGAAGCTGGCCGAAGCGCCGGCTGTCGCCAAAGTCGCAGCAAAACCGGCCGACAGACCGCGCGAGGCAGCACCCAAGAAACCGCAACCCCAGCCGCAGCGCCCGCAAGCTCAGCGCAAGCAGGAACGCAAGCCCGAGGGCGCGATGGCCGACGCACTGGCGCGCGCACTGCGCGGTGACAAGTAAAATCGGCATCCATATCAGGGGAACACCATGAGCGTTCGCATCTACGGCATCAAGAACTGCGACACGATGAAGAAGGCCTTCACCTGGCTCGACGAAGCCGGTATCGCCTATGAATTCCATGACTACAAGAAGGTCGGCATCGACGCCGCCACGCTGGCGCGCTGGTGCGCGCAGACCGAGGGCTGGCAGGCGCTGGTGAATACGCGCGGCACGACCTGGCGCAAGCTCAGCCCCAAGCAGCAGTCGATCGCCGACGAAGCCGGCGCGATTGCGCTGATGATGGCCAACACCAGCGTGATCCGCCGCCCGGTGCTGGAGACGCCCGACGGCGAATTGCTGATCGGCTTCGACCCGATGCGCTTCGACGTCGCGCTGGCGCAACGCGGAGACTGAACGTGAACAAGCCCGCCTCGCAGGTTCAACGCTTCCTGCTCGAGAAACTCGATATCCGCGGCGCAGTGGTGCGCCTCGACGACGTCTGGCAGGCGCTGCAGGCCGACCGTGGCTACGCACCGGAAGTCGCGACCCTGCTCGGACAGATGTGCGTGGTGTCGGTCATCGTCGGCAGCAACCTCAAGCAGCCCGGCCGCATCACCTTCCAGATTCACGGCGAGGGGCCGCTGCGACTGCTCGTCGTCGATTGCCCGGAAACCCTGAATCTGCGCGCGATGGCCAAGGTCGACGGGCCGATCACCGGAGACGGCTTGCAGGCCCTCGTCGGCGACGGCCGCATGCAGCTCTCGCTCGACATGGAAAGCATGCGCGAGCCCTACCGCAGCCTGGTGCCGCTGGAAGGCGCGAGCATCGCCGAAGTGTTCGAGCACTATCTGACGCAGTCGGAGCAACAGCCTGCCGGGCTGTGGCTGGCCTGCGACGGCAACACGGCGGCCGGCCTGTTCCTGCAGAAGCTGCCCGGCGCCGACGAACGCGATGCGGACGGCTGGAACCGAGTGCACCACCTGGCCTCGACCGTGAAACCGGAAGAACTGCTCGGCCTCGACGCCGAACAGCTGCTTGGCCGTCTGTTCGCCGAAGAGGATGTAAGGGTGTATGAGCCGCGCCCGGTGATTCACCATTGGCCGCGCGACGCCGCCCGCGTCGACGACATGCTGCGCAGCCTGGGCCGGGACGAACTGCAGTCCATCCTCGAGGAGCACGGTGAAGTCGTCGTGCATGACGACATGGGCAACCACACCTACCGCTATGATGCAGACGACATTGAAGCACTGCTCGCCGACGACGACGGCCAGGCACCGACTCTGCACTGAACCGCGCAGCTCGGGCACCCTTGCCCGAATCTGCCCCCGTCATTAGACTCGCAAGCTTTTACGGCCACCGCTTCCCATGTCGAAAACCCCGCCATCCCGCCGCTCCATCGAATTCCGCAATGCATCGATCGGGGCGACCGTGGCCGTGCTGCGTGAAACGCGCCCCGACATGCTCGCCGACGATCTGCACAAGATGCTCGGCGGACGTCCGGATTTCTTCGCGGGCGAGGCCGCCATTCTCGACTTTTCCGACCTTGGTGACGCGCCCGAGCGCATCGATTGGGCCGGTCTGCTGAGTCTGTTCCGCCGCTTCCAGCTGCAGCCGATCGGCGTCTGCAAATTGCCCGAGCAATACCTTGCTGCAGCCCGCCAGGCGGGGCTCGCGCAACTCAACGCGGCCATCAGCACGCAAGCCGGCGCCGCAGCGCGCCCGGCCCCTGCCGAACCGCCGCCGCGCCCCAAGCCCGCGCCGGCGCCGGCGCCCGAACCCGCGCGCGCCAGCGCTGCCGGCAACGCTGCAACCATGTTCGTAGACCGCCCGGTGCGCTCGGGTCAGCAGGTGTATGCGCGCGGCGGCGACCTGGTGCTGCTGGCCGGCATGAGCAACGGCGCCGAAGTCATCGCCGACGGCAGCATCCACTGTTACGGTCCCTTACGCGGACGAGCGCTGGCCGGCGCCCAGGGCAACGACCGTGCGCGTATCATGGCCACCAATTTCGGCCCGGAAATCGTCTCGATCGCAGGGGTGTACCGCACCTTCGATCAGGGCCTTCCGGCTGCGATCGCCGGCAAGCCGGCGCTCGTGCGCATGACCGCCGGGGACAAGGGAAACACTTTGAACATCGAACCGCTGCAACTCGACTGATGCAGCCAGACATCTGGAAGGAATCAACGTGACTCGAGTCGTCGTCGTAACCTCCGGCAAGGGTGGTGTGGGTAAGACCACCACCAGTGCCGCTTTCGCCTCCGGCCTCGCGCTGCGCGGCTTCAAGACCGCCGTCATCGACTTTGACGTCGGCCTGCGCAACCTCGACCTGATCATGGGCTGCGAGCGTCGCGTGGTGTATGACCTGGTCAACGTCATCAATGGCGAGGCCAAGCTCAATCAAGGCCTGATCAAGGACAAGAACTGCGAGAACCTGTTCATCCTGCCGGCCTCGCAGACGCGCGACAAAGACGCGCTGACCGAGGAAGGCGTGGAGAAGGTGCTCAAGGAGCTCGAGCACATGGGCTTCGACTACGTGGTGTGCGATTCGCCCGCCGGCATCGAACGCGGCGCCGTGCTGGCGCTGACCTTCGCCGATGAGGCCATCGTCACGACCAACCCGGAAGTCTCGTCGGTGCGCGACTCGGACCGCATTCTCGGCATTCTGCAATCCAAGTCGCGCCGCGCCGCTGAAGGCCGCGAGCCGGTCAAGGAGCACCTGCTGGTCACGCGCTATTCATCCAAGCGCGTGGAAGACGGTGAAATGCTGTCGTACAAGGACGTGCAGGAGCTGCTGCGCGTGCCGCTGATCGGCGTGATTCCGGAATCGGAATCGGTGCTGCATGCCTCCAACCAGGGCACGCCGGCCATCCACCTCAAGGGCACGGATGTGTCCGAGGCCTACACCGACGTGGTGGCGCGTTTCCTTGGTGAAGAGCGCCCGTTGCGCTTCGTCGATTACGTCCGGCCTGGCCTCATGCAGCGCCTGTTCGGAGGCAAGTAACATGTCTTTCCTTGCCAAACTCTTCGGCGAAAAGAAGAAGACGGCCTCGATCGCCAAGAACCGTCTGTCGGTGCTGATTGCGCATGAACGCAACGGGGCCTCCGCCTCGGCCGACTTTTTGCCGGCGCTGCAGCGCGAGTTGCTCGAAGTGATTTCGAAGTACGTTTCAGTGGATCTGGACGACATCAAGGTACACCTCGAAAAGCAGGACAACTGCGATGTACTCGAAGTGAACATTGTCTTGCCGGAACAGAAAGTCTCCTGAGCACTGAGGCCGAGGCCAGCGGCGCCCTCGCCTGACTGACCTCGACCTTGCCCGGGGCGCGCAAAGCGCCCCGGCGCAGCCTCAGTTCGTGACCAACACGGACGCCGGCATGCCGACCCGCACATTGCCCCACACGCGACCACCGACGTCGATCGGCATGATCACGTCGCACAACACCTCACCCGTATCGCGCTGATAGGTCTGCAGCAGCAGTGGCCGCGTATTGGTCGCAGCGCGCGTTTCGGCCGGGTTGGTGAACTTGCGACAGGTCCGGTTGCCGACCAGATCGATCTTGGGGTCGCCTGTCAGCGGCTGCGAAAACTTCAGGTTGTGGGCCGACAGATAGCCGTCGGTGTTCACCGCCACAGCAAAGGCGCAGCCCGGAATCGAGGCCAGGCAGGTCTCCAGCAACTGCTGACAGCGGCGCGTGAATTCGTCGCCCCACACGACCTTGTACTTCTGCGGCTCGGTATTCGGCACCGGCTGATAGCTGCGGTCGAAGACGTTGATGCCGGCCTGCTGCATCTGATCAAGCTCGTGTCGGACATGGTCACGGAAATCGCGCGCACGCTCGACCGCGTGCTCGAAGGCGCCGCGCCCGATACGGAAACGTGAGACCAGTTCCTGCACCTCTTCGGTGGCCTTGGACAGGCGCCGTGTGCCCTCTTCCGAGGCCGCCATGTTGCTCACCACCTTGCCGGACAGCTCGTGAATGCCGGTGACGTTGCGGTGCACTTCATCATTGGTCACCGACAGCGATTCCATCGCTGCGGCGATCTGCTGCAACTGGCTGCCGGTGGCCTCGAAGTCACCCACCATCTGCTCGAACTGCCCGGCCGAACGTTCGACTACGTCGCGCGTCTGCGCCACCGACTCGGAAATGACGGCGTTCTCGGCGCGTGTCGTGCCGACCAGCTCGATCACACCGTTGATGTTGCCCTCGATTTCGCCGGTGGCTTGATTGACGCGCTCGGCAAGCTTGCGCACCTCGTCGGCCACGACCGCGAAGCCGCGACCAGCCTCACCCGCCCGCGCCGCCTCAATGGCGGCATTGAGTGCCAGCAGGTTGGTCTGCTCGGCAACCTCGCGGATCAGCGAAGCGATCTTGCGCACGCTCTCGGAGCGCGCTGACAGATCATCGACGGTGCGGTTGAAGTGCTGCACCTTGTCGCTGACGGCCGCAATCTTGCCGGCGATGTCGCGCATCTCGTCGAGTGAGTTGCGCGCACTGCCCAGGTTTGCGTTCGTCGACAACGAGATCTGCTGTGCGCCCTCGGTCACGCTGTTGATGGCCTCGGTGGAGCGCGTGCTGACCTTGAATACCGTGTCGGTCATCTGGCCCTGGGCCTGCGCATCGCCCGCCGACTGGTCCACGCGCGTCTTGACCTGCACGCCCTCGGCCGCAATCGTCACGCTCATGCCGCGCACTTCGCTGATCAGCGCCCGCATCTTTTCGGCAAAGCGGTTATAGGCCAGCGCCAGCTCACGGAATTCGTCATGCGTGCGCAGCGGCAGATCCTGCGAGAAGTCGCCTTCTCCACGCGCAATCTCGTCGAAGATCAGCGTGATCTCGCGCACCGGCCGCACGATCAGATGACGCAGATAGAGAACCTGTCCCAGCGTGATCGCCAGAGCGACCAACGTCACCACCGCAAACGCCACAAGCCCGGCCTGCAGGGCCGACATCACACTGGCGGCTACGTCGGGCGAGACCTCGCCGGCGGCCAGCTGGGCGCCGACGACGCTCTTGATCTGCCAGTAGATGGCGACGTAGACCAGATCGATGACGAACAGCAGAAATATGCTCGAGAGCTTTCTGGACAGCGTGTACCAGAAGGTCTGCTCGATCGACTCATACAGGCGCGCTAAACGCTCCATCGGTTCTCCCCCTCCCCGACTGTGTGGCTCTGTGCAGGCCACCTCGCTGCATAACGGATCGATCACACAAATCCTGAAGCCCGCTTTATGCCGACCTGCCGCAAACGCAAAGCCGGACGGATCGGGCGGCATGTCGCGCGGCATTTGCCCGGCACGTGCGGCCATGCCACAATCTGCGGCCTCGCGACAGCCGCTGCGGCGTCGTTCCGGCAGCATTGTGCTGCGAACGGCTTGCAGGTGGCTGACATCGCGCACAAATTCGGGGCATGTTGCCCCGCACACGAATCGAGCACCCGAATACATGACTGACGAGACCAACGCCCCCGCCCCGCAACAGGACGAAAACCACATCATCGCCGAGCGCCGCGAGAAACTCGCTGCGTGGCGCCAGTCCGGTCGCGCCTTCCCGAACGACTTCTCGCGCGAGAATCTTGCCGCGAAACTCGACGAGGCCTACGGCGACAAGGATGTGGCAGCGCTCGAAGCCACGCCGGTCGAAGTGCGCGTGGCCGGTCGCGTGATGCTCAAGCGCGTCATGGGCAAGGCCAGTTTCATCACCATTCAGGACGTTTCCGGGCGCATCCAGTGCTACGTCGCGCGTGACGCCGTCGGCGAGGAGCTTTACGACGAGTTCCGCCACTGGGATATCGGCGACATCGTCGGCGCGGTGGGCACGCTGTTCAAGACGCGTACCGGCGAGCTGACCGTGAAGTGCTCCGAAATCCGCCTGCTCACCAAGAGCATCCGTCCGCTGCCGGACAAGTTTCACGGCCTCACAGACGTCGAGCAGAAATATCGCCAGCGCTACGTCGATCTGATCATGAACGAGCAGACGCGCTTCACCTTCGTGGCGCGCAGCCGCATGGTGCAGTCGATCCGCAACTACATGACGAGTCACAACTTCCTCGAAGTCGAAACGCCGATGATGCACCCCATCCCCGGCGGCGCCGCGGCCAAGCCCTTCGTCACCCACCACAACGCGCTGGACATGGAAATGTTCCTGCGCATCGCGCCCGAGCTGTATCTGAAGCGTCTGGTGGTGGGCGGTTTCGAGCGCGTTTTCGAGATCAACCGCAACTTCCGCAACGAAGGCCTCTCGCCGCGTCATAACCCTGAATTCACGATGATGGAGTTCTACGAGGCGTACGCGAACTACCGCACGCTGATGGACTTCACCGAAGGCCTGATCCGCCACTCGGCGCGCGAAGCGCTGGGCACCGAGACCTTCGTCTATCAGGGCAAGGAACTCGATCTGTCGCGCCCCTTCGCGCGCCTGACCATCGTCGAGGCCATCCACAAGTACAACCCCGGCTTCACCGACGCCCAGCTCAATGACGCCGCCTGGCTGCGCGCCAAGCTCGCCGACTTCAAGGTCGAGCCGCATGCCCACGCCGGCCTTGGATCGCTGCAGCTCTCTCTGTTCGAGGAATGCGCCGAAGCCCAGCTGTGGGAGCCGACCTTCATCATCGACTACCCGGCCGAAGTCTCGCCGCTGGCGCGCCGCAACGACGCCAACCCCGAGATCACCGAGCGCTTCGAGCTGTTCATCGTCGGCCGCGAGATCGCCAACGGCTTCTCCGAGCTCAACGACGCCGAGGACCAGGCCGCGCGTTTCCTCGAGCAGGTCAAAGCCAAGGAGGCCGGTGACGAAGAGGCCATGTACTACGACGCCGACTTCGTGCGCGCGCTGGAATACGGCCTGCCTCCGACTGCCGGCTGCGGCATCGGCATCGACCGCCTCGTGATGCTGCTGACCGACGCCGCCTCGATCCGCGATGTCATCCTGTTCCCGCAGATGCGGCCGCAGGCCGACTGAGCAAAACGGCCGCCTCCGGGCGGCCGTTTGATTTCACCCTTACGACATGCCCCGCCTCACCCCCGCCCGCCTGAGCTTTCGCGACGACGGCACGCCGTGGTCCGAGACCTATCAGGACATCTACCACTCCAACTGCGGCGGGCTGGAGCAGGCGCGCAAGGTATTTGTGGCCGGCAGCAATCTGCCGGAGCGCTGGAAGAACCGCGAAACCTTCACCATTGTCGAAACCGGCTTCGGCCTCGGCCTGAACTTCCTCGCCACGTGGGCGGCTTGGCGCGACGACCCGGCGCGCTGTCAGCGCCTGCACTTCGTCTCGGCCGAACTGCACCCCTTTTCGCGCGACGACCTCGCCAGCGCGCACGCCCTCCACCGCGACTTTGAAGCCCTGTCGGCCGAACTACTTACGCAGTGGCCGCCACTGACACCCGGCTTCCACCGCCTGCATCTTGACGAGGGGCGCGTGATCCTGACGCTGCTGTTCGGCGACGCCTGTCAGCTGCTGCCGCAGCTTCACACGCAAGCCGATGCCTTCTATCTCGACGGCTTCTCGGCGGCTCACAACCCGGAGATGTGGTCGGACGAACTGTTTGGCCACCTTGCTCATCTCGCGGCGCCTGACGCCACGCTGGCAACCTGGTCCGCACGCGGCGTCCTGCGGCGCTCGCTGGTCGCGGCCGGCTTCGACTGCGTACTACGCCGCGGCTTTGCAGCCAAGGGCCAGATGCTGGCCGGCCGCTTCAGGCACGGCACAGCCAAGCCGGCGCCCCAGCGCGAGGCCATCGTGATCGGCGCCGGACTGGCCGGCACCGCCATTGCAAACCGTCTGCTCGAACGCGGCTGGCGCATCACACTGATCGACGCCGCCGACGGCCCCGCCCAAGGCGCCTCCGGCAATCACGCCGGCGTACTGCGCGCCCTGCCCAGCCGCGACGACAACCGCATGAGCCGCATCACACGTGCCGGAGCGCTGTATGGGCTGCGTCACCTGCAACGGCTGTCGGCGCTGGCTTTGCCGGTTCGCTGGGCACGCTGTGGCGTGCTGCATCTGGCGCGCGACGAGAAGCAGCAGACAAAGCAGCGCGAGGTCGTTGCCGCGCTCGAAGAGCCACAGGAAGTCCTGCGTTTCGTCGACCGTGACGAGGCCTCGATGATCGCCGGCTGGCCTCTGGCCATCGGCGGATGGTGGTTTGCGCAAGGCGCCTGGGTGAATCCGCCCAGCCTGTGCGCCGCCAACCTAGACGCCTGGCCGGAGCACCTTGCCACCCACTTTGCCTGCGAAGTTGCTGCACTGGAAGACACCGGCAGCGAATGGATCGCGCGCGACGCAAACGGCCGCGAGGTCGCCCGCGCGCCGGTCGCGATTCTCGCCAACGGCGCAACGATCACGCGCATCGCGCAGGCATCGGCACTTCCCGTGGCGGCCGCCCGCGGTCAGGTCAGCCTGCTCGATGCAGCCCCCGGCTCGGCGCCCGACGTGATGGTTTGCCGTGGCGGCTACGTCAGCCCGGCCATAGACGGCCTGCGCGCAGTCGGCGCGACGTTCTCAGTGGATGACGACGACACGGAGGTGCGCGAGGCTGACCACGCCGAAAATCGCGACAAGCTCGAGGCAATGCTGCCCGGCTTTACGGCCGAAGTGATTGGCGGCCGCGTCGGTTTCCGACCCGCCTCACCCGACCGACTGCCCATCGTAGGCGCCGTGCCGGACGCCTCGCAGCCGCATGGCGGCACACTCGCCAGCGTGCCGCGTCACCGTGCGCTATACGCGGTGTCCGGGTTTGGCGCACGCGGCCTCGTGTGGTCCGCGCTGGTCGCGGAAATGCTCGCAAGCCAGTTGGACGGCGAGCCGCTGCCGCTGGAACGCGAGTTGGTCGAAGCCATGGACCCGGCGCGTTACGTCCTGCGCCCGGCCGGTCGGCGCCCCGCGGACGCCGACTGAAGCCTCACATGTAGCGGCGCATGCGCGCGAGCGTGCGCTCGCGGCCGAGCACCACCAGCACGGCATCAATGGCCGGCGTCTGCGGCACGCCGAGGGTCGCCACGCGCAGCGGAATCGCCACCTGCGGCATTTTCAGGCCGTGCTCGGCCATGGTGTCCTTGATCGCGGCCGACAGCGCCTCGGCAGTCCATTCGGCCGTCTCGAAGCGTTTAGCGAGACTTGCCAGCGCCGTGCGCGCGGCGTCCGTCAGGTGCTTCTCCAGCACATCGGCGTCCGGATGGATTTCAACGCAGTACAGCTCGGCCGCGTCGGTCAGTTCGTTGAGCGTGGTGGCACGCTCGCGGTAAAGCGCAACGACCGCCTCGAGCTTCGGCCCGGTTTCCGGATTCACTTCGCGTCGAGCCAGACGTGCGGCAACTTCGCCCGCGAGATAAACCGGGTCGGCCTGCTTGATGTAATGCGCGTTGAGCCAATTCAGTTTCTCGGTGTTGAACTGCGCAGCCGACGGCGTGATGTGATCCAGATCGAACCACTCGACGAACTGCCCGCGCGAGAAGATCTCCTCGTCGCCATGGCTCCAGCCCAGGCGTGCGAGGTAGTTGATGACGGCCTCGGGCAGATAGCCGTCTTCGTCGTACTGCATGACGCTGACCGCGCCGTGGCGCTTTGAGAGCTTGGTGCCGTCGTCACCGAGAATCATCGACAGGTGCGCATACTGCGGCACCTCGGCACCCAGCGCCTTGAGGATGTTGATCTGACGCGGCGTGTTGTTGACGTGGTCGTCGCCACGGATGACTTGCGTAATGCGCATGTCCAGATCGTCGACGACCACACAGAAGTTGTAGGTCGGCGTGCCATCGCCGCGCGCGATGATGAGGTCGTCGAGCTCCTCGTTGGCAAACTCGATGCGCCCCTTCACGAGGTCATCCCACGCCACGACGCCGTCACGCGGATTGCGGAAGCGTACGACCGGCTTCACGCCTTCCGGCGGCGTCGGCAGGGTCTTGCCCTCTTCGGGACGCCAGCTGCCGTCATAGCGCGGCTTCTCGCCGCGCGCGCGTTGCGCCTCGCGCATCGCGTCGAGCTCTGCGGGCGTGGTGTAGCAGTAATAGGCCGTACCGGCCTCGAGCATCTGCGCAATGACCTCCTTGTAGCGATCAAAGCGTTTGGTCTGATAGAACGGCCCTTCGTCGGCGTCCAGCCCGAGCCACTGCATGCCGTCGAGAATGGCCTGCACCGCTTCCGGCGTGGAGCGCTCCAGATCCGTGTCCTCGATGCGCAGAATGAACTGCCCGCCGTGGCGTCGCGCATAGGCCCAGCAGAACAGCGCGGTGCGCGCGCCACCAATGTGCAGGAAACCAGTGGGGCTCGGGGCGAAACGGGTGCGGACGGACATCGGACTGACTCCAGGCTTGCGCGTATGGCTTTCCGGAAAACAAAAAACCCCGGGCCAGTGCGCGGGGTTTCCTGTTGGTGGGCGGTACTGGGATCGAACCAGTGACCCCTGCCGTGTGAAGGAAAGGGAGACGGTTAATCGCAGTTAACTCACAAACTTAAACCCTTGATTTTACAGAAACAATATAAATGGTCGTTTCCGCATGTTCATGGTAGTTTTCCGTACCATTTCCGTACGGAAGACTCGCATGACTAGGGGCATTCAAAAATCGACCGACCGTAAGGCCCTCGAACCACGGCGCGAACCATACTGGGCGCGCATCGAAACAGGGGCATACCTCGGCTTCCGCAAACTCGCCGATGGCACCGGGACTTGGGTAGCTCGGTGGCGCGACGAATCTGGAAACCAGAATTATAAAGCACTCGGACCTCAACCCGACTACGACACTGCCGCGCGAGAAGCGCGCAACTGGTTCGATCAGTGCCGGGTAGGATCTCCCGAGGTCGTCAACGTCACTGAGGCGTGTAGGCGGTATGTCGAAGATCGACGCCGGGAAAAAGGCGAAAGTACCGCCAAGGATGCCGAAGGGCGATTTCGAAGGACTGTGTACGGGAAGCCGATCGGCAAGATCCCGTTACACGCACTCCGAGCCAGCCATATCACCGACTGGCGTAACGGCCTGGCAGAAGCAAACGACGAGGACGAGGACGACCCTGACGTCAGCCGCCGCGCGAAAGACAGCGCAAACCGCTACCTCGCATCCCTGAAAGCAGCACTCAATCTCGCCTACCGAATGGGCCTCGTCGGTTCGACGGCGCAATGGGACCGCGTGAAGTCGTTCGAACGTGTCGGCAGACGACGCGAACGCTTCCTGACACGCGAGGAGCGCAGGCGGCTCCTCGAAGCCTCTCCGCCCGAGTTGCAGAACCTCATCAAAGCGGCGCTGCTCACCGCCGCACGAATCGGCGAAATTGCTAGTGCTAGGGTCGGCGATCTCGACCCGACGGGCCTCCTGACTATCGAGGGGAAGACCGGACGGAGGACGATCCCCATTTCACCGGATGCGCTACAACTGCTGACGGAACTGGCACACGGACGCGCAGCCTCCGCACCTCTGGTCGCGCGTGCGGACGGTCAGGCTTGGACGCGCTACTACTGGCGCGACGAGATGCAAATCGCGCGAAATCGGGCGGAGTTGCCCGACGATACGGTCTTCTACAGCCTTCGCCACGCGGCAATCAGCGAGATGGTCGCAACTGGAATGGACTTATTGACCGTTGCACGGATTGCAGGGACCAGCGTGGCGATGATTCAACGCCACTACGGACACCTGATTCGTGAAAACACCGTCCTCCAGCTCGCAAAGATAAAGGTAATTTAGAATGACTTTTCAGTGGCTTACGCTCACACAGTTCGCAGATCAAGTAAGTTCTCAGATGAACCAACAATTCACCGAAGAGCAAGTCATGGGGTTGGCAGCCGACGGCTCCCTGCGCGTTGGCGCCGTCATTCCGACGTGGCTGTCACCGGGAGAGGGTGAACTGATCTGGCATCTCCAGGATGGCTCGGCGCTTGAGCCCTCGTGGAACCATACACCGGTCATTACCGACGGGGTCGCTCGTTGGCTCACGACTACTCAGATCGAGACACTGATGCTGCATGGGAGCGTAACGCTCGCCGGCACTCGATGGGAGGTTCCGTACGAATCTGCACCCGGTATATCGCTGCTGACTGCAGGGCCTGCATCGCCGCGGGTGAATCGCTCCCATCTGCGAATTCCAACGACCGAACTCGAAGCTGTCGTCAATACGGACCGCCACGTCGTGACACCAGCGACCGCGCAGACTACCCAAGCGGCAAAGGATCTGCCTTCGGGGGAGGAAGCGTGCGAAGAAAATCCCTTCAAGGCGATGAATCGATGGCAACAGCTTGCAGCCGAATGCTACGCACTACGCAACCCGACTTCAGCTCTGCCTCCATCAGAGCAACAGGCATCCCGCGCTCTGCTGCAAGAGCTCAAGAATGAGATGGCGAGCTTAGAGTCCGAATCGCAATTCCGTGAGGAACTTCGTACTTTTGTCTCGGCTTTGTCGCACCAGTCGACGGTTGGAATGACAGAACCGGAGAATCGCGCTCACCAAGCGCGGCTGGCAGATTATCAAAACTGGTACCACCGCCTCGTCGGCGTCGAGGATCCGAACGTCCAACTTGTGGCCGAATCTTATGAATGGCGAGGTAACGAACCTCGCCTCAACGCTGGACGGAACGCGCGCCTTGCCTTTGAAAAATGGGTTCAACACATCGCCCACGAATTGAAACACGCGGACGACTCTCGCACGAAGCTAGCCGAACGAATCCTCGCCAAGGCTCAACGCTTTAGCTTCGAGTCCGAACGAGGCTCTCCATCGGTCAGTTCGATCGAGAAGATGCTGCCTGCGGGAATCTGCGGCCCTCGGGGTCATCGCTCGAAGAAGGCACGCAAATAACTGGTCCCCGCGGACCACCCTATAGACAGACATATGCGTCGGACCTAGCGCCGCGCGACCAATTCCAGTCCTAGCAAGGCTTTTCGGAACAACGAAAGTTCTTTGACGAGTTTTGATCCGCACATACGCGGTTTCGAAACTGGGTGCTCCATACACACAGGAGCACTCAAATGCACTCCCCCCCCACCCAAGTGAGCGCGACGCAATGCGCATTCTCGGTCGCGCAGTTCTGCGCGGCCCACTGTTTTACCAAAGTCTTCTTCTACAAGCTGCTGAAGCAAGGGCGCGGCCCTCGCATCATGAAGGTCGGCGCACGCACGCTCATCAGCGTTGAGGCCGCCGCCGAATGGCGCCGCGCCATGGAACAGAGTTCCTCTGCGGCATCTAGCGGCCTGGAGCAGTGATGGCCCTCGCCGCAATGCAGCCCACGAAAACGAGTCGCGGGTCCGCGCAAAAGAACGCCAGCGAGATGGCTCAGGTCACCAAGCTGAACGGCCCGTGCGAACTGGAGCGCCATGCTCCGGACTACGAGCGCTATGAACTGCTCAAGAGCAATGCAAAGCACGAAGCCACTAGCCCCGAGGAGTACCTGCGCCTCGTCCGCGAAGCGGCTGATTTAGCGGGAATCTGAAGATGTCCATCAAAGTCCTCTCAGCCATCTGGGATCTGGCTCCTGTGTCCGGATCCGAGCTTCTGGTTTGCCTCGCACTCGCGGACTGGAGCAACGACATCGGGCAGTCTTGGCCCTCAATGAGTGCCATCGCAAAGAAGTGCCGCCTCAGCCGGTCGCAGGCTAGACGTGTGACGCACAGCCTGATCGAAAAGGGCCTGCTCATCGTCGAAAAGAACCAATACGGCGGCCATCCCGGCGCCACCCGCCACTACCGGATTGCGGTCGAACGGGTGACGGCTAACACCGATACCGCGGGTAGCTCTGATGCGACGGCTCGTGCCCATGCGACGGGTCCCAAGAAGCAGGATGAAGGGGTCGCACCGATGCACGCAACGGATAGCGCCGATGCGACCCAATCCGTTATGAAACGTAATGAAACGCCAGCCCGCAAGAGCATCAACGCTCTCGCGACAACGTTCGATGCTCCACATCATCTCCGCGATAAAGGCGTCCCCCAGGAGTTGATCGACGACTGGCTCGCGCTGCGCAAGCAGCAGAAAGCTCCGCCCAGCATGACCGCTATCGCGGGCATTGAGCGCGAGGCAACGCGGGCGAAAGTCACCCTTGAAGACGCGCTGCGCATCTGCTGCGAGCGTGGATGGCGCGGATTCAATGCCGCTTGGGTGGGCAAGGTGGAAGAAACCGGGGGTCTTCGAAACGACTACTTCGCGGGAGGTCTGTGAAATGAGCATCGGGAACGAAATCGTCAACATCCAAAGTCTGATCCAGCTCCGCATTGAAGGACTGCGCCCCCCGATCCAGTTCGTCTTCTTTGGCGACGGCGGCCGACTTCGCGGTTGCGAAGTGGGCGTCAATTACAAGGCGCCCATCGAGCGTCTCGACCTGCGACCGTTCATCGCGCTGGACGTCTTGGTCATCGCGAAACACTACTCTGGCGCGGTCGTGAGGCTCTGCCAGCGCATGAGCGATTACGCCACGACCACCAGCCTGTCAGTAATCGACTGGCTGCCCGACGATCTCGGACTGGTCTGGCACAAAGAATGTGGCCAACCGCGCGAGTTTGGTGCAGGCCCACTTTTCCAACGGGAGGCTGCATGACGCAATTCGTCACCGATCGCGATGTCATCGACTTTTCGAAATACCTCCGCGACACCGATCACGACCACAAGGTCGTTCCGGCAAGGAATTTTCGGGACGAGGTCGATCGCTACTTTCACGACCCGGACCTGCCGCGCGGGGCAACGCCGCCGTGGCCCAAGCTGGCGGACAAGCTGCGCTTCCGGCCCGGCGAGGTAACTCTGTGGTCAGGCATCAATGGCCACGGGAAGAGCCTCGCGCTCGGCCAAACGGCGACCTCACTCGTGGCTCAGGGAGAGCGCGTCTGCATTGCTTCTCTCGAAATGAAGCCGGTCGTGACGCTCGCACGAATGGTACGGCAGGCATCGGGAGGGCCGAAGCCTTCGTCGGACTTCATCACTCGCTTTCACGATTTCACCGGCGACGACCTTCTGCTTTACGACCAGTTGGGCAGTGTTCACCCCGAGAAAATGCTGGGAGTCGTCCGCTACTGCGCAGATCAACGTGCAGTTCGGCACATGGTCATCGACTCCTTGATGAAGTGCGGTCTGGCCGAAGACGACTACACGGGCCAGAAGCGATTTGTGGATTCACTCTGCACGACAGCACGCGACCACTCCATCCACATCCACCTCGTCGCCCATGCGCGCAAGGGACCTAACGAGAACGAAGCGCCAGGGAAGATGGACGTCAAGGGCTCGGGAGCGATCATCGATCAGGTCGACAACCTGATTGTCGTCTGGCGCAACAAGCGCAAGGAGCTTGAACACCAGGCCGGCAAATACGACCGGCAGAGCGAACCCGACGCCGTGCTATCGGTGGAAAAACAACGAAATGGCGAGTGGGAAGGACGCTGTCTGCTTTGGTTCGACTGCGCATCCACGCAATACGTCGAACGTCAGGGCGAGACACCGATGCAACTCATCCATTAGCCGCCTCCCGAACGAGACCGCGCGAAACGCGCAGGTGAGAATCAACGACTAGAGGACACGCGACGCACCGCCAGCGCAAACACCCCCTGCTGGCGGTCGCCAATCATCAAACCGATCTGCCGCACCTTCGATGCATCCAAAGGCGGCGCATCGGCCAGCACGCGGCCTCGGAAGGTCGGCGCAAAGTCCGCCAACGGCAGCGTGATGATGGACCATTCTCCGGCTGGCGGCAGGAAAGCGGTCTGGTAGTTGATGCCGTCGAAACCGTCATCTGTTCGCAGGTTGAGCTTGTAGCGTTTGCCGTCTCCGCGCACCTCCAGCACCAGCGCGCGCCCATCGGGCGGCTCAATGACGAACTGTGCGTTGCGCGAAGAGGCGAACCCACCGCCGTTGTCGAACGAAACCTCCCCCTCGAACACCGCATATCCCTCCGGATCATGGCGCAGCCGGCTCAACGACGCGCCGCCCATCACACGGTCGTCGATGGCCTGCCACGACACGACGGCGTCGGGATTTGAGAAGTCCATCAAGGTGGCGTTCATTGCTGGTTGCCCGCGAAGAATTGAACAGTGCGAAGCATGCAACGCGGCGCCTCGGCACCATCACATCGTATCCTGCACAGGAACCCGCCGCTGCAGCTCATCTGGTGAGCCAGTGGTTCGCGATACTTTGGGCCACACCCATAGCCCGGTTTCAGGAGTGAAGCCATGCAACCGAGTATGAGTGCGAGCAGGCTTCTGCCAATGCTGACCGCCTTGGGTGTAAAAGCGGGCGCGCTCTCACCTTCGGCCGACATGGCTGACCTGAAAGCGTCCATGAACGCACACGGCATCAATCAGCGCGGCTGGCGGATGGTGACGAAGTTCGGCGACGTGCTTGTGCGCCCGCTTGCTGACGTCTGCAGGCAGGTTCAACAAGAATCCCTGTTTCGCACCGTCTGTGCGTTTGTGCGTCTCGTCCAGCAGTGTGAAATGGATGTTCCTCCCCCGCCCGAACTGGTCCGCGCGCTAGCCATGCTGCGCTTCCCGTATGGACGATCCTTGGAGGACCTGCCCGTCGGCGTTTTCCGCGCGGCATGGCTGTACGCGGTCAAGGAGCAATACTCGGGCTGCGATCTTGAGGATTTCTTCGAAGAATCGCTTCCCAACGTGGTGAAGTGGTACTTCCAGAGCGGACAGTGTGCAGCCCAGAAAACAAATCGCGACTGGGGCTGGTACGAGGAAGAGGCGCTGGAATGGACGTTGCGCTGCGGCCACGACCTCTCCTTCGATCAGTGGCAACCGCTGCTGAAAACTCCCGTCGAGTCGCGCGGCGTCATGGCAGTCGAACTGCTCGACCGAAACTCGGTAGACGATGAAGGCGCAGCCATGCGCCACTGCATCGCCTCCTACCTGCCTGACTGCGACGCCACCGAGTACCGCGTGTTCTCGCTGCGCAAGCGGACCACCGGCGAGCGCACTGCCACACTCGGCGTCAGACTGGACGAACACTGGTGGGTAATCGACGACATCCGCGGCCAAGACAACGCCGACGCGCCCGAATGGATATGGGAGCTCGCCCGGCTCGTCGTCTTGCATAGCAACCGAAGGGACGACGGACCAGTAGCCACACAGGCCCAGCGAACGCTCTTTCCAGAACACAAGGCTCGCGCCTACGGCACGCGGGCATGAAGATCAGCTCAAACCGCTCAAACCGAGTCTGGACGCGGCTTACGCGGCCGTGACCGATGGCACATGTCTAGTTCATCCAGCATAATCATCTACAAACCAGCATCAGCGGCCGATGTCTGGCAGCCCATCGCAACGCAGGGCAGCCCGCTTGCGCAGAGGGCAAGCGGGCCCTCACTTGCGCCGATCCGGCTGAACCTCAATGATCGAGACCGATAGATGCTTAACACGCGAGTCTACAGATGCCCCAAGAAAATTTGATCAGCCAAACAGCCGGGGCACAAGCACTCCAAAATCTTCGCATGCGCTTACTTGACCTGACGGCTAGAAATCGTCTGATCAACTTCAAGCATAGTAAGAGCTCCAGTTTGCGGGTCATTGACGAGTTGCCCAATCAACTCGTGGAAACCCTCCTGTCGGAAAAGGAGATGCGCTTTGTAGCGGTGCCAGAACCGACTGAAAAGGAGTTAGTCGCATCAGGCCACCTCCAGAAAGATGAAAAAACTGGGGAGGTCATCCGGATTAAGAATGACCCGAGCGCAGAGGAGTGGGCTCGTCATTTGGGCTTTTCCACGAGCTACGAAGTGCCGCCACCTGGGAGCGACGACAAGGCTGCAAAACATGCAGACCTCAGCATTCAGACCCTTCTGTACCCATACGAAATGGAAGCCAGGCTGAAGGGGTTGCTGCAGTCCTCAGAGTCGGCAATCGAAGAGATGGGCGCCAACATCCTGTATCTGGCCTTTGGCTTTTTGGAGTGGTTCGAGAGCAACGACAGCGACGCGGCGCGTCATGCTCCGCTCTACCTGATGCCGGCGCGTCTGCATAAGGGGCGGCTCAATCAAGAAACGCGGACCTATACCTACACCCTTTCGTACTCCGGGGAGGACATCATCCCCAATCTGTCGCTACGCGAGAAAATGCGCATCGATTTCGGCCTCGCATTACCAGACCTGGGCGAAGACACCGAACCGGAAGCATATTTCAGAGACGTCCAGGCGCTCATAGAAAGCAACAATCAGGATCGTTGGCGAGTCAGGCGTTATGTCTCGCTGACTTTGCTGAATTTCAGCAAGCTACTGATGTACCTCGATCTGGATCCAGCACGCTGGCCGGACGATGAAAGCATCCTTGAGCACCCGGTGGTGTCACGATTCCTATCCGGATCTAACCAGAACGACGAGGCTCAGACAGATGGCCACTCCGGCTTCGGAGAGGAATATCTGATCGATGAAATTGACGAAATTCACACAAAGTACCCGCTCATCGACGATGCGGACAGTTCGCAGCATAGCGCTCTGATCGACGCCATCAACGGCAAGAATTTGGTCATCGAAGGGCCGCCGGGAACGGGGAAATCGCAGACGATCACGAACTTGATTGCCGCAGCAATGGCACAAGGAAAGAGAGTCCTGTTCGTAGCGGAGAAGCTGGCTGCGCTTGAAGTGGTGCGCAGTCGCCTCGACGCAGCTGGGCTTGGCGATTTCTGTTTGGAGCTGCACAGCCACAAGACGCAAAAGCGTCGAGTGCTCGATGAACTCGACGTACGCCTGAAGAATCGCGGAAAGTATCGTTCGCCGAAGGAAATTCAAGTCGATATTGCTCGGTTCGAACAACTCAAAACCGAGCTGAAGAACCACGCAGAGCATATCAACTCGTTTTGGAAGAGAACCGGCCGCTCTGCCCACGACATCCTCGTTGGAGCAACACGCTACCGTGGCGAGGTCGCAGCGCATCCCGAGCAATTGCATCCGAAGGGCTACGACGGTAACAACTATGACCCGACAGCCCAACGCCGAAACGAAGATCAGGTCGACGCCTATCGAAAGATTTATGAAGCCATCGCGCAACAACTAGGGGCTGACTCTCCGCTACAAGCCCACCCGTGGTTCGGCTTGCGGAATGGCGACCTGCAGTTCTTTGATGCAGACCAGATCCTTACATCACTCGAAGTTTGGCACTCCGACCTGCGCGCGCTCCTCCTGGAACGAGATGCCCTCTCAGAGACGCTTCACTGCTCACCGAACGCTGTGGCTCAGGATCTGAATGGGCTGCGCTCGCTTCAAAACGATCTCGCCGGAATACCTACGCTGATCGGCAATGAGTTGCTTGATCACCTGCCCTACCTACGCGGTGATGATCTCCAAGCATGCAAGGCATACCTACACTTGTTCGAAGGTATCCAGAAGCAATACGGGGAGCTTGGCAACAAGGTTGGGCATGAGGTTCTCAATGACCTGTCACAGGTCAACACGCTGCTGGACGGCAACGCACGACTCAAACAACTGGTTGGGTACGACGTAGAGCTTCGGCGTCTAGCCGAGGCGCTTAGCCGTCTGGGTGCGACCTTGGAACAACTAGAGCAACTGGCCGAACCCTTCGAAGGAGTTGGCAGCGCACTCGGAGTAGCTGTCGCCCAGAGCCTCACCCCTAGCGAGTCGGGGTTGAGAGAGTTCAAGACAATCATCGACATCGTCTCAAGCCTCCAACCAGCCCAGTGGAAACTTCGCAGTGAGGCTTTGGATAACGACGAACTCGACGACCTCCTACCCCGCCTGCACGACGATCTAGCGGCACTTCGGACGTTGCACGAAAGTTTGGTAAGCGTGTTCGCACTTGAAAAGTTGCCCGACGAAACAACGCTGCGCGATTTGGACGCACGGCTTGACGCTGGCGGACTTTTTCGGTGGTTCAAACGTGACTGGCGGAAAGCAAAAGCTGCGCTTCTGGACTATGCGGCGAGGCCAAGCGTGAAGCTGCCAATGCTGCGCGAACATCTTGGTAATGCGACCACGTTCGTCCGCGGTCTCACCAAATTTGAGAACGATTCCGGCTACCACGAAGCCCTGGGCGAGCTTTGGCATGGGCTAGATACCGACATTGCTGCGCTGACAGACGTGCGTGCTTGGTACAAGCGCGTCCGCGGGCAGTATGGCGTTGGATTTGGAGGTCGGGTGGCTATAGGCGACGCCATTCTCAGGTTCGACACCGCTCTCGGCAAAGCCATCCGGTCGCTGGCTGAGCGCGATGTCCAGCGACAAGTACAAGACCTGCTCGATGACTTGGCGAGCCTGCGCGAAGTGTTCTCGCCCGTCTCCGAATTGCGGAGAGCAGATTGTCTGCTTGTCGGAGATGGAGGCGTCCTACCGAAGATTCAGTCAGAAGTCACATCTGCGATCGAAGCATGCGGGACGCTCGTTTCCGACGACACGCTCTCCATTGCTGAAGTCGCCAGCCGTATTGAAGCACTTGCTCATCTCATGACCGACGTCGAGGAATGGTGCAAACCGGATATCGACGCTCGCTTGTTCGAAGGCAAGTTGAGACTGTCCGTCGGCCCTGGGTCCGACAACACCGCCACTGTGAATGCCCTGCGTAATACGCTCCAGATTGCGGACAGAGTTGATGGCCAACTGCGGCATGCCTCGCTGATTGCGTCCATCTACGCCAATCCGACAGTAAGTGTGTTCGAAGCGCTTTCTACGCATGCCGCGACCTTGAATGCTCTGCTCGAATCCGAAACACGGTCTCGAGGCACCTTCAGCGAACTGGGGCGACTCGACCAGAATGCTTGGCTCCTCCAATCCGGCGAGGATCTCGACGCGTTAGCTCAGCGCAACGCTCGCGCCCTCGGCGCACCGGAAACGCTCGCTAACTGGCTGGACTACGTGCGGGTACGCGACCGGCTTGAATCGCTTGGTTTGCATCCGCTCGCTGACGCTGTCGAGCAATCAGTGATCAGAATCGATGAAGTCAATAACGCATACAAGGCGGGCGTCTTTGATCTACTCGCACGCGAGATCCTTCGCGAAGACCCTAAACTGGCGCAGTTCTCGGGGCATAACCAGCAAACCCTGCAATCGCAGTTCAAACAATACGACAACGATCTCAAGAAACTGCAATGCGAGGAGATCGCCTGGAAGATTGATCAGGCCAAAATCCCGCCTGGCATGTTATCGCCGCGCGCCAGTGAACTTACCGAACTCGCCTTGCTGGAACGAGAATGTTCCAAGAAAAAGAAGCACGTACCACTTCGGCAATTGTTGCAGCGGGCCGGAGGCGCGCTGGCAGCCCTGAAACCTTGCTTCATGATGGGGCCGATGTCCGTGGCCCAGTATTTAGCCCCAGGCAAAGTGAAGTTCGACCTGGTCATCATGGACGAAGCATCGCAGATCAAACCACAGGACGCACTCGGAGCGCTTGCGCGCGGGTCCCAGCTGGTCGTGGTCGGCGACCCGAAACAATTGCCACCAACAAGCTTCTTCGACCGCATGCTGGACGAGGACTCCGAGGACCCCACCGGCCTCGAAGAATCCGAGAGCATCCTCGACGCAACGCTGCCCATGTTCCCGGCGCGTCGCTTGCGCTGGCACTACCGATCGCAGCACGAAGCGCTGATCGCGTTTTCAAACCACTCTTTCTACGATAGCGACCTCGTACTTTTTCCCTCTCCGCATAGCGAGTCGAAACAGTACGGAATTCGATATGTGCGGGTTCAGCGTGGGTGCTTCGTCAATCGCAAGAACATTGAAGAGGCCAAACAGATCTCCGAGGCAGTTCGCGACCACTTCAAGAAATGCCCGGAGGAGACACTTGGCGTAGTCGCCATGAGCGCGGAGCAGCGCCAGCATATCGAGCGCGCCATCGAAACACTGGCGAAGGACGACCCGACGTTCCAAGCATGCTTGGATCGCGATGAGAGTCGAAGCGAGTCGTTGTTCATCAAGAACCTCGAAAACGTCCAGGGTGACGAACGGGATGTCATCTTCATTTCGATGACCTACGGTCCGCAGGAGCCTGCCGGGCCGGTATACCAGCGCTTCGGCCCGATCAATTCCGAACAGGGGTGGCGGCGCCTCAATGTGTTGTTCACACGCTCCCGCAAGAGGATGCACATCTTCAGCTCGATGGGCGCAGATAGCATCGTCGTCGGCCCCGGCACGAACCGAGGGGTGAAGTCATTGCAGAACTTCCTGCGCTATTGCGAGACTGGCTATATCCATCGAGTCGAGCCAGACACCGGACGAGCGCCTGACAGCGACTTTGAAATCGCCGTCATGAATGCACTCCGAACGCAGGGCTTCGAATGCAAACCTCAGGTCGGCGTATCGGGTTTCTTCATTGATGTTGGGGTCGTCGACCCGGGCAACCCTGGTCGCTTCCTTATGGGCATCGAGTGCGACGGCGCGACCTACCATTCGGCAAAATCGTCCCGCGACCGCGACCGCCTGCGCCAAGCCATCCTGGAGCGTCTTGGATGGCGCATTCGCAGAATCTGGTCGACCGACTGGTTCAAGGACCCGCAAGCCCAATTGGCGCCGATCATTCGTGAGCTGCATCACATGAAGTCGGAACCCACCACAGAACGCATTTCAGCAGTTTCGGTAGACCTAGAGGTAGAGCAACCCCCAACCGTGGAGGAGCCAATGCCAGCTGCTACCCGGTCATACGCAAACGAGGAAGATTCACTACGCGAGCGATTGAGTCGATTCAACGTAGAAGTCATCGAACCCGCGCTACCCGATACGCCCGCCGCCAAACGTCTCCTTAGGCCCGCAATGCTCGAGGCGTTGGTAGAGTTTTTGCCGACCAGTAAGTATGAGTTTTTGGAGCTTGTGCCGTCCTACCTTCGTCAGGCCACCGACGCTAAGGAAGGGAAGTACATTGAACAAGTATTCGAGATCATCAACACGTCCCTGCAACGTTCGTGACCGAAGCTCAAGGAGACCGAACTTGGGATGCTTGCAATTGACCTGCTCCCCAACTGCCGCACCTGTGGCGCATCGAGAGGCGGCGCAAAGGCCGCCAGCGGCAGCGTCATGACCGACCACTCTCCGGCTGGCGGCTTGGTAGTTGATGCCGTAAAAGCCGTCATCTGTTGGCAGGTTGAGCTTGTAGCGTTTCCCGTCTCCGCGGACTTCAAGGCGAAGCGCGTCAGCTTCGGGCTGCTCGATGGCGAACTGCGTGTTGCGCACTGATGCGAACCCGCCGCCGTTGTCGAACGAAACCTCACCATCGAACACCGCATGCCCCGCCGGATCATGGCGCAGGCGACTCAGCGACGCGCCGCCCATCACGCGGTCGTCGATGGCTTGCCAGGGCACGACGGCTTCGGGATTCGAGAAGTCGATCATCGTGGATTGCATGAGCCGGGCTCTGCGCCTCCCCTAGCTGAAACATAGGTCCAAAAAAAACCGGCCGAAGAGGAGCTGAGAAGGTGCTGGATGAGTTAGCGCTTGCAAGGGTAGGACTTCGCGCCAATTTCAAGGACCGCTTGCGTTGCCTCTTTTTGCAACTCTTTGGGGTTGTCAGTGTAGTAGGCCACCAGTCTTCCATAAGTGACTCCTACAGCATCTCTGGTGTCGGTATAGCAGACCAGTTTATTCATGCGCGCAACTTGGAGGACTCCCGCAACAAACATAGTTCCTGGAAATGCCTCTTTTTCCTTGACCATTTGGTACAGGGTGCTTCCTTTGACGATGTACTTGTCCTCAGCAAACGCTGGCGGGCATACCGCTACGAACGTCAAAGCAAGGGCGATTTTTTTCATACGACCTCCAAGGGATTGGGTGACCGGGGTTCCCTAGTCATCCTGGCGCGGCATGCCGCCTGCTTCAGTGCATCCTTGGCTTCTTTGCAGAGCTTCAGAACTTCCACCTCCGAGGCTTCATCCCGCAATGTGATGGGATTGCTCCAGTCGGGCCAGAACACATCTAGAGCAGCACCGAGTTTGGCCGTCGGATGCTGGATCTCAGGCAACTCCTGCCAACGCATGGAATTGATGAGTTCTTGATCGGGCAAAGCCACTCTCTGCACATCGCCTCAGATGAGTAGATTGATGGCGCCGTGGAACCATGCGGCCGCGAGGATACTGTAGCAGCGCTTGGACACCCATACTTTTCGCATAGAAGCTCTCGCTATTGAGCATTAGATCCGCGGCCCAACTGCATCTCCAATAGTCTGCCCTTCAGCTGCGCCCCTGCAGCGCAGTGACTGCTGAGGTCGTCGCAGACGGGTTTGTCGTCCATAATCGGCGCAACCACCTACAAAGCCACCCGTCATGAATCAGCAAGCCCTCTCCGCCCTCATCTGGTCAGTCGCCGACCTGTTGCGCGGAGACTTCAAGCAATCCGAGTACGGTCGCGTCATCCTGCCTTTCACCGTGCTGCGCCGGCTGGACTGCGTGCTCGCGCCCACCAAGGCCAACGTGCTCGGCGAGTACCGCGACAAGCAGAAGGCCGGCATCGCATTCGAGCCGTTCGTGCTACGCAAGGCCGGCCAGCCGTTCTACAACGTGTCGGACCTCGACCTGCCGACGCTGATGGGCGATCAGGACAACCTGCGCACCAACCTGCGCAGCTACATCGACGGCTTCGCGCCCGAGGTGCATGACATCTTCGACCGCTTCGACTTCTTCAACACCGTCGAGCGCCTGCACAAGGCCAACCTGCTGTATCTGGTCACCGAGAAATTCGCGCACATCGACCTGCACCCCAAGCGTGTCGATAACGCGCAGATGGGCATGGTGTTCGAGGAACTCATCCGCCGCTTCGCCGAAATCTCCAACGAGACGGCCGGTGAGCATTTCACGCCGCGCGAGGTCATCCGCCTCATGGTCAGCCTGCTGTTCGTCGAGGACGACGACGCGCTCGCCAAGCCCGGCGTCGTGCGCACCATCTACGACCCCACCGCCGGCACCGGCGGCATGCTTTCCGTGGCAGGCGAGTATCTGCACAGCCACAACCCCGGCGCGCGTCTCACCATGCACGGGCAGGAACTCAATGGCGAGTCCTACGCCATCTGCAAGGCCGACATGCTCATCAAGGGCCAGGACGTGAAGAACATCGTCTTCGGCAACACGCTCTCGGACGACGGCCTGCCCGGCAAGCACTTCGACTACATGCTGTCCAACCCGCCGTTTGGCGTGGAATGGAAGAAGGTCGAGAAGGAAGTGCGCCGCGAGGCCGAGCAGATGGGCTTTGCCGGCCGCTTCGGCCCCGGCCTGCCGCGCGTGTCCGATGGCTCGCTGCTGTTCCTGCTGCACCTCATCTCCAAGATGCGCCCGGCCGAGCAAGGCGGCAGCCGCATCGGCATCGTGCTGAACGGCTCGCCGCTGTTCACCGGCGGCGCCGGCTCGGGCGAATCGGAAATCCGCCGCTACTTGCTGGAGAACGATCTGGTCGAGGCCATCGTCGCGCTGCCGACCGACATGTTCTACAACACCGGCATCAGCACCTACGTGTGGATTCTGTCCAACCACAAACCCGATCACCGCCGCGGCCACGTGCAGCTCATCGACGCCTCGGGCTTCTGGCAGAAGATGCGCAAGAGCCTCGGCTCCAAGCGCAAGGAACTGGCCGAGGACCACATCCGCGAGATCACCCACCTGTTCGGCCACTGTCTTGAAGCCGAGCAGGCCGTCGTGCTGGACGCCAACGGCAAGGAAGGCACCCGCGTCACCCTGCTACCCGACTTACCGCTGCCGGCCGTGCCAGAAGGCGGCAAGCTCAAGCGCGTGCCGCTGTCCCGAATCTTCTGCAACAAGTCCTTCGGCTACCGCACGATCACCGTCGAGCGCCCGCTGCGCGACGAGGCCGGCAATGTCGTCGTCGGCCAGAAGGGCAAGGCCAAGGGCAAGCCGCAGCCGGACTCGTCCCTGCGCGACACCGAGAACGTGCCGCTCGCTGAGGGCGTGGAAACCTACTTCGAGCGCGAAGTGCTGCCGCATGCGCCGGACGCCTGGATCGACCACGACAAGACCAAGGTCGGCTACGAGATCCCGTTCAACCGCCACTTCTACGTCTTCGAGCCGCCCCGCCCGCTGGCCGAGATCGACGCTGAGCTGAAGCGCGCTACCGACCGCATCAAGCAGATGATCGAGGGGCTGGCTGGATGAGCTTCCCGCGCTACGACGAGTACAAGGATTCGGGGGTAGAGTGGCTGGGGGAGGTGCCGGCGCATTGGGAGGTCGCTCGCATCAAGTCGGTCAGTACCTGCAACGATGAGGTCTTGCCAGAAGCAACAGCCCCCGAGACTGAGATCGAATACGTCGAAATCTCCGACGTAACCGCCGGCAAGGGGATCACAAGCAGCACCGCACTGCAGTTCAGTGCGACCCCGTCACGTGCTCGGCGGATCGTCCGAGACGGCGACGTGATCGTATCAACGGTGCGCACGTATTTGCGCGCCATTGCGCCAGTTCATCGACCGCCTGAGAACATGGTCGTCTCGACCGGGTTTGCGGTTATCCGTCCGAACGCTGTCGCTACCGGATACGCCGGCTATCTCTTCCAAAGCGAATTCCTGATCGACGAGATCATCAGCCGTTCAGTCGGCGTGAGCTACCCGGCGATCAACGCAAGCGAGTTGATGGGGCTGAAAGTGCCATTACCCACGCCACCCGAACAAATCGCCATCGCCTCCTTCCTCGACCGCGAAACCGCCAAGATCGACGACCTCGTGGCCGAGCAGCAGAACCTCATCGCGCTGCTCAAGGAAAAGCGCCAGGCGCTGATCTCGCACGCCGTCACCAAGGGCCTGAACCCGAACGCGCCGATGAAGGATTCGGGCGTGGAGTGGCTGGGGGAGGTGCCGGCGCATTGGGAGGTAGCGCCTCTTTCGAGGTTGACCACAGAGCGATGTGATGGCCCATTTGGCTCCGGCATCAAGTCCGAGCATTACACCGAGTCTGGCGCGCTGGTAGTACGCCTTCAGAACATCCGCGCTGATGGGTTCTATGCTGGCGAGCCGGCATATCTCGACATGTCCTACTTTCAGCGGGAACTGACAAGACATGAGGTTCTTCCCGGTGATTTGCTGCTCGCGGGCCTTGGCGACGACAACAACTTAGTCGGGCGTGCGTGCGTCGCCCCTCCTGATATAGGTCCGGCGCTTGTCAAAGCTGACTGCTTCCGATTTCGACTCAACAATGCAAAGGCACTGCCTGATTTTGCGGCCTTTCAACTCAACTGTAGCGCACACATTGACTCGGGACGGTTGGCCACAGGATCAACCAGATCCCGGATTCCACTCAGCGTGATGGGAACCAGAATCGCCGCGATACCGCCCGTAGCAGAGCAGGCTGAGATTGTCAGTTTCCTGAACGACCAGACGAAGGCTATCGCAGATCTGCAAGCCGAAGCCGAATCCACCGTCTCCCTGCTCCAGGAACGCCGCACCGCCCTGATCTCCGCCGCCGTTACCGGCAAGATCGACGTGCGCAAAGCCGTCGCCCACATGGAGGAAGCCACCACATGACAGCGGACATCGACAAGCGTTTCGCATTGATCGCCGAGGACAGCCGCGTCCTTTACCCCTACCTGAAGAATCAGACCACTACCGGCCGCCACGGCTTCGCTCTTTCGACGCCTGAACATGGTCGCGACCGCAACGGCGGCGGGTACTACACGATGGACATCGAAGAGGTGATTCGGGGCGTTGCGCTCAAAGGCTGGGGGGTGCGAGCAAGGCCCGAAGGTTCAGGCAAAGGCATACAAGGGAATACCTACAAGCTCGGCGAGCGGGTGATCACGGGGTACTGGATCACCCCCGAGCTTCGCCATCTGGCCGACGGAGCCGCGATCCCACCGATCGACGCGCTGCCCGGAGAGCGCCCGGGCATGATCGACGCCCAGCAAGCGGCTCGCACAGACCTTCTGGCACTTGAATCGTTGACTGCTGAGGACTTTCGGCGCGCGTTCGAGTCGATCTGGAATGAGTTCTCGGACGGTCAGCGATGGATGCTGATCGGTCACGCATCATCGGAGGAAGGCTGCCTGTCGATGACGCGTATTGCGCAGCTAGGCGGATACACCAGCTATCAGACGGCCAACGCCCAATACGGCAAGCTCGCTCATCGCTTGGGCGAAGCCTTCGGGGTACCGGAACAGCGTTTCTGGACCAACGTGATCTGCACGAGCGGCCCCAAAGATGCTCGGGGTGATCTGCAGTGGAAGATACGCCCCGAAGTCGTCGCTGCTCTCGACATGCTTGGCAGGCTGGAGCCGGCCCTCGACCGCCAACCGGGTATTGTCGAAGCCGCCGCGGAACTGCAGGCCGACCCGCTCACGAAGAACATCGGTGAAACAGAGCGGCGCGCGCTCACAAACGCCCGAATCGGCCAGGGCGGTTACCGAAACCGGATGCTGCAACTGTGGGACGGTCGCTGCGCTGTCACGGGGTGTGCCATCACGAAGGTGCTCATCGCGTCACACGCCAAGCCATGGAAACCCAGCAACAATCATGAACGCCTCGACGAATACAACGGCCTACTGCTCAGCGCATCGATCGACCGATTGTTCGACGCTGGGCTGATTGGATTTGATGATGATGGGGCCATGCTGACAAAGGACCGCATCAGCGCGGACGATCTCCGCGCACTGGGTCTGAACAGCACCCAGCGGCTTCGCTTCGTGTGCGATCGCCACAAACCCTATCTGGCTGCTCACCGCCAGGAACACGGATTGGACCGATGAGCCAAAACGCTCTCCGTCCGCAGACCATCCAGATCTTCCTGCCCTTCGGCGACCCGCGCGGCATCCGCGTGGCCGAAATCACGACCCGCATCGTGCAGGTGATCGAGGTGCCGCGAACAACGCTGACGGACTTCATCGCGATGCCCGTGAGCGATCAAGTAGCGGTGTATTTCCTTTTCGGCCAGGGCGAGGATGGCGCGACACCGACGGTGTACATCGGCCAGACCGGCGACCTGCGCACGCGGCTGGCCAAGCACAACAAGGAAAAGGACTTCTGGCAGCGCGCGCTGGTGCTGATCTCGCGCACCAACAGCCTCACGCAGACGCATGCCCTGTTTCTGGAATGGCTGTGCCTTCAGGAAGGGAAGAAGGCCAGCCGCTACACCGCCGAGAACGGCAACGACGGCAGCAAACCGCACACCCCCGCTCCGCTCGAAGCCGACTGCATGGAGATCTTCGACACCGGCCGCACCCTGCTCGCCACGCTCGGCTATCCGCTGTTCGAGCCTGTGGCCAAGCCGATCGGACAGGCGGACGCCTCGGAGCTGTTCTACTGCAAGCGCGGCGGCACGGACGCGCGGGGCGAATACACGTCCGAGGGCTTCGTGGTGCTGAAAGGCTCTCGCGCCCGCCTGCAGCCGCTGAGCGCTTTCGAGGGGCACGCCTTTGCCAAGGTGCGCGCCACGCTGATTGAGCAAGGCAAACTGCTAGTAGAGAACGGAGCCTTAGTCTTCAAAGAGGACGTGCTGTTCATGTCGCCCAGCGGCGCATCGGCCGTCGTATGCGGAGGTGCGTCGAACGGCTGGCGAGAATGGAGAAACGTCCAAGGGATCACGCTGGACGAGTTGAAGCGCGGCAGCGCGAACAACGATGAATAACACCCTCAGCGAACGCGTGGTGAACTTCATCGCCAACCTGATACCGCTGTATGACGGCGAGCAGGTCGAAGGCGTCAAGTGTGCTCGCTCGCTGACCGACGGCACCTTGATCAAGCCCGTTCCCATGGAAGAGGACGAGGAAGATGCATGGGTCGATGTGCTTTGGCAGGGCGACGAATCCCGCACGAGCCGAGTGCTCAGCTTTCTGATCGCCAGCAACGCGATCGCTCGCTACGCCGAACTGCACACGGCCTTTTCCCACCCTAAAAGTGCGGCCCGATTCGAGGCACAACGCATGGCCGAGCACTTCACGTTCAAGACCGGCCAAAGCGTCGTATTTGACGCGCCTGATGCCGACGAAGAGTTGCTCTACTGGCTCCGCGAGGGTGCCCGGCACCTTGGCAAAGACGCAATCATCAGCCTGCTCAAAAAGGGCATCGGACTCTCATGACCGCCATCCACACCGAAATCGTCTTTGAGACTGAAATCTGCGCCGACCTGGCCGCCGTCGGCTGGCTGCATGACGCCAACGACGCCGGCTGGGATCGCGCCAACGCCATCCACCCCGGCGATCTGGCAGCATGGATCGAAGCCTCGCAGCCCAAGGTGTGGGAGCAATTGCAGAAGACCTATGGCAGCAAGACCACCAACGAGGTGGCGTCTCGCCTGCGCAAGACGCTGGACACCCACGGCACGCTTCACGTGCTGCGCGAAGGCTTTGAGATGGTCGGGCTACGGCAGCCGATCCAGATGGCGCAGTTCCGCCCTGCCCTGGCGATGAACGCCGACTTGCAGGCCCGCTACGCCGCCAACCGGCTGCGCGTGATCCAGCAGGTGCGTTACTCGCAGCACAACGAGAACCGTATCGACGTAGTGCTGACGCTCAACGGGCTGGCGGTGGCGACCGTCGAGATCAAGACCGACTACACACAGGCGGTGGAGAACGCCGTCTATCAGTACAAGACCGACCGCCTGCCGCGAGTGCCGGGCAAGAACGTGGCCGAACCACTGCTGGCTTTTCCGGGCGGGGCGCTGGTGCATTTCGCTCTGTCGAACTCGGAAGTGAAGATGTGCACCAAGCTCGACGGCCTGCAGTCGGTCTTCCTGCCGTTCAACAAGGGCTGCAACGGCGGCGCAGGCAACCAGCCGAACCCGGCGGGCTATGCCACGGACTACCTGTGGCGCGAGGTGTGGCAGCGCGACTCGTGGCTGGAGATTCTTGGCCGCTACATGGTGCCGGTGAAGAACAAGAAACATCAGACGACCGGCTGGATTTTCCCGCGCTACCACCAGCTCGACGGTACTCGCGCCATCGTGGCCGCGGTGCGCCGCGAGGGGCCAGGCGGCAAGTACCTGATCCAGCATTCCGCCGGCTCGGGCAAGACCAACTCGATTGCCTGGACGGCGCACTTTCTGGCCGACCTGCACGACGCGGACAACGCCAAGGTGTTCCACTCGGTCATCGTGGTGTCCGACCGCAATGTGCTGGATCAGCAGTTGCAGGAGGCCATCGAAGGCTTCGAGCGTACCAAGGGCGTAGTAGCGATCATCAAGGGCGAAGGTGCGTCCAAGAGCCAGGAGCTGGCTCAGGCGCTGGCGGGCGGCAAGAAGATCGTGGTGTGCACAATCCAGACCTTCCCGTTCGCGCTGGAGAAGGTGCGCGAGCTGGCGGCGACGCAAGGCAAGCGCTTTGCGGTGATTGCGGACGAGGCGCATTCCTCGCAGACCAACGAGACGGCGGCGCAGCTCAAGCTGGTGCTGTCGGCCGAGGAACAGGCGGAGCTGGCGGACGGCGGCGAATTCGGCACTGAAGACTTGCTCGCCGCACAAATGGCGGCCAAGGCCAACGCCGACAGCCAGGGCATCACCTACGTGGCCTTCACCGCCACGCCCAAGGACAAAACACTTCAACTCTTTGGCACGCGGCCTGACCCGAGCCGGCCGGCCGCCAGCGACAACCTGCCCGCGCCCTTCCACGTGTATTCGATGCGCCAAGCCATCGAGGAGGAGTTCATCCTCGACGTGCTGCGCAACTACACGAGCTACAAGATGGCTTTCAACCTCGTGCATGAGGGGAAGGTGGTTGAGGCGGTCGATCAGGGAGCGGCGCTCAAGGGCATCATGGGCTGGGTGCGGCTGCACGAGTACAACATCGCGCAGCGCGTGCAGATCGTGGTGGAACACTTCCGCAAGCATGTTGCCCCGCTGCTCGGCGGAAAGGCGCGCGCAATGGTCGTGACCGGCAGCCGCAAGGAAGCTGTGCGCTGGCAGGTGGCGATGCGCAAATACATCGTCGAGCATGGCTACGGCTTGAACACGCTGGTGGCGTTCTCGGGTGAGGTGCTTGATACGGACACGTTCCCCGAAGCCGTGACGGAGTTCAGCAAGGAGCTGAACCCTATGCTGAAGGGCCAGGACATCCGCAGCGCTTTCAAAGAGGGTGAGTACGCCATCCTGCTGGTGGCGAACAAGTTCCAGACCGGCTTCGACGAGCCGCTGCTGTGCGGCATGTACGTGGATAAGCGCCTTGGCGGCGTGCAGGCGGTGCAAACGCTCTCGCGCCTGAACCGTGCGCACCCCGGCAAGAAAGACACCTACGTGGTCGATTTCGTGAATGACCCGGACGAAATCCTCGCCGCCTTCCGGCAGTACCACGCCACAGCGGAACTGGCTGACGTAACCGACCCCGCGCTCATCCTCGATTTGCGCGCGAAGCTCGACGGCCAGGGGCTGTACGACACGTTCGAGGTCGATCGGGTGGTGCAGGCGGTGCTCACGAATAACAAGCAATCAGAGCTTGATGCCGCCATCGCGCCGGTTGCCAACCGATTGCTGACGCGCTTCAAGCACGCTCTGGCGGTGTTCCGCGAATCGGAAGAAGGCTCCAAGGCGGCGAAGGATGCCAAGGACGAGATGGACGCGCTGACACTTTTCAAGCGCGACATCGGCACCTTCACGCGCCTGTATGCCTTCCTCAGCCAGATGATCGACTACGGCAACACCGACATCGAGAAACGCGCGATCTTCTTCAAGATGCTGCACCGCCTGCTCGACTTCGGCCGGGAGCACGAGGGCGTCGATCTGTCGTCGCTGGCGCTCACGCACTACACGCTCAAAGACCTCGGCACCCGCAAGCACGGCCTTGGCACCGCTGACTCGGGCGACCGCGACTACCGCATCCTGCCCACCGGCGAGAGCGGCAGCGGTAAGGTTCAGGACAAGGAAGAGGCGCTGCTCGAAGAGATCATCGCTCGCGTGAATCAGCTCTTTGAGGGCGAACTGACGCCGGGCGACAAGCTCGTGTATGTGAACAACGCCATCAAGGGCAAGCTGCTCGAATGCGAGACGCTGATCGAACAGGCGGTAAACAACACCAAGGAGCAGTTCAACAACTCCCCCGACCTCGACGCGCGCATCCTCGACGCCGTGATGGACGCATTGGCATCCTTCACGCACATGAGCAAGCAGGCGCTGGAATCGGAGCGCATCCGGGCAGAGATCAAGGCCATCCTGATGGGGCCGGGTCGTCTGTATGAGACGCTGCGAGAAACAGCTTCCACCAAAGGCTGAACGATCGCGTGAAAGCATTCCTGCGGAAGGCGTTTGCCGTATTGCTCGTGGCGTCGTCCGCTGCAACGGCTTGGTCCGTCTGGGAGATCAGTCGAGAGCCGATCCTGGCGGACGCGATGCAGGTGAAGCGCGACAAGCTAAGCGCGGTGCTTGATCGAATGATGGCAGAGCACGTGTCGCAATCGACCGTTGAACAGCGCCTGAATGATCTACTCGCGGCTGAGCAGCGCAACTGGGTGGCAATCGACGGGGTTCTGGCCGTTGCGAGTGAACGCGGATTCCAGCTATTCCCACCACTTCTTGCGCGTGAGCAAGACTTGCGTTCACAGGATCACAGTGTCGTCGCTAGGGCAGAACGCTGCGCGGCCTGCGTATGGGACGCAGCGAGTTGCGACCTCTCCGCCGTACTGTTCTGTCGAATCACCGACCTGACGCCGATTGGAGATGTGGTGGGCGTCGCACGTGAGGGCGGGAGGTACGCGAGCGGGGCTGAGGTAGACGCTGTGGATTTGACCCTGTCCGCAGTCGGACTAGCAGCGACTGGGGCGGCAGTTTTCAGTGGGGGTACAGCTTACTCAGTGAAAATCGGTGCGAGCGCAGCGAAGACTGCTCGCCGGATGGGCAAACTCTCCAACAAGCTAACCGCCTCCTTCACAGATGCAGCGAAGAGCATCGACTGGAAGCGTATGGGCAGCGTTCGCTCCAGGGATGAATTGCTGCGTGTGATCAAAACGCCTCGCATCGCAGGGGCAAGCCGCGTCGTCGGTAACATGGGCTCGATCTACGACCGCCTCGGCCTCGCGCGCGGGCTGCACGTAATACAGCACATCGACTCTGCGTCAGACGCAAGGCATCTGCAACGAGCAACCGAAGCCCTCGGCGCCGACAAGGTCGTCGGCCGGCTGGAACTGCTCGGCAAAAGCAGAATCATTCGAGCTTCGATGCGCTACTCGAATGAAGTGTGGTTTCTTGTGTCCGCCACCCTAGGACTTTTAGTCGCACTCATCGGACTGTTCTGGTCGGTGTTGTCTTCTACGCTCATCCGGATCACGCGACACACTTTGCGGGAGCCCGCTTGAACCCCAATAAGCTCAGTCGCTTCGAGTCTCGCTGGCTTGCTCAAGCCATTAGCGAGATCGAGCGTACCGACGGGCGACTGTCCGATTACGACGAGGTACGACAAGCTACTGCTGAAACCTCCGACCCCGAAGGACAGATCGTCGCGCGCGGAGTGCTTCTTGCTGATCGGGAAGGCTTAGTCGATAAGCTCAACCGATGGCTGTCGATCAGTCGCTCCCTGATGCTCGTCCTGGCTGTCCTGATTTTCTTCGCGGGAATAGCTGCTGCGCTTGGCTTCGATGAGGGCTCACGCCAGATCAACGCGCTGTGGGCACTTCTAGGTCTTTTGGGCTCAAACCTACTCATGCTCGCGGTGTGGACTTGCGGCTTCTTTTCGTCAGGCCGGCGGCACATCGGTGTTGGTGCGTTATGGCCTTGGGTCATTTCGCATTTCCCGGGGCAATCTGATCAGTTCGTCCAACCCTTGTTAACTCTCCACGACAAGTCGGGCCTTACCCGCTGGTGGTTCGGAAGTATGACGCACGGGGTTTGGGCAGTCGCGACGCTCGGGATGCTGGCCGGCCTTGTAGGCGCGCTCGCTTTTCGCGGGTACACATTCGTCTGGGAGACGACCTGGCTGACGCAGGACACATTGGTCTGGATGGTCCAGTTCTTCGGCATCGCTCCAGCGATGATCGGCTTCCCCGTCCCCGACGCAAGTGTCGTCTCGTCGAGCAACGTGCCTCTAACCGATGAAGCAGCACGCCGCGCATGGACCGGTTGGTTCGTCGGCTGCCTGACGGTCTATGGTCTTCTGCCAAGACTGCTGCTTTGGTTGATGTGCTGGATGCGCCTGACGGCTGGCCGACGCAAGCTTCGTCTTGACCCCGCTGATCGCACGTTCGCTCACCTCGTCTGCGAGGGAGTACCGGGTGATCCAGAACGGCGCGAGACGTTCCAGTCGATCCGGCCGGACTCTAACGAATTCGGTGAGCAGAGAACTGGACTATCGGATCCAGTTGAAACCGATCTTCCAAAAGACTCCACGGAAACACCGGCTGAGCTAGAAAATCTGAAGGAACTCGGGAAACAAAACGTTGATCGGGCTGCCGAACCCGCGCACAAGGTCATGCGAAGAATCGCGAATACCGTAAGGCCGATCTTATGGACGATAGGGATCGTTTTGGCTGCCAGCTTCGTATTTGTCCGGAGCCCTTGGCTTCTTGCGGGAGGACTTTGCGTCCTGCTGCTGCTCGCGACAATACGACCGAAACAGCCTTAATCTGAAGATGTCCGCTAGGCACTGGATGCGGCACCTACAGCACTCGACGATCCGTAAGCAGCGCTGCGCGAGAACGATCTGACGTGCGATTGCTCGCTGGACGGGTAGAAAGACAGACAGCATGCTGCGTCCGTTCAACGCATCCCCATGGAGTTCTCGATGACGAGTATGGCCAACGTCGACGCGACGCTTTGTGCGCTTTCTTGTGCGCTTTGCCGTGCGCATTCTTGGTGCTAAGTCTGCAAGAAAAATTCAAACAGCGATTCACGCCCAATTCACACCGTACGTCTGCTGACCCGACCAGATATCAAGCGACCAAATTTACGCCGCGACGAAGCACGAGGGACGGCTGGCACGTGCAAAGTGCGCCCTCCGCCCCATAGGGATGCTAGGCCCTCCTGATGCGCTCTAATCTATGTGCCGCTGTGACGACTTTCTCGTCTGCCGACACCACGACGTACACATCGGAGTAAGCGTCCAACTGATTCGCTAGCGGTCCGGCGTAGCCCGCTAGCTTGCGTCGTGATCTCTTGTCGAAGAAGCATTTCCAAACGCCGTCACCGGCTGGCTGGCGGCTCCCGAATCTAACGAGGCAGTCAACGATTAACTCAGGAATGGCCCGCTGCTGAAGCCGTGTTTGAGCATGTTTTGACAGTTCGACTCCCATCACAGCGCCCCTCCCAGCTCGGCAACCTCCCGAGCAACCACCTCGGCGACGCGCTCGGCCGTCAAGGTCGAAGAATCGAGAACAAGTGCCCGGCCAACAATCCGCGACTCTAAGCGCCGCATGTAGCCTTTACGCAAGGACGAATCCGCGTCGGCCACAAGCGTTTGCGCATCGTCATTCGCCACGATCTGCGATCTTGAGCGCACCCGCGCACATCGCACATTGAGAGGCGCATCCAAGAACACGGTGAGATCTGCCGAACGAAGTACGTGGGCAACCGAGTCTTCAATCTGGAGCGTGGAGCCGCGAAACTCTGCATAAACTTGGGTAGAAAGCAGGTATCGATCCAAGACAACAGACTCCCCGGCGTCCAGGTACTTTGTGATCTTGGCCGATGCGCTTGCCACAGAAGCCAAATAGAGCAAATGCGCAGCCTCCTGACTCCCCTCAAATGAGTTCAGAATTCTCTCGCGGTGTTCTAGCAAATCACCATCGGGCGTTCTCATGTGACGCGCACCGAGCAGCTGGGCCGTGCGCTGTGCGCAAGTACTCTTTCCAGATCCGTCGAGCCCTTCAAAAACAACGAAGATTCCTTTTTTCATGCTCACAGGCTCTTCTCCAATGCTCGAATTTCGGCAGGAATGCCCACTCGGCTGTTCTGTGCCGAAGGGATCAACAGCTCTTCGACCGAACCGGGATGAGCTCCCTCCGTCGCGGAAAGCGCATGTGCAAGGGCGTCCATCTGCCTCCATTCGTCAGCACTGAAGCTTGCCGAAGCAGTCACGAGTGGGACCGGCCCAGGCTTTACCTCCATGCCCCACTTCAGCCGCTGATCCGCCAGCGGAGTACCGCGAAGCAGGAGTAGCGGAAACGCACGAAGAGTCTGGACGTTGCGTTTGAGACACCAGTCAATGCTCTGACGGAACGTCGCCAAGGTCTGCTTAGGCAGTCCATAGATCAGAGACACTTCATGGCGAATTCCACGCTGCTGCACTTGCGACAAGACCTCCTCAACCCTCCCCAGATTGTTCGGCCTATCAACTGCACGAGCTTCGGCATCCACAACCGACTGAAGGCCGAACTCCAAGGTCACATCAAGCTTGGCTGCAGCGTCAAGAAAACTTGAATCAATCATCTCGGGACGACACTGAAGCGCTATCTCGCCGCTGAAGCCTCTCTCCGCGAAACGATCGAGGATGTCCGTCGCCCATTGCTTGTCTCGGTTGAAGATCGGATCAAGAACAGAGATTCGAGGGGTCTTGGCTGCACAGAACAGGGCAATCTCTGCGTACACGCGCGCACGATCAACTTTGATCACCGCAGACTCCTTCCCCGGCTGGCGGTGCTGGCAGAACGAGCAGCGAAACTGGCATCCACGCTGTGTCTCCCAGTGAATTGACCCGCCGGCTGCAGGGTCAAGCAGACCAGTGAGATACGGCGACGGGAGCGAGTCAAGATCCGCGCGGGCCTGAATACCCTTATCAGATGCTCCAACAACATGAACGCCAGCGATAGCGGCAGGATCACGACCGCTCACGAGGGCATAAAGTGCGTTTTCGCCAGCTCCCCGGACGAAGCAGTCCACGCCTGGGTAAAGCTGCTCAAGACCACCTGTGGCGTAGGAAATCTGAGGCCCGCCGAGAATGATTCGGCCCGAGAAGCCAAGGCTACGCAGATGACCAACAAGCTCCTTGACCTGCTCGTCGTTCCAAACGTATGCGCCTATTGCCACCGTCGAATTCGCGTCCCCCGCGGCAAAGCAAGCCATGATCTCCGCTGCGACGGTCGCCGAGGGGAATGGTCGATCACCGACCGGCCGCACGATCTCTTCTAGGCAGATCGCGGGATCAGTTCGTAGTCGCGCCGAAATTGACGCGTGACCAAGCGGGGCAAGTTGCCGTCCCTCACGAGCCCAGGGCAATGCCACCAAAACAACCTTGGGACGGGCCCGTAACTCCAAGCCTCCCAGATCATCGCTGCCAGAGCGCGAGGCCGGCGATGACGAGCAGTGCTGGACTGAGGTTTGATGCTGGCGACGAAGAAGCGCTGTGTAGTTACTCTCGGCCTCTTGCTGCTCTTGCACCCCCTGATCGCTCGAAAGCGCGAGGTATGGGAAATGGTCGAGGTATCGGCCAAAAATACGGGTGCAGTCACTGCGGTATGCCCGCGTATCAACGATGTGTGCCTGCCACACCGTGCGTGCCACCCCGAGCGGCATCAGAAAGCGGCCTGGGAACTGCCGCCGTATCGTCAAGTACTGCCGGTACTCAAGCTCCGCCCCCTCCCATTGCTCCTGAGAAAAAGTCGCTGCTGAGCTACTGGTCAGATGGCGACGAACCGCCGAGAGGTCGATGCTTGCGACCGCGGGGTCGATCGAGATGTTTGAAGCAGCATGCTTGGCCATGATGGGCTCCGTGATAAAGACAGAGCCAGTTTTGATGTGTGGAATCCACACACAAGCATCACTATCGCCATTCGTCGAGCAAGTCGGCAAAGGCTTTTGCTTCGTTGTACTCCGAAACGATGAGCTGCTTGTACTTCGTCAAGATCGGGCTATCCGTCTCGACCTCCATCGCTGCCTGATAGGCTTGCTCAAGCGCCCCATCCAGGTAGTAGGCCAACATGCTGTCGCCAAGCTCTAGCGTTGCCGACTGCAGCGCGACGAGACGAAAAAGCGAACCTGCCTCCGCGACCGGGCCAACACCCATCTGCGGCAAGGCATCTGCAAACGGGTTTGGCAACGGTTCAGTGCGCAAATCAACTGTTTCTGAACCGAGCATATCCAGGAGCCGAACCAGCTCCGGCCTGACCAAGCCAATACCTGCGACGGTTTGGCGGCCAAGCAGTAGATCCCGCGCGCACACTGCGTAGCGGACGCGATCGAGCTTCCCAGCGATCAAACCGACCACGACCTTGGGTTGTGCGTAGATACCATTCAGGATCACTGCATTCGTCAAACATGCGGCGTCTCTGGGCGAAATCAGGTTTTTCTTCTTGTTGTTGTGTCCCGACTCGAAATCCACCTTCGCAATAACGAAAACCCTGTCCTTCTCCAACGCTTTCAACAAGGTATTTGCGGCGTTGCGCAGAGATGGGTAATCGGACAGCTTCACGCCCAGCGCATCCCCTACCGCCTGCTGGAGTGTCAGTCCGTCGCTAGCGACCACAAGAACGCTCCAACAACTCGCTTACTGTCTGACCGGTGGTCGTGGTGCTTGCAATCTTCATCGCCTGGCTGTGCCAACCTTGATATCTGCACAGAGCAGACCGGCCTGCACGGCGATACTCGTCGATCACGCCACGACAGTATCCAGCCCGCATTGCGTCAGAAACCGATGTGGTGAAGCCCACCATCGCTTGCCGCTCACCATGTTTATCGTAAATCCTCACCAGCTCCTTGCACCCCTCAATCAGGCGTGCCGGGTCTTCCGAGTGAGCCAAGTTGGAAAGCGCCAATACAGAAAAAGCCGCGATGATGTACTTCATTCCGATCTTAGGTCCGAGGTTCTTCTGAAAAAGGAAGGTCAGCTTCTTGCACGCTTTGGCTGGGTGTCGCCACCTCGAGGCGCGGGGCTGCGAGGTAAGCACTAATCAGCAGCGCGCCAAGCCATGCCGCCTGCAACCAGGTTTCCTCCGACAAATCGTCGGCGCGATAAGGTGCGGACGACGGCGCACTATCAAATTGCGCAATCACGAACACCACCACCAGAAGCAACGAGATGCCAAGAAAACACCAGGCTGCAGACTTCAGAAGGGTCAGCACGGATGCCGCAACGCCAGCACCATGCGATGCCAATCGATGCCATATGCGTCTGGCCGCCGCCGCGTACAGGGCCAGGAACATCAACTCCATGCCGGACAACTCTATCAATCCAACCGTACCTTGGAACATGGAGTCGAGCGTCCAATACAATGCGAGGACCCCAATCACTGACAGCACAACGTTTGCAAGGATTCGCAAAGCCACTCCAAGGGTAAGTCCAGTAAGGATGGCTGGCACAAGGGCCGCCCAAACGGAAATGTCTGAGCTATGACCACTCAAGACACGATGCGAAGTATATGTCCCACATTCATTTGAGATAAAACGCAACACGATTGCGCTCTTGTAACGCCACCGATACAGTTTTCTCCCCTAGCCATTTGCGGTCGGATCGCGGAGATTCATCGGTCTGGCGACTTTGAGCGATGGTGGCGAGGTTTCCGCAGCCTCGCGGGCGGGGAAGGCCAGGCGCCCCACCCTTCATTCTGGCGGCTACCACAAGATAGTCCCTCGTGCCGGGCTACGCAGCGACATCCGCGAAGTCGGCATACGGTAGGGGCACGGCCACCTCCCGAGCATATCAATTCGGCGTGACCCGGCCTCAGCCTTCAGCGATGTTGAGCGAGCCTTGCGCTTCGAGCGCAGTCACGCCGGCCTCAGTGCGCCGACCCTCCAGCGCGGCGCGGAACTGCTTTGACGTCAGTCCGTCGCGAACCGGGCTGTCCGTGCGCTTGCATAAGATCTCAGAAGACTCGCAGTCTAGTCCTCGCCCCCGTAGCTGAGCGCCAACATGATCCAGCACCGCGCGCCACGCCTCTCTTCCTTGGCTGAGTACCAAGGTATTGACAAGAGCCGCGCTCGCAAGCGGCGCGCTTCCGCCTCAATAGCACTGCGACGCTTGGGCTCCATCCCGTCCAGCATCACATCCGCTGCGTCAGCAATCGGGTCTCGCACCCTGCCGTCACCCGGCAGGCCAACCAACAAAGCTACATCTGGAGCTATGTTTGAGTCGTGCACGGGCTACTCCTCACCTCCGTAACTCATCGCCAACTGAATCCAGCAGCGCGGCCCATTGCGACGCTCCTTGTCCGCGTAGAACGGTATCGATAAGAGCCGCGCACGCAAGCGTCGCGCCTCGGCCACAATAGCGCGACGCTGATTCTCCGGCGTGTTTGGCAACATACTGTACGAAAGCGTCTCGATCTCGTCGATCTCCGGTTCATCGGCAGATGAACCCAGTAGCGATGAAGCTTCAAGCGACATGGATTGCCTTCTCAGCTAACAGATCATGCACGCGGGCGTCGGCGGCCGATTCGACAGAGTCTAGCCACAACCGGCACGCTCTGCATTCCCGGTGCTCAAAGCCACCGAGGAGAGCCTCTGATCATTGGCACCTGCGCCTGTAAATATTGAGATCAAACACCAGGCGCCCCGCTAGCAGTGTCTCGTGCCGACGTTACCAGAACGGGTTGCCCACCTGTGCATCAACACTCGCACGGAAGCGGATACGTCGGGAATGGCAGTCACGGAGCTACACGACCGACTGGGATGACCTGCCGACGGTGACGGCGCATACGCCTCATCAGGCGATGAGCAGGACCTGCCAGACCGTGCAGACGCTTGAATGATTGGCGACGCTCAACGAAAGGCAACTTGGTTGATCGGCGCCGTGAGCCGGCTTGCCGTGTTCAGTGCGTGATGCCGCTGCTATGCGCCGGGAAGGCCAACGTGGGCAATGCATCCCGTTCGTGGCGTTCAGAGCAACGGCCCCCCGCAAACCAACCTACTGGCGGAATCAGAGCGATCCGATTCACGGGAGGCGCAACCGAAACCCTCCATTCGCGAATTGGCGATAGCTCCCGACAGTGTTCCCTGTAGCTGGTACGCAGTTGAAGGTACGCACCATAGTACGCAGCCAACCGATCGTCCGACGGCTGCCAAACCTACCTGGAATCCACGCAACTGGATGCGTAGTCGCCTTAACGTCTTTCCGTACCGTTTCCGTACGAAATAAAAAACGGTTTGAGCCGAAAGCTCAAACCGTTGATTTATTTACTTCTTTTGGTGGGCGGTACTGGGATCGAACCAGTGACCCCTGCCGTGTGAAGGCAGTGCTCTACCGCTGAGCTAACCGCCCCGGAAGAAGAAGCGGGATTCTATGTGCGCAGGCGCGACGCGTCAACACACTCCGACGCGGGAACCACATCCCGGCGCAACCATCGAACGCGCATGCGAAGAAAATCAGAGTTGCCGAGCAAGCCGTGCCTGCACTGCGGCCGGCCCTTCAGCTGGCGTCGAAAGTGGGCTCGCGCCTGGGAAGAGGTGCGCTATTGCTCCGAGCGCTGCCGATACTCGGCGAAGCGCACACACTGAACGCCCGGAAGACTCATCCAAATGGAATCGGCACAATGAACAAGTACCTCGGCATGATGCTCCTCCTTTGCCTGCCTCTGGCACATGCGGACGCGCCGCGCACGATCGAGCAGCTGGATCTGCAGCGCTATCTCGGCACCTGGCACGAAATCGCGAAGTATCCAAACCGCTTCCAGAAGCAATGCGTCTCGGACACGACGGCAAGCTACGCACGAGAGCCCGACGGGACGATCACGGTACTCAACCGTTGTCGCACGGCCAGCGGAGAATTCGATGAGGCAAAGGGTGTCGCCCGTCTGATCGCTGCGCCGGGTTCGCCGAAACTGGAAGTGCGCTTCGCGCCGGCCTGGCTGTCGTGGCTGCCGCTGGTGTGGGGTGACTACTGGGTGATCGAACTGGACGAGGCCTACACGCTGGTCGCCGTCAGCGAACCTTCTCGCGAGTATCTGTGGATTCTTGCGCGCGACCCGCAAGTGGCCGAGCAGCGGGTCGATGATCTGATCGGGCGACTGTCGGAGCGCGGCTTCGACCCAGCGCGCATCGTGCGTTCGCCGCACACTGCGCGCTGATCGAGGCATTTACGCCCAGGTGTTGATGACGCTACCGGCTGATCCGGACGGAATGGCCGGAAGAGCCTGCAGCAGCAAGGCTGCGTTCTGCTCCTGCATCTCCAGTGCTTTCTTCAGCATCAGCACCGAGGCTTCGGCCTGCACTTGCTGACGCGCATTGGCCGAGGCATAAGCAGCGATCGAAGAAACATCCATGACGATATCCCGTAAAGGTGGAACTCTCTGGTGTTAACGGCAGCGCCCGGAAAAACTTGAGGCCACTGACTCAAACATTTTCGTGCTGGCCCGAGAGCATGCGGTGCCGCTTGTCGAGCAAGGCTTCCAGCGACGCTTCGACAATGGCGAGGCCCTCGCGCAGGGTCTCCTCTTCGATCAGCAGCGACGGCAGGAACTTGAGCACCTGGTCGTCCGCGCCGGCCGTCTCGATAACCAGACCACGCGAGAACGCCTCGGCGGAGGTCTCGCCTGCAACGCCCGCCTGCGGCAGCTCCAGCCCCCAGATCATGCCCAGACCACGCACGCTCGCCTGCAACTGCGGGAAGCGCTCGGCGATGCGTTGAAGCTCGCTGCGGATAATCTCGCCCTTGTGGGCGACGGCCGCGGCAAGGTCATCGTTCTCCCAGTAAGCCAACGCCTCGGTCGCCGCAATGAACGCCAGATTGTTGCCACGGAACGTACCCGTGTGCTCGCCCGGCTTCCACTGATCGAGGTCCGGGCGCATCAGCAGCAACGCCATTGGCAGGCCGCCACCAATGGATTTCGACAAGGTCACCATGTCAGGCTGGATACCGGCACGCTCGAAGCTGAAGAAGGTTCCGGTACGACCGTTACCGACCTGGATGTCGTCGATGATCAGCAGAATGTCGAACTCGCGGCACAGCGCCGAGAGCTTCTGCAGCCATTCGATACTGGCGACATTGACCCCGCCCTCGCCCTGCACCGTCTCGACGATGACCGCTGCCGGCAGGTCGACGCCACTGCTACCGTCTTCCAGGAAGCGACGCATGTAATCGACGGAATCGACCCCCTCGCCGAGGAAACCATCGAAAGGCATGAACGCGCTGTTGCTGCGCGAGCCGTAGGACTCGTCCTTGTAGTAGTAATTACCGGTGACCGCGAGCGAGCCCAGCGTGAGGCCGTGATAACCGTTGGTGAAGGCGATGATGTTTGAGCGGCGCTTGATCATGCGCGCGAGCTTGAGCGCGGTTTCAACCGCATTGGTGCCGGTCGGGCCGGTGAACTGCACCTTGTAATTGAGATTACGCGGCGCAAGGATGGTGTCGCGCAGCTTGGTCAGAAAGGCCCGTTTGGCTACCGTCGCCTTGTCGAGCGCGTGCACAATGCCGCCACGCTGCAGGTAATCGGCCATGGCCTGGCTGAGACGCGGGTTGTTGTGCCCGTAGTTGAGCACTCCCGCGCCGGCGAAGAAATCGATGTAACGATTGCCATGCTCATCGAACATTTCGGAACCGCGCGCGACATCGAAAACCACCGGAAAGGAGCGGATGTAGCCGCGTACTTCGGATTCCATCTCATCGAAAATTCGCATCGCAATCACCTCTGTTTCGTTTTGTTCTCGTACAAAATCGGATCATGGACAAACAGACGCTGCGGCAACATTTTGCGCGGCAACGTCAATCCATTTCACGACTCGGGGGTGTTCCAGTATCCCGGACCATCCGTGTCGGGTCAAACCACATGGCCGCTGGATGAACGAGAAGACGCTGCGAAAAGACATGAAAAAGCCCGGGACAAGTCCCGGGCTTCTGCAATGCTTGGTGGGTGCTGACGGGGTCGAACCGCCGACATTCGCCGTGTAAAGGCGACGCTCTACCAACTGAGCTAAGCACCCGCGCTGAACGCAACCGAACGGTTGCGACGGCAAGGGGCGCTACTTTACTGCATCCTTGAGCCCTTTGCCAGCGCGGAACTTGGGAATTTTCGCGGCCTTGATCTTGATACTGTTGCCGGTACGGGGGTTGCGGCCGTTACGGGCGGCACGCTGGCCGACGTAAAACGTACCAAAACCGACAAGCGTGACGGTGTCGTCTTTCTTGAGCGCCTTGCGCACGGCGTCGATGGTTGCATCGAGCGCCCTGCCAGCCGCTGCTTTGGAAAGATCTGCACTTGCAGCGATTGCATCGACCAGTTCGGATTTATTCACTTAGAACCCCCTCTTGGCGTTGGACATCACTTGCTGTGTCATTGGAACGGACCCGCTTGTACGGTGTGCCGTAATTCTCTGTGCGGGCAATCTCCTCCATGCTGCAAGGTTTTTATAGCGTGGCCAATTCCAGCGTGTCAACAAGCGATGCCGCGCTCAAGGCGCGGCATCGTAAGCGGGTGTGAGCCCGAAGAAGCTTAGTGAGCGCGTAAAGCCGAGGTGCCTTCGGCAGCCGGAGCCGGTACGGCGGCCGCCTCCGCATCCGTCAGCGGCTCGGGCTGCCGCTCAAGAGCATGCTCCATCACGGCGTCGAACCAACGCACCGGGATGATCTCGATGGCGTTCTTGATGTTCTCCGGAATCTCGGCCAGATCCTTGACGTTTTCTTCAGGAATCAATGCCTTGGCGATGCCACCGCGCACTGCGGCAAGCAGCTTCTCCTTGAGACCACCAATCTGCAACACCTCGCCACGCAAGGTGATCTCGCCAGTCATGGCGACATCCGAGCGCACCGGAATACCAGTCAGCGAAGACACCAGCGCGGTAGTGATGGCGGCACCCGCGGAAGGGCCATCCTTCGGGATCGCGCCTTCCGGGAAGTGGATGTGAATGTCGCTCTTCTCGAACACCTCATCCTTGATCCCAAGCTTGCGAGCACGGCTGCGCACAACCGAGCGGGCAGCTTCGACGGACTCCTTCATCACGTCGCCGATCGAGCCGGTACGCTGAATGGCGCCTTTACCCGGCATCACGGCAGACTCGATGGTGAGCAGTTCGCCACCCACTTCGGTCCACGCAAGCCCGGTAACCTGACCGACCTGATTCTCTTTCTCGGCCATACCGAACGAGTACTGACGCACGCCCAGATACTTGTCGAGGTTGTCGGACGTAACCTGGATGTGGTCGCCCTTCTTGGCCATCACGAGTGCCTTGACCACCTTGCGGCAGATCTTGGAAATCTCGCGCTCAAGGCTGCGGACGCCAGCCTCGCGGGTGTAATAGCGGCAGATATCCCGCACGGCCTGCTCAGTGATCTCGATCTCACCCGACTTCAGACCATTGTTCTTGATCTGTTTCGGGATCAGGTAGCGCATCGCGATGTTGGTCTTCTCGTCTTCCGTGTAGCCGGACAGGCGGATGACTTCCATGCGGTCGAGCAGCGCGGCCGGGATATTGAGCGTGTTGGCCGTTGCCACGAACATCACGTCCGACAGATCGTAGTCGACCTCGATGTAGTGATCCTGGAAGGTGTGGTTCTGCTCCGGATCGAGCACTTCCAACAATGCCGAGCTGGGATCGCCACGGAAATCCTGGCCGAGCTTGTCCACCTCATCGAGCAGGAACAGCGGGTTCTTCACGCCGACCTTGATCATGTTCTGGATGATCTTGCCCGGCATGGAGCCGATATAGGTGCGGCGATGACCGCGGATTTCGGCCTCGTCGCGCACGCCACCGAGCGCCATACGAATGAACTTGCGATTGGTGGCCTTGGCGATGGACTGACCCAGGGAGGTCTTGCCGACACCCGGGGGGCCGACCAGGCACAGGATCGGCGCCTTGACCTTGTCGACGCGCTGTTGCACGGCAAGATACTCGACGATGCGTTCCTTGACCTTCTCGAGCCCGTAATGGTCCTGGTCGAGCACCTTCTCGGCGCTGGCCAGATTTTTGCTCACGCGGGACTTCTTCTTCCACGGCAAACCGACCAGGGTTTCGATGAAGTTGCGCACGACCGTGGCTTCCGCCGACATCGGTGACATCAGCCGCAGCTTCTTGAACTCGCCTTCCGCCTTGGCCAGCGCGTCTTTGGGCATGCCGGCGGAGTGGATCTTCTTGTCCATCTCCTCGAGGTCGGCGCCGTCTTCGCCCTCGCCCAGCTCCTTCTGGATGGCCTTGACCTGCTCGTTCAGGTAGTACTCGCGCTGGCTCTTCTCCATCTGGCGCTTGACGCGGCCACGGATGCGCTTCTCGACCTGCAGGATGTCGAGCTCGCTTTCGATCTGCGAGAGCAGCTTCTCAAGACGTGCGTCCGTCTCGAAAATCTCCAGCACTTCCTGCTTCTGCTCAAGCTTGAGCGGCAGGTGGGCGGCGATGGTATCGGCCAGACGGCCCGCGTCCTCGATACCGCCAAGCGACGCCAGGATTTCACCCGGGATCTTCTTGTTCAGCTTCACGTACTGATCGAACTGGCTGATGATCGCGCGGCGCATGGCCTCGACTTCATTATCGGCAGCCTCGGCAACCAGCACGGGCGCAACACGCGAGACGAACAGCTCTTCCTGCTCTTCGACCGACAACACGTGGGCGCGATGCACGCCTTCGACCAGCACCTTGATGGTGCCGTCAGGCAGCTTCAGCATCTGCAGCACATTGGCCACGCAACCCACGTCGTACAGATCGTCCGCGGACGGCTCGTCCTTGGCGGCCGAGCGCTGCGCGACCAGCAGGATGCTCTTGTCGCCCTCCATGGCCTGCTCGAGCGCCTTGATGGACTTCGGACGGCCGACGAACAGCGGAATGACCATGTGCGGAAAAACGACCACGTCGCGCAAGGGCAGCAGCGGCAGGACGTTCTGATCGGCGGAAACTTCGGACTGGCTAGCCATGATTCGTAACCTCAGGGGTGCGGTCCAAGCCATCTGGGGGCGGGAACCGGAAATTCAAGCTTTGCGGACAGGCGTCTGCGCGCCTTTTGAAGATCTTGATGATGTTGACGGCAGATGACGCGGCGGCTGAAGCCCTTTCAGGCTTCAGCTTAGGTACTGCCCGGCGTCGAGTGCAAGCCGGGATGCCGTACAGACGACCGCTCAGTTGGAACCGGAAACCTTGGGCTGGTCAGCGTAGATCAGCAGCGGCTGGGCGCCGTCTGCGATGGTGCCCTCATCGATGACCACCTTTTCAACCGCTTCGAGCTGCGGCAGGTCGTACATGATGTCGAGCAGTGCAGCCTCGAGGATGGACCGCAAGCCGCGCGCGCCGGTGCGGCGAGCAATGGCCTTCTTTGCGACCGCGTGCAGCGCAGCCGGACGGATCTCGAGTTCCACACCTTCCATCGAGAACAGCTTCTGGTACTGCTTGACCAGCGCGTTCTTGGGTTCGATGAGAATCTGGATCAGCGCGTCCTCGTCCAGCTCCTCCAGCGTCGCGACCACCGGCAGACGGCCGACGAACTCAGGGATCAGGCCGAACTTGACCAGATCTTCCGGCTCCACCTGACTGAAGAACTCGGACGCGGCCCGGCCGTCACGGCTCTTGACCTCGGCACCGAAGCCGATGCCGACCTGCTCGGTACGCTGACGGATGACTTTTTCAAGACCATCGAAAGCGCCACCGCAGATGAACAGGATGTTGGTGGTGTCGACCTGGATGAAATCCTGGTTGGGATGCTTGCGCCCGCCCTGCGGCGGAATCGAGGCATGCGTTCCTTCGACCAGCTTGAGCAGCGCCTGCTGAACGCCCTCGCCCGACACGTCACGAGTGATCGAGGGGTTGTCGGATTTGCGCGAGATCTTGTCGATCTCGTCGATGTAGACGATGCCCTGCTGGGCCTTGTCGACGTCGTAATCGCACTTCTGCAGCAGCTTCTGGATGATGTTCTCGACGTCCTCACCGACATAGCCGGCTTCGGTCAGCGTCGTGGCATCGGCCATCACGAACGGGACGTTGAGCAGGCGCGCGAGCGTCTGGGCAAGCAGCGTCTTGCCGGAGCCGGTTGGCCCGATCAGCAGGATGTTGCTCTTCGACAGCTCGACCTCGTCCTTTTCGTTGGACATGTGGCGCAGGCGCTTGTAGTGGTTGTACACCGCCACCGACAGGTTGCGCTTGGCCTTTTTCTGCCCGATCACGTACTGATCGAGAATGCGCGAGATCTCGGCCGGTGTCGGCAGGCTGCCTTTACCGGCTTCGGTGCTGACGTTCTCCATCATCTCGTCGCGGATGATGTCGTTGCACAGCTCGATGCACTCGTCGCAGATGAAGACGGACGGACCCGCAATCAGCTTGCGCACCTCGTGCTGGCTCTTGCCGCAGAAAGAGCAGTAGAGCAGCTTGTCGTTACCCGTCTTCTTGTCCGTCATGTCGTTCTCTCCGCTGTTCAGACGTCGGCGCGCGAAGTCAGTACACGATCCACAATGCCGTATTCGACGGCGGCCTCGGCGCTCATGAAATTGTCGCGGTCGGTGTCTTTCTCGATCTGCTCGATCGGCTGACCGGTGTGCTTGGACAGCATGCCGTTCAGGCGCTCGCGGATGTACAGGATCTCGCGGGCATGGATCTCGATGTCCGACGCCTGACCCTGGAAACCACCCAGCGGCTGATGAATCATCACGCGCGAGTTAGGCAGGCAGAAACGCTTGCCCTTGGCACCCGCGGCGAGCAGGAACGAGCCCATGCTCGCGGCCTGGCCGATGCACAGCGTCGACACGTCCGGCTTGATGAACTGCATGGTGTCGTAGATCGCCATACCGGCCGTCACCGACCCGCCCGGCGAGTTGATGTAGAAATAGATGTCCTTGTCCGGATTCTCGGACTCAAGGAACAGCAACTGGGCAACGATGAGGTTGGCCGTGGCGTCGTTCACCGGACCCACCAGAAACACCACACGCTCCTTGAGCAGGCGCGAATAGATGTCGTAGGCGCGCTCACCGCGCCCGCTCTGCTCGACCACCATCGGCACCAGGCCGAGGGCTTGCGGATCCCAATTGCTGTGCATTTCGCTGGCTTTGCTCATCGTTGTCCCGTGTTGAGTACGTTCAGGCAGCAGTATTGCCCATGAGTTCATCGAAGGAAATCGGATTATCCGAAGTCTTGGCCTGGCCGAGCGCCCACTCCACGACGTTGTCCTCGATCACGACGGCCTCAACCTGCGACAGACGCTCCGGCTGCGAGTAATACCAGCGCACCAGTTCGGACGGATCCTCGTAGCTCTGGGCCATGTCCTCGATCACGCCTTTGACCTGCTCGGGCTTGGCGAACAGTTCGTTGGCCTTGACCAGCTCGGCCATGATCAGGCCCAGCTTGACGCGACGTTCGGCCTGCTCGGTGAACCACGAGGTCTGCAGCGGGATGTCCTTCATGTTCATGCCGCGCATTTCCATGTCGCGACGGGTGTTGTCGGCCAGCAAGCCAGCCTCGCTCTCGACCAGCGCGTTCGGCACTTCGATCGGCGTGACGGCGATCAGTGCGTTCATGACCTGCTCTTTGACGCGGGCCTGGATACGGCGCTTGGCCTCGCGCTCGAGGTTCTGACGCACTTCGTCGCGCAGCTTGGTGACATCGCCATCGGCAACGCCCAGGGCACGCGCAAACTCTTCGTCGATTTCCGGCAGGATCGGGCCTTCAACGGCCTTCAGCGTGACATCGAACTCGACCTTCTGGCCAGCCAGATTCTCGGCGTGGTAATCGTCCGGGAAGGTCATCTCGAAGGTCTTCGATTCGCCGACCGACAGACCAGTCACCGCTTCCTCGAAATCCTTGAGCATCGAACCGGCGCCGATCACGAACGGGAAATCATCAGCCTTGCCGCCTTCGAATTCCTCGCCGTCCTTGCGGCCGGTGAAGTCGATCACCACGCGGTCACCCTCGGCGGCAGCGCGCTCGACGGCTTCGTGCTTGGTGCGCTGCTTGCGCAGCACTTCAATGGTCTGATCGACTTCAGCGTCGCCCACGGCAAACACCGGACGCTCCAGCGTCTGCTCGGTCAGCGAGCCCGGCTGCACTTGCGGGTACACCTCGAAAATCGCGGTGAACGACAGCATGCCGTCCTCAGCCTTGTCACCCGGCTCGATGCGCGGCTGACCGGCGATACGCTCTTCGCTCTCGCGCATCTTCTCGGTGAAAGCCTTTTCGACCGCGGCACCGATCGCATCGGAGCGCGCCTGGCCGCCGTAGGTCTGGGCCACGATCTTCATCGGAACCTTGCCCGGGCGGAAGCCGGCCATCTTCACCGTGCGGGACATGCGCTTGAGGCGGGCCTCGACATCCTTCTCGATATCGGCAACCGCCACGGTCATGTCAATGCGGCGCTCCAGCGCGCTCGAAGTTTCCTGGTTGTTTTCCATCAATTGCTTCCCGACAAGGTCAAAGTTACAGGCGCCGGCCACCGCAACGCGGGGGAAAAAGCCACCCGATACGGGCGCTTGGGCCGAGACACCCAGGTTTTCGCTAACCGCCGATTCTAGCACACCGGCACGGCCTGCCCGCTCGCGCAGACTTGACACAGACGCCACCGGGCACGCGCTTTACAATTCGCAAACCACAGCCCCGGAGACACCATGTTCGCCCGCCCCGAACCCATCTACAAGGTCGCCGGCATCCGCAGCATCGAAGCCCGCGCGAAGGCCAGCGCCGACCCTACGCTGATGGAGCGCGCGGGCCGCATCGCGGCTGAAGAAGCCGTGCGCCTGACGATGGATCGCCCCGGCACCATCCTGATTGCCTGCGGCCCCGGCAACAATGGCGGCGACGGATTCGTCATGGCGCGGAGGTTGCTGCAGGCGCGCCGCCCCGTGGTTGTCGCCTTTGCGGGCAAGGCCGATCAGCTTCCGCAAGATGCGCACGCCGCCTACCACGCATGGCACGAAGCCGGCGGCGAGACGCTCACCGATCTGCCGACACCTCCTGCCGAAGGCTGGGCGCTGGTGGTCGACGCACTCTTCGGCATCGGGCTCAAACGTGCCGTTGACGGGCATTACGCCTACTGGATCGCGCGCCTCAACGCCCTGCCCGGCCCTCGCCTGGCCATCGACATCCCGAGCGGTCTGGACGCCGACACCGGGCGAGTGCATGGCTATGCTTTCCGCGCCACGCACACCCTGAGCTATCTCGCGCTCAAGCCCGGTCTGCTGACTCTTGACGGACCCGACCACGCCGGCGCCGTGACGGTTAACCGCCTGGAGATCGACCCCGAGGCTCATCTCGCGGCCGGCGGGCTGCGCGTGCGCCCCTCGCTGTTTCGTGCGCACCTCATGCCCCGGCCATTCAACACCCACAAGGGCAGCTTCGGCGACGCCGGCATACTCGGTGGCGCCAGCGGCATGAACGGCGCTGCACTGCTGGCCGGACGCGCCGCGCTCAGGCTCGGCGCCGGACGCATTTTCGTCGGCATGATGGACCGCGACGCCCCCACCGTGGACCCCATGCAGCCCGAGCTCATGCTGCGCACACCGGCCGTCGTGCTCGACAACGCCGACGTCTGCGCGGTCGGCACCGGCCTGGGCATTTCGGATGAGGCCCGACGTGTCATCGATCGCGCCCTGCCCTTGCCGATCCCGTTGATTCTCGACGCCGACGCGCTCAACCTGATCGCCGAGGATTACCGCCTCGAACAGATCTGCGCCGCACGCCACGCACCGACCATTCTCACGCCCCACCCAGCCGAAGCCGGCCGTCTGCTCGGCAGCAACACCGCCGCCGTCCAGAAAGACCGCATCGGCGCGGCGCTCGAACTGGCCAAGCGCTTCAACGCCCTGGTGGCCCTCAAAGGCTGCGGCACCATCATCGCGCTGCCCGACGGACGCTGGCTGATCAACTGCACCGGCAACCCCGGCATGGCAACCGCCGGCATGGGGGACGTGCTCACCGGTATGATCACGGCACTGATCGCGCAACACTGGCCGCCCGAGTCGGCCTTGATTGCGGCGGTGCATCTGCATGGGGCGGCCGCCGATCAGCTGGCCGCCGCCGGCATCGGCCCGATCGGGCTGACCGCCGGCGAAGCCATCGACGCCGCCCGCGCCACCTTCAACGCATGGATCACGCAGGCCTGCGCGCCTCCTTCAGAACTGCTCTGACCCACGCCATCACGGACACTCAACCCATGCTCAACGCCCTGCAACTCCGTATCGAAATTCAGCGCAGCGTGGCTGCCGCACTGGCCGAGGACGTCGGCACCGGCGACCTCACCGCGCGCCTGATTCCGCTCGCCACCGACGCGCGCGGCCGCGTCATCACACGCGAAGCTGCCGTGATGTGCGGCGCCGCGTGGTTCGACGCCACCTTTTTCGCCCTCGACCCCACTGCCACCGTGCTGTGGGATGTGAAGGACGGCGACGTGCTCGAGCCCGGCCAGCCACTGTGCGACATCGTCGCCAACGCGCGCGTGCTGCTGACCGCCGAGCGCACCGCACTGAACTTCGTGCAGCTACTGTCCGGTACCGCAACCGTCACGCGTCGCTACGTGGAAGCCGTCATGGGCACCCGCGCGAAGATTGTGGACACGCGCAAGACCCTGCCCGGCCTGCGTCTGGCGCAGAAATACGCCGTGGCCACCGGTGGCGGCTGCAATCACCGCGTCGGCCTGTACGACGGCATCCTGATCAAGGAGAACCACATCATCGCGGCCGGCGGCATCGAGTCCGCCGTGACGCGGGCACGCGAAATCGCTGCGTCAGACGTGTTCATCGAAGTCGAGGTCGAGACCCTGGATCAGCTCGAAACCGCGCTGGCCGCCGGCGTGAAGATGATCCTGCTCGACAACATGGATCTGGATACCATGCGTCGCGCCGTCGAGCTCACCAACGACCGCGCCGAACTCGAAGCCTCTGGCGGCGTAAGCCTCGAACGCGTGCGCGCCATCGCCGACACCGGCGTGCACCGCATTTCCATCGGTGGCCTGACCAAGGACGTGCGCGCCATCGATCTGTCGCTGCGACATATCGAAGAGTAAGCGCGCCCCCGTCGATGCAAAACGGCCACCCGAAGGTGGCCGTTTTATCTTGCAGGGGCGGGTTTTCCTCAGCCGATGTGACGGAGTACGAACTCCTTCACCGCCGCAACATCCGGCGCCATTACCTCGACATGCTGCGGTAGCTCTTCCATACCCTCGAAGCCGTCCGGGCGGACCGGCTCACGGCCCAGGGCCTCGCGGATGGTCTCAGCGAATTTCACCGGCTGGGCGGTTTCGAGCACCACCATCGGCATGTCGTCGCTGAGGTTCTCCAGCGCCACCTTCACGCCATCGGCCGTATGGGTGTCGATCATCACGCCGTATTCCTCCCACACCTTGCGGATGGTTGCGAGACGGTCGGCATGCGAGCTGCTGCCGGACGTGAATGCGAATCCCGGCATGCGCTTGATGTAGGGCGTTTCGTTCAGATCAAAGGCACCGCCGGCATCGACCTCGCGCCACAGCTCGGCCACCACTTTCGGGTCGCGCCCGACCAGATCGAACACGAAGCGCTCGAAGTTGGAGGCCTTGGAAATGTCCATCGACGGGCTCGACGTCACGTGAGTCTCGGCCGTTGCACGCGGGCGGTATACGCCGGTGCGGAAGAACTCGTCGAGCACGTTGTTCTCGTTGGTCGCAAGGATGAGGCGACCGATCGGCAAGCCCATCTGGCGCGCGATATGGCCCGCGCAGATGTTGCCGAAGTTGCCCGACGGCACGCAGAACGCGACCTGCTCGTCGTTGCTCTGCGTGGAGGCGAAATAGCCCTTGAAGTAATACACCACCTGCGCGGCGACACGCGCCCAGTTGATCGAGTTCACCGCGCCGATGCGGTTCTTCGCCTTGAAGGCTGCGTCGTTCGACACGGCCTTCACGATGTCCTGCGCGTCGTCGAACATGCCGGTGACGGCGATGTTGAAGATGTTGGGGTCGGTCAGCGAATACATCTGCGCGCGCTGGAAGGCGCTCATGCGCCCATGAGGCGACAGCATGAAGACGCGCACGCCGCGCTTCCCGCGCATCGCGTACTCGGCCGCCGAGCCGGTGTCGCCGGAGGTTGCGCCGAGGATGTTGATTTCCTCGCCGCGCTTGGCCAGCACGTACTCGAACAGGTTCCCGAGCAGCTGCATGGCCATGTCCTTGAAGGCCAGCGTCGGGCCGTTGGACAGCTCCAGCAAGCCCAGCCGGCCGGGCTGCAGCCACGACACCGGCGTGATGTCGCGCGCATCGGTGCCGTCGCGCACGTGGCGGTACACCTCGGCGGTATAGGTCTTGTCGCAGATCGCCTTGAGATCGGCCGGCGGAATGTCGGTGATGAATTTCGACAGCACCGCGAAGGCCAGTTCGGCGTAGCTGAGCTTGCGCCAGGCGTCGAGTTCGGCGCGCGTGATCTGCGGGTAAGACTCGGGCAGGTACAGACCACCGTCCGGGGCGAGCCCGCCGAGCAGGATGTCGCAGAATTCGGGGCCGGCCGGCTGGCCGCGCGTCGAGAGGTATTTCACGGTTTTATTCCTGAAAAGCCGACGAAAAGACAGCCACCGATTATCCCGCCCACTGCCACTGCTGTCCAATGCACACGCCGGCGGTCAATCCGATTCCTGCCCCGGCCGCATACCGCACTGTTCGAGCAAGTCCTGCCACGCCCGCGTATGACGCGCCACGGCGCGGTCAAAGCGCCCCCACAGGCTGGCCTCATCCTCTTCGCCCAGCGTCATGCGCGCATACGCCACAACCGCCTCACTGCGCCCCCCGCCGATTGCCGCCAGTTCGCGCAGCGGTGGCATCAGCTCGCGCCGCACGCGTTGCAGGTCGGCTAGGTAGGGCTGCACGCGCCCCACGTACACGCTCATGAACATGCCCCGCATGTTCTCCGCCGCCCGCGGCTGCACGTCCGGCCTGGCGCACATCGGACGCCCCCCCAGCCGCGCTTCGATCAGGCGCGAGGCGTCATCCAGTCGCGTCGTCGCCAACACCGCCCCGCGCAAGGCCTGCCCGGCCAAGGGACGCGATTGCCAGCGCTGATAGACGCCATCGAGCGCCTTCACGTCCACATCCAGATCCCCGCTCTGCACGCGCCCCACCACATCGACCAGCGCACGCAGATCCGCCGCCAAAGTACTCGCCATGTCGCGATCCGGCTGCGCGGCCAGGGCGCCACGCGAGCGCGTCAGGAACTCCTCGATCTCGCTCGTCCCCCACACCGCATTCCACGCCGCATCCGGAATTTGCGCGCGCTTGGCGTCGATGATTTCGTCAATGCGCCCTGCCAGCGCTTCGCTCTCGACCTGCTTCACGCATGCCGCCGCTGCGCGCAGAAATCGCACTTCGTAATCGAACACCGTGGCCGGGTGCATGACCCGCCCCATGATCGAGTTGCGCTCGCCTACGACGTGCTGCAACTCGCAGCCATACAGACCGAGGAAGTCGAGCATGCTGACATCGAGCGGCGGAATATCGACGACGCGTTCGCGCCTGCGCGGCAACTGGTCGACCGTCGGTACCGGACTCAACACCGCTTCGCCGTCAAGCACCCGTGCGCTGCGCTCGACATATTCGTCGAACAGCCCTTCCGGCGATGAAAACGGATCGCAGGCGGCAAGCAGCAAGGCTGCGATGGACAACACGACGGATCTGCAGACAGCAGGCATGAGAGGCAACAGCTCAGCGACGGGAAAGCGTGTTTGATGGACCACCACACAGCACTGGCGGTTCAGCCGATCCGCCGGCTCACACCGACAGCGGAGCAACGGCCGGATGCGCGACACTGGACGCGCGCCGCAATTGCACGGCGACTTCGGCCACAAAGCGCTTTTCGAGCACCTGCAGATCAACCAGGCAGCGCCCGGCCAGTTCGGTTTCGCCCGCCAACACGTGGGCAACCAGCGCACCCGCAATCTCGTGCATCTGGCGGTGCATGCTGGCCACCTCGCCCGCGTCCCGGCCGGCCCCCGCTACCCATAGCCCGACCCAATCGCAGCACCGACAATGCTGCTGGCCGCTATTCGGCACCGCCCCCTGACGCTGCTCGAACCAGCTCTGCAGACGTGACAACCAGCCTCGCTGCTCCACGCCTGAGCGCAACAACGCAAGACCGGTGGCATCGAGCGCACGCGCCTCGCTCCAGGCCATATCCGGGCGCCAGTTCGAGCGCCAGTGCGCGATCTCGCTGCCGGGCATCGGCCGCGCGATGCCATAGCCCTGCGCCAACTCGCAGCCAAGGTGCAGCAGCAACAGACCGTGCTCAAGGGTTTCCACACCTTCGGCAATCACTTCGCGACGAAACGCGCGGGCGAGCCCCAGCACCCCTTCCAGAATCGACAGGTCGTCCGGATCGTGCAACATGTCGCGCACAAAGCCCTGGTCGATCTTGAGCACATTGGCCGGCAGGCGTTTGAGATAGGCGAGCGAGGAATAGCCGGTGCCGAAATCATCGAGCGCCACCCTCACCCCGAGACCGCTGCACGCTTCGATCACCGACGATGCGCGCGACACGTCCGACAGCGCGCTGCTCTCCAGCACCTCCAGTTCCAGCCAGCCGGCCGGCAGGGCCGGATGGTGCGCGAGCGCCGCCTTCAACCGCTGGATGAAGGTCGGGTGCTGCAGGAAGTGCGCTGACACATTCACGCTGACCGGCAGCCCGATACCCTCTGCCTGCCACTGCTCGCCCTGCCTGAGCGCCGCCTCGATCACCCACTCGCCAATGGCGATATCGAGTGGATGCTGCTCGATGACCGGCAGAAACTCTCCGGGCGCCAGCAAACCCTCATCCGGGTGCTGCCAGCGCAGCAAGGCCTCGACGCCCACGACCTCGCCGCTGCGCATGTTTACCTTGGGCTGGTAGTGCAGCACGAACTCTTCGCGCTTGAGCGCCACGGCAATGCGTTTCAGCTGCTCGTGCTGGCCGCGCAGCAACTGATGCTGTTCCAGATCGAACACGTGGAAGCGATTGCGACCGGCGAGCTTGGCCTGATACATGGCTTGATCGGCCTGGCGCAGCAACTGCTCGGCTTCGACCGGCTCGCGCTGCGGGTAGAAGGTGACGCCGACGCTACTGGTCACGTGCAGGCTCAAGCCGCCCACCTCGGCCGGCCGATCGATCGACGCAATCAGCCGCCGCACCAGGCTCATGCAGATTGCCGGCGTACGCACGTCGGACAACACCACGACAAACTCGTCCCCACCCACACGCGCCACCGTGTCGCCCTCACGCAAACACGCTCGCATGCGGGCCGCGACCTCCACCAGCAGCTGATCGCCAACGGCATGACCGTGCTGGTCATTGATTTCCTTGAATCCATCCAGATCGAGATACGCCAGCGCGAGCTGGCGTTCACCACGTTCCGCGCGGTACATGGCTTGCTCGAGGCGGTCGGCCAGCAGCACCCGGTTGGGCAGATCGGTCAGCCCATCAAAATGGGCAATGTGCAGCAACTGCCGGTCGTCGCGCTTGAGCCGCACGATGGCGTAGCCGAAGGCGCCGAGCACGATCAAGGCCACCAGGCCGACAGCGCGCACTTCGTTCCACCAGACGGCCAGATAGTGCGGTTCCGCCAGCGCAACCTGCACGTAGAAGGGGTATCGCTCCATCACCCGAAAGCTGCCGATACGCGCCATGCCGTCGGTGCTGGCCGTGTAGCGCAAGGTGCCGGCACGCTCACCGGCTTCGATACGCTGACGGATCGGATTGTCAGGCGGCAACGGCTGATTGAAGTCCGCTTCATTCATTGGCGGATAGCGCTGCAGCAAGGTCAGATCATCACTGCGGCGCAGCAACGCCACTCCGTCCTCGCCGACATCGATGCCACGCAACAACTCGCCGACGGCGTCGATATCCATCAGGGCTCCAACGATCCCGCGGAAGTTTCCGTAGTCATCACGCATCGCGTACGCCATGGCGAGCGAACGGCGCCCGGTGGTGCCCGCCACTCGAACCACGGAAAACGCAATGCGGGCGGAGGGGTCGTCGCGCAGGGCACGAAAATGAGCCAACTCCCCGATCTCGACTGCACGATCGACCGGCCGCGAAGAGGCCAGCAGTTTGCCGTTTGCATCAAAGACATTGAGCGCAGCGATTTTCTCGAAGCTGCCCTCGAGACGCTGCAGCACGAAATGGATGTGCGGGTCTTCCCCGCCTGCAGCATCGCGCAGCCGACTCTGCGCGGCGATTTCACGCTCTACAAAGGCCAGCAAGCCCTCGATGCGCTCAAAGTCATTTGCGAGGCTGGACTCGATGACCTGCACCAGATTGCTGGTGGTCAAGGTCGCCGTCTGAACCGACTGACGATGCGCCGCCACCAGAAACAGGCCCAGCACCCCGAGCAACAGCAGCAAGGCCGCGAACAGCCACATCACCGCAGACGACGGACGCAGCGAGACCGGCTGATCGGGTTTTGCGGCGCGCGCGTTTGCTCTGATTCGGCTTGGGCTCATCAAACAGGCAGCTCGTAGGGAGGCAGACCGACGATACGACACCTGCGGGCAACGCGCACTAAAAACCATGCTGCCAGTATCGCTATATCGCAGGGCAGCTGTAGCGCCGGAACGACGCATGACGTAAAAAAGCCGCGGACGTGGCCGCGGCTTTGCGGGAAGGCGAAATCCGAACCCTTACTGCAGGCTCTCCATGCGCAGGCGGGTGACCTTGCCGCGCACGACCTGCAGCGCCTCAATGCTGCGGATGGCAGCGTTGGCGTTGCGCTCTACCGTGCGGTGCGTGAGCATGATGATGTCGGTGCGCGACTCGCCCTCTTCGGCCTGCTTCTGGATCATGGCCTCGATGGAAATACCGCTGTCGGCCAGGATCCGCGTGATGTCGGCGAGCACGCCAGGCTTGTCGTCGACGCGCATGCGCAGGTAGTAGGAGGTGATGACGTCCTCCATCGGCAGCACCTTGACGTCGTGCACCTGATCGGCCTGGAAGGCCAGGTGCGGCACGCGGTGCTCGGGGTCGGCGGTGTGCAGGCGCGTGACGTCCACCAGGTCGGCGATGATCGCGCTGGCAGTCGGCTCGGCACCGGCCCCCTTGCCGTAGTAAAGCGTCGGCCCAACGGCGTCGCCATGCACCAGCACTGCGTTCATGGCGCCTTCGACGTTGGCGATCAGGCGGTCCTTCGGCACCAGCGTGGGGTGCACGCGCAGTTCGACGCCTTCGGGGCGCATCTTGGCGATGCCGAGCAGCTTGATGCGATAGCCGAGTTGGCCGGCATACGCGATGTCGACGCTGTCCAGATTGGAAATGCCTTCCACGTGGGCGGCGCCGAACTGCATCGGCACGCCGAATGCGATGGCGCTCATGATCGACGCCTTGTGCGCGGCGTCCACGCCCTCGATATCAAAGGTCGGATCGGCTTCGGCGTAGCCCAGCGCCTGCGCTTCGCGCAGCACCTCGTCGAAGGGCAGACCCTTGTCGCGCATCTCGGTGAGGATGAAGTTGGTTGTGCCGTTGATGATGCCGGCGAACCATTCGATGCGGTTGGCCGACAGGCCTTCGCGCAGCGCCTTGATGATCGGGATGCCGCCGGCCACGGCCGCTTCAAACGCGATCATCACGCCCTTGCGCTGGGCGGCCTCGAAGATCTCGTTGCCGTGCATGGCCAGCAGCGCCTTATTGGCAGTGACCACGTGTTTGCCGTTGGCAATCGCGTTCATGACCAGCTCGCGCGCGATGCCGTAACCGCCGATGAGCTCGACGACGATATCCACTTCCGGGTCTGCCACCACCGCGAAGGCGTCATCGGTGATGCGCACATCGTCGCCGGCCACGCGGCGGGCGTGTTCGAGGTTCTTGTCGGCAATGACGCTGATGCGGATCGGCCGGCCAGCGCGGCGGGAGATCTCCTCCTCGTTGCGCTTGAGCACGTTGAAGGTGCCACCGCCGACGGTGCCGATGCCGAGAAGTCCTACGTTGATTGGTTTCATGTTCTGCCGGAAAAGGATTGAAAATGCAGCGCGCGCGGCGCGCGCTCAGGTGCCGTGGCGCTTTCGATAGCTTTCGAGGAAACGGGCGATGCGGCCGACGGCGTCGTGCAGGTCGTCTTCATGCGGCAGGAAGACCACCCGGAAATGGTCCGGACTCGGCCAGTTGAAGCCGGTGCCCTGCACCAGCAGCACACGCTCTTCCTCAAGCAGCTCGGCGATGAAGGCCTGATCGTCCTCGATCGGATACACCTTGGGGTCGAGCCGCGGGAACATGTACAGCGTGGCCTTGGGCTTGACGCAGGTGACGCCCGGGATGGCGGTGATCAGCTCGTAGGCCAGATCACGCTGGCGCCGCATGCGGCCGCCTTCGGCGACCAGATCGTCGATGCTCTGGTAGCCGCCCAGTGCGGTCTGGATCGCGTACTGGCCTGGCACGTTGGCGCACAGGCGCATCGAGGCCAGCATGTTGAGGCCCTCGATGTAGTCACCGGCGCGGCGCTTGTCGCCGCACACCACCATCCAGCCGGCACGATAGCCGCAGGAACGATAGTTTTTCGACAGGCCGTTGAAGACGATCGTCAGCACGTCTTCCGACAGCGCGGCCAGCGAGGTGTGTACCGCGCCGTCGTACAGCACCTTGTCGTAGACCTCGTCGGCATACAGGATCAGGTCGAACTCGCGGGCCAGCGCGATGATGTCCTTGAGCACCGAATCGGGGTACAGCGCGCCGGTCGGGTTGTTGGGGTTGATGACGACGATGGCGCGCGTGTTGGCCGTGATCTTCGCGCGCATGTCGGCGATGTCCGGCAACCAGCCCTGCTCCTCATCGCACAGGTAGTGCACGGGGCGGCCGCCCGACAGGCTGACCGCAGCCGTCCACAGCGGGTAATCCGGCGCCGGCACCAGCACCTCGTCACCGGCGTTGAGCAGCGCATTCATGGCCATCACGATCAGCTCGGACACGCCGTTGCCGAGGTAGATATCCTCAATGTCCACACCCTTGATGTTCTTCTGCTGGGTGTAGTGCATCACCGCCTTGCGCGCGGAGAAGATTCCCTTGGAGTCCGAATAGCCCGACGAATTGGGCAGGTTGCGGATCATGTCCATCTGGATTTCTTCGGGCGCGTCAAAGCCGAACGAGGCCAGATTGCCGATGTTCAGCTTGATGATGCGATGACCTTCGTCTTCCATCTGGCGCGCGCGTTCGAGCACCGGACCGCGAATGTCATAGCAGACGTCGGCAAGCTTGAGCGACTTGCGGATCGCGCGCCCCTCGGGGCTGCTCACGGCCGGCGCGGCCCCTGCGGGCGAAACCGGTGCAAGCGAGAGTTTGCTGGTCACAGTCATGATGCCCGTCCTATGGGAGAGAGGTCGCGCTAAAGGTCTGGTGGACCGCCCGGGCGCGAAAGGCCGGATGCGTCGTGTGGAAAAGGGCTCAATGGTACAGAACGCGCGACTTTCCGGCAATTTGCCGGCGTTTTGGCGCTACCAGAACAAGCACAGCAGCACGACGCCGAGCACCACGCGATAAATCACGTAGGGCAGCATGCCGGTGCGCGACAGCAGGCGGATGAACAGCCCGATGCAGGCATAGGCCGACACCCCCGCCACGACCGTACCAAGCGCCAGCGTCAGCCACGCCACCGGCACATCGGAGGCCAGCAGATCGCGGCCGACGAGCACGTTCGACGCCAGCAGGGTCGGAATCGACAGCAGGAAAGAGAAGCGTGCCGCGGCCTCACGCGTCAGCCCCAGCATCAGCCCGGCGGTAATCGTGATGCCCGAACGCGAAGTCCCCGGAATCAGCGCCAGCGCCTGCGCGAGCCCGACGAAGGCCGCTTCGCGCCAGCCGATGCTGAATTCGTCGCGGCTGCGCCGCCCGGTCGCATCGGCCCACCACAGCACCAGACCGAACACGATCGCCGTCACGCCGATGATCACCGGTCCGCGCAGCGCGGTCTCGATGTAGGCCTTGCCGACCAGCCCGAAGAACACCACCGGCAGCGTGCCCAGCACCACTGCCCAGGCCAGCCTGGCGTCCGGCGTCCAGCGCCCGGCCAGCGAACCGAAACCCGCAACCGTCATGCGCGCCAGCTCGGCCCGGAAATACACCACCACCGCCACCAGCGTCCCGAGGTGTACGGCCACGTCAAAGGCCAGCCCCTGATCGGGCCAGCCAGTCAGCACCGGCACCAGAATCAGATGCGCCGAACTGGAAATCGGCAGGAACTCGGTGACCCCCTGGATCAACGCAAGAATGAGGGTTTGAAAGATATCCACCGGCGCTCCGCGAACTGATTCAGCCGAGCATGATAGCCCATGCCACGGGCCCTCGCGGCGGCCGGAGCATGGCCAAATGCAACGATTGTCAATGTCGTCGAATGTCCGCTACGCTGGCGTCGCACACAACAAGAAAACGGAGCCGCGATGAGCGAAACCACCCCAGCGCCCGACTTCACGCTGCCCGCCACCGGCGGCCACAGCGTCACCCTTTCCGCACTGCGCGGCAGCAAGGTCGTGCTGTACTTCTACCCCAAGGACAACACCCCCGGCTGCACCAACGAGAGCAAGGATTTCCGCGACCTGCACGCCGACTTCGTGGCCACCGGCTGCGCGGTGTTCGGCATTTCGCGCGACGGCATGAAGTCGCACGAGAACTTCAAGAGCAAGCTGGAGCTGCCCTTCGAACTCATTTCCGATGCCGACGAAAGCGCCTGCGCGGCTTTCGACGTCATGAAGCTCAAGAACATGTACGGCAAGCAGGTGCGCGGCGTCGAACGCAGCACCTTCCTGATTGATGCACAAGGCAACATCGCGCGGGCGTGGCGCGGTGTGAAGGTACCCGGCCATGCCGCCGAGGTCCTTGCTGCTGCGCAGGCCCTGTAACCCTTTCGCCCACAAGGCACCCCCGAGAGAGAGAGCACTCGATGACCAAGCGCGCCACCCGCAAGTCTGCCCCGAAGGCCAAACTGTTCGTCCTCGACACCAACGTGCTGATGCACGATCCGACCAGCCTGTTCCGCTTCGAAGAGCACGACATCTACGTGCCCATGATGACGCTCGAAGAACTGGACTCGAACAAGAAGGGTATGTCCGAAGTGGCGCGCAACGCGCGTCAGGCCAGCCGCACCATGGACGAGATCGTGTCGTCCTCGGAAGAAGGCATCCGCGCGGGCATCGAGCTCGAAGGTCCCTCGCACGGTCTGGCCAGCGGCAAGCTGTTCCTGCAGGCCGAAGCCATCAACTTCCAGTTGCCCGAGGCGCTGCCGACGGTCAAGGGCGACAACCAGATCCTCGCCGTGGTGATGCATCTGGCCGAGAGCCAGCCGGGCCGGCCGGTAATCCTGGTGTCGAAAGACATCAACATGCGCATCAAGGCCCGCGCGCTGGGCATCGAAGCGCAGGACTACTTCAACGACAAGGTGCTCGAAGACAGCGACCTGCTGTACACCGGCGCGCGCGAACTACCTGCCGACTTCTGGGACGCCCACGCCAAGGGCATGGAGTCGTGGAAGGAAGAAAGCCACACCCGCTATCGCCTCTCCGGTCCGCTGGCTGCCGACCTGCTGCTCAACGAGTTCCTCTACCAGGAAGGCGCCACACCACTGCAGGCCTGGGTGCGCGACAAGCGCGGCAACACCGTCGAAATCGAGTCACTCACCGACTACAGCCACAGCAAGAACAGCGTATGGGGCATTACCGCCCGCAATCGCGAGCAGAACTTCGCACTCAATCTGCTGCTCGACCCCGAGATCGACTTCGTCACCCTGCTCGGCCAGGCCGGCACCGGCAAGACCCTGCTGACACTGGCTGCGGCACTCACGCAGGTGCTCGAGACCAAGCGTTTCTCCGAGATCATCATGACGCGCGTGACCGTGCCGGTGGGTGAAGACATCGGCTTCCTGCCCGGCACCGAGGAAGAGAAGATGGCGCCGTGGATGGGCGCGCTCGAAGACAACCTCGACGTGCTCAACGGCACCACCGGCGAGGGCGGCGAATGGGGCCGTGCGGCCACCCGCGACCTGATCCGCAGCCGCATCAAGATCAAGAGTCTGAACTTCATGCGCGGACGCACCTTCCTCAACAAGTTCCTGATCATCGACGAGGCGCAAAACCTCACGCCCAAGCAGATGAAGACGCTGATCACGCGCGCCGGTCCCGGCACCAAGGTGGTGTGCCTGGGCAACATCGCGCAGATCGACACGCCCTACCTCACCGAAGGCAGCTCCGGCCTCACCTTCGTCGTCGACCGCTTCAAGGGCTGGGCGCACTCGGGCCACATCACGTTGCAACGCGGCGAGCGCTCACGCCTGGCGGATCACGCCGCCGAAGTCTTGTAGCCGCGAGACCTCGCGGGAGGAATTCGATGGAACAGACCGCTCCACAGATGCTGGCCAGCGCCAACCTCGAATTCCTCCTGCGCCACACCCCGTTCGCCAGCCTGAAGCCGGAGGCGCTGCAGTTTCTGGCGGAGCGGGTTCAGCTCACCCACCACCCCGCCGGCAGCGAAATCCTGACGCCCGAAATGGGCCCGCCGCGGCATTTCTTCATCATCGAACGCGGCAGCGTGCAGGCCCTGCAGCATGGCGTGCTGGCCGGCACGGATTACGAAACGCTCACGCTCGACGCCGGCGAGTGCTTTCCGATCGGCGCGCTGTCGGCGCAGCGCCCCACCACCAATACCTACACCGCCATCGAGGACAGCTACCTCTACGAGCTGCCCGCCGCCGATTTTCTGGCGCTGATGCAGATGAGCCCCGAGTTCCATCTGTTCTGCACGCGCTTCATCGCCAGCCTGCTCGGCCAGTCGCGCCAGCAGCTGCAGGCGACCTTCACGCAGCGCGCCGCCGAGCAGCAGACCATGACCACTTCGCTCGGACGGCTGCTCGCCCACGAGCTGATCAGTGTCGCGCCCGACACGCCCACCCGCAGCGTGCTCGAACAGATGGCGGAACATCACATCGGCTGCATGGTGGTGGTCGACGCCGCGCGTCGTCCGGTCGGCATCCTCACGCAGAGCGACATCATCCCGCGCGTGGTGCTTGCCGAAGCCGATCTGGCCACGCCGATCGAATCCCTGATGACCGCGCAACCGATCACGGTGGCGAGCACCGCCACGGCCTACGATGCGGCGCTCGAAATGGCCACCCACGGCGTCCAGCACCTGATCGTCGTCGACAGCCAGGGGCGCGCCGCCGGCGTGGTGTCCGAGCGTGACCTGTTCTCGCTGCAGCGCATCAGCCTGCGCCAGATCCGCGCCAGCATCGACGGCGCCACCGACATCGACACGCTCGAACGCGCCGCCCGCGACATCCGCCAGCTCGCGCTCAACCTGATCGCCCAGGGCGTCGCCGCCGAACAGCTCACGCAGTTCATCTCGGCGCTCAACGACGCGCTGACGCGACGCATCATCAACCTCGAACTGGAGCGCCACGACCTGCAGGACGTGGACTACGCCTGGTTCGCCTTCGGCTCGGAAGGCCGTCACGAACAGACGCTGTCCACCGATCAGGACAACGGCCTGCTGTTCAGTGCGCCGGCCGTGCAGGTCGACGCGCTGCGTGCGCGCCTGCTGGCCTTTGCCGGCGACGTGAACCTGCATCTTGCGGCCTGCGGCTTCCCGCTGTGCAAGGGCAACATCATGGCCAGCAACCCGGATCTGTGCCTGAGCTTCGAGGAGTGGCAGCAATGCTTCGCGAAGTGGATCCGCACCCCCGAGCCGCAGGCCTTGCTCAACGCCTCGATCTACTTCGACTTCCGCGTGCTCGCCGGCAACGAACGCCATGGCGAAGCGCTGCGCGACGGACTCAACAAGGCCGCGCGCAAGAACCCGACCTTCCTTCGCCTGATGGCCGAGAACGCGCTCAAGGTCACGCCGCCACTGGGCCGCTTCCGCGATTTCGTGGTCGACGACGACGGCCTGATCGACCTGAAGAAGTCCGGCGCACGGCTGTTTGTCGACGCCGCCCGCATCTTCGCGCTGCGTTCGGAAGTCAGCGTCAGCGGCACGGCCCAGCGTCTGCGCCAGGCGGGCGCCAGAATGGGCGTTCGCAGCGAGGAGATCTCGGCCATCCTCGACGGATTCCACTTCATCCAGCTTCTGCGCCTGCGCTCCCAGCATCTCGATACCGAGCACGACGCGCCCGGCGACAACTGCGTGCGCCCCGAAGACCTCAACGAACTGGACCGCCGCATCCTCAAGGAAGCCTTCCGCCAGGCGCGCAAACTGCAGCTTCGCCTCAAGCTCGACTACCAGCTATGAACTGGCTCTCGCGCCTGCGAGCAGGCCGTGCGGCAAAACCGGAACTCGACCCCGCAGCACGCGAGAGACTTGCCCACTGGCGCGCGGTGGCCGAGCCCGATCTCGGCCGTAGCCACGTGGAAACCCGTTATGTCGTCCTCAACACGCATGCCACGGGACTGGACATCGGGAGTGACACGCTATTGTCGATCGGCGGAATCGCGGTGGATTCCGGCCGCGTTGCATCTTCCGACGGATTTCACGGCAAGCTCGGCGACGACCCGCGAGCAATGCTGGTCGAGTTGCTGGAATTCACGCGTGCCGGCCCGGTCGTGGTGTTCAACGCCGGATTCAACCGGGTCTTGATCGAACGGGCGCTGGAATCACACCTGGGGCTTACCCCGGAATGGACCTGGATCGACCTCTACTGGCTGTTGCCGCAGCTGTTCGACGAGCATTCGAGCGAGCCGCTGAGACTGGCGCAGTGGATGACGCTGCTCAATGTGGAGACGTTTCAGCGCTTTCACGCACTCGGCGATGCCTACGCCGTGGCAAGGCTGATGCTCGCGGTGGAATCGCGCGCCCGTGAGCGCGGCCTGCAGACGCCTCAAAGCCTGCTCGCCGTAGAGCGCGCGGCACGCAACTTCGAGCGCCGCTAGGCGGGCAATACAACGCGAGTGGTGTAATCGGCGGCGATCAGAATCGCCAGAATCAGCAGCCACGCGCAGGCGGCAAAGGCGAACAGCCGGACCAGACCGCGCTCCTCACGCAGATGCATGAAGTACCACAGCACCAGCGCCGCCTTGGCCAGCGCGATACCCATGCCGGCCACCAGACTGGCCGCGCCGCTGAGGAAGAAGCTCACCGCCACAGTGGCCGCCAGAAGCGCCACAAGACCGGCCCACGCAGCGATATACGATCGAATGCCGATCATCCCGTCACCGCATGAGGTAGAGGCTTGGATAGAGGAAGACCCAGACGATATCGACCAGGTGCCAGTAGAGCCCGCAGACTTCAACGGTCGCGACGTTGCCGGGCAAGCGCAGGGTTTTGCGGGCGATCCGCCAGCTGAGCCACAGCAGCAGGCAGATTCCGACGAGAAGGTGGAAGGCGTGAAGCGCCGTGGCGATGAAATAGGCGTTCATGAACAACTCGTGCACCGGCCCCGAGAATTGCGTCGGCCAACTCACGGCCGGGAGCAGACCTTCGCGGTACTCCAGCCAGTATTCGACGCCCTTCGCGCACACAAACACCCACCCCAGGCCGGCGGCGCTCCACAGCAAACCCACCGCCAGGCGCGCCCTGCCCTCGCGCGCCGCGGCGACCGCCAGCGCCACGGCGAGGCTCGATGTAAGCAGCACCAGGGTATTGGCAGCGCCTATCCATACGTGCAGCTTGCGTGACGCCGCGATCGCCTCGTCGGGATGCAACCCGCGAATCACGAAGATGACCACCAAGATGGCGCCGAACAGCATCAATTCGGTGGCCAGAAAGGCGTACATGCCCAACATGTCGGCCTCGCGCTGCTGCCGGGCATCGCGATAGGGCTCGCGCACGTTCAGCTGCTCAGCCATTCCGGTACTCCATCTCGTACTCGTACGGCGGCCCGTCGACCACCGGCGGCTCCTCGAAGTTGTGCTTGGGCGGCGGCGAGGGAACCGTCCATTCCAACCCTGACGCATTCCACGGATTTGGCGGAGCCGGCTCGCCGTGGCGGAGCGAATAGAGGAGATAGGCGAACGGCAGCAGATAGGCGACGCCCAGCACCCCGGAACCGAGTGACGAAAAGACGTGCAGCACCTGGAACTCGTCCGGATACACGTGGTAGCGCCGGGGCATGCCGAGATAGCCGAGGATGAACTGCGGAAAAAACGTGAGGTTGAAACCGAGGAAGATGAAGATCGCCGTAATCCGCCCCCACAAGTGCGAATAGCGGCGGCCGAACATCTTCGGCCACCAATAGTGGAGCGCGCCGAAATAGGCCGAGACCGTGCCGCCGACCATGATGTAGTGGAAGTGGGCGACGACGAAATAGGTGTCGTGCACATGCACGTCGATCGCCAGCATCGCGAGGATCAGGCCGGTCAGCCCGCCGACCACAAAGAGGCCGATGAAGGCCGCCGCAAACAGGAAAGGCGTATCGAGCGAGATGTGGCCCTTGTAGAGCGTCGCTGTCCAGTTGTAGATCTTGATGCCCGAGGGCACGGCCACGGCGAGGCTGAGGAAGGAGAACACCGCGCTCGCATACATCGATTGCCCGGCCACGAACATGTGGTGCCCCCACACCAGAAAACCGATGATCGCTATGGCGATCGATGAGCCGGCAACGAACCAATAGCCGAACACCGGCTTGCGCGCCGCCGCCGAGACCAGCTCACTCACCACGCCCATCGCCGGCAGCACCATGATGTAGACCGCCGGATGGCTGTAGAACCAGAACAGGTGCTGGAAGAGCAGCGGATCGCCACCGCGCGCGGGGTCGAACACCCCGAGTCCGAACACGCGCTCTGCGGCGATCAGCAGCAGCGTGATCGACAGCACCGGCGTGGCCAGCACGAGGATGATCGAGGTGGCATAGTGCGACCACACGAACAGGCGCAGCCGCCCCCAGGTCATGCCCGGCGCACGCAGCTTGTGCACGGTGACGATGAAGTTGAGCCCGGTGAGGATGGACGAGAAGCCGACGATGAACACCGCCACCGCCACCAGCACCACGTGACCGTTGGCGAACATCGAGGAAAGCGGCGTGTAGAAGGTCCAGCCGGTGTCCACACCGCCAGCAACCAGCGCATACAGAGTGAACAATCCGCCGAGCATGTAGATGTACCAGCTCAGTAGATTGAGCCGGGGAAAGGCCACGTCGCGCGCGCCGATCATCAGCGGCAGCAGGAAATTGCCGAAGGTCGTGGGAATGGACGGTATGAGGAAGAACCACACCATGATCACGCCGTGCATGGTGAACGCGCGGTTGTAGCCCTCGTTGCTCAGCAGGTCGCCTTGCGGCGTCAGCAGGTCGGCCCGGACCAGCGCGGCAGCCATGCCGCCGATGAAAAAGAACAGCGTCACCGAGATCAGATAGAGGATGGCGATGCGCTTGTGGTCGGTGGTGAAGAGCCACGATTTCAAGGTGTGGCCGGCACGCAGATAACTCGCGCGCTCGGCCCCCGTCTCGTACTCACTGGGGCGCTCGGACTGCGCGTCGGTGGCTGCGTCGCTGACGTGCTTCACGGCTGCACCTCCCGGCTCCCCAGGCTCTTGATGTAGGCGACAAGCTTGAGCACCTCTTCCTCCGAAAGCACGTTGCGATACGTCGGCATGATTTCCGGGTAGCCGGCGGCGATCTGCGATTGCGGCAGGAGGATGCTGTCGCGGATGTAGTGCTCGTCGGCGGTGACGATTTCCCCGCCATCGAGCGCCACCGGGCTGCCGTAGAGCCCGTCCAGCGACGGCGCGTGCACGGTCGCCGACGGCCCATGGCAGCCGCTGCAGCCATGGCTGCGAAAGAGCGCCGCGCCAGCCTCGGCCAGCGGCTGACCCGCCTCGGATTCCTCCAGCCAGCGCGCATAGTCGCGCGCCTCCATGACGATGAAGCGCCCACCCATCAGCGAATGCTCGGTGCCGCAGAACTCGGCGCACGTCAGGCGATAGCTACCCGGCCGCTCGGCGGTGAACCACATCGTCGTATAGCGCCCGGGCACCGCGTCCTGTTTCAGTCTCAGCGCGGGAATGAACAGACTGTGGATGACGTCCTGCGAGGCCAGGGTCAGCTTCACCGGCTGCCCCACCGGCACGTGCAGCTCGTTGATCTCGCGCTGCCCACCGGGATGCTCGAACTTCCACATCCACTGCTTGGCCACGACGTTGACCTCCAGCGCCCCTGACGGAACGCGCGACAGATCGAAGTACAGCCACGTCGCCCAGACATAGAAGACGAGGATGAGCGCGAACGGGATCAGCGCCCACGACGTCTCGAGCCACACATTGCGGTCCACCGGGTGTTCGCGGTTGGCCGACTTGCCGCGTCGGTACTTCACGGCGAAGACCACGATGAGGATGAAGACCGGCGCGGAAAGAAGCAGGCTGAGGCCCGAAATCCCGATGACGAGCAGATCAACGCTCTCGCCATGGGCGGACGCCTGCACCGGCCACAGGGGCACGAAATCGCTCATCGCCGCGCCCCTGCCCTGTGCTCGCGGTACAGCGCAAGCCCGATCAGCCCAAGCGCGAGGGCCGCGGTCAGCCCACCCCCGATGCGCAGCAGCATCCACACCAGCGAACCGTAACGCCCGGTCTCCGGGTCGTAGTGGTAGCACAGCAGCAGAAGCTGGTCGCGCCAGTCGCCGATCTCACCGCGGCCGGCTTCGGTGAGCGCGAGGCGCAGGTCCGTCGGCGCCGGCGAAAGGCCGTACAGCCAGCGCGCCAGCTGACCGTCCGGCGTGAGCACGGCGGCGGCGGCCACGTGAGCGTATTGCCCGATGCGCTCGTCCCAGGCGTAGCGATATCCAAGCGCGCTGGCAACGGCCCGGATGTTCTGCTCGCTACCGGTCAGCGCGTGGACTGCCTGACCGAACTCGGGGAAGGCGGCGGTCAGCCTTGTCAGCGCAGCGCGCGCCTGCTCGGGGCCTTCGCTGGGATCGATACCAAAGGCCACGACGCTGAAGTCACTGCCGGCTTCAAACGCTTGCGCGCGAACCGTCTGTGCCATGCCGGAAAGCGTCACCTCACAGATATTCGGGCAGGCATGCAGCACGGGCACGAGCACGATGGGCTTGCCGTCACCAAGCTGCTCGAGCGACACCGAAGCCCCGGACGCATCGACGAACGCAAGCTCGAGCGGCACACGCGCGCCGGCGCGCCGGTCGATGCCGACGTCTTCAAACGGATCGAAGGCGAGCACCGGCCCACAAACGAAAATGGCGAGCACAACAGCGGCGATGCATCTCATGGCTCACCCCCCGCGTCGTCCGGCCAGCCTTCCGCCGCGAGAAGCTCCATCGCCCGCTCAATCGGAATGCGCGCCGTGCCCGCTGCGCGGTCCACCCACGCGTACCCGTGCAGCCTGCTGTTGGCCGCGCGTTCGACCGCGGCGCGGCCTTGCGCCGGCACCGTTTCCAGGCGCGGCGCGGGCGGCACGAGCTGTGTCGTTTCCACAGGCGTCGCGGGTTCGGGTCGATCGAGATGGGCAAACAGCGACAACAGCCCCGCCACCACCGCACCGGAAAGGACAATGCCCGCGAACAGGCCGATTCCCACGCGGGCTATGAGCCGCACCGATGCGTCGCGCGGTTCGTGGCCTTTGCGCACGATGTCGTCCGGCGGCGTTTGGTGGAGATGGCTCATGCGACGCGCCCTCCCGCCACGCCCTGGTCGCGCCTGCGCTGCACAGCAGCGAACCCGGCGACACCGAGCGCACCAAGACCGCCGAGCGAGAGCACCGCAACGCTGAGCGCGGCGAGGCCTGCGGAGGTCTCCGGCAGCACGAGCCAGCAAACCTCCAGCGCCTTGCCGACAAGCACCGCGCCGCAGAGACCGGTCAGCCATTTGCGGCCGCGCCGCAACGGCGCGAAGAGCAGCATGAAGGCCGGCACGAAATGCAGCGCGGCAATGGTCTGAGCCACCAGAGACCATCCGTCCGCGGCGCGGTGCTGGTACCACAGCACGCCGTGCGGCAGATTGTTGGACCAGATGATGAAGAACTGCATGAAGGCGAAGTAGCCCCACAGCAGCAGCATGCACAGCAAAAGCGCGCCCAGCACGCCGGTGTGCTGCGCTCTCGCCTCCGCACTCAGATGCACCGGAACGAGAACGGCGAGTGCGATGGTGAGCTGGATGGACAGAAGGTAGAGGCCGAAGCCGGAAGAGTGGAATTCCGGGTCCAGCGACATCAGCCAGTCGAAAGCGATGACGGTGTCGAACAGGACAAACAGGACCAGCCCTGCCACCGCCACCGGCATGGACCGAAGCCGGCGCAGGACCAGCAGCACGGCGAGCCCGGTCGCCAGAACGAAGAACAGCACCGTGCGCGACACGAACGACCAGCGCGCCAGATAGGCCCCGCGAAAGCCGGATTCTGTCTCAGCCGTCCAGGGGTACAGCGTGTCGAGGCCCACCAGCAGCGGAAGCGCGGCGACCGCGGCCAATGGCACAAGCAGCATTGCCACTTCCGCCGGCGCACCCAGCGCCTCGCCCCAGCGCCCGGGAATGATGCGCATCATGGTCACGAGCGCGAGCGCCCCCAGCGGCACGCTGCTCCAGAAGACGAAGCCAACCAGCCATCCGCCGAAGGCACCGGGCACGAACACCGACAAGGTCAGCGCGGCGGTCACGCAGAGCGCGCCGCCAAGGCCGACACGAGAGGCGTTTATCCGGCTCACTGGCCTTCCTCCAGCAACCTTGCGCGCTCGCCCTCCGGCAGCGCGGCGAGGTTTGCGTTCTGGCTGAGCTGCAAAGCACGGACATAGGCGGCGATGGCCCAGCGGTCGGCAGGCGCGACCCGATCCGCATAGGAGTACATGACGCCGTGACCGTCGGTAATGACATCGACGAAGTAGCGCGAGGTGGCCTCGCGCAAACGCGGCACATGCAAACTTGGCGGCTGCGGAAAACCCCGGCTCGGCACCGTGCCTTCGCCATGGCCGGAAGCGTCGTGGCACGGGGAACAGTAGATCGCGTAGCGCTCGCGGCCGCGCTCCAGCAGGGTTCGGCTCATCGGTGGGCGCTGTTCGAGCGCCATCCGCCAGGCGGGGTCGTCGCGCGCGATCGTCCCCTCCGGTGGCGCCTGCATCGCCTTCCCGTCAGCGAACAGTTCGCTCGCCTCATAGACGTCGTAGCGCGGCTGATGGCCCATGTCGTCGCATGCAACAAGCACCAAGGGCAGCACAAGAAGCGGCAGGCGGCTCATACCGGCTTCTCCGTGTGTGCGACGAGCTCGACGCGCACGGGGTCCAGCGCGGCGAGGAAGGCGCGCGTGCGTTCGCGGTCGAAACGCTCGTCATTGGCCATGATGACGAGGAAAAACTTGTCGTTGCTGGCGAGGTGGAAGTCGTCGATACCGAACAGCGGATGATGCAGCCGTGGCAGATGGTTCAGCAGCAGCATCCCGCCGATCGAGAACACCACGGCAAACAGCACCATCAATTCGAAGGCGATCAGCATGAAGGCTGGCGGCGCCACGAGCGGCCGGCCGCCGACATCGATCGGATAGTCGAGATTGGTATAGACCTGCAGGGCATAGCCGAGCACCGCGCCGAAAATGCCCCCCGCCAGCGTCAGCCACGGCACGCGCGCGTCGCGATGACCGAGCGCCTCGTTGAGCCCTTCGACAGGAAAAGGCGTATAGGCGTCGAGGCGGCGAAAGCCGTGCTCGCGTGCCTTTCTAACGCTTTCGACGAGTTCTTCCACGGCATCGAACTCGGCGAGCATGCCGAAGACTTCCTCCCCGCGCGGCGTCGGCTCACGCATTGGACTTCTCCTCGGTGAACAGCGCCTCCTTGATCTCGAAAGCCGAAATCACCGGCAGGAAACGCACGAAGAGCAGGAAAGGCACCAGGAAGACGCCGAACATGCCGGCGAACAGCGCCCACTCCCAGAAACTCGCCTGGTAGTCGCCCCACGAGGAAACCAGGTAGTCACGGTAAAGCGACGTCACCAGCAGCATGTAGCGCTCGAGCCACATGCCGACGGCAACCGACAGACCGATGACAAACAGCAGCACCGGGTTGCAGCGCAGCCGCTTCCACCACAGCAGTTGCAACGGCACGAAATTGGCGATGATCGCGCCCCAGTAGCTCCACGCGTACTGGCCGCTCAGGCGGTCGAAGAGCGTTCCCATTTCGTGGGTGCCGCCGGCGTAGAGCGCCGTGAAGGCTTCGGCGAAATAGCCGTAGGCGGTCATCAGCCCGGTGGCGAGCAGAAACTTCCCGAGCAGGTCGAAATGACGCGCGGTCACGAGATCGCCGACCTTCAGCGCGTGGCGCAGAACTACGGCAATCATCGCCACCACCGCAAAGCCGGAAAACGCCGCACCGATCACGAAATACGGTGGAAACACTGTCGAATTCCAGCCGGGAACGGGGCCTGCGGCGAACAGCAGCGATATCTCCGAATGCACCGAGACGACGAGCGGCACGGCAATTGCCGCAGTCAGCACGTAGGACTGGCGCCAGCGCGCCCAGTGACGCGCCGAGCCGCGCCAGCCGAGGGCGGCGATGCCGTAGAAGATCCGCGCCCCGCGGCGTTTTGCGCGATCGCGCACCGCGGCAAGGTCGGGCACCAGGCCGATGTACCAGAACAGCACCGACACAAGCAGATAGGTCAGCACCGCAAAGAAATCCCAGGTGAGCGGGCTCTTGAACTGCGGCCACACGCCCATGGTGTTGGGATACGGCGCCATCCAGTAGAAAAGCCACGGCCTGCCCAGATGCAGGATGGGGTACAGCGCGGCGCAGATCACCGCGCACAGCGTCATCGCCTCGGCAAAGCGGTTGAGCGAATTGCGCCAGTGCGCGTTCACCAGCAGCAGCATCGCCGAGATCAGTGTTCCGGCGTGGCCGATGCCCAGGAACCAGATGTAGTTGGCAATCGCCAGGCCCCAATTGACGGGAATATTGTTGCCCCACACCCCCACTCCGAAGCGGAACAGCACCGCCACGGAAACAAAGAACAGCACAAGCAGCACCAGCGCAAAGCCGAACAACATCCACCACACGCCGCGCCCGGGAGGGTCGAGCGGGATACTCGTGATCTCTTCGGTGATCTGCGCGTAGCGGTCTCTTTTTTCGGCGGGGATGTCGTTCATCCGCCCTCGCCTCCCCGGCCTCCGGAGGAAGCCTTTTCGATGCGCGCCAGATACGTGGTGCGCGGCCAGGTGTTGGCCTCTTCCAGCAGGCTGTAGTCGCGCGGGCCGGCCTTCAGGCGGCTCACCGCGGTGGCGGGGTCTTTGACGTCACCGAACACGATGGCCCGCGTCGGGCAGGCCTGCTGACACGCAGTCACCACCTCGCCGTCGCGAATCGCCCGCCCTTCCTTCTTGGCCGTGATGCGCGCGTCGCTGATGCGTTGCAGGCAGTAGGTGCATTTCTCCATGACGCCGCGTGCACGCACGCTGACGTCGGGGTTGCGCATTGCCCGCACTTCCGGCGCATCGCCGCCGGTGTAGTCGAACCAGTTGAAGCGGCGGACCTTGTAGGGGCAGTAGGACGAGCAGGTACGCGTACCGATGCAGCGGTTGTAGACCTGCAGGTTGAGTCCGTCGGAGCTGTGCACGGTGGCGTTGACCGGGCAGCCCATTTCACAGGGCGCCTGCTCGCAATGCATGCAGGGAACCGGCTGGAAGTACACTTTCGGCGCTTCCGGCGGCCCCTCGTGGTAGTGATCGACGCGCAGCCAGTGCATCTCCCGCCCCCGCGCCACCCGCTCCTTGCCGACCATGGGCACGTTGTTCTCCGCCACACACGCGACCACGCAGGCGTTGCAGCCGATGCAGGTATCGAGGTCTATCGACATGCCCCAGGACGGGCTGTCCCATTCGCGCACGGGATAGAACGTCGGTGCGCGTGCGCCGGGCTCCTCTGCTGCCGCGGGCCCGGGTGGCCCATCGGGCTTCCCGGCGCGGAGATCGGCCGGGTCGACGGTGCGCACGAAATCGAAGCCGTCCATTGCCTGGTGAAGCTGTGTCGATGCCACCAACAGCTGCTTGCCGGTCTTCTCTATCGTGACGCCGTCGAACCGCGATGCGGTCTCGGGCAGGACTGCATATGCGTCATAGCCAAGGCCTTCGGCAGCGCCGCCGGCCGGCCCACGCCCATAGCCGAGCGTGACCGACACCGTCGTCGCGTCCTGCCCGGGCACGATCCACGCCGGCCCGGTCGTGCTGCGCTCGCCGACGGTAAGACGCAGCTCGTCGCCGTTGTTGATCCCGCGCGCGCGCGCCAGCTGCGGTCCGATCGCGATCACGTTGCCCCAGGTCACCTTGGTGAAGGGCTTCGGCGTTTCCTGCAGCCATGCGTTGCTGGCAAAGCGCCCGTCCCAGATCGTCGGGTCGGGGCGGACCACGAGGGCAAGACCTTCCCGCGCTTCGTCCGCGGGCATTTGGCCGGCCACGCTGGTAATGAGCTCGGGGGCAACAGGCGGCGCGGCACTGCCCGCGACGAAACCGCGCAGGAGGGCGTCGCGCCAGTGCTCGTCGAAGCGCTCGGCCCACCTCTCGCGCCAGGTTTCGCGCACTGCATCCACCGCCCCGCCGGGTTGTCCGGCAAGGTTCTCGAGAATCGCGTGCTGCGAACGCACGGAATGAAACGGACGCACCAGCGGCTGGATGATGCTGACGGATCCATCCACCGCGCGGGCATCGCTCCAGGTTTCGAGTTCGTGCTCCAGCGGCAGATGCCAGTGGCTGAGTGCTGCGGTTTCGTCGTAATGCAGGCCGGCATGGACGCGCATTTCCACGTTATCGAGCGCGCTGCGGAAGCCGAGCCCGGCGGGGCTCGCATAGACCGGATTGACGCCCAGCATTGCCAGGGTGAAAACCTGCCCGCCATGCATCGCCTCCACCAGAGCATCCATCGAGCGATCACCGTCCGGCGGCTCCACCGCAAGCGGCTCGGTGAATTGCAGCGTCGAGCCGAGGGCGCCGATCCGCTCGTTGATCAGCAGGCCGAGCGCCTGCACCTGAGGCGCCTCGCCCGCGCCGACCACCACCAGCGCCCGCCCTGAGTGTTTGCGCAGCGCGGCTGTCGCGGCCTCTACCCAGTGCCTCTCCCCTGCAGACAGCGCGGACGAAACGTCGGCCTCCATACCCACGCCGCGCGCGATCGCCTGCACCAGCGGGGCGACCCGCTCCGGGGCGATCACCAGCCGGTCCTCCGCCATTGCCCCGGTAACGGAAGGCACGGGCTCGGCGACGAACAAGCGGCTTTCCCCCTCACCCCGCTGGAAGGCATGACGGCGCGCACCCCAGCGCTGCGCGTTCACCGCCTGATGCGGCCCTGCGCCGAGAAAATCGCTGTCGAGGCTGACGACCACCTCCGCCCGATCGAACATCAGCTGCGGCTGCAGGGCGCGCCCGAAGATCTGCTGCATGGCCGCCCGGGAACGAGCGTCGCTGCCCGCTTCGAGCACGTGCCACCGGGCGGCCGGCCAGCGTTGCATCAGCGCGTCGATCTGCCGTGCCAGCGTGGGCGAAGTCACACTGCCGGTGAGCAGGCGAAATCCCGCCCCGCCGCTCGCATCCAGCTCCTGCGCGCGCGCCACCATCGCCGCATCAAAGGCGTCCCAACTCGCAGGGCGGCCGAGTCGGCGGGGCGAGTTCGATCGGTCGGGATCGTAGAGCCCGAGCAGCGCCGCCTGCAGAAGCGGGTCGGTGGCGCCTCTGGTGGCCGGGTGCTCTGCGTTGCCTTCGAGTTTGACCGGGCGTCCCACATGCGTCTTGCCGATCGCCGGCTGCGCGAACCCCGCCAGCGTGACAGCGGTGGCGTAGTACTTGGGCGTGCCCGGCACGACGAACTCCGGCGTGCGAACGTAGGGCAAGGCCAGCTCGTCGGCTTCGCCCGAACACGCGCTGAGGCCCGCAAGCGCCAGCGAGGCGCCCATCACTTTCAGAAACGCACGCCGGTCGAGGCCTTCCGCGGCGACATCAAGCGACGGGAATTCAGATTCGAGAAAGGTCTGGAACTCAGCGCTTTGCGCGAGCTCGTCGAGGCTGCGCCAGAAGGCACGCCCGGTTTTCCCGCTCAGACGAGCGTGAATGATGGTGGCGTTGTCGGAGGGTATGCGTCGCATCGTCCTCATCGGTGGCAGATGCTGCAATCGTCGAGCGCGGCGGGATCGATGCCGTAGGCCTTCATCATGCGCTGGCCATACCGGCGGTGGCCCTGCAGGTCGCCATCCCAGGTGGTCCAGTCCATGCGCGTGATGTGTTCAGGCGGCCGGAGATGCGGCGCCGGATCGCGGTGGCAATCGACGCACATGCTCATCTGAAACGACTTGGCTCGCTTCATCAGCGGCATGCGGTCCACCCGGCCATGACAGGCCACGCACGGCACGCCGCGCGCCATGTGAATGGAATGATCGAAATAGACGTAGTCGGGCAGGCTCGAAACGCGCTGCCAGCGCATCGGCTCGCCGGTCGCCAGGCTGCGCCGAATCGGCTCCAGCATCGGCGCCCCGGTCCAGACCTGCGAATGACAAGTCATGCACACTTGCGTGGCCGGCATGCCCGCGTGCTCGCTGGTCTCGACCGTGGAATGGCAGTAGCGGCAATCAATACCAAGCCCGCTGACGTGATGCTGGTGGCTGAACGGGACAGGCTGTTTGCGCACCCAACCAACCAGCGTGGCATAGCTCGACTCGGCATACCCCCCGTAGAACAGGCCCGCGGCCACGACCATCAGCACGAACAGCAGCACCACGACGCGCAAGCGCGTGTCTGCCGTCGCCGTGAAGATCTGCGCCATGCGGGTTCCTCCTCTCAACAGCGGCCGGTTGCGCGTCGGGGGTCTTTCCCGATGCGCTCCGGGCCTTATCCGTCGTCAGCAAGCAAATTCACCTCCCGCCAATTTCACGCGGCTCGGGAGTTGATGGTCAGCAGCGCGATGCACGCGCCATCAGTCTTGCGTGGAGCGCTGGCGGGCTTGCTCTGCAGCGTCCGGTGGGCGCGCCTCGGGGTGGTGGCCCAGCAGCATCAGGTAGTGGATCAGGGCCTGCTGCTCAGCGGCGTCAAAGCCGGCCGCGGCGTCGACCCAGAACTCGTGCCCCACACCGTGCACCTGCAAGTTCCACGTCGGCCCCGCGCGATTGGCCGCGATCACGCGCTGACGCAGATCGCGGTCGAGCAAGGCTTTCAGGCTGTTGCCAGCGTTCGGCCGGATGTCCTTCATCAGCGTGCCCGGCACGCCCAGATCAGCCCCGGCATCGGGCCCCACGGCCACGCCGCCGTCATGCAGATAGGGTGCGTGCCAGTACAACCCGAGCAGGCCCTTGACCTTGTAGCCGCCCTCCCCGTCGTGACCCATTGAGCGCGCAATGGCCTCGTCGGAAGTCAGATGCTCATACGGCACTTCGACCGCCGGCGTGCCGTCCGGCACCGGCACCAGCGTGTCCATCGGATAGAGCAAGGGCGCACGCATGATCCGGCGCGTGGCCTTGAGCGCGACGGCCCGCTCCGGCTCGGTGCCGATCTCGTTTGCCGGAATCGTCTGGTTGTTGGTGAAGGCCTCGCCGGCGTGGCAGTCGGCACAGCCGGCCGCAGCAAACACCTCGCGTCCGCGCACCAGCTGTGCCGGATCAGGCTCCAGCGGCGGAACGGGGGGCTTCAAGGTGTTCTGGAACGCCGACAGCGCGCTCACGTGGTGCCAGACCGGATAGCCATGACGGCTGACGATGACGCCGTGAGGCGCCACGGCCGACGCTCGCGGATAGGTCGGCAGGGCCTGCGTGTGGGCAAAACCCGGGCTGCCGGGCCGCGGGTCGACGCGGCGATAGAACGCACTCACCGGCTCTTCCGAGCCGGCCGGGTAGCGGTAGCGCTCGCGCGAGGCGTTCTGCAGCAGGATGCCGAGGTAGAGCTCCGGATCGAGGTCCAGCACCACCGGCGCCATGTGCGTCTCAATGACCAGGTCGGTATTGAAGGCGTGCACGTTGTTGCCCAGCGTGTTCAGCCCGCGGAACGGCCCGATGCCGGAGAAGCCGCTCCAGCCGTAGGGATGGTCGTCGCGCGTGAAGCTGTCGGGGGTACGCGTGGGGCTCGCCTTGAGGTCCAGCATGGTGTCGAAATGGCCGGGCGGCCAGTGGATGAACACCTCGCGGGCCAGCTGGTTGAGGCGTTGCGGGTCGGGCAACCGGGCCTCACGCCCGTCCGCCAGCCTGACCGTGCGCGCGGGGTCGTCGAACAGCTCGGGATGCTCGTTGAGATCGACATCGGTGCGCGCAAAGTAGGCCCCCGGGTTGCTCGCCATCGCCAGCAGCAGGCCCATGTTGATGTCGGCGTTCGTCACGCCTTCGAGCACGTCTCCGCTGGCGGGGTCTACCGCCGCGTGGCACAGCGCACAGGTGATGCCGGCCATGAGGTGCCCGCCCTCGTAGCGCATCTTCATGCCCATCACCGCGAACGCGCCGCGCGGCACATCAAAACCGGTGTCCACGTATTCGCCCTTGCGATAAGTGCGCTCGCCGATGGTGATGTCCTGCGCAAGCGGCACGCGCAGGTTGCCGGTGCCGCGACCGCGCAAGGCGACGACGGCACGCGCCACGTTCCACGGCGTGATCGCCCCGTCGAGTGTGCCCAGCACATCGGTGATGAAGACTTCATTGCCGAAGGTCTCGGCGTAGAACACCTCCCTTCCAAGAGCCAGCAGCTCGTCGTCGATGCGCACCGCCCAGTTCTCCGGCGACAGGGTCGCCCGCCCTTGCTGCGTCTCCATCAACCGCCGGGCCTCCTCGTGAGAGACGTTGCGTCCCCACACGTCGTAGGCCGGCGCAGGCCAGCGTTGCTGATTCACCACCCGCTCGAGGGCCGGAACGTAGGCGTAGTCGAAGCGCACCGTCAGTGCTGCCAGACCGAGCAGCGCAATGGCGACACCGAGTACAAGCAGCCCGGTGACAAGTGCCCGGCCGTGTTGCAAGCGGATAGCAAGCGGCAGATGCGGTGAGGTGCGGAACATGGGCATGGGCGAGTTGGCACAGATGACAAGAAGCTTTCGGCGGCGTGCTGCCGCGGCAGCGGACCCGGGCACGACGCCAGCAGACGCAAGTGACGGACCCGGGCAAGCCGTGGCGTGGGTGAAACCACAGCGGCATGAAGCGGCCGGATGCGGCAGAACGGAATCGGTAACTTTGGCAATGCCCTGAAAAAGCTACATGCCCAAGCCGCCACGAACGCGCACCGCCAGCCGTGTTGATGCGCCACGCCGAAAACCGGCAGCGGGAACGACGCTTGATGCACCGCCAACACCGCGGCGCTGCAGCGTCCGGGCCGCGAGGTTTCCGGGAGATGTCATGACACAAGCCGAACAGCGTGCGCGAGGCACCGTGGTACTCGCGCAGGAACACCGCTTCGAGTTGATCGACGACCAGCATCAGCGCCTGCTGTGCAAGCTGACTCCCTCGCTGCCGATTGGCCCGGCCACGCTGCGCGAGCTGGCCCGCGAAGGCGCACACGTGGACATCACCTTCAAGGACTCCAAGGCCGATCGCAGCGTGCTCGTCACCTCGCTGCAACGTGTGCACGGCGATGGCAACAGCACGAAGCAACCCACCGGAACGATCGCCGGCACGCTCGCCCACTTCTGGCGCAACTGGTCACTGCCCAGGCAGGTCTTCGGCGCCGACGCCCAACGTGATGCCGCGCGCAGCCGATGGTCAGAGCGCCATCGCGCGCGCACCGAGCAGGCCGATCGCGTGGGCACGAGCATCTGCCCGTTCTGTGCCGTCGGCTGCGCGCAGCTGGTCTATGCGCGCGAAGGGCGTCTCACCCACATCGAGGGTGACCCGCGCAGCCCGGTCAACCGCGGCACGCTGTGCCCCAAGGGCGCAGGCACCTTCGACCTGATGACCAGCCCCTTGCGCATCAGCACCGTCAAATACCGCGCGCCCTTCAGCGACAAATGGGAAGAGCGGCCGCTCGAATGGGCCATGGAGCGCATTGCGGCGCTGACCAAACAGGTACGCGACGAAACCTTCGTCACCACAGACGAGGAAGGCGACCCGCTCAATCACACGCTGGCACTGGCCTCACTGGGCGGCGCCACGCTCGACAACGAAGAGAACTACCTGATCAAGAAGCTGTTCTGCGGCGGGCTTGGCATGGTGTGGATCGAGAACCAGGCGCGCATCTGCCACAGCTCGTCGGTGCCCAGCCTCGGCGCCACCTACGGTCGCGGCGCCTCGACGCTGGCGCAGTGGGATCTGGTGAACTCGGACTGGGTGATGATCATGGGTTCCAACATGGCCGAGAACCACCCGATCACCTTCCGCTTCGTGATGCAGGCCAAGGCGCAGGGCGCCAAGCTCATCCACGTGGACCCGCGCTTCACGCGCACTTCCGCGCTGTCCAATCTGCATGTGCCGATCCGCTCAGGCAGCGACATTGCCTTCCTCGGCGGCCTGATCCACTACATCCTCGAAAACGATCTGTGGTTCAAGGAATACGCGCTGCACTACACCAACCTCGCGACCATCATCACAGACGAGTATCGCGACGCCGAAGACGGCGACGGCCTGTTCTCGGGCTGGCACCCGGAAAGCCGTACCTACACCCACGGCACCTGGCGCTACCGCAGCGGCCTGGTGCAGCCGCCACTGGCCGAGAAGCACGTGGAAACGGCCGAACCCTTGAGCGAAACCGCAATACATCTCGACCTGCCGGCCGATCAGGACCAAACCCTGCAGCACCCCAATTGCGTGTTCCAGATCCTGCGCCGGCACTACGCCCGCTACACGCCGGAGATGGTCGAGCGCATCACCGGCTGCCCGGCGCAAACGCTGGTGCAGGTGGCGCGCACGCTGGCCGAGAACTCCAGCCCTGAGCGCACCGGCGCCATCGCTTATGCGGTGGCCTGGACGCACCACACCAACGGCGTGCAGATGATCCGCGCGGCGGGCATCCTGCAGGCTTTGCTCGGCAACACCGGGCGCCCCGGCGGCGGCATCATCGCGCTGCGCGGCCATTGCAGTATCCAGGGCAGCACCGACATCCCGACGCTGTACGACATGCTGCCGGGCTATCTGCCGCAACCCAAGGCCGGCAAACCCCACGAAAGTTTCGAGAGCTACTGCGAGACGGAAACCCCGCCCACCGGCTGGTGGAACAACTTCCCGAAGTACATCGTGAGCCTGATGCGCGCCTGGTATGGCGAAGCCGCCCGCCCCGACAACGGCTGGGCCTTCGACTGGGTGCCGCGCATCGTCGGCGATCACTCCCAGTTGCCGATGACGGCTGCCATGAAGGACGGCAAGATCCGCGGCCTGTTCCTGCTCGGGCAAAACCCGGCGATCGGCGGCAGCAACTCGGCCAACATCGTGCAGCCGGGCCTCGCCGAACTGGACTGGCTGGTTGTGCGCGACACCTCCGAGATCGAGTGCGCCAGCTTCTGGCATGACAGCGAGGCGGTGAAAGCCGCCGGGCTCACGCCCGAGCGCATCAAGACCGAAGTCTTCCTGATGCCGGCCTCGCTGTCCGGCGAAAAGGCCGGCACCTTCACCAACGAGCACCGTCTCGTGCAGTGGCACGATCACGTCGTCGACGGCCCCGGCGACAGCCGCTCGGAGCTGTGGTTCGTCTACCACCTCGGCAAACGCCTGAAGGCGCTCTACGCCGACAGTGATCGGCCGCAGGACGCGGCAATCCGCGCGCTGACCTGGGATTACCCCGAGATGGACGAGCGCGGCGAGCCCGATGCCGAGGCCGTGCTGCGCGAGATCAACGGCTACACCCTGCCCGAGCGCAAGCAGCTCGGCAGCTTCAAGCAGCTCAAGGCCGACGGCTCCACCGCCTGTGGCTGCTGGGCCTACAGCGGCGTCTTCCCCGACGAGCACGACAACCGCTCGCGCTCACGTCAGGCGGATGGGCCAGACGGGCCGGGAACGCACCTGAACTGGGCCTTCGCGTGGCCGGCCAACCGCCGCACCATGTACAACCGCGCCTCGGCCGACGTGCAGGGGCGGCCGTGGAGCGAGCGCAAGAAGCTGGTGTGGTGGGATCCGGATGAGGGCGCCTGGGCCGGCTTTGACGAAGTCGATTTCGACGAGACCAAAGAGCCCGACCACACGCCGGACCACGACGAGGAACCGCGCGGCATCAAGGCGCACGCCGGCCATCACCCGTTCGTCATGATGGCCGACGGCAAGGCCGCCCTGTTTTCGCCGGCCGGCCTCAAGGACGCGCCCTTGCCGACGCATTACGAGCCGATGGAATCGCCAGTGGAGAACCTGCTCTACCCGAAGCAGCGCGCCAATCCGGCTGCGGTTACGTTCGACCGCGAAGACAACCCCTACCACCCCAGCCCCGACCCCGAGCACCCGCATGTGCTCACGACCTACCGCCTCACCGAGCACCACACCGGCGGCGCGCCGACACGCGGCAGCCCGCTGCTCGCCGAGTTGCAGCCGGAAGGCTTCTGCGAGATTCCGGTCGAGCTGGCCGCGGAGCTGGGCATACGCACGCGCGACTGGGTGACGGTATCAACCGCACGCGGCTCGATCGAAACCAGAGCGCTGGTAACCCAGCGTCTGGTGCCGCTGACGATCGACGGCAAACGCATCTACGAGATCGGCATGCCCTGGCACTTCGGTTTCGAAGGCTATGCCACCGGCGAAATCGCCAACGTGCTGACCAGCCTCGTGATGGACCCCAACTGCAGCATGCACGAAGGCAAGGCCATGACCTGCCGCATCGACCGCGGGCGCCGCACGCAGCCCCAAGCCGCACACGCCACCGGAGCCACTCATGCCTGACACTCACCACGCCACCCCGCACGCCGCGCCCGACAACTCGCTGATGCACGAGCCGCTGCACGACGAGTCGCGGCTGAGCACCGACGTCACCGTGCGTCCCGGCCGGCGCTACGGCTTCTTCACCGACACCACGCTGTGCATCGGCTGCAAGGCTTGTGAAGTCGCCTGCAAGACCTGGAACGCCCTGCCCGCCGAACAGGAGGATCTGACCGGCCTCAGCTACGACAACACCCGCCAGCTGTCGGCAACGACCTGGCGCCACGTGATGTTCATCGAGCAGGTCGGCACGGAGGAGCCGCATGACGCCACCGGCGAGCCGGAAATGCCGTATTTCCAGAACCGCTGGCTGATGATGAGCGACGTGTGCAAGCACTGCGCCAACGCCCCCTGCGCCGAGGCCTGTCCGACCGGCTCGCTGTTCCGCAGCGAGTTCGACACGGTGGTGGTGCAGCCCGACATCTGCAACGGCTGCGGCTATTGCGTGCCGGCCTGCCCGTTTGGCGTGGTCGCGCTCGACAAGGAGGACGGCAAGGCCCACAAATGCACGATGTGCTACGACCGGCTCAAGTCCGGCATGGAGCCGGCCTGCTCCAAGGCCTGTCCGACCGAATCCATTGTGTTCGGCGAACTCGGCGCCCTGCACGAAAAGGCCAAAGATCGCGTCGAACATCTGCGCGAACTGGGCCTGCCGCAAGCCTATCTCTACGGCGCGCCATCGGGTGACGACGCAGCGCCGAACCCGGCCACCGGCACGCGCCCTGAAGATCTGGGCGGCCTCAACGCCTTCTTCCTGCTCACCTCGCCGCCCGAAACCTACAACCTGCCGGCCGCGCCGGTGCGCGCTGCCCCGCGCATCGCGGCCGGCATGCTGGTCGGGCTGGCGACCGCCTCGACGGTTGCCCTGGCCGCTCTGGGAGTGCTGGCATATGCCTGAGCAGCGCATGCAGCACCAGCACGGCCGGCGCGACCTGCCGCCGGCCCCGCCCGGCTATTACGGCTTGCCGGCCCTGAAGGCCAGCCACTGGAAGTGGATGGTGGCGGTATATATCTGGCTCTCCGGTCTGGCTGGCGCCTTACAGATTCTGGCCGCGCTGGTGTTGATGATCGCCCCCGACATGGAAAGCGCCGCGGCGGTGACGCGCCCTGCCCGCTACGGCGCGCTCGTCGCCACCGGCGCCGGCGCGGTGCTGTTGATCGCAGACCTGATGACGCCGCGCCGCTTCCTCAACATGCTGCGCATCTTCCGCCGCACCTCACCAATGTCCTTCGGCAGTTATCTGCTTATGGGCTTCGCGGCGTTCACGCTGCTCAGCGTTGCGCTGCAGCTGGCTACCGACCTCGCCCTGGTGTCGACGCCACCGCGCTGGGTCGAACTCGTGGTGCAACTTCTGGCCGCTGCCTTCGGCTTGATGCTGGTGACCTACACCGCGCCCTTGCTGTCGGCCACCAGCACACCGCTGTGGGCGCATTCCCCCGGCCTGTTGGCCGGCAGCTTCGCCGGCTTCTCGATGACCGCGGGCGCCGCAGCCTTGTGTCTGTGGGGACTCGCCTTCGGCGGCTCGCCGTGGGACGCAGCCTTCGAAATGGTGGCCTTCTTCGCCGTCGGCGTGGCCTGGCTGTTCCTGCTCGCCTGGAGCGCGAGCGCGGCGCGAGCAAAGCTGATGTCGCCTTTGGTCACGGGCAAGGTCGGGTGGATTTTCGGTGGTGGCGTGCTGGCCATCGGGCTGCTGCTGCCGGTCGCACTGCACCTGTGGCAACTGTTCACCACCGAGCAACTCGCGTGGGCCACCGCCGCGGCGGCCGTCGGCGAGCTGGTCGGGGCCCTGATGTGGCGTGGCGCCCTGCTGCTGGGCGGGCATGGCTCCGCGCACAGTGCCGCCGACGCCCTGCATTTCGCAGGCGGGCGCGACAGCACGGCTGCGACCAAGCGCGCTGAACCCGGTGCCCTGGCCGTGCCGCCTCAGGGCACAGCACCGTCTCGGGTGGTCGGCGGGCTTTCTGCCGGTGGCGTGCTGGCGCTGGTGATGGTCGGCGTGGTGCTGTTGAGCCGGTAACGCCCGAGGGCGGCCAGAACATTGCAATGCAACCGCCACAAATCAAATTGCATCGCAGCCGAATGAACAGGAGAACGCCATGAAAGCCAAACTCATCAACGATGCCGCTGAACGTACCTATGCACTGATTTTCGAGCGTGGTGACGAGGTGGTGGCAACGCTTGAACGCTTCGCGCGCGAGCATGAATTGACGGCGAGCCGCATCACCGCCATCGGTGCGCTGGAGCGCGCCACGCTGGGCTATTTCAACTGGGAAACCCGCCAGTACGAAGAGATCCCGGTCGAGGAACAGGTCGAGGTGCTGTCGCTGGTCGGCGACATGGCGCTGAAAGACGGCGAACCCTCGGCCCATCTGCACATCGTGCTGGGAAGGTGCGACGGCAGCGTCGTCGGCGGCCATCTGCTCGAAGCGCTGGTACGCCCTACGCTGGAGGTGGTGATGGTCGAGTCGCCGGGCTATCTGCGCCGTGTGCGCGATCCCGAGAGCGGTCTCGCGCTGATCGACCCCGGCGCTTGAAGCACGGCGGCGCTGGGCGGGACGCATCCCGCCCAGCCTGCCTCAGGCGCCTTGCCGATTCCAGAAACGCAGCTCGCCGCAGGCCTCGATGAACTGCGCGGCCGTTGCGTCGCCGTCCAGCGCGAAACAGCCCTCATCGAGCTGCGGCGGCAATCCGGCCTTGTCGAACAACTTGCCGGCGGGCGCGACCCAGGCGATGAATTTGTAGTGGGCAAATGCATCGGAAACAAAGTCGCGCGCCGGGGGCTTGGCCATCAGCTCGCTCACGCCCTCCTCCGAGGGCAGCACCGCTACAGCGTCGAACAACACCGAAGGGCCGCCATCGAGCTGCTCGTCGGCGTGGATGAAGCTGCCGTCCGAGGCCGTGATGCCACCGACGTGCGGCGCCACGATTTCCATCATCGCCCCGGCAGCGTGCACCGCCTTACGCAGCTCTGCGAGCACCGTGGCGTCCGATCCGTCGGTCACCAGCACGCCAAGCTTGCGCCCCATGAACGCATGCGGACCGTTCTTCAGGATGCTCAGCGCAGGCGACTCGGGCAGATCGCGACGCGTCTCACGCGCCGCTTCCGCCGGCGCCGGCATGGTGTCGAGACGCAAGCCCTGAGCCACCTTCTCGGCCAGCGCGTCGTCGATGTTGAGCAAATGCGCAACCATGCGTTCGCGGATTACCGGCGTCTTGACCTTGCTGAGTTCAAAGGTCAGCGCGGCGGCAATATGCTGCTGTTCCACCTCGGTCTGACTGATGTAGAACTGCCGCGCCTGGCTGTAGTGGTCGGCAAAGGTGTCCGGCCGCTCGCGCACCTTGTCGCCCTGCACCGGCTGCGGGTAGCTGCGGAAACCGTCGGGCGTCTCGCGCGGCCCACCTTGCTCTCCGCCCCACGAATTGGGTTCGTAGTTCGCACGCCCGACCGGGTTGTGGAAGGCCATGTGGCCGTCCTGCTGGAAGTGGTGGAACGGGCACTTCGGGGCGTTGATGGGCAGGTGCGTGAAGTTCGGGCCGCCCAGGCGCTTGAGTTGCGTATCGAGGTAGGAGAAATTGCGGCCCTGCAGCAAGGGGTCGTCGGAGAAATCGATGCCGGGCACGATGTTCTGCGTGCAGAACGCCACCTGTTCGGTTTCGGCGAAGAAGTTGTCGACCACGCGGTCGAGCACCATGCGCCCCACCCGCCGCACCGGCAGTATTTCTTCCGGGATGATCTTGGTCGGATCGAGGATGTCGAAATCGAAACTGGCTGCGAACTCCTCGTCGAACACCTGCAGACCGAGTTCCCATTCCGGGAAATCCCCTGCCTGGATGGTGTTCCACAGATCGCGCCGGTGAAAGTCCGGGTCGGCGCCATTGATCTTCAGCGCCTCGTTCCACACCACCGACTGCATGCCGAGTTTGGGCTTCCAGTGAAACTTCACGAAGTGCGACTTGCCCTCGGCGTTGACCAGCCGGAAGGTGTGCACGCCAAAACCTTCCATGAAGCGGAAGGAGCGCGGAATCGTGCGGTCCGACATGATCCACATGACCATGTTCATCGATTCGGGCGTCAGCGAGATGAAATCCCAGAAGTTGTCGTGCGCCGTCTGCGCCTGGGGAAAGTCGCGATCGGGCTCCTGTTTGGCGGCGTGGATGACGTCCGGAAACTTGATTGCGTCCTGGATGAAGAACACCGGGATGTTGTTGCCGACCAGATCCCAGTTGCCCTCCTTGGTGTACAGCTTCACCGCGAAGCCGCGCACGTCGCGCGGCAGGTCGACCGACCCCTTGTTGCCGGCCACCGTCGAGAAGCGCACGAACAGCGGCGTCTTCTCGCCGGGTCGCTGGAACAGATCGGCCCGCGTCAGGTCGGCAAGCGACTCGTAGTTCTCGAAGTAGCCATGCGCCCCGTAGCCGCGCGCATGCACCACGCGCTCGGGAATGCGCTCGTGGTCGAAATGAAATAATTTCTCGCGGAAGTGAAAATCTTCCATCAGGGCCGGGCCGCGCGCGCCGACCCGCAAGGTGTTCTGGTCATCCGAAACGCGGACGCCCTGCTGCGTCGTCAAGGGCGGGACTTCGCCGCCAGCCTGCTGGTGCGTTTCCCCGCCCGCAGGGCGTTCGAACTCCTGATCATGCAGCGTCGCGCCCTCATGCTCGCCGTTCTGGCTCGATACCTTCGTCATTGCCGCCTCCTTGTCTTTGCCGTCCCGAAAGAACGTCGTGGTGAACGTGGAGTGCGGCAGCAATCGATGTTCCCGGGCAGCCGCGAGCCGGCCGCAAACATCCAGCACGGCAGCTGGGTCAGCCGGTCGTATTCCATGGCTTTCATCGCGCCGGCGCCCGAATAAATCGTGCGCTCACGGCACAGCAAATATGCAGCCCCTGCCCGACACGACATTCGCATGAGGTGCGCGCTTGGCCGTATCATCGCCGCTGCATGACGCGCACCGCCCGCCGGGCGGCATCTGTCGGAGGACCCGCGATGTGGTTGATGTGGCTGTTGTTCACCGTGGGCTCCGTTCTCGGCATCCGGGCCTACCTGCGGGTGCGCAAGCTCGAGGTTCAACTCGACGAACTGCGCCAGCAACTCAAGCCCGCGCCAGTTGAGGCCACTCTCGCAAGCCCCGCGCCCCCCGTCGCACACACCACCGAAGAATCGCTGGACCTGCCCATCGAGCGCCTGTTCGGAGAAGCGCCCCTCAGCGCTGCACCGCCTGCTCCCGACCGCGCAGAACCGAAGCCCGGCCGCGCCATGGCGCAAATCAACTGGATGATCTGGCTGGGCGGAGCCTGCGTGGCGCTGGGCGGCATCTTCATGGTCCGCTACAGCATCGAGCACGGTTTGCTCGGGCCGGCAGCCCGCGTCGCACTGGGCGTCGCTACCGGCCTGGGCCTGCATGGCCTGGCCGAATGGCTGTTGCGACGCGGCGGCCCGCACCCGGCGTTCGCAGCGTTGGCCGGCGGCGCGACCATCACGCTGTTCGGCGCCGTGCTGGCCGCATTGCATCTGTACACGCTCATACCGCCGGGTGTGGCCTTCGGCCTGCTGGCGCTGGTCTCGGTCGGCACCATGCTGCTGTCCCTGCGTCAGGGTCCGATGCTCGCCGCGCTGGGGCTGATCGGTAGCTTCTGCGTGCCGCTGCTGGTGTCCACCGGCAGTGGCAACATCGTGGCGGCCATGATCTACGCGCTGATCGTCGGCTTCGGCGGCCTGCTGCTGCTGCGCTATGTGTGGCGGCTGTGGTTGTGGTGGGGTGTGCTGGCGGGCCTGATGGCCTGGTGGATGCTGTCCATGCTCACGACCGGCGCGGATGACTTTCGCGGCATCTACCTCGCGATTGCGGCCTATCTGCTGGCAGCCGTGCCGGGCCGCGACTGGCTGATGCAGACGCGCGCCGCGGAGGACGGCGAAACGTCGTCAATCCGCCCCGACGCCCTGCAGATCGGGCTGATTGCCGTCTCGCTGGCCTGGGGCCTGTCGGTATGGAAATCCGGCACCGACGGCTTGCAGGCATGGCAATGGGCACCACTCGTGGCCGTGCTGGCGCTGTCGGCGCGACGTCAGCCTTCGCTGCGTCTGCTCCCCTGGGGCAGCGTGCTGATTGTCTTCGCAGCTGTGCTCGGCATGCACATGAACATGCCGCTGCACGATCTGCGGCTGACCCTCAGCTTCCCGCCCGAAGCTGTGCCGGCACTGCAGCGTTTCAGCGCGTGGATGGCGCTGGTGTATCTACTTGTCGGTGCGGCGATGCTGCGTCTGAGCGGCAGCGCCCACGCCTGGGCCTCGCTGGCCGCGTTGTCGCCGGTGTTGTGGCTGGCTCTGGCCTACGTGGGTAGCGGGCCACTGGCTGACGACCTGCAATGGGGAATCGCGGCACTGTCGCTGGGTGCCGTTACGGCAATTCTGGCGGGGCTGTGGGCACGCCGGCCATACAACGAGGTGCTCGTGCCGTGGCTGGCGCTGGCCAGTCACGCCGCCTACTCGCTGGCCGCCGCCATGGTGCTGGAAGAAGCCGGCCTTACGCTGGCCATCGCCGCGCAACTGATCAGCCTGGTGTATTTGATGCGCCGCTACCGTATCGATCTGCTGCACTGGGCGGTCAAGGGTGTGCTGACCGTGGTGGTGCTGCGGCTCACGCTCAACCCGTGGGTCGCGAGCTACGCGACCGATGTGCACTGGACACTGTGGACCTACGGCGGAGCAACGCTGTGCTGCTTCATTGCTGCGCGCCTCGCCGGCGCGGAACATCGGCTGCGCGAATGGCTGTCGGCCGCGACCATCCACCTGCTGGTGCTGACCCTGGGCGTGGAATTGCGCTACTGGCTGTACGACGGCAACGTGCTGGCCGCGCGCTACACGCTGACCGAAGCGGCCATCCACGTCTCCCTGTTCGCTGCGCTGGGCCTGAGCTACCGCCACCGCGAGCGCTTTGCCGAGCAACTCGCGCCGCTCTACCGCATCGCCTCGCAGCTGCTGCTCGCACTGTCACTGGCAAGTTATCTGATGGTCGTCAGCGTGCTGAACCCGCTGTTCGGTTCAGACGAGGTGTCGACGCGCCCGCTTCTCAACCTGCTGTTGCTGGCCTATGGCGCGCCGCTGGTCCTGGCCTGGCTGGTCGCGCGCCTGGGCACCGCAGGCGAGCGCAGCTGCGCGCTGTGGCTGGTTGGCCTGGGCAGCGTGCTGTTCGTGAGCATGGAAATCCGCCATCTGTGGCAGGGCGAGCTATCGCTGTCGCGCGCCACCGGCAACGGCGAGATCTACACCTACTCGGCCGTCTGGCTGTTGATGGCCGCCGGCGGTATCGTCGCCGGCACCTTGCGCGCATCGCGACGCATGCTGCAGGGCGGCTTCGCCCTGCTGGCCATCGTGATCCTGAAGATCTTCCTGATCGACCTGGCCGGGCTCGATGGCCTGCTGCGTGTAGCGTCGTTCATGGGGCTGGGGCTGTGCCTGCTGGCCCTGGCCTGGCTACGCAGCCAACTCGGCGCACCGCCGACTGCGCAAGCCGAGCGCTGAGCGGCCTACTTGCTGCTCTTGCAGCTCGCGCTGCAGGTGTCACAGCGCGACTGCGGGATGCTGCGCCCGAGCGCCTGCTCCAGCGCACACACCGAGCGCCGGCAACACACCACCATCACGCCTTCGCGACTGCCCAGCTCGCGGAAGCGCTTCATGACGTTGTGGCCGAGAAAGTCTGTGAACAGGATGACGATCTCGATGCCCGAGGGCAGCGGCGCACTGCGCCGTTGATGACTGCTGTCGCGCCCGCTTACATGCTGGGCGATACGGATGCCGAAACGATCCAGCACCGTCGGAATGTTGCCGAGACGGTCTGCGCCAACCAGAAGTGCGTTCATGATGTCTGCCTTGTTGCGAATGATTCGCACTAACATTAACGTAAGCATTCTCGGATTGCAATTAGGAATTCTTCTCGTTACCATTCGCGCACCTGATCCAACCCTCAACAAGGCCAAAGACGATGAAAAAACGTGCTCTTCTGGTAACGCTCCTCGCCGCAATCGGCATCCCCGCCACTTCCATGGCGGCCGACAAGGAGCTGAACATCTACTCCGCGCGCCACTATCAGACGGACGAGGCCCTGTACGGCGAGTTCACGCGTCAGACCGGCATCAAGATCAACCGTATCGAAGCCAAGGAAGACGAGCTGATCGAGCGCATCAAGAACGAAGGCGCCAACAGCCCGGCCGACATCTTCATCACCGTCGACGCTTCCCGCCTGGGCAACGCCGACAGCATGGGCCTGTTCCAGAAGTTCTCGTCCGACGAGCTGAACGACCGCGTGCCGGCTCACTTCCGCACCGACACCTGGATCGCCTTCTCGACCCGCGCCCGCGTCATCGTTTACAACCCGGAGCTGGTCAAGGCTGAAGACGTGCAGACCTACGAGTCGCTGGCCGACCCGAAGCTCAAGGGCAAGGTGTGCACGCGTACCGGCGCTCACCCGTACAACCTGTCGCTCGGCGCAGCGCTGATCCATCACATCGGTGCCGAGAAGACCGAAGAGTGGGCCAAGGGCATCGTTGCCAACTTCGCCCGCGCCCCGAAAGGCGGTGACACCGACCAGATCCGTGCCGTCGCGGCCGGCGAGTGCGGTGTGGCGATTGCCAACAGCTACTACTTTGCGCGTCTGATGAATTCGCCGAAGGCTGAAGATCAAAAAGTGGTCGAGTCGGTCAAGTTCGTGTGGCCGAACCAGAACAGCTGGGGCACGCACGTGAACGTCTCCGGCGCCGGTGTGCTCAAGCACGCGCCGAACAAGGAAGCGGCCGGCAAGTTCCTCGAGTACCTCGCTTCGGATGATGCCCAGCGCTACTTCGCCAACGGCAACAACGAGTGGCCGACGGTGCCCGGCGTGAAGGTCGACAACGCCGCGCTCGACAAGCTCGGCAGCTTCAAGGCCGACAACATGCCGGTGTCCGAACTGGCCAAGAACGTGCCGGAAGCCCAGAAGATCTACGACCGCGCCGGCTATCGCTGATCCGCGTCGCTACGTAGCAAAAACGCCAGCCCTAGGGCTGGCGTTTTTTTTGGTGCTGGGCGCTTTGAACGGCAGTGCCGAAGGACTCAAGGCTGCTCGTCTGCCGCCGTACTCTCGGCCTTGGTGCTGAGCGCCAGGGCCACCATCGCGGCGCGCGATTCCGGCGTTTCCAGGCTGATACGCCCGAGCGGCCCGGCCCGAAAGTCATTGAGCAGGATCTGCGCGGCCTTCTCGACGTCCATGCCGCCGCCTTTGACCAGACAGCCGCGACGTCGCCCGACTTCCTCGACCACACCCCAGGCATCGACCTTGGCCGGGTCGAGCTTGTAGCGCTCGGCCAGACTCTGCGGATAGCGCGCCAGCAGTACGCCGGCGAGGAATTCGGCAACCTCTTCGTCGATCACCGCGTTGCGGCCAATCGCATGGCAGGCGGCGAGCATGAAGCCGTCAGAGTCGTAGTCGATCTTCGGCCACATCATGCCCGGCGTGTCGGTCAGCGTCATGTGATCGCCGAAGTCCAGCGTCTGCTGCGACTTGGTCACCGCCGGCTCGTCGCCGACCTTGGCCACCTTGCGTTTGAGCAGCGCGTTCATCAGCGTGGATTTGCCGACGTTGGGGATGCCCATGATCATGATGCGCAGCAAGCGCGTGCCGTCGCTGCGGTGCGGTGCGAGCTTCTGGCACATCGCCGGCACACGCGCGACGTCGCTCGGGTTCTTGCACGACAGCGCCACGGCGCTGACACCCGGCTGCGCGTTGAAATAGGCCAGCCAGGCCTTGGTCGCCACTGGATCGGCCAGATCGGCCTTGTTCAGGATCTTCAGGCACGGGCGCTGACGGAAGCGGCGCAGCTCGCCGATCATCGGGTTGCAGCTCGCCTCGGGAATGCGCGCATCGACAACCTCGATGACCACGTCGGTGCGTGCCATCGTCTCGGAAGCCTTCTTGCGCGCCGAGGTCATGTGACCGGGAAACCACTGGATCGGCATCGGAAACCGCTTTTTCTGTAAAGGCTGGATTATCCCTGATCGCAGCGCCGACCGCGAATCGCTGCAACGCAGCTTAAAATGCGCGCATGAACTCACCGAACCCCGACGCGGTTATTGCCGCAATGCGCCACTGGCTGGAACAGGCCGTCATCGGCCTGAACCTCTGCCCTTTCGCCAAATCCGTCTATGTCGCCCAGCGTGTGCGCTTTGTCGTCAGCGACGCACGTCACCTCGACGCCTTTCTGGAACAGCTCGACGAGGAAATCGACTTTCTCGCCGCGGCCGATCCGAAGGAAGTGGACACCACGCTGCTGATCCACCCGACCATGTTCGAGGACTTCGAGACCTTCAATGACATCGTCGGCATCGCCGAAGAAGCCGTCGAAGAGCACGAGCTCGAAGGCGTGCTGCAGGTCGCGAGTTTCCACCCGCAATTCCAGTTCGCCGACACCGAACCGGATGACCTGGGCAACTTCACCAACCGCGCGCCCTACCCCACGCTGCACCTGCTGCGCGAAGACAGCATCGCCGGCGCGCTGGCGCACTACCCGGACGACCCCGACTCGATCTTCGAACGCAACATCGAAACCATGGAAAAGCTTGGCCAGGCGGGTTGGGACGCGCTCAACGTCGGCCCGGCGAAGGATGGCCAGTGAGCAAGCCGAAGCGCCCCTCCAGCCCGACGGCTCCGCCCGCACTGCCGCCTGAAGTGCGCCCCGGCCAGTCCGTCGAACTGCTGCAGCAGCTGCACATCCTGACCCGCGACGGCAAGCTCAACCAGGATTCGCGGCGCAAGCTCAAGCAGGTCTATCACCTCTACCAGTTCATCGAGCCGCTGATGAACGAGGTGTTCGAGGCGCAGGGCGATCTGTCGCTGGTGGACCACGGCGCCGGCAAGTCGTATCTGGGATTCATCCTCTACGACCTGTTCCTGAAGTCGCGTGAGGCCGGCCACATCTACGGCATCGAGAGCCGCCCCGAACTCGTCGCCAGCTCACGCGAGCTGGCCGAGCGTCTGGGCTTCGAGCGCATGTCCTTCCTCGACCTCACCGTCGAGCAGTCCATCACCTCGCCCGAGTTGCCCGCGCAGATCGACATCGTCACCGCCCTGCACGCCTGCAACACCGCCACCGACGACGCCATCCGCTTTGCGCTGGCCAAGCAGGCGCGCTTCATCGTTGTAGTGCCATGCTGTCAGGCCGAAGTGGCGTCGGTGATGCGGCAGCACAAGAACGAGAGCTTCGGTCGCACGCCGCTGTCCGAGATCTGGCGCCACCCGATCCACACCCGTGAATTCGGCAGCCAGATCACCAATGTGCTGCGCTGCCTGCTGCTCGAAGCGCACGGCTATTCGCTGTCGGTGACCGAGTTGGTTGGCTGGGAACACTCGATGAAGAACGAGCTGATCGTCGCCCGCGCCACCGGTAAGCCGCGCGGCAACGCCCGCGAGCGCGCCGAGGCCATTGTCGACGAGCTGAATCTGGCCGATCTACGCGAACGCTTCATCTACTGAGAACGCAATGACCGAACGCCCCTTCTCCACCGCCTGCGAACGCAACAAGGAACCCATTCTCGACGCGCTGCGCGAGCACTTCGCCGACCGTGAGCGCGTGCTCGAAGTGGGCAGCGGCACCGGCCAGCACGCCGTGCATTTCGCGGCGCATCTGCCGCATCTGGTGTGGCAGACCTCAGACCGCGCCGAGAACCTGCCCGGCATTCGCGCCTGGCTGGCCAGCGCACGCCTGCCCAACACGCCGGAAACGCTGACGCTGGATGTCACCGGCGCGTGGCCAGAACAGCACTTTGATGCGGTGTTCTCGGCCAACACGCTGCACATCATGAGCTGGCCGGAGGTCGAGGCCTTCTTCGCCAATCTCGCGGGGGTGCTTGCAGCGGATGCGGTGCTCGCGATCTACGGCCCGTTCCGCTACGAAGGGCGTCACACCAGCGCCAGCAATGCCGCCTTCGAGGCCTCGTTGCAGGCGGCGGTGCAGCACCGCGCGATCCGTGATTTCGAGGCCGTCGATGCGCTCGCACAAGGCCTAGGCCTGACGCTGGTCGAAGACCGCGCCATGCCAGCCAACAACCGCTGTCTCGTATGGCGGCGCCTCAGCTCCGGGTAAGAGACGCGTCGGTGATACGCGTGACCAGCAGCTGGTCGATGCGGTAGTTGTCGATGTCGACGACCTCGAAACGAAAGCCCGCGAACTCGACCTTGTCGGTGCGCTTCGGGACCTTGCGCAGGCGGTACATCATGAAGCCGGCGATGGTCTCGTAGTTCTCGGCGTCCCCGAAGGAATCGATGCCCAGCGCGTCCATCACGTCTTCGACCGGGGTCACGCCGTCGATCAGCCACGAGGCCTCGTCGCGCCGCACGATCAGGTCTTCGACGACATTGCTGCCCAGCTCGCCCATCACCGTGTTCATGACGTCCTGCAAGGTCAGCAGGCCGACGATCAGCGCGTACTCATTGACGATCAGTGCAAAATCTTCGCGCGCAGCACGGAAGCGTTCGAGCGCCTCGAACAACGTCAGCGTATCGGGCAGCACCAGCGCCTCGTGCATCTGCGGGTCGGCGATCAGAGAGAGCTTCTTGCCGGCCAGCACACGCGCGAACAGCTCCTTGGATTCGACGTAGCCGACCACGCTGTCGATGCCGCTTTCGCACACCGGAAACTTGCCGTGCGGCGACTGCACGAGCTTTTCACGGATGTTCTCCTCGTTCTCGTCGAGCCGGAAGAACACCACGCTGTCGCGCGACGTCATGGCCGAGGTGACGGTGCGCTCGTCGAGTTCGAAGACGTTGGCGATGAGCTGGTGCTCCTGACGCAGCAGCGCGCCGGCCTGCGCACCGGCGTCGGCCATGGCGACAATCTCTTCAGACGTGATGTCTTCGGGGCGCACGCTGGGCAGCCCCAGCAGCTTGAACAGCCAGTTGGCAAAGCCGTCGAACAGCCACACCGCAGGCATGAACAACCTGACCATGAAGCGCATCGGCGCGACCACGATCACCGCCACACGCTCGGGCGCGTTCATCGCCAGGCGTTTCGGAATCAGGTCGGCGAACAGCACGAAAGCCGACGTGACCAGCACGAAGGCGGTGACCGAACTGATGGCAGCCAGGTACTCGCCGGTGTAGACCACGCCGATCAGGCCGGCGAAGGCCGGAGACAGCACCGACTCGCCGAGAATGCCGCCCAGAATCGCGACCGCATTGAGCCCGATCTGCACGACGGTGAAGAAATGGCCGGGGTTCTCCTGAAGCCGCAGTACATCCTCGGCGGCGGTGCTGCCCTGCTGGGCCAGCAGGCGCAGGCGGATCTTGCGCGAGGCCGCCAGAGCAATCTCGGATATGGACAGCCAGGCGCTCACGACAATGAGCAGCCCGATCAACAACAACTGGCTTGCGATCTCCACCAGGGGGACTCCACTACACCGGCGGCATGCGCCGGCAACCCGGCCATTCTAGCTGCGCGGGGCCATCAGCGTCTGCGGCACGATGTGCACGGTGTGCTCGCCATTGGTGATCCACAGCTCTCCGTCCTGGATCGTGCACTGCAAGCGCATGCCGCGCTCACACATGGCGACCAGCGCCGGCGCGACCTCGGGTTCGAGGTTGATGACCGTCAGCTTGTCCTGCCGCCCCAGCTTGCTGGCAATGCCGCTCCACCAGACGTCGGCGGCCCGACCGTAGCTGAGCAGCACAACGGCGTCGGCGCGGCCGCAGGCCTTGCGCACCCACTTCTCGTCGGGCTGACCGATGTCGATCCAGCGCAGCACGGCGCCGGTCAGGTCGCGCAGCCACAGGTCCGGCTCGTCGTCCACCCACAGGCCCTTGCCGAATTCCAGCCGCTCTTCGGCGAACAGCGCGAAGGCCACCAGACGCACCATCATGCGATCTTCGGTTTCGGATGGATGACGCGCCAGCGCCAGCGCATGGGTAGCGTAATAGCCGCGGTCCATGTCGGAGATGGTCAGTTCAGCTTTGTAGATCGTGGCTTTGAGTGCCATCGTGGTTCCTAGTGGATGTTGCCGCGGCCCGACTGCAGCCAGGTGCGCACGGCCTCGGCCGAATGCGCAAAGACCAGATCGCGCGTCGTCTCCGGCAGCTCGCGAGCCAGCGCTGCGAACAGCGCTTCATTGGTCTCGCGTGCCAGGCCGTTGGTGGCAAGACTGTTGGCGAGACACTGGATCTGGATGTTCGACAGCGCATCGGCCACCAGTCGCCAGCCCAGCGTCGGCATTGACGTTGTCAGCCCCAACAGCATGCCGCCCAGCGCCTGCGCGATGACTTCGGCCTCGTCCTGTTCCTCGCAGGCAATCATGGCGTGCCACAAGGCCAGATGCACGCTGCGGCGCAGGTCGATCTTGAAGTCGATGACGTTGCCCTCGCCCGCGTCGATGGCTGCGAACTGGCGGCCGAAGCGCGCGTCGGCCTCGGCATCAAGCCCCGTACGCAGTCCGCCTAGCAGCGCCGACAGTGCGGGGATGGCCTGCAGGCCGAAGGCGCGGCTGTAGGCCACGCCCCATTGGTCGAGCCCGGTCACGAGCATGGCCAGGCGCAGCGGGCGCGCGTCGTCCGCGTCGCTGGCCTTGGCCCAGTTCGACAGCGCCTCAATCAGCGCCGACACACCCTCGCCGGCTGCCTGCTCATTACCCTCGACGCTCAGGCGGAATACCTGCGCAAAGGCGTCCTGTGCCATGCGCGCGGCGCGCAACTGCACATCGCGCGGAGCCAGCGCTGCAAGCTGATCGGGCGGAATGGCGTGTTCGGCGGGCGTACTCATGCGCTTTCCTGCGAAAAGGCGCGATTGTGCCGGTCGTAGCCGGCGTGGGCAAACAGAGGTTTTCGCAAGGCCACTGCAGGCACGCGGTTTTTGTACGCCTCCCGACCTGCCACAATGAATGACCGTAGCCACCGAGCCTCCCCTTGACCGACCAAGCCGCCCCCTTCTCCGAGCTCACGCCAGATCACATGCTGACTGCTCTGGAGTCCGTCGGCCTCGCGCCGGACGGCCGCCTGCTGGCGCTCAACAGCTTCGAGAACCGCGTCTACCAGATCGGCATCGAGGACGGGCCGATGCGCGTGGTGAAGTTCTATCGCCCGGGGCGCTGGAGCGACGAGGCCATCCTCGAGGAGCACGCCTTCAGCACGGAGCTGTCCGAACGCGAACTGCCGATCATCCCGCCGCTGGTCATCAACGGGCAGACGCTGCACCACTTCCAGGATCTGCGCTTCGCGCTGTTCGAGCGTGTCGGCGGGCGCGCGCCGGAGCTGGGCGACCCCGACACGCGAGAATGGATGGGGCGTTTTCTCGGTCGCATTCACGCCATTGGCGCGATCACGCCGTTCGCGCATCGGCCGAGTATCGACATCTCCACCTTCGGCACCGAACCGCGCGACTGGTTGCTCGCCAGCGACTTCATCCCGCCCGATCTGCGCGAAGCCTGGGAATCAACCAGCGCCATGGCGCTCGACGGTGTGCGTCGCTGCTTCGATCGCGCCGGCGACTACACCAGCCTGCGTCTGCACGGCGACTGCCACGTCGGCAACGTGCTGTGGAACGAATACGCCGACCCGCCGGGCCCGCAGTTCGTCGATTTCGACGACAGCCGCATGGGGCCGGCGGTGCAGGATCTGTGGATGCTGCTGTCCGGCTCACGCGAGGAGATGAGCGTACAACTGGCTGACGTACTGGCCGGCTACGAGGATTTCCATGATTTCTCGCCGCGCGAGCTGCACCTGGTCGAAGCCCTGCGCACGCTGCGTCTGCTGCACTACTCGGGCTGGATCGCCCGGCGCTGGAGCGACCCGGCCTTTCCGGCGGCCTTCTCGTGGTTCGGCACGCAGCGCTACTGGCAGGATCGCGTGCTGGAGTTGCGCGAGCAGATCGCGCTGATGGACGAGCCGCCCTTGTGGGCGCTGCCATAATGCAGGCGACAGCAATCAGGACGAGACACTAATGAGCCACGACTGCAACCACGATCACCCACCGCATACCCACGCCGAGCCGGGCATTCCTCGCCACGGTCAGTTCAATCCGCAAGCCTTCGAACAAGCCGTCATCGCCCTGCTCGAAGCCTGCGGCGTTGCCGCCGACGGCGCACACACCGGCCGCACCGCCACACGCGTGCGCGAGCTATGGCAAAAGCGGCTGCTTGGCGGCTACGAACTGGATCCGGCCGCGGCGCTGGGTGACGGCTTCGAGGACGCGCGACGCGACATGGTGGTGATTCGCGGCATCTCGGTGCACGGCGTATGTCCGCATCACCTTGTGCCGTTTCGCGGCGTCGCGCACGTGGCCTACCTGCCAGGCAGACGACTACACGGCTTCGGCCGCATCGCCCGCATGGTCGACGCCCTTGGGCACCGCTTCACGTATCAGGAATGGCTCACACGCGACATCGCCGACGCGCTGATGCGCCACGGCCACGCACGCGGCGCGGCCTGCATCATAGAAGCGGAACAGTTATGCCTGCTGATGGGCGAAGACCGGCGCGGTGACGAACGCGTCATCACGCAAGCCTTCAGCGGGGAATTCGAGACTTCGGACCAGTACCGCAACGAGTTCCTGCACGCGCTGCGCTGAGCTCAGTTGATGACGACGTGCAGCGTACGTTTCTGTGCGCCGACGTCGACCAACACGACGTCACGTCCCAGCAATACGACGCTGCCGCGCTGGCGGTCATCACCCGAACCGGAATACTCGAAGTCATACACACGGCGCAGCGTGATGTGGCCATTTTCATTGCGCACCGGGCGCAGCGAGCTGACCGAAACCGTGTCGTCGAGCAACTGCAAGCCGTCGCGTTCGCAGGCCCGGCGCGCTGCCGCGATGCCAAGCTCACGCACCTTCACGCTGTCCAGCCAGAACCAGGCGACCAGACACAGCACAAGCAGGGAAACGGTTTCGAAGAACATCCTGGCATCCACGGGCAAGCGCCCGCGGAGCGGGCCTCAGAGCAGCATACCGCGGATCGTGAAGAACAGGATTGCGGCCATCAGACCGGACGCCGGCACCGTGATGACCCAGGCCGAGACGATGCGCACGATCTGCGAACGCTTGACCAACTCGTGGCGGTAGACCTTGCGCAGACCCTTGCGCTCGGTTTTCGAGAAGTTGGCCGGATCGACGCGCTTCTTCTGCGCCTTTTTCAGCTCGCGCAGCATCGCGCCCTTCTCCTCGATCGAAGCGACATCGAAGCGGCGCAAAAAGGCTTCGATGGCTTCCTGATCTCCTTCCGGGTGGTGCTGCTTGATCTCGTCGACCATGCGCGCGTAGTTGCTCTTGAGGTACTCGCGCAGGAAGCCGACGCCAAACACGCCACCCACCGCAATGTGCGTGGTCGATACCGGGATGCCGAGTTGGCTGGCGATGATGACGGTGATGGTCGCCGCCATGGCGATGCAGTAGGCCCGCATCTGGTCGAGTTCGGTAATTTCCGACCCGACGGTGCGGATCACCTTGGGCCCGAACAGCCACAGGCCGATCGACAGGCCGATGCCGCCGACCACCATGACCCACAGCGGAATCGGCGCGCTGGTTGCGATCTCTGATGCACCAGTGGACACGACTTCGACAATCGCGGCGAGCGGCCCCACGGCGTTGGCGACGTCGTTGGAGCCATGCGCGAACGACAGCAGCGCCGCCGCACAGATCAGCGGCACCGTGAACAGCCGATTTACGCCGTCCTTGGAGTTGTCGATGTCGGCCATGCGTGCCGTGACACGTGCGCGCACGAGGAAGAACACCAGCACGGCGAGAACGGCGCCAATAAGCAGCGAGGTCGTGAAGCTGACCTTGATGAGTTTGGAGAAGCCCTTCTCCATCAGATAGGAACCGAAGGCAAAGGCCATTGCCGCGATCAGCCACGGCACCATGTTGCGGGCCGCCGTCACGAGGTCGGATTTGTAGGTGATCGAGCGCTTGACCAGATACAGAAAGCCGGCCGCAATGAAGCCGCCCATCAGCGGCGAAACGACCCAGCTGGCGACGATCTGCGCGACCGTATTCCAGTTGGCGATATCCATGCCACTGGAGGCGATGCCGGCGCCCAGCACTGCACCGACGATGGAATGTGTGGTCGATACCGGCGCACCGAGCACGGTGGCGATGTTGAGCCAGATGGCGGCGGCCAGCAGCGCGGCCATCATGACCCACAGAAAGGTGTCGGCGTTGGCGATCTGGCTCGGGTCGATGATGCCGTTGCGGATGGTACCGACCACTTCACCACCGGCAATGATCGCTCCCCCAGCCTCGAAAATGGCCGCAATGGCCAGCGCCCCGCCCAGCGTCAGCGCCTTGGAACCAACCGCCGGACCGACGTTGTTGGCTACATCGTTGGCGCCGATGTTCATCGCCATGTAGCCGCCGATCATGGCCGCCACGACCACGAACATGCTGCTGCCGACGTCGCCGCGCATCATCGCGAAGAGCATTACGCCGACCATGAACAGCATCGCGATGCCGATCCGGAAAAGCTCTACACGGCCTTTCTTCGTCGCCTTTTCCAGCTCGTCGATGTGCTTGAGTTCCACGCGTGGTCTGCCCGTTTGCGAAAGGCCGCATTGTTGCAGAAATAATTCGGCAATGAAAACGCAGCGAGTGGATTCAGAGGCGGTTGTACTTGGTGGCCGTGCCCCGGGCACGCTCGACCGGATAACGTTCGGCGTTGATCGCCAGCTTGCGCGCGGCCGCCTGGGCCAGATCGACGTCGAGCACGTCGGCCAGCCGCACCAGATACATCAGCACATCGGCCATTTCGAGCGCGACCTCCTCGCGCTGCTGCGCACTGAGCGCGGCCGATTGCTCGGGGGTCAGCCACTGAAAATGCTCCAGCAACTCGCCGACTTCGCCGCTCATGGCCATGGCCAGATTCTTGGGCGTGTGGAACTGCTGCCAGTCGCGTTCGGCAGCGAAGGTGCGCAGCACGTCGCGCAACTGCATCAGGCTGTCATCGCTCACGGAATGTGATGCTCCACGTCAAAGCCGGCACCCTCGTCCTCGGCGAGCGCCTTCACCAGCCAGGGCATGCTGCCCTCCAGCAACTCCGGCAGAACCCACGGCGGATTGATGATGAACATGCCACTGCCGAACATGCCGCCAAGCCCGGCCTTGCCGGGCGAGCGCACCGCCATGCGCACATCCAGCCAGCTCTCGGCGCCGAGACTGCGCAGCGCGTCGGGCAGCGCCCGTGCTTCGGGGCGCGCCAACAGCGGATACCACAGGAGATAGGTGCCTTCCGCGAAGCGCCGCATCGCGTCGCCGAGCACCTGCACTACCTGCTTGTAGTCCTGCTTGACCTCGTAGGACGGGTCGACCAGCACCACCGCGCGCCGCGTCGGCGGCGGCAGCAGGCCGCGCAGGCAAGCCAGGCCGTCGGCCTTGCGCACGACCACGCGATCGCCGTCGCGCGCAAAGGTCTGCGCCAGCAATTCGGCATCGGTCGGATGCAGCTCGAACAGGCGCATGCGGTCCTGATCACGCAGTTCCGTCATGGCCAGCGCCGGCGAGCCGGGATAGAAATTGAGGCTGCCATGCGGATTGAACTGCCGCACCGCAGCAAGAAAGGGCGCGAATGCCTCCGGCACGTCATCGCGCTCCGCCAGGCGTCCGATGCCCAGTCGATGTTCGCCCGTCTTCTCGGCATGCTCACCGGTCAGCGCATAGCAACCCGCGCCGGCATGCGTGTCGATGTACCACCAAGGCTTGTCCTTGCGCGAAAAATAGCGCAACACCTCGATCAACACGAAGTGTTTGAGCACGTCGGCGTGATTGCCGGCGTGAAAGGCGTGACGGTAGCTGAGCATGTCTGACTGCTGCGGGAAAAGGGTTCCAATGCTACCACCGGCACGAAGTCCCCGCGCCACAAGGGACGGTGCGCTTGTTATCATTGCGCCCTGCACAAAAATTGACCTGCGACACGACGCGCGGGGTACGACAGGGAGTAAGGCAATGTCCATCTACGCACTCGACGACAAGGCGCCCCAATTCGGCGAAGGCTGCTGGATGGCAGACAACGCCACCGTCATCGGTCGAGTCCGAGCGGGCCGCAACGTGAGCTTCTGGTACAACGTGGTGGTACGCAGCGACAACGACATCATCACCATCGGCGACGACACGAACATTCAGGACGGCTCGATCCTGCACTGCGACTTCGGTGTGCCGCTGACGATCGGCCGGCGCGTCTCGCTGGGCCACAAGGTGATGCTGCATGGCTGTACGATCGGCGATTCCACGCTGATCGGCATCAACGCGGTGATCCTCAACAATGCGGTGATCGGCAAAGGCTGCATCATCGGCGCCAACGCGCTGATCCCCGAGGGCAAGGTGATTCCGGACCGCTCTCTGGTCGTCGGATCGCCGGGCCGCATCATCCGCGAAGTCACCGACGAGGAACTCGCGCGCATCGAACACAATGCCGACCACTACGTCGAAAACGTGCGGCTCTATTCCGAAGGGCTCAAGCGAATCGGTGATACGGCGCAATCGATGTAAGCCCGCTTTGTAACAGGGCTTACATCGCATTACAGCCGGGTTCTTGCCGTGCGCGAAACGCGCGCTACACTCCGGCTCCATTCAGACCTTATGCGGAGTTACCAATGAACCGTAACGTCATTTCCTCGCTGTTTGCTGCGGCTCTTATCGCACTCTCCGCACCGGTCTTCGCCAAGCCGCCGGAACCCACGACCATCGACCTGTCGGCCGAAGCCGGCAGCAAGGCCGAAAACGATCTTGGCCGCGCCCAGCTGTTCTTCGAAGCCCAGGATACGGACGCCTCGGCGCTGGCATCGAAGGTCAATCGCGCAATCGCCGACGCACTCCAGACCGCGCGTCCCTTCACTTCGGTGATGACGTCGACGGCGGGCAGCCACACTTACCCCATGCACTCAAAGGACGGTCAGCGTGTTGAGGGCTGGCGCATGCGCTCGAGCATCGAGTTGGAGAGCCGTGACATCTCCGCGCTTTCCTCGCTGATCGCCGAGCTGCAGAAGAACCTGATGATCTCCAACGTGAACATGCAGCCGGCGCCGGATACACGCGCCAAAGCCGCCAACGTGGCTGCCGTCGACGCCATCCGCGCTTTCGAGGCGCGCGCCGAAGTGCTCGCCAACGCGCTCGGCAAGCACTACCGCATCCGCCACCTGTCGGTGCAGCACGGCGGCTCGATGCCCATCTATCCGATGATGCGCGCCAGCGCCATGAAGGCCGAAGATTCCTCGGCGCCGCTGCAGGGTGGACAGAGCGAAATCACGGTTACCGTCAGCGGCACCATTGAACTGATCGACTGAACCCCCGGAACGCCAGATGAAACTTTCCCCTTCCCGCCTGCGTGCATCCGTAATCACGCTGGTTCTCGCAGCTGGCGCCCTGGTTGCCGGCACGGCATGGACCAGCGGCAAGGCCGAGACACGCGGATTCGTGTGCGACAGCGGTGACCGTTTTGTCGTCGAGTTCCTGGCCGATCACGTGCGCCTGCGTCACGGCAGCGGCGTGTTCTCGCTGGCCGAAGTCAAGCCCGGGCGGATCTGGAGTGATGGCCAACGCATTCTGCAGGCCGGCAAGTCGGCCGCTGTGCTCGAACTACCGGGCAGCGAACAGGCGCATACTTGCGTCGCCGCCCCGGCGTGATCGGGCTGGTCCAGCGCGTCTCGCGCGCTGAGGTAACGGTGGCTGGCCAGGTGGTCGGCCGCATCGGCCACGGCCTGCTCGCGCTGATCGGCGTTGAACGCGACGATTCATCCGCCAACGCCGAACGCCTGATCGAACGTCTGATCAGCTACCGCATTTTTTCGGACGAAAACGGCCGCATGAACCGTTCGCTGCAGGACAGCGGCGGCAGCTTGCTGCTGGTGCCGCAATTCACGCTCGCAGCCGACACTCGCAAAGGCAGCCGACCGAGTTTTTCCAGCGCAGCCGAACCGGCACGCGCACAGGCGCTGTTCGATCAGCTCGTGGAGTTCGCGCAAACACGCCACGGAGATGTCGCCACTGGCCGCTTCGGCGCCGACATGTCGGTATCACTGGTGAATGAAGGGCCGGTCACATTCCGGCTTGAGGCCTGAACCGACGTACCCTCAGCGCGGCGCCGGCACCTGCACGAAGATTTCTTCCTTGCGGGTCAGCCCGAGATCGAAGCGCGCGCGCTCCTCGATGGCCTCGTTACCCGACTTCAGGTCTTCCACTTCCGCCGCCAGCGCAGCATTGCGCTGCTCCAGCTTGCGATTGACCTCGCGCTGCTCGGCAAGCCGGGCGTCGACCTCCCAGGCGCGAAACCAGCCGCCCTTGCCGACCCACAACGGGTACTGCAGCGCCACAGCCAGTGCAGCAAGAAGAATCAGCGGCCAGCGCATCGTCGGGAAGTCCGCCTGTGCAAAGGCCGGCATCACAGGATGCCGGCCGTGTCGTGTCAAACCGCCGTTTTCAGACGGCGGATCCGGTTAGCGCAAACGCAGGTTGTAGAAGGCATTGCGACCCGGGTACTCGACCAGATCACCGAGATCTTCCTCGATGCGCAGCAGCTGGTTGTACTTCGAGATGCGATCCGAACGGCTCAGCGAACCGGTCTTGATCTGCATGGCCGACAGGCCCACGGCGATGTCCGCAATGGTCGAGTCTTCGGTTTCCCCCGAGCGATGCGAGATCACGGCGGTATAGCCCGCGCGCTTGGCCATTTCGACCGCGGCGAAGGTTTCGGTCAACGTGCCGATCTGGTTGATCTTGATCAGGATCGAGTTGGCGATGCCCTGCTCGATGCCCTGCGACAGGATGGCGGTGTTGGTCACGAACAGGTCGTCACCCACGAGCTGCACGTTCTTGCCCAGACGCTCGGTCAGCGTTTTCCAGCCGGCCCAGTCGTTCTCGGCCATGCCGTCCTCGATCGACACGATCGGGAAACGATTGCACAGGTCTTCCAGATAGTCGGTGAAGCCGGCAGCGTCGAGCGTCTTGCCTTCGCCGGCCAGCACGTACTTGCCGTCCTTGTAGAACTCGGAGGCGGCGCAGTCCAGCGCCAGCAACACGTCCTTGCCCGGCTCGTAGCCAGCGGCCACGATGGCTTCCTGGATCAGGTTCAGCGCTTCCTCGGTGCCCGACACGTTGGGGGCGAAACCGCCTTCATCACCGACCGTGGTCGGGTAGCCCTTCTTGTCGGTGATCTTCTTGAGGTGATGGAAGATCTCGGCGCCGCAACGCAGGGCCTCGCGGAAGCTGCCCATGCTCACCGGCATGATCATGCATTCCTGGATGTCCAGGCTGTTGTTGGCGTGTTCGCCACCGTTGATGACGTTCATCATCGGCACCGGCATGGACATCGGGCCCGAACCGCCGAAGTAGCGGAACAGCGGCAGACCGGCTTCCTCAGCGGCAGCCTTGGCCACGGCCATCGACACGGCCAGCGTGGCGTTGGCGCCCAGGCGCGACTTGTTGTCGGTGCCGTCGAGTTCGATCAGGGTGCGGTCGATGAAGGTCTGCTCTTCGGCGTCGAGTCCGATCAGCGCTTCGGAAATTTCGGTGTTCACGTTCTCGACAGCGCGCAGCACGCCCTTGCCGAGATAGCGCGCGGCGTCGCCGTCACGCAGTTCGATGGCCTCGCGCGAACCGGTGGACGCGCCGGACGGCACGGCTGCACGGCCCATCACGCCCGATTCGAGCAGCACGTCGGCTTCGACCGTGGGATTGCCGCGCGAATCGAGGATCTCGCGGGCGATGACGTCGATGATTGCACTCATTCAGTTTTCCTCAGACAGTTTCGATTCTTGGGTTGGGCGTCGCGGCGCGATGATCGCAGCCAGGCGTGACGCCCGCGTGTCAGGCCTCAGGCGCCGACCGCATCAACAAAGCCATGCTTCTTGACCAGCGCATCGATCTCGACGAGCTGCGACAGCAGCGCCTTCATTTGCCCCATCGGCCACGCATTGGGGCCATCGGACAGAGCTTTTTCCGGGTTCGGATGCGATTCCATGAACAGCCCGGCGACACCGACCGCAACCGCCGCACGTGCCAGCACCGGCACGAACTCGCGCTGGCCACCCGAACTGGTGCCCTGCCCGCCCGGCAATTGCACTGAATGCGTCGCGTCGAACACCACCGGGCAACCGGTCTCGCGCATGATCGCCAGGCCGCGCATGTCGGTCACGAGGTTGTTGTAGCCAAAGGACACGCCACGCTCGCACACCATGATGTTGTCGGCACCGCCGCTGGCTTCACGCGCCTTGTCCACAACGTTCTTCATGTCGCCCGGCGCGAGGAACTGGCCCTTCTTGATGTTCACCGGCTTGCCGCAGGTAGCAACCGCGCGGATGAAATCGGTCTGGCGGCACAGGAAAGCCGGCGTCTGCAGCACGTCGACGGCTGCGGCCACGGCCGGCACCTCTTCAACGGTATGTACGTCGGTCAACACCGGAATTCCCAGCGTCTCGCGCACCTCGACCAGGATATCCAGCCCCTGCTGCATGCCCAGGCCGCGGAACGAGCTGCCCGAGCTGCGGTTGGCCTTGTCGTAGGACGACTTGTAGATGAAGGGAATACCCAGCTCGTCGGTGATTTCCTTGAGCGCGGCGGCGGTTTCGAGCGCCATCTGGCGCGACTCGATCACGCACGGGCCGGAAATCAGGAACAACGGCCGGTCGATACCGACCTCGAATCCGCACAGTTTCATCACTTGCCTGCCTTGCCTGCTTTCGCGGCGATTGCGGCCTTCAGATAGGCCGTGAACAACGGGTGTCCGGTTCGCGGGTTGGACGTGAACTCCGGGTGGAACTGGCAACCGACGAACCACGGGTGATCCGGCAGTTCGACCATTTCGCACAGTTCCGTTCCGCCGGCACGACCGGCCACGCGCAAACCCTTGGCTTCGAGCTGCGGCAGCAGCGTGTTGTTGACCTCATAGCGGTGACGGTGGCGCTCGATGATCTCGGGCGCACCGTAAACCTCGCGTGCCAGCGAGCCGTCGGCAAGATGGCAGAGCTGACCGCCCAGACGCATGGTGCCGCCCAGATCGGAATCCTCGCTGCGCTTCTCGCGCTTGCCGCTGCGATCTTCCCATTCGGTGATCAGACCGATCACCGGAGCCGGCGACGCGGCGTCGAACTCGGTCGAGTGCGCACCTTCCAGGCCTGCCACGTTGCGGGCGAACTCAACGACCGCCAGCTGCATGCCGAGACAGATGCCCAGATACGGCACCTTGTTCTCGCGCGCATAACGGATCGCCGCGATCTTGCCTTCGGTGCCGCGCTTGCCGAAGCCGCCCGGCACGAGGATGGCATCCATGTCCTTGAGCACGCCGCAACCCTGACGTTCGATGTCTTCCGAGTCGATGTAGTGAATTTTCACTTTCGATTCGGTGTGCATGCCAGCGTGGTTGAGCGCCTCGATCAGCGACTTGTAGGACTCGGTCAGATCGACGTACTTGCCGACAAAGGCGATGTCGACGCTCTGCTTCGGGTTTTCGAGTGCATGAACGAGCTTTTCCCACACGGACAGATCGGCCGAACGCGCCAGGATGTCGAGCTTGTGGCACACGATCTGGTCGAGCATCTGGCCGTGCAGCATGCTCGGGATCTTGTAGATCGAGTCGGCATCGAGACACTCGATGACGGCTTCCGGCATGACGTTGCAGAACAGTGCGATCTTGCGCCGCTCGTCGACGGGGATCGAACGATCCGCCCGGCACAGCAGGATGTCGGGCTGAATGCCGATCTCGCGCAGCTCCTTCACCGAATGCTGCGTCGGCTTGGTCTTGAGCTCGCCCGCGGTCGGGATGTAGGGCAACAGCGTGAGGTGGATGAAGCAGGTGCGGTTACGCCCTTCCTCGAAACCCATCTGGCGGATGGCTTCGAGAAACGGCAGCGACTCGATGTCACCGACCGTACCGCCCACCTCGACGATAGCCACGTCGGCGCCCTCGGCGCCGCGCTTGACGTACTGCTTGATCTCGTCGGTGATGTGCGGGATGACCTGCACCGTCTTGCCCAGATACTCGCCGCGGCGTTCCTTCTTGATCACCGATTCGTAGATCTGGCCGGTCGTGAAGTTGTTGCGCTTGCTCATCTTGGCGCTGGTGAAGCGCTCGTAGTGACCCAGATCAAGGTCGGTCTCGGCACCGTCTTCGGTCACGAAGACCTCGCCGTGCTGAAACGGGCTCATGGTGCCCGGATCGACGTTGATGTAAGGGTCGAGCTTGAGATGGGTGACGCGGATGCCGCGCGACTCAAGGATCGCGCCGAGCGAAGCGGCGGAAATGCCCTTGCCAAGCGAGGACACGACACCACCGGTAACGAATACGTATTTGGTCATGGGAACAGAGCTGCGGGAAAGCAGAATCATAACCGATGTGCCTGAGGCTGAGAAAGAATGCACGCTCAAGACCTGCCCGCGCGCTATCCCTCCAGCCGTTCGACTGCTACCTTGCAAGGCCATGACGAAGGAGTATCGCCGCACGTGCCAACGCCCTTGCTTGCACGCCTCGCCCCGTGGTTGCTGCTGCCGCTCTATCTCGCAGCGATCCTCATCGTAGACCGCCTAAGCGCGCCGCTTGCACAGGATCCTGCCTATCACGCGTTTGCCGATTCGCGCGCCCTGCTCGGCGTCACCAATTTTGCCGATGTCGTCAGCAACCTGGCGATCCTGGTCCCGGCGTTGATCGGCCTGCTCCAGGTGCAGGCCCGCGACGCGCAAGCCTGCTTCGGTTCAGCGTTCGAGCGTGCCTTCGCCACGCTGTTCTTCATTGCCCTGATCACCATCGGCTGCGGTTCGATCTGGTACCACCTCGCGCCGAACGACGACCGTCTGCTGCTCGACCGCTTGCCCATTGCCCTGGCTTTCACCAGCCTCATTGCCTGGCTGATCGCCGAGCGCAGCTGGATGCGCAAGTCTGCTGCGCTGGCACTGCTGCCATGGATTGCCGTCGGGCCGGCCAGCGTGCTGTGGTGGTACACCGGCGCCCTCGCCAGCGCCGGCGATCTGCGGCCCTACTTCGTGCTCTACGCCTTCGCCTTCGCCCTGCCGCCGTTGCTGATGCGCATGCCTTCGCAGTACAACCGCCGCAGCGACTACTGGACGGCGTATGTCGCCTTCGCACTCGGCATGTTGTGTGACCGCTTCGATCACGAAATCTTCACGCTGCTAGGTGGCATGCTCAGCGGCCACACCCTGAAGCATCTGCTGATGGGCTACGCCATTGCGGTGCTGGCGCGCATGTTGCACTTGCGGCGGCTGCGTTTCCGCTGAGTCCGCAGAACGCCGTACGGCAGTCGCAATTCGCTGCGCTCATCACGAGCTACCGCAGAAACTCCCGGTTGATCTCGCCGAACAGCGGGTCGTCGCCACTCTCCAGCCACTCGAAAGCCACCATTTCGCGCGTGACCACGTCGATGCCGTGGGCGCGCATGCGCTCGATGGCCACCTCCCGATCAAACGACCGACGCGAGCCTACCGCATCTGCAACCAGAAAGACTCTTTTGCCGGACTGCGCGAGATCCAGCGCGGTCTGCTGCACACACACGTGCGCCTCGGTACCGCAAACGATCACGTCATCGCGCTGATGCACGGCCGATCCGACGAGACAGCCATCGGCCACAGCCGAGAACAGACGTTTGACCACCACCTGCACGTTCGCTGAAGCCTCAAGAATCGCCTCGACACTGCCGCCGATCTTGTCCGGGCAATGCTCGGTCACCACCGTCGGCACGCCAAGCCGCTCGGCCAGCTGCATCAGCCACACACAGTGCGCTACCACCGCGCGTCCGTCCTCAATCGCCGGCGCAAGACGCTGCTGCACGTCCACCACCAGCAGGGCGGAGTGCGCCCGGCGCATGCGGAATCCGGCTGCGTTCATGTCAGCTCCTCAGCTCGGGACGGTCGTGGAACTGCGCAAGCGCTTCCGGGTTGGCCAGCGCTTCGAGGTTATCAACGGCTTCGCCATGCACGAGCTTGCGCACCGCCAGCTCGACCAGCTTGCCGCTGCGGGTACGCGGCAGCGCCGCCACCTGCACGATGCGTGCGGGCACATGGCGCGGCGTGGTGTTCGCACGGATGACTTCGCGGATACGCGCGATCAGTGCGTCGTCGAGTGCCAGCCCGTCGCGCAGCCGCAGGAACAGGACTACGCGCTGGTCAGTCGGCTTGTCCGGCGGCCAGTCCTGACCGATCGCCAGCGATTCGAGCACTTCGTCGAGTTTCTCAACCTGGCGATAGATCTCGGCGGTGCCGATACGCACTCCGCCGGGGTTCAGCGTCGCGTCCGACCGACCGTGGATGACGAAACCATCGTGCACCGTGCGTTCGCACCAGTCGCCGTGACACCACACACCGGGGAAGCGCTCGAAATAGGCCTGACGATAGCGGCTGCCGTCGGCATCGTTCCAGAACCCGACCGGCATCGCCGGAAACGGCCGCGTGCACACCAGTTCGCCCTTCTCGCCGGTCACCGGCCGTCCCGCCGCATCAAACACCTCCACCGCCATTCCCAGCCCGGCGCACTGGATCTCGCCACGCCACACCGGCAGGTTCGGGTTGCCCAATACGAAGCACGACACGATATCCGTACCGCCCGAGATCGAAGCCAGGCACAACTCCGACTTGATGTCGCGATAGACGTAGTCGAAGCCCTCGGCCACCAACGGACTACCCGTCGATAACAGCATGCGCAGTGCGCCCAGGTCGTGCGTATGGCGCGGCTTCAATCCGGCCTTGGCGATGGCGTCGAGAAACCTTGCCGAAGTGCCGAAGTGCGTCATGCGCTCCGCCTCGGCGTAATCGAACAGCAAGGCACCCTCATCAAGCGTGGGCGCGCCGTCGTAGAGCAGCAGCGTCGCGCCCGAAGCCAGTCCGCTGACCAACCAGTTCCACATCATCCAGCCGCAGGTCGTGAAATAGAACAAGCGGTCGCCAACGCGCAGGTCGCAGTGCAGGCGCTGTTCTTTCAGATGCTGCAGCAGCACGCCGCCGGCGCCATGCACGATGCACTTGGGTACGCCGGTCGTGCCGGACGAGTACACGATGTAGAGCGGATGATCGAAAGGCAGCCGCACGTAAGCGATGTCGTGCACCTCCACGTGAGGCGCGAGGAAATCGTGCCAGGATTGCGCCGCGCGGATGCCACCCAGGGCCACGGCCGGCCCGGCGTAAGGGACGACCACGACACGCTCGACCGACGGCAAGGCCTGCGCCACCTCGGCCAGCCGCGCCAGTGTGTCGATATGCTTGCGGTTGTAGAAGTAGCCATCGGCCGCAACCAGCAGCTTCGGGGCCGTCTGGCCGAAACGGTCCAGTACACCCTGCACACCGAAATCCGGTGAAGCCGACGTGAACACGGCACCAATGCTGGCCGTAGCCAGCATCAGCACCACCGTCTCGGGCATGTTCGGCATCCACGCCGCAACGCGGTCGCCCGGCCCGACACCAGCCGCTCGCAATGCCGCCGCGCAGCACGCCACTTGCTCGTGCACTTCGCCAAAGCTCAGCCGCCGCTCAACGCGATCTTCGCCGCGGAAGACAATGGCGTCCGTGCCGTCCCGCCGACGCAGCAGGTTCTCCGCGAAGTTGAGCCGCGCCTGCGGAAACCAGCGCGCGCCGGGCATGGCATCCGCGGCGTCACAAATGCGTTCGCCCCGCTCGCCGACGACTTCGCAGAAGTCCCACACATCGGCCCAGAAGTCCTCACGCTGCGCGACCGACCAGCGATGCAACTCGGCGTAGTCGCGCAGCATCACGCCGTGGCGGCCCGCGGCTTCAGCGGCAAAACGCGTCATGGCGCTGGCGGCGATGCGCTCCGGCCCGGGCTTCCACATCGGCTCTGCGTGTTCTGGCATGCGTTCCCTTCCGGTTTCAGACGCGAAGCTACGCCGCGGGATGCACGCTGTACACCCACCAGAACGCGCATTACACTGCGGGGGCAGACAAGCATGGACGAGGCAATGGAACGCGAACGCATGGAATTCGACGTGCTGATCGTTGGCGCCGGCCCGGCCGGGCTGGCCGCAGCAATCCGCTTGGCCCAGCGTGGCGCAGAAGCCGGGCGCGCATTGTCGGTGTGCGTGCTCGAGAAAGCGCCCGAACCAGGCGCCCACACGCTCTCCGGGGCGGTAATGGATCCCCGCGGCCTCGATGCGCTGCTGCCGGGCTGGCGCGAACGCGCGCCAAAGCTCACGCCCGCCACCGAAGACGAATTCCTGTTCCTCTCTGAGCACACCGCAAGACGCGTCCCGAACGCGCTGCTGCCGCAGTGTTTTCGCAACGAGGGCAATGTCATCGTGCGCCTGGGGCACCTCGTCAAATGGCTGGCGAATGAAGCCGAGGCGCTGGGCGTCGAGATCTATCCCGGCTTCGCTGCCGCCGATCTGGTGATCGACGATGGTGTAGTGCGCGGCGTCGTCACCGGCGACGTGGGGCGCACGCGCGACGGAACACCGGGCCCGGGCTTCGCGCCCGGCATGGAACTGCTGGCCCGCTACACGCTGTTCGCCGAAGGCTGTCGCGGACATCTGGGCAAGCGGCTGGAAGCCCGTTTCGGGCTACGCGACGGAGCCGATCCGCAAACCTACGGCATCGGGCTGAAGGAGTTGTGGGAGGTCCGGCCGGAGCAGCGTCGGCCCGGCCGCGTAACGCACACCGCCGGCTGGCCGCTGGCCAACGACACCTACGGCGGCGGCTTCCTCTACCACCTCGACGGCGGCCTGGTAGCGACCGGCTTCGTGGTCGGGCTGGACTACGCCAATCCGTGGCTCTCGCCCTTCCACGAATTCCAGCGTTTCAAGACCCACCCGGCGTTGCGGCCGCTCTTCGAGGGCGGCAAGCGCATCGCCTACGGCGCACGGGCCATCGCGGCGGGCGGCCTGCAGTCACTGCCCAAGACAACGTTTCCCGGCGGGGCGCTGATCGGCGACGACGCGGGCTACCTCAACGCCGCGCGCATCAAGGGCATTCACGCTGCGATCGAGTCCGGCATGCTGGCGGCCAACGCGGCCTTCGATGCGGTCGGCGCCGAGCGCAGTGGCGACGAACTGGCCGCCTACGCGCAAGCCTTCCGCGCCAGCCCGCTGCACGCCGAACTGCATCGCACCCGCAACTTCAAGCCGCTGATGAAGCACGGCCTGATTACCGGCGCGCTGGCCTTCGGCATCGACCAGCTCGTGCTGCGCGGGCGCGCCCCGTGGACGCTGGCCAACCGCGCAGATCACACGGCGCTGCGCGAAGCCGCGGGCTGTCCGAGCATCGACTATCCGGCACCAGACGGCGAGGTGAGCTTCGATCTGCTGTCCTCGGTGTTCCTCTCGAACACCAACCACGCCGAGGACCAGCCCTGCCACCTGCGCCTGCACGACGAGACTGTGCCGGTGGAACTCAACCTCGCACGCTACGCTGCGCCGGAACAACGCTATTGCCCGGCCAGCGTGTATGAAATCGTCGAGGAGGAAGCCGGCCCGCGCCTGCAGATCAACGCGCAGAACTGCGTGCACTGCAAGACCTGCGACATCAAGGATCCGACGCAGAACATCGAATGGGTGCCGCCCCAGGGCGGCGAAGGCCCGATCTACTCGGGCATGTGACCGTCACAAGGAGAGAACATGAAACTGACCAGCCAAAGCATCACCGATGGCGCAGCCATTGCCGGCGAATTTGCTTTCTGCATCCCGGCTACCGAAGGCCACGTTCGCCTCAGCGCCAACCGCAACCCACATCTTGCGTGGAGCGACGTACCAGCCGGCACGCAATCCTTCGCGCTGATCTGCCACGACCCGGACGTACCCAGCCGCGGCGATGACGTGAACCAGGAAGGCCGCACGGTACCGGCAAGCCTGCCGCGCGTGGATTTCTTCCACTGGCTGCTGGTCGACCTGCCCGCCGAGGCGCGCGAGATCGCCGCCGGCAGCTTCTCGTCCGAAGTCACGCCCGGCGGCAAGAGCGGCCCGGCCGGCCCCAACGGCACGCGCCAGGGCGTCAACGACTACACCAACTGGTTTGCCGGCGACGCGGACATGGGCGGCCAGTACCACGGCTATGACGGCCCCTGCCCGCCGTGGAACGACGAGATCGTGCACCGCTACGTGTTCACGCTGTACGCGCTGGACGTGCCGCGTTGCGCGGTCGAAGGCAGCTTCACCGGCGCCGACGTGCGCGCTGCAATCGCCGCTCACGTGCTGGCCGAGGCGTCGATCACCGGCACCTATTCGCTCAATCCGGCCGTGCGCGGCTGACGCCCATCGCAAGGCCCTCGCGGCGCGGATCGGCAGCACCCAGCCAGCCATCTGCGTCGCGCACGATGATCGCGAGTCCACTGGTCATCGGGCTGGCCTCCGGCGCATGACCAAAGGCACGCAGCCGTTCGCCCAGCGCGCGTCCGGCCGGCGTGTCCTCGACTTCCGTCGGCCCGTTGCGGCTGCCAGCGTGCGGGCGGCTCAGCAGCATGTCGGGCGCCATGTGGAAATCGATCAGCCCCACCAGCGCTGACGCCACATAGTTGATGATGCGGCTGCCGCCCGGCGAGCCCAGCACCGCATGCAATCGCCCCGACGCATCAAACACCATGGTCGGCGCCATTGAACTGACCGGGCGACGCCCCGGCACAACGCGATTGGGATGCGGCACTCCATTGGCGCGTTCGGGCTGAAACGCGAAGTCGGTGAGCTGATTGTTGAGCAGAATGCCGTGCACCATGCGGCGCGAGCCGAAGGCGTTCTCGATCGACGCGGTCAGCGCCACCGCGTTGCCCTCGCCATCGACTATGGAAATGTGCGTTGTTGCGGGCCGTTCCGGAGCCTGGGGCGTCGGCGCCGGGACCTGGTCAGGCTGCCCGGCCTCGGCGCGGCCCATGCTGTCCGACAGCGCAATGCCGTCGGCACGGCGGCGCAGATAACTGGTGTCGAGCAGCGCCTCGGTGGTCACCATCATCGATGCCGGATCGCCGTACCAGGCATTGCGGTCCGCATAGGCGAGACGACCGGCCTCGGCGAACAGATGCGTCACGAAGGCTGAATCGGGATCGAGCGCGGACAACTCGAAACGCTCCAGCGCCCCAAGCAGTGCCAGCACCGCGCCCCCGCCAGCACTGGGCGGAGGCATGCCGCACACGCGGTAGGCCCGATACGCCCCACACAAGGCCGTGCGCCGCACCGGCTGCCACGTTGCCAAGTCGGCCTCCGTGAGCACGCCCGGCGAAGGCTCACGGCGCACCGCGGCAACGATGTCACGCGCAAGTTCACCCCGATACAGCACGTCGGCGCCCTCTGCCGCCACGCGCCTCAGCACGGCCGCCAGCGCAGGATTGCGCAGTGCTGTCCCAACCGGTACGGCGGCGCCATCCGGCAGATAGAACAGCGCGCGGGCAGCCGGGTCTGCACGCAGAAAGCGGTCGCCGTCGAGCAAGGCATGCAGGCGCGGCGATACGGCAAAGCCCTGCTCGGCGAGAGTGATGGCAGCGTCGAACAATCGAGGCCAGGGCAACCGCCCGCCTTCACGGTGCGCCGCTTCGAGCATGCGCAGCAGCCCCGGCGCACCGACTGCGCGGCCGCCCACCACGGCCTCGAAGAAGGGCATAGCTTTGCCGTCACGCAGGAACAAGGCGGCGTCGGCTGCCGCAGGCGCCGTCTCACGGCCGTCCCAAGCAACCAGCGCGCGCCGGGCCATATCGAAGTGCAGCATGAATGCCCCGCCGCCAATGCCGGCCGATTGAGGCTCGACTACGTTGAGCACCATGGCGGCGGCAATCGCCGCGTCGATCGCGCTGCCGCCCTCGTGCAGCACGGCCGCGGCCGCACGTGTGGCGTGCGCGTTGGCGGTGACGACCATGGCATGGGTTGAGCGCGCCTGCGAAACGACACCGACGCCGCTCGCAGGCTCAGGCGCAGCGCGGTCGGCCTGCGCCGGCACGACACACGCGACAAACAGCAGGAAGGCAACAAAGAGACGTGGCAGACGGCGTTCAGCTACCAGCAGTGTCGGCATAGAGCAGTGCGGCGAAGACGTCTGCCTCGACGGGCGGACTGAAGTAATAACCTTGGCACAAATCGCAGGCGTGAGTGCGCAGGAAGGCGAGCTGATCACCCGTTTCAACCCCTTCGGCAACCACTCGCATGCGCAGCGTGCGCGCCATCGCGACGATCGCGGCTGCGATTTCCATATCGCCCGGATCGTGCGGGAGGTCACGCACGAACTCCCGGTCGATCTTGAGCACATCGATCGGGAAACGCTTGAGATAGGCCAGCGACGAATATCCGGTACCGAAGTCGTCGATGGCCAGAGTGACGCCAAGCTCCTTCAAGGCGCGCAGCCGCTCGCCCGCGAGAACTTCGTGCCCCATGATCGTGCTCTCGGTCAGTTCGAGTTCCAGACGATGCGCCGGCAACCCCGACTCGCGGATGATCGCGGCGATGCGCGCCGGCAGATCGGTCTGCCACAGTTGGCGGCCGGACAGATTGACCGCCATCGTCAGCGGCGGCAGGCCCAGGGCGTCCCAACGCCGCGCCTGTTCGCAGGCGTGGCGCAGCACCCACTCGCCGAGCGGCACGATCAGGCCGTTCTCTTCGGCCACCGGAATGAATTCGGCCGGCGGAATCAGCCCGCGTTCGGGATCGTTCCAGCGCAGCAAGGCTTCGCATCCGACGATGCGGTCGCTGGCAAGATCGATCTGTGGCTGGTAGTGCAAGGTGAACTCATCGCGATCGAGCGCGCGACGCATGCGGGTTTCCAGTTCCACGCGCTGCTGTGCTGCGGCGCTGAGCTCCGCCGTGAAGAAACGGTAGGTGCTGCGGCCTTCTGCCTTGGCGCTGTAGAGCGCGGCGTCGGCGTGCTGGATGAGCTCTGTGGTGTTCTCGCCGTCCTGCGGGAAACAACTGATGCCGACGCTCAACCCGACATAAACCTCCTGCCCGCCCGACAACAGGAAAGGATCCTCCAGCAGGCGGATCAACGCGCGGGCCACGAAGGCCGCCTCCTCGGGCGCGCTGATCGACTCCATGACCATCAGGAATTCGTCGCCACCGACCCGCGCCAGAGTGTCTTCCCCGCGCACGCGGGCACGCAGCCTCGCAGCGATCATGACCAGCAGTTCGTCGCCAACGGGATGGCCGAAGCTGTCGTTGACGTCCTTGAAGCGATCCAGGTCGATGAACAGTACGGCAATGCCGTGGCCCTTGCGGCGCGCGTGCTCGATGGCGTGCTCGAGCCGCAGATTGACCAGCACACGGTTAGGCAAGGCCGTCAGCGGATCGTAGTGGGCCAGACGCTGCAACTCCGCCTCGGAGTGCTTGAGCTGGCTGATGTCGGTCATCACGCCAACGTACTGGACCGGGCGGCCATGCTCGTCCGACACGGTGCTCAGGCTCACCCAGTGTGGCGAGGTCTCGCCGCTCTTGCGACGATTCCAGACCTCCCCCTGCCAATAACCATGCTCCTGCAGCGCTCCCCACATGGCCGCATAGAACCCCGACGGATGCCGGTCGGACCGCACGATCGAAGTGTTGCGGCCCAGCACTTCAGCCTCGTCGTAGCCGGTAATGGCCGAATACGCGCGGTTGACCGCCACGATGCTGCCTTCGAGGTCGGTGATGACCACGCCGTCGCGCGTACTCTCAAACACGGCCGCTGCCCGGCGCAGGCTGTCGAGCGCGACCTTGCGTTCGAGCGCAGCCGAAACCCCGGCCGCAAGGATGCGCAGCACGCTTTGCTCGGATGCGCTCCAGCTCTTGGTGTGCTGTTCGGTCTCGATGCCGATGCAGCCCCACAGCGCACCCCGGCAGAACAACGGGAGCACCATGATGCTGGCGATGAACTTGCCCTCGAAAAAGAGCTTTTCGTCGTCCGGCAGCTGCTCGATATCGCAGGCAACAATCTCGCCCTGCTGCAGTTGCTCGAGCCAGCGCTCAAGGTGCATGTCCTCGACGCTGACATTGGTGACATCAGCATCGGATACGGGATGCATGACCGTTTCCGCTTCCCAGCGACAGCGGATGCTGGCCGCCGGCCGACCCGTCTCGGGATGCGGGTGGATCTGAAAGATATAGGTCGAATCCCCGCCGATGTGGCGCCCGACGCGCTCCAGCACACACTCCAGAGCCCGGTCCAGATCGTCTTCCCGCAGCAATTCCAGCGTGGCCCGCGCCGCCATTTCAAGTGAGGCCTCGCGCTGCCGCACTGCATCGGCGATGCGGCGTTTCTGCACGGCCAGACTGGCAAGACTGGCGAACTCGGTGAGGACGTCAGCACGATCGGCTTCGTTGCCGCCTTCGGCAGGACCACGCACGATCAACGCGCCGATGATCTTGCCTGCCTCGTCACGCAGCGACGCACCAAACATCTGTTCACGCCCGAGCTCGTCATCCTGCAGCACAAAACTTGCCGCCCGGGCCGCGGCCGCACAACGCTCCGCCAGTGATTGTTCCAGCGGCTGCATGCCCTCGCGGCGTACATCGGCCAGCACGCTGCCATCGTCGTCGATGAACAGCACATCGGCGCGGCTGGTGAAGCCAAGCAGCAATTCGACCTCCTGCACGATGGAACCCAGCACGACCTCAAGTCCGTCGTCTGCCGCGATACGGTCGAGCACCTTGCCGCGCGCCTGCTGCAGCAAGCGCTTGATCGCGCGCTCGCTGACGTCGATATCGATGCAATACACCTCCTTCTCACCGCTCGCACCGGTCTGCATTACCAGGCTGGAGAAGACATGCAGCATGCGCCCGTCGCGGGTGCGCAGGCGCAGCTCCGCCGCCGGCACCGGCTCGCCCTTGTCGGCCCAGCCGCGCACCGCTGACCGGAAATGCTCCTGCTCGCCCTCCGGCACGATCAGATCCGCGATGTCGCGTCCGATCACCTCGTCTGCGCTGTAGCCGTAAAGGTCTTCACTCGCCTGGTTCCAGAACAACAGGCGGCAATCACGGTTGAACACCTGCACGGCAACCGCCGGGGTGTGCTCGAACAGATTGCGGAAGCGCTGCTCGCTGGCCACCAGTTCGGCCCGCTCGCGGCGCAGTTCGACCTGGGTTTGAAGTTTTTCCAGCGTTGCGATCAGTTCGTAAAGGTAACCATCCCGCTTGGGCAGGTAGTCATCCACCCCCATGCGCAGGGCCTTGGCCGCGATTTCACCGCTGCCATGGCCGGTGATGAGGACGATGGGCAGCTCCATGCAATGCTGCCCACGCAGGATGCGAACCAGTTCCAGCCCGTCGATGCCCGGCAAGCGATAGTCGAGAACGACCGCGTCATAGGACTTGTCAGGTGAGGCGACGGCCGACAGAACGTCATCTGCGACAGCAACCGTTTCAATCCGGATATGCGGGGCGTGGCGTGCGAAATGGCGACGCGCCAGATCGACATCGAAAGCATTGGGTTCGGCGTACAGCACGCGCATGCGACGGCTGCGGCGCACCGCGTGTTCGCGATGACGCGCAACGGCCGCCTGCAGCGCGGCGGGGAGATCGACAAGGTAGTCGTCCCGCTTGGTGACGTAGTCGTCAGCGCCGGCCTTGAGTGCGGCAAGTGCCGCATCCTGCTCGCCGGAGCCGGTCAGGACGATGATGGCGGGTGAATCGGCGCGCTCCCGGATCTCGGCGAGAAAATCGATACCGATGCCGTCGGGCAGATCAAGATCAAGCAGCACCGCGTCGAAAGGCGGATCGGTTGCCATGCGCTGACGTGCGAGCGCCAGGGTCGGTGCAATGCTGAGGGATACATCGGGTGCGTGGCGCGAGAACATCCGCTGCGCCAGATCTGCGTCACTGTGGGAATCCTCGACGTAGAGGACGCGCATGACCAGGCTACCTCGGTGCCTTGTTGAGTACGCACCAGAACAGTTCAATCTGCTCGGCGACTTCCATAAACTTGCCGAAATCCACAGGCTTGACGATGTAGGAGTTGGCGCCCAGCTCATACGCGGTGCGCAGATCGACGCTCTCGCCCGATGAGGTCAGCATGACGACGGGAATCAGGCGGAAACGCTCGTGCGACTTGATCCGCCGCAGCACTTCCAGCCCGTTGACCTTGGGCAGTTTGATGTCGAGCAGGATCACGGCTGGCAGCGGATCACCGGCTTCCCAGCGATCGATATATTCCAGCGCCTCTTCACCGTCTCGCGCGACCTGCACCGGATTGCCGAAACGCCGGCGTGCAAAGGCGCGCTGGGTCAGGTCGAGATCCACCGGATTATCCTCGACCAGCAGGATGGGCTGTGGCAACGATTCAGTCGTCACTTCGGGAGCTCCATGAAAAAAGTCGCGCCCTCACCCGGCGCGCTTTCGGCCCATACCCGGCCGCCCATGCGATTCACCGCCTTCTTGACCAGCGCCAGACCGACGCCGGTACCCGGATAATCCTCGGCGCGGTGCAAGCGCTGGAAGACGTCAAATATGCGGTCATGGTACTGCATGTCGAATCCAATGCCATTGTCACGAACGAAGAGCAGCACGCGGTCGCCGCGATCCTCGGCACCAATGTCGATGCGTGGATCGTCCTGGCCGCGACTGAACTTCAGCGCGTTCTCAAGCAGGTTGCGCAGCGCCAGCGCAAAACCGTCGCGGTCGACTCGCGCGACCACCCCTTCCAGGGCGCACGAGATGATCACCGAATGCACTCCGGGGTCACCGTCACGCTGCTCGATCAACTGTGCGGCGATGCCATCAAGCGGGATTTCGCGGACTTCCAGCGCGCGCCGCTCGATGCGCGAATAGGCCAGCATGTCCTCGATCAGCGCGTGCATCTGCGCCACGCCATTGCGGATGTTGCCGAGCAGCAAACGGCCTTCATCGTCGACGCGGTCGGAGTAATCAAGCAGCAGGATCTGACTGTAGCCGTCGACCCCGCGCAGCGGCGCCTTGAGGTCATGCGAGACGGAGTAGGAAAACGCTTCGAGTTCGCGATTGGCCGCCTCGAGCTGAGCGGTTCGCTCAGTGACGCGGCTCTCGAGATCGACGTTGAGCGCGCCGAGCGCGGATTCGGAAGTGCTCTGGCGTTCGAGCATGCGGCGGATGATGACGTACAGCACGACCGACACCACCAACAGATAGATGGCGCCCTTCCAGGAATGCAGCAGCGACAGCAATGCCTCGTCTGAGCCGGCAAGCCCCTCGATCAGCCGATCAGACACGAAGAGCCAGAGCAGGCTGAAACCCGCATACCCGGCGACGATACGCGCGGCCTCACGGCCGGCTCTGCTGCGCTGCTCGCTCAAGCCATGCTCCCCCGTGCTGTTGCAAACACGTGTCCGGAATGGCCTGCGCGGCCCTTCCCCTGTCTTGCTGCCAGCATTGATGCTACGGATCGGCGAAGCGCCCGCAACAGGCGTTCAACGCGAACTGCGCTACCGGTCACGCATGATCGCAGAAAATTGTCGCAGATCCGCCTGGTGCGTGCTTCGGCGCACCACACCGACAGCCGGAAGTGGAAGGAGACTTCCTGCAGCAGCAACGCACAGTCTGCCCTTGATCAGCCACGTCCGCCGACACGTACCTTCGTGGCACCAGTGTGCGCCGTGTTCGACAGATGCTCGACGTCGCACACAAGCGTATGCGCGGCATTGCCACGCAGAGTCGAAAAAGGGGGGAGTCTTTGCAGCTGCGAAGTGCCTGCCGGCAAAAAAAAACGCGCCTCAGGCGCGCTTCTGTATCCGTGGCGGAGAGGGCGTACTACACACACCCTTTAAATCCGGGACATATTGACCTCGAAAGTCAGATGTACCGACAAATCTACCCACATAAGGCGCCCCGCAAATCGGGCAAATGTTGCCACGAAGTGACGCGCATGCAAGGATAACTGTTGTTTTATACAGTTACCAAGGAGCGGCGATGTTTGTGCGGGTGCGACCCCTGCGGCGGGGCGGGCGGAAGGTGGATGATTTGCCGAGGGTTGCGGGGGATCTGCACTCGTCGGGGATGGACATGAAGCTGCAGCCGTTCGGGACGATGCAGCCCGATCGAATCATGCGGCTATACCGGGCGGAGGTGCAGGTGATGGGCGGAGTCGGCGGCCTGATGGTGCGCGGTTTAGAGGAGCACAACGGCGCGGGGGTGCTGCAGGAATGGGACGTGCAGCCGCTGAAGCTGCTGGTCGGCCCGGATGGGTTTGAGCGGTGGGACTGGTAAAGCCAACTACATACGGTATGTGAAGCACATATGACCTACTGCGTATGACAGCAAGTCTTTGATTTTTCAGATAGTGCAAACTTTGCAAAACAATCATTCAAGGGGCTAGAATGCGCTCACGCAAGCGGTCCGGGCGCACGAGGCGCCCGGGGCCTGGAAAGAGTTGCGGCCCTCCACAACCCTCTTCTCTGGAAAGTTGATGGTACGGAGGCTACAGCGCTTGCGCAACCGAAGTTCTCTCTTATAAGGAACTCGATCATGGCAAAAGCCACTGATACGCGCACTCTGTACCGCAGCGCAGTTACCGGTGAGATCATCACCAAGGCTCAAGCTGAGCGCAACAAACGGGAATCGGTGAAAGAAACCTACCCGAAACCCAAGCGCAAGTAACACGCGCCAAGTAGCACCGAGCCGGGGCCATGCGCCCCGGCTTTTCATTTCTACACGTCCATCTGATCGATCATCGGGCGCGGTGCACAAGCGCGGGGGCGTAGTGAATCTGTCGGTCTGGCCCTTGGTCGGGGTTGCCGCCATCGGCAGCAATGACGGCGCGCCGCCATAGGTTGGCGCGCCACTTCCACATGCCGTCTTCAACGCAGTGTGTGTGCAACAGTTCATGCACTGCACGCTGATATTTCACATCGAGCAGCCCGAGGCGCATCGCCTGGCAGAACACGTCGTGCACCAGCGATGGGCGCATGCTCGATGCGGTGTCGAACGTCGGGCCGCTCGGGCCGTCCCATGCGTAGCCTTTGCGGACGGTCAGCAGTCCATCGGCTCGCAGCACGAAGTAGTCGTGAATGATCGTGGCGCCGACGATGGGCGTCTGCACGGTGTAGTCATGCGCGAGCTGGTACTTGATGCCGCGGATGTAGGCGATGCAGTTGGGCGACGGCTGCATGCCCTACTCCTCCACCGACGGCAGCAGCGCCTCGACTTCCGCCGCCTTGAACGCCCCCGATCGCACCACGACCGTGCCGCGATCGCTGCGCTGCACGATGAGCACGTCGGCGTATGCGGCATCTTTGCCCCACTGATGCACGGCCACCCCGCCGGCGTCGCCGGTGACGGCGGATACCATGCCGCCGGCGCGCAGGTCGGTAACGCGAAGGCCGGCGTCGGCGCCGGTGAAGGTGTTGCAGCCGACCAGCGTCACAGCGCAGAGGGCGGCGATCAGGAAGGTGTGTCGCATGGCTTGCTCCTGTGTGGTGGGCGGCCCGGTAGCGCTGTCCCTAACGCCCCGGTTTGGTGTGCCGCCCGTTGATCTATGCCAGCGCCCCGCCTGCCTGGGTGTAGGCGGTGTGCAGCTTGGCAAGGCTTTGCTCGTGCTGGCCGTAGCCGGCGCCGGGCAGGCTGGCCCAGCGGGTGCGGCACTTGGCAAGGGCGTCGTCAAGCCGGCCGGCTTCAATGTCTTCCAGCGCCTTGCATTCGCGGATGAGCTGCAACGCGATGGCGTCCTGCGCCATGGGGCCGAAGTCAGCCAGGCCGAGCTGGCGCATGTAGTGCTCGGCAAAGCGGTGCAGGATCTGATAGCGCCCGGCAGCGGTGGATTCTCCGGTGCTGCCCGACTGGTAGCGGAAGCCCACGATCACGTTCGGGTGCTGCGCGTAGCTGCGGAACCGGATCGGGCGCGCAGGCGTGCTGCCGACGATCACGTCGTATCCGTCATCACCGATGGCGGCCGTGCCCTCAGCAACCGCAATGGTGTCGAGGAAGGCGCGCAGGTTGGCGCTCAGGCTGGGGGTGCGCGCGCTCATCACCCGCCGCTCCGGATCTTGTGGCTGGCGAGATACCAAAGCGCCATCATGATCACGCCCAACACCCCGAGCACTGCCTTGCTGGCGAGCTGCTTGCGCAGTTCGCGATAGAACTCGATGCGCTCGCGATGCGCCTCGATCATCTGCTCATGCGCCTTGCGGTGTTCAGCGGGGTCGCCGCCTGGGAAGCCGCTGCGCACCAGCGAGCAAACGCGCTCGAAACCCTCGTCCATGCTGGCCTTCTGGCGGGTTTCGTGGTCGGCAAGCCGGGCGGAGATTTGAGCGTCCACAATATCGGTCAGGCGCCGGCGGTCTTCGGGCGTCATTTCGGGCATTTCGGCGTCCTCGTCGGTGGGTGTGTGTTGCGCCACCACGCAGCCACGCGGCGGGCGATCTGGATCAGGCCCAGGGGGCGGAAAGGCGCGCTCATATCTCGATCACCGTCACGGTCAGATCGGGCGCGTCGCCCTCGATGGCGCCGTCGGGCCGGAAATACACGCGGTCATCTACGGCGGCGGTGCCAAGGGCGGTGTGCAGCGCGCCGTCGTCCAGCTCGATGCGGCACTCGCTGCCATTCACGGCAACAACGGTGCCGACGAGGCGCGGGGTGCGCGGCAGCAGTGAGCGGAAGGCGTGGAATACGTTACTCATGGCATTCAAGCTCCAGCACCTGGCGCACGCGGGCGCCCTGCGTGGGCACGCTCACGCCGCGCACCAGCCCGCGCAGCGGGTCTTCGCCCTCGACCCACTCGACCAGGCTGCCCACCGGGTAGAGCCCGATCTCGTCAAAGATGGGGGTTTCCACCAGCATGATTTGCTGCTCGCCGGTGTCGCCCAGCACGGCCTCACCGCGACCGCGGGCGGCGTCGGCGTGGGTGATGAGCGGGTCGACAATCATTTCCGCCACCATGTCGCCAGCGCTGCCGGTGCGCTTGACCTGCCCGAGCACGCCGCCAATCGCCCCGCCGCTCACATACACGGCGTTGTAGGCGGGCTTCTCGACGTACTCGGTGCTCACGCGGGTAGTGGCTTCCGCCGGCAGGATGAAATCGGGCGTGGCCGCGGCGAATTCCCACGGCAACACGGGGTAGCGCGGCAGCACGTGCAGCGTTTTGGTGAGCGGGTCGGCCTGCACGTAGCCGCCGGCGGCCTGCGCAATGCGCACCACGGCTTCCATGGCCGTGCCGGTATGCACCCACGCGCCGGCCGGCACCAGCCAGTCAGCAATCTGCCAATCCAGCGTCCAGCCAATCGGCACACCGTTGATGGTGAGCGCGGCCTCGGCAAGTTGTTGGGCGGTGGCCGCCCCGCCGGTGTTGTCGCGGCTGAGCACCGGCGCGGCCGGCTCGGCCAGCTCGGCGGCGATGCCGCGGCCGGTGAGGTTGAGGCGGTCCATCGGGAAGCTGCGGTCGCGCGTGATGCGCTCGACGAGCAGGCGCCACACCACGCCGTTGATCTGCGCTTCCAGCTCCACCGGGGCGCCGGGGCCGCTCGGGCGCAGGTCGGGCAGATACACGCCCTGCACGGTGGCCGACCAGCCCCAGCCCCATGAGCCGGCGTCAATGCGGGGCTGCAGCGACAGCGCGTGAATGGCCAGCGCGTTGTCCACGCGCACGAGGGTGACGTTGTTCACCACGATGTAGCTCCTCTGGATCGGCACCACGACGCTGCCGTCCTCATTGGTGGGCGGCTCATTGGGCGGCGTGACCACGCCCCAGCCGGGGTTGAGTGCGCGGGCGAAGCGCGCCCAGGGAATCACGTACAGCCCGCTGGCCGGCAGCGCGGCGGGGTGTGGCGCACGCAGCGCCAAGTCAATCGGGTCAGCCACGCCCCACGGCGCGATCGCGGATCGGTCAGCCGGCTGCGTGTGTCCCCAACCGGGGTCCGCCTGCACCGCCGGGCGGGCTGCGTAACTGCCCCACGGCATAACGCCGGCCTGGTCGGCGGGGGCACTCACCCCCCACGCCAGGCCCAAGCCGCGCGGGGGCAGCGGCTGCCCCCCCCCCCACGGCGAGCGGGCTGACCGGTCGGCTTGCGCGCTCACGCGCCATACGCTGCGCGTTGCGCTGCGCTGGGCAGTGGCAAGCAGCCAGGGGGCGCGGGTGGATACGTCGCGGCGGGCGGTGCCGGGGGTTACAGCGCGGATCGGACTGATGCTGGGAGCGGTGCGCACCCACGGTGCGGAGAGCCGCTTCGCCACGCGCCGAGCGGTGCCTGCAGCGGCTGCATCGAGCACTAGCGCCCGGCCAGCCTGCGCCTGGGCGGGCTGCGGGCCGTAGTTGAGCGTGATGCTGCGCCCGAGCTGCGCCGTCATGCCGCCACCTCGTCGCGCACCAGCTCTGACACCACGCGGTTGGCGCACGGCGGCGCGTAGTCGTCGGCTTCGGAATCAAGATCAATCGGCACCAGGTAGAACTCGGCCGACTCAAAACCCACTTCCAGCCTAAAGGCGCTGGCTGTGGTATCCACCTGCCCCGCGAGCGCACCCGTGCTGCGTAAGTAAGCGCGCACCCGGCGATCCACCGGCACGCCCTGGTTGCGCACAACGCCGGCCAGCTCGTAGCGGTGCACGATGGCGTCGAGCACCGGCACGCCCAGCGGGCTGGGTATCGCGGCCAACACCACCGGCACCGCAAAGCCGCGGGCGGACGGAATGCCAAGCGGCCCCGGCACCAAGGCAACCACCTGCCCAACATGAACACCCCGAGCCGCGGGCTCGCCGAGCGGTGACGGCACCGCAGCCACGCATCCCACCGCCTCCGGCGACACCACGCCCACCAGCCCGCCCGGCACGCCAAGCGGCGACGGCACGGAAACCAACGCCTCGACGGTGGACGCGCCTGCCAGCTGCCATGTAGCGTCCGCCGCATCCGCCGACGGCCGTGTGTAGGGGCTGGCGCCCTGCCACGTGGCATCTGCCGCATTGAAGGGCGGGCGGGTGTAGCTCATTCGGGCAACACCCGCATGATCAGGTCGTTGTGGAGGTCACCGGCAGCATCATCGAGCACCACCACCAGCACCTCATCAGCCGCCGTGGTGACTGCGCTGTATTCTCCAGTGGTCGGGTCGCTCTGCACTTCTTCGAGCAGCGCGCCAGTGCTGCGCAGGTACACGCGCACGGTGCGCTGCGCAGGTTCGCCAGCGTCGTCCAACACGACACCCGAAACCCCGATTACTGCAGGTGCGGATGATTTGTAAGGGTGCAGCGCTGGCAGATTTGCAGCGAGCCCCCATTTGTGGGCGAGATAACCCTCGATAATCTGCCGCGTTTCATCGTCTGCATCGTCGTGCAGCACGATCACTTCATGCAGATAGCCCTCGAATCGGTTCGCCGCATAAGAAGAATCCGGAGAGCCGCCAATGGTTAAGGCCGACGCGGCCCCAAATGAGCGCGTACCAGAGCCGGCAGAACCGGACAAAACGGTGCCGTTGCCGTACTGCCGAATGGCGGCATTCGAGAGCGTGCCGCCATATTGCCAGGGGGCGGAGGGAATCGCGCCAACACCACTAACGGCCGTATTGCCGCCGCCCGTGTCGTTGCGCAGGTAGCTGATTGAATTGTTTGCGGGCGAAGCAAAAATCGCCGACCACTGCGCGTTGGTAGCCCCTTTGACCAGCGGGGAACTGAAGGCGACCGGTGAACCCGTTCGCTCGATCACCATAAACACCGAAACACCATCAGCACCGGACGGGTTTTCGAAAGACGGGGTAATCAAAGCCCTGGTCACGCTCGCGGCGTCGAGGTGAACACCATGCAATCCATTCAGACGAGCAGAAACCCGCGCCGGCTTATTCGCTGTTGCCGGGGAAGCGTGACGGCCATTCCCGCTTTTATCGCGCCACTCATCGACCGCCCCCGCCGTCAGCGTAAAGCTGCCGCCATCCTCCGCATCCAACCAAAGCGCAGTGGTGATCTGCTCAGGCGTCCAGAGAATTGACATCTCAGCCCACCACCGCAGCGACCAGCTCGACCGGACCACCGGCTACGATCGTGGCGTTGAGGACGATCTTGCCCGCTACCGGCTCGTTGCCAATCTCGGCCGGCAAACGCAAGTGTGGAACGCCGGCGGCGTCGCAGAATTCGCCATACGCGGGGGTGATGGTCGCCGGGGCCTCTTCCTCGCGATTGGTGGCCGCGAAGGTGAATTGCCCAGTCGTTCCATTCACCGTGCCACAAGGGTCGTCCAGCGGGATGCTGGCGCCCAGCACGTCGGCGGCACTGTAAATATTCAGTACGGCCACACCCGATTCCGCCACGTTCTCGGCGTCGATCACATCGCGCATCGCGGAGTGGGCAGCCACCAAAACGGCCGCGGAGTATTCATAGGTTGCGGGGGCGGGCATGGGTGAAGTCTCCTGAGTTAATCAACGTCGCCGCGGCCTTCGAGGTCGAACTTGTCGCCCTCGAGCGTGGCGCCGGCGAGGATGGTGCGGGCGACCCAAAGCGGGCCATTGGCACCCACGGTGTTGAATCGCAATGTGTTGCCGGTGGCCCAGCCGCCACCCCAACCATCTGCACGCAGCACGAAGTACGGGTCGCCGGTAACGGGGTTGATTGGGGCAAGGTCAGCGCCGGTGTTGCCGCTGGCGATCTGGCCAAGGTTTTCGCCAAACACCTGGAATGCAGTGGGGCTGGTGAAGGTGATGCGCCAACGCTCGGTCACGGCCGATTCGTTGATCACTTCCACCGGGTTGTCGATGTCGTTGTACTGGCCGGCTGCATCGCTTCCGATACGCGCGTCTGACCAAACGTTGGTCCAGGTCTGCTGGTCAAACAGGCTGGTGACCAAAGCTTGCAGGTCGCCAAACAACAGGGCGCTGGAGAGGTAAGTTCCATCCGTGGGGTAGTCGCGAGACACCTGCGCTGCGAAGCTGACCTGCCCGTTGATCTGCACGTCAGACACCAGCAGCATGTCTTCCACTCGATGCACGGCCACCAGCGGCTGAGCGACACCTGCCCCACTCCAATCGGCGGCCATGGTGACGGTGCCGGCGTCCAGATCCACCAGGTAGCGGTCGGCGGCAATCTTGGTGCCGTCATCGTCTTCCAGATGCAGCACTGCCAGATCAGTGCGCCCGGCGCTGTAGGTTTCGCCCGCCTCAACCGGGTTGGTGAGCGCCGTGCGCTGGGTGTTGTGCAACACCGCAACGTCGGTCGGGCGGAAGATCGGCACGCGCCCATCAGACGGCAGCCGCACGGGGTCGAGCCCGAGAATGGCGGCATCAAGCGGCAGGTTGGTGAGCACCACGCAGTTGTAGCGCAGCGTGCCGGGGAAGACGGCACGCTGCACCCAGGCGCCGCCTACCATCTGGCCAAATTCCACGGCCACTACGCCGGTTTCTTGCGAGACCTGACCCCGCATGTGGGCGCCGGTGATGGCGCCCGATTGGTCGGCTACGCCGGTGAGCGGGTCGCCATCAGCGGCGGTGACTTGCACAAAGGTGCTGGCAGGCCGCAATGGGCTGCCAGCAGTACGAAAGTGCGCTTCGGTGGCAGTGAATGTGCCGTAACTGGTAAGGCACGCACGCACGTTGATGCCAACCGCTACGTTGTCGGCCCACCAGTTGAGCGTGGCGCGGCCGGTGGTGTAGTCAATGGTGCCGGCAAGGGTGCCGAGGCCGGTGGATGGGGATACATTGGCCACCAGGGTGCCGGCGCGGTCAATGTACTGAGCGCCCGTAATGTTGACGATGAGCGACCCCGGCACGATGGAGTCGCGAGTGGTGGCGGTCAGATCCAGCGTGAGCCCGAGGCCAGCCGCATCCACCTCTTCCGCCTCAACGTCCAGCGGGTCGAAAGATGCAGTGTCGCGCTCCACGCGGATATCACTGACGGCGGCGATAGTGAGCGTGACCGGCTTGCGAATCCAGGTGTCTGGCGCGCTGGCATCGTTGTACGTTGTCTGTTCGGCGCTGATGCTGGTGAGCGTGACAACGCCGGTGGTGGCATTGAAGCTGCCAACGGCTTGGTCTTGCCAGGCGAGCCGATCCACCGTGGCGTTTTGCGGGGCGACGCGGCGGCCGCGAATACGCACTTGGCCGCCACTGGTGATGTAGCAATCACCATCCACCGCGGTGTCGGTCAGATCCGCAGAGAAGGTGCCACCGTTGCGCCACGGGCCTGAGCCAGACACAGTGAAACTGCCGGCAACCACCGTTGCGGCGGTACCGCTATACAGGTCGGCGCCATCACGCCACGTGTAGTCGCACAGAATGGTGGCTGCGCGGTCAGGCGGCGTGGTGAAGCGCAGCACCACTTGCCCCGTGGCGTAGTCAATGGTGCCGGTCACGCCGGTGCCGGTCAGTTGCCCGGCAGCGCCAGAATCAGTCACGCTACGCGGCGCGCCGCCTACGTTGTAGGTAAGCGTCACACTACCCGGAACCACCGGGGAATTCGCCAGAGAGCACTCCAGCACCAGCGCAGTGGCCGCGTCGGACGTAGCCCCAGCCCGCACGGTGTAATGCACCGCACTGCCCCAGGTGAAAAGCACCGCGCTATCCAGATCGGGTAGTGCGCCCAAGGTGACCACAACCGCGCCTGTGACGTAATCCACCGAGCCCGTGCCCTCATTGGGGTTGGCGGCAACCAGCTCGCCAGAGCCGTTGTCGCGCAGGGTGTACCACCGCCCCAACGCGCGGAACTCCACAAGCAAAGTGCCAGGGGCTGGGGCGGGGCTCACGGTCTCGGCGTATACGGTGCCGCGCGTGGCCAGCGTTACGGGCACCGCCTTGGTGTGCGCAGTGGCAGACATGAAAACCGCCGGCACCGCCCAGGCATTGCCGCGAGTCGGATCGCTGCCGTCCCAATTCCCGCGGGAAATCGCGTGCAACCCCGACTCATATTGAAGCTGGCCGGTAAAACCAAGCGAGGCCACCTGAGCCAGAACGCCAGCACCATTGTCGGCCGACGAAGCGAGGCGAACAGAACCAGGCACAACAGCCCGGGGCCAACGCCGCAGGTCGTCTTGGTCGCCGGTAACGGGAATGGTGTCGAACAGCACTTCACCACCCGTCGCCTCAACGATAGAAGCACCCGGAGCGCTGGCCATGCTGATCGCCGTCTCTCGCTGCGTGCTCGGCACCAACGCGGCGAATACGCTGCTCAGGCGAACATCCAGGTCGGCGGCCTCGACCGGCTCAGCCAGCGGGGCAATGCCATAATAGTTCGAGGCATCGGCCACGGTGGTGATGCGCAGCTTGGTGACGCTCAGATCTTCCGAATAACGGGACGGCTCGGTCCCTTGGAACGTTTGCTGCAGGCGGGTGGAAATCTTGAGCGTGACCACTCGGCGGCGGAACTCGCCTTGCGTGTCAGTGAAGGTGCTGACGTTGTGGTCAATATCAGTGATGCGCACAAACTGCTGCGCGGCCGCCTGCCCGCCACCCTCGATCGAAAGCACGAACGCATCACCCACTTCCGGCAGCGGGTCTTCCTCGCGCATATAGGCAAGCACGGCAGACTGACCAACGAGCTGCGTGCCATACACGCGCATCTGCGCGAGCGGCCCCGCCACCACATACGACTCGATGCGGTTGCGCGCCTGGGTGCGGGTGTCAAATGCACTGCCCGTCGAGAACAGCACGCAGGAAATAAGCGGGTTGTCGGGCGGGTCGGTGATGATCGCGTGCGCACCGCCGTACATCTCCAGCGTGGCAGTGCGCACCGCAAGGAAGATCTTGCGCAAGTTCACGCGGCCATACACCGCATCGACTCGCGACACCTTGGGATAGATATTGCCCACCACGCCGCTGGTGATGGCGTTCTGCGTCATGCGCCCGCCGCCGTCAGGCGTGTCGCGCATGCGCTCGGATTCAAGTAGCTGGATATCAGCGGGGGTGATGGTCATGGGGCGGTAACCTCGATGAGCCGCAGCGTGACCACATAAGGCCAGTCGGCAAGGGGGAGTTCGGGTCGGGCGACGGGCCGGGCGCTGATGGGCTCGCCACCAGGCGCGAACATCACGGGAAAGCTGCGACCGTCTGCGTGCTCGAACGTGAAGACAGCGCCCTGCGCCTCGGCCAAGCCGTAAAGCGCCAGCAGCGTGGCGCGGGTGATCCAGCCGTGGTCTTCGGTGGCTTCGAGCGTGATCGGGCGGCCATCGATACGCTCAGCCACATCAACGACGAGCTGGCCGGTAACCGATCGCTCAGACACCGATTCCACCGGGCGCCAGTTGAACTCGTCGGTCCAGAGCAGGCCGGCGTCCAGTTCGACGGATTCGAGCAGATGCACGTCCATCAGGCCGCCGTCCTTTGCAGCGCCTCAAGCTCGCGCACGAGGCGCGTAGCGCTGTCGGCGTCGGCGAAGTTGAGCTGCGTGCTGCGCCCGTTGATGTTCAGATCAACCCGATGCACCGTTGGCGCCTGAGTTGCCGTGCGGGCAGACTGCGGCGCATCGGCCGGCGTGGCTGCGGCGGCCGCATAGACGGAAATCAAGCGAGAAATTTCAGACCGTACTGCCTCTTCCGAGTAGATAGACCCACGCACACCGCGCGCGCGGCTCCGATTCACGCGCGCAGAATTCGTGTTGATCAGATCGAGCACCCGCTCACGCAGCTCATCGCCCCCTGCCCGCTCCGCCTCTTGCACCAGGTCCGAGAAATCCCACCCGGCACCGCCGCCAGAGCTGCCGCCCGATTCAGCCGTGCGGGCGCCCTGAATGCTGCTGGTCACGCCATCAATAGAAGCGGCCGCGTCATCGGCGGACTGCCCGATCATGGCTACCGCGTTGGCGGCGTCTTCGGCCTCGCCGCGCAGCGCAGCGGTGGCGGCGGCCGCCTCACGCATGCTGGTGACGGTGACGCGGCCTGCAGCGTCGGCCGCCAACTTCAGGCCGTTTTGCCCGGCCTCTGCCTTCAACGCGGCTGACGCGACACCGTTGTTGGCATCAACCGCTTTCTCTGCGTATGCGGTGAATGCCGATTGAATATCTCTGGCGCTGGCCGTGCCGCTGTCGCGGATGGTCAGGAAGTCACGTTTGGCATTGGCGGCGACTTGCTTTAGCGCCTCGGTGCTCTCGACGCCGAGCCGCTGGTAGGCGGCGGCCACCTGTTCCGCCTTGGCGGTGGCTTCGTCCAGCGCGGTGGCGTTGCTCTTGGCGGCGTCGGTGTTGGCCTTGGTGGATTCGGTGGCCTTCTGGACAACGCCGTCGACGTACTCGAAGCCTTCGCCCAACGCTTCGAGGCGGGCGCGAGCTGCGTCAGATTGCGCGATAAGGTCAACGGTGGCTTCGTTCGAAGATTTTGTGGCCTCCGTCGTTTTCTCGACGGACGCCCCCAACCGTTCCCAGGCAGCACCCGAGGCGATAGATGCGTCTGCCGCAACATCAAAGGCTGCTTTGGAGCGCTTTCCATACTCGTCGGCCATCCCCCACAGCGCCTCGGATTGAAGCTTCACCTCGTCACTGACCGAGCGCAGCTGGCTCGAAATGGTATCGAGCGGGATCATCCGAGAAAGCGCGCCAGATATCGTGCTGGCATACCCGGCAAAAGCCCCGGACATGATGGCGCCGACCTCGGCAACCTTGAACAGGGCGGCGACGATGATGGCGCCGCCGGCTTTGAAGATATTTACGACGAGCGAGAGCTGATCGCCCACGCGCGTCACACGAGCCCCGAGGTCACCCAACGCGGTGCCACTGCTGCCCGTGAAATCCTCCAGCGATTTCTTGATGCCGCTGAAGTCGGCCTTCTCGATGAATTCAGCCACCCACTTGGAAGCGGCACCGAATGCACTGGCCACCGATTCTCCAAAGCGCGTAATGGCGCCCGACGCGACCAGCTCTCGCATGCGGTCCGAGAAGCCGCGAATCTGATCGGTCAGCGGCTCCAGCAAGGGGTCGAGCAGCGCCCGGCGGCCGGCGTCCCACGCCGAGAGCCAGCCGCGCCATGCGCCCCGCAGGTTTCCGTCCATCGTTGCGGCGGCACGCGCCGCTGAGCCTTCGGCTTTATCAAGTGCACCGCTCAGGTCGTCCAGGCTTGCAACGCCCTGGTTCAGCAAAGCGCGCAAGGCGGGTCCGGCTTCGCGGCCAACGGCAACAATGGCTTTGGCGCCGCGCGGGCCGGCCTCTGCCAGCTGCCGCAACGCCAGGTTGAAGTCGCCGGTGGTAATGCCCGCGGCGGCCAGCTCGTTACGGAAGGTACTGGCCGGGTCGCTGAACTGCGAGAGGATTGCGTTCAGTGCCGTGCCGGCGCGGCTGGCGTCGATGCCGGCGTCGGCGAACTTGCCGATGATGGCGGCGGTGTCTTCCAGCGAGAGGCCGAGCGACTGCGCTGTCGGCGCGGCAAACGCCAGCGCCGTGCCCAGGCCGGTGACGGTGGTGTTGGCACGGGCAGCGGCTTCGGTCAGCACGTCGGCCACACGGCCGGATTGCGTAACCTCCAGCCCGAAGCCGCGCACGGCACGCGTCACCAGACTCGATGCCTCGGCCAGTTCAATGCTGTTGGCCTGGGCCAGCGCCAGCACTGCCGGCAGCGTGGCCACCGATTCGCTTGCGTTGAAGCCGGCGCGCGCCAGGTTCTCCAGCGCCACGGCGGCTTCGGTTGCGGTGTAACGGGTTTCGGTGCCGGCGCGATCCGCTTCAGCGCGGAGCATCACCATTTCTTCGGCAGATGCCCGCGTTACGGCGGCCACCTTGTCCATCTGCTCTTCAAAGTCCGCCGCGCTGGCCGTGGCTTCATTGAACATCCGCACGCCGAAATACGTGACGATGGTGGTGGCCACGGCCAGCACGCGGGCGCGCAGGCTGCTGAACATGCCGCCGGTGCGCTCGGCCTGCTTGCCCATGCGCTCCACCTTCTTGCCGGTGGTGTCAGAGGCTTTGCCGGCCTTGTCGATTTCCTTGCCAGCTGCGCCCGTCTCGCGGCCGGCGCTGGTCATGCGCGTGGCCATTTCCCGTGCGCGGGTGCTGGCTGATTCGAGCGCCGTGCGCAGAGCGGCTTGCTTCTGCGCCAGATCGGTGGTGCCCACGCCCGCCGTAGTCATGGCGCCGCGCACGTTCTGCAGCGCCAGGCGCTTCTGTTCCAGCGCCGTGGCCGAGTCCTTCACTTCCTTACGGGCGCGGTTGAACTCGTTGGTCAGCTTGCGCGAAGGGGCCTCGGTGGCCGCCATTTCGCGGCCGAGCTTCTGCGCGCGCTCCTGCGCGGTCTGCAGTGCCTTGCCGGCTTCGCCGGTTTCCTTCTTGAGCAGGGTGAATTGCTGGATGAGGCTTTGCTGGTTGTCGAGCTTGCGCAGCTCGGCAGCCAGGGCGGCAAACTGGGGTGCGGCCTCGCCCCCTTTGCTCGCCAGCTCGTCGAGCTCGGCGGCAAGAGTGGCGACCTGCTGCTGGCCGCTGGTGGAGGCGGCAATGCGCAGTTCGACATCAGAGGAGTCGATGAGGGCCATGCGGGCACGCTTCCAGCGAAAGGCTCAAGCGCCCCCGAAGCCGGAGGCGCTTTGGTCTTTCGCCGGGATCAGGTGACCGGTCGGCCGTCGACGTAGATGGCTTCGCCGTTTGCCGGCTTGAGAATCTCGACCGAGAAACCCATGCTGGCAAAGTCGGTGCTGTCGGCGATCACCGGAATTTCGCCCGACGGCGTGAGCGTGACGCTGGGCATGTACCAGTCGCGGTCTTCGCCCGAGGCGTTGTCGGCAATCACGCGCAGCGCGCCGCGCAGTTCCGACTCGGCACCCGTCTTGATGCGGCGCCAGGTCGTGGAGGTCTTGCTGTAGGAAACGCGCAGATTGGTGCCGTCGGTGATGGCGCCGCCCGGCACGATGCGGATGCGGCCCGAGGCGGCGTCCAGCTCGTAGTCGTCGGTCAGGTCAAACACCACCGCAGTGGGCGTGGTGTCGTCTTCCACCACCACGGACGAAACGTTGCGGGCGCCGCCCGGATTCATCGTGCTCTGGCCGAGCTGGTAGAAGCGGCCTGCAATCACACCGTCGATTTCTTCATCGGCCACCGGGTCGGCGGACTGCACGACTTCCTCTTCCGAGCCAGCCAGGAACAGCGCAACGTTGTCGCCCACCATGTTGTCGCAGGTGAGGTTGCCGGTGCGGTTGACCTGAATGGTCACAGAGGCGTCTTTCTCACGCAGGCCGCGGCGCGAGCTGTAGTGCTCGGCCTTCTCGCTCTCGACGTTCACGGTGAAGCCGGGGCAGTTGCCGAAGGGGCGCTCGCCGGTGCGTTGGCCGTTGGTGTCTTCCGGGTCGAAGAAAACTTCGCCGCGCGGGATCTGGTACTGGTCGGTCGTTTGGGTGATAGCCATCGTGATGTCTCCGAAGTCGCGCCGGGCGCGGGGCTGGGATGTGCAGCCCTCATGCTCGGCGGGTGGAGACAGCAGCGCCTGTGGGCGGATGTCCGCCCGGCATCACGGTTTGATCAGGGGCTCGTGAGGTCTTCGGCGTACCAGACACGCAGGCGCACCATCACCTCGATGACGTTGCCGCCTTCGTCGCGCGGGTTGATCACGCGGCCCGTGTAGCCCACGCCAAAGCGCGAGTCGATCAGCTTCGCATCGGTGAGCGATCGCACCCATTCAGGGTCAAACAGGCAGCGTTTCAGATCCACCACCAGAGCATGCGCCGTGCTCGATTCGGTATCGGGCGTGACCTCGGCCACTGCATGCACGGTGAAGGGCAAGCGGGCGAAGAGGCTCGTGCCGCGCTGGTCGGCGATGTCGTCCTCTTCTTCCACCAGCACCAGAGCGGGCACCTGGTCTGCACGCACGGCGCGGCGCCCACGAAACACGTTTGCGCCGCAATCGGTGTGGTAGCCGTTGTCTTGCGTGATCACAGCAAGGCGGGCTCGAATGGCCTCGGCAATGGCATCGGCGCGGCTGATGGGCTCGCTCATTTGCGGCTTCCCTTGAGTTCGTATCGGAGCTGAGAGCGGAAGGCCTCGGCCAGCATCTTGTTGATGTCGGGCACCTTCTCTTCCTTCCAGCGCGTGAACATCTGGTACGGGCTGGGGCCGTACAGGTGGCGGATGTCGCCGTCTTTCGTGGCCTTGCGGCGGCTGGAGAAGAGCGGGCCGCGCTGCTCGCCCACCTGCCCGCCGGCGTTCTCTGCGGCCAGGCCGGCGCTGCCCCCTTCGCGAATGAACAAGCCCATGCCGTTGCCACCTTCAACCTTTCCCGCACGAAGCGGCAACAGAAAGCCGCCGGAAAGGGTTTTGCGGCCGCCCCGCTTCACCGCCACAGATACACCGCCCTGCTTGCGCCTGGCACCAATACCGCGCAGTGCATCGCCACGCGCCCGCGGTGCGCTGCGGGTGAGCTGCCGCGCGCCGTAGCGAGCAAGCGTTACGTGCCGACGGCGCACCTTGATCACTGCAAACATCTTCCCGCGGGCCGCCTTGAGCAGCTTCATCTGCTGCCGGATGTAGCTGGCCGTGAGGTTCATCTCAGCGCCGATGTCGCGGCGCGCCAGCACCATCACGCGTTCGGCCACGGTGTTGAGCGCGCGGAACTGCGCACGCTCCACAGCCTCCGGTACAGCCCGCATGGCCGTGGCGGATTTCTTCAGCTGGTCGAAACCGGTGGGGGTGATCTTCATGCCGGCACCAGCACCCAATCGAGCAGGTACTTGTCCGCACGCTCCAACGGTACGTCGAGCGTGAATTGCTCGCCACCGTCGTCCAGCACCAGCGCATCACGCGCCCGAGGCTGCGCCGACGGCAGAAAGCTGGCCGTGGTAACCACGCGCTCCACTACCCCGCCATCGCCATACAGCTCAACGGCGCGGCTGATGACCACCGTCACACGATCAACACGCAATAACGCCCCCTCGCCGAAGTGCGCGAGGAGGCGTAGGGTGCCGCGAGCCTGGGCGGCTGCAGCACGGGAGGCCATCAGCTGCGGGTGAGCTTGATGACGGCGGTCGGGCGGGTCAGCAGGCAGATCGGGTTCGACTGCGCTTCGAGGTCGATGCCCTTGTTCATGGGCTTCGGCTCCTGCTTGGCGTAGTACGGCAAACCGTTGGTGTTCACCGTTTCCATGTAGTCCGCCGGGGCGTACTTGGTGAGGCACAGATCCGGCACGCCAACAGGGACCAGATAGGCATCATCGTCGCCAACGAACTTGTTGGCGCCGACCTTGCCGCGGTAGTTGATCCACGTTACATCGCCGAAGTCCATGCCACGGCGCACGTCGGATCGCAGTTGCTGGCCGTCCAGGTAGCGCTCCCACGCTTTTTCCACCTTGGCGTGGCCCACGAACGCATCGAAGAAGGCGTCGCCGCAGTAACCCACGTAGCCACCCACCGCCTGGTCGCCCATCTCGTCCTCAGACTTGCGAATAGCCGACGTGATCTTGCCGCGGACGTTGGTGCCGTCGGAACCCAGCGCCATCGCCACGCTGATCTGCGTGAGGCCGAAGCGGGCATAGACGTCGAGCAGTTCGGTGATTCCATCGGCGTCCAGAATCTTGCCTTTGATGGCGCCGATGCGCAGGTGCTCAACCGTGGCATCGAGGTCACGACGCATCTTGTTCAGCCGCTTTTGCACCACAGCCATGACGGCTTCAACTTCCGTCTCTTCGCCGAAAGCGCGAACGCCCTGCACCTCGTCGGCAAGGATGGAGGCGCGCTGCGGGAGGTGGATCGTGCTGAACTCGACCATCACACGCTTGTTTCCCGCAACCGGCTTGGCCGGCTCACCACGCACGCCGGCCGGAACCAGCGAAAGGGTGGAGCCTTCCTTCTCGATCGAGAACTTGGTGGTATTGATACCTTCTTCTTCGAAGATACCGGCGTCACCGAGCATTTTCGGTGTGTGGGGCGACTCGTTGATGGCGTTGGTGAGCGAAGTGAGGGCGAAAGCGTCGTCCTCGAAAATGTCCAGTGCCGGCATTGCAGTTCTCCTGAAGTCTGAGGGGTTGCGCCGCGATCAGCGGACGATGATGTCGAGGGTGGCAAGGTCGGCAGTGCCGGCCGCGTCCAGCCCGGTGAGCAGTTCGCCCTGCACCTCGGCATGGCGGGCGATGATGACCGCCGGGGCGTCAGCCAGCGTGGCGTCCACCGTGCTGTACAGAATGCCCTTGGCAGTGCGGCGGCCGTCGTCGGTGCCGTCGTCGTCATAGCCGACCCACTCGCCGTTACCGGCGACGACGGCGATGGTGAAGGCGTCGCCAACGTCAAAGTCCGTCGAGCCGTCGGCCAGCGTGAAGGCGAGGCCCCCGGCGCTGAAGGCCACCGCCACTGCGCCCTCGGCCACTTCGTTGCCGTGCGGGTCGGTGACGACGAAGCTGCCGCCGTTGGCGGCCTCTTCGGTGATGGTGACGGTGTAGGTGCCGGTGATGGCGGCATTACCCACCGTGACGGTGCCCATGGTGCCGTTGCCGGTGTTGCCACCGACGGCAGTCGGGGTGCCACTGTTGGCGGAAGCGCGCTGCGCCATCAGGGTGCCGGCAACCAACTTGCCAGCACCAGCATTGACGGTGATGCGCTCGCGCGAGATTGAGCCGTTAGCCTCGGAAAGGAGGAACTCGCCGGCCCGGATGGATTCTTGCAGGATGGTCATTGCTGCTCTCCAGGGTTATTGAGAGGGGTTGCGACGCTGCGCCCAGATGCGTGCGGTCGATACAGCCGCCGGCGCAGCGGAACGGGGCGGCTTGCTGGTGCTCGGGTGGTGGTCGATGACGCGCGTATCGCTCTCGTCGGCCACCGTGTTGATGAGTTGTGCGCGGGCTTCGGCCATCGAAACGCGCTTGCGGATGAACTGCACGGCCGCTTCGGGCTTGCCGGCGAAGGTGCAGAGGTCGCGCACTTCGCGGGCCTCGGCAATGGCGGCGCGGGCCTGGGCCACGTTGGTCAGATCGCCATCGAGCAGCCACGCACCCACGTGATCACCCAGCCCGGAGGCCACAGCCAGCGCATTGACCTGCGCGGCAAAGGTGGCCTCGGGCTCGGGTTCGGGCGCCGGGTCGGCAATGGCCGGCTCGGGCGATGGATCACCTCCTTCGGAGGTTGCGGGTTCGGGGGTGGGGGCAGGCGGCGCAGACTCAGCTTCGGCACGTGCAAGCACTTCCGCCGGGATGTCGGCCGACTTGGCCAGCACCGCATACAGGCTGGTGGCCGTCACGGCCTCGTCGCTCTCAACTTCTTCCGGCTGCCGCAGCTCGATCACTTCGTCAGCAAAGCCGGCTGCGACCGCTTCGCGGGCCGTCATCCAGGTGTCGGTGGCGATCAACTCGCGGATCTCGTCGGCGCTCTTGCCGGTGCGGGCTGAGTAGGTCTCGACCAGGGATTCGTCAAATGCGCGGCGGGCGGCTTGCGCCTCCGGCGTGTCGATCTCCACGCTCCAGTCATCGGCGTCCACAACCTTGGTGCCATGCACCAGCATCAGCGCGTTGGCGTACATGGCGAGGTGATCGCAGGCCATGGCGATGACGCTGCAGGCGCTGCCGGCAACCCCTTCCACAATGCCTTCGATGCGTGCCGGGTGGGCGCGCAGCATGTTGTGAATGCTCAAGCCCTCGTGCGCGATGCCGCCAATCGAGTTCATGAAGACCTTGATGGTCTCGACGTTCGGGTGCTGCTTGAGGAACCACGAGACTTCATCAGCCGTGGCCGTCCAGTTCACACCGATCAACCCGCGCAGGGTCAGGGTGGCAAAGCCACCACCTTCGGCAAGTGCAATGCAGGCAGTACGTTTCACGGGGCGTTCTCCGTAGTAGTTGGGCGCAGTCTCCGCGCCGCTATTGCGTGGTGCCTGTGGGCGGATGTCCCAAGCCGAGGCGCTCTTCGCGCGCAGCGTCTTCGGCGCGCTCGGCGTCGGTCTCTTCCACATCGTCGCCACGGTCGGCGACGATGTTGGAGCGGCTGCGGATGCCGGCGTCGATTTCCTTGATGCGGGCGTCCACGTCTTGCACCGGGTGCAGGTAGGCCCAGGCTTGCGGCGACCAGGTGACGGCGCAGGCTTCGGCAAAGTCGCCGGGGCCGATGTGGCCGGCAAGCACGCAGGCGCGCGCCCACGCGTTGCGCACGCGTTTGCACCATTGGGGGATGAGGATTTGCCACTGCCGCTGCTCGCAGTGGCGGTGAAACTCGTTGAGGATCACGCGCAGAGCGCGGTCGGATACGTCGCGCAGGTCGCCGGTGAGCAACTCATACGGCACACCGAAGCCCGACGCGGTGCCTTGGTTGGCGTTGCGCATGAAGTCGCCGTAGTTGGCGCCCGCGTCGGGGGGCTCGGAAAACTTCACATCCATGCCCGGCGGCAGCTCCACACCACTGCCCGGCTCCAGGCCGGCAATGGGCGTGCCGTCGTCGTCATACTCCACGGGCTGGCCGGTGAGAGGATTGATGTCGGACTTCTCGATGGCGTCACGCGTGAAGAACACCGCGAACAGGTTGGCCAGCGCCTGGCGTTCAAGCACCGCGTCATCCATGTTGAGGATGCCGCGCAGGCGGGCCAGCACGGTGGCGAAGTCGCTCACGCCGCGCAAGGCGCCGGGGCGACGCGGCTCATAGATGTGCATGACTTCATCGGACGGCACACGCACCAGATCACTGGCGCCATAACCGGCCGAACGTTCGCCGGGGTGTTCGCGGTGGAACCAGTACGCCGTGCGGCGCCCGATGCGGTTGAGCTCGATGCCCTGGCGGATGCGGTGTCCCCGCGGCAGGTCGGGCCAGGCGTCGGAATCGAGGTGCGGGAGCATCTCGGACTCAAGCACCTGAATCTGCAGTGGCACGGTCAGGCCGTCGTCCGCGCGGCGCGGGCGCTGGCGCGCAAAGCACTCGCCGCCCGAGATATAGGCACGCGTCACCAGCGTGGTCTGGCCGTAGAAATCCAGCACGCCGTCGGCATCGCTGGTTTCCACAAAGGCTTCCCACAGGCTTTGATACAGCGCCTTGCGCTCGGGATCGCGGGTTTTGGGGCGCGGCACAATGCCGGTGCCAACGAGATTGGTGGTCCACACCCGCTCACCGGCGGCACCGGCCCAGTCATTGCGGATGGTGTCGCGCACGCGGGCGCGCAAAGTCTCCATTCCGGCCATGCTGCGGTTGGGGCCGCTGCGCGGCGGATTCCACCCGCGCATGCGCCGGCCGTGCCCTGCCCCGTCGTATTTGGCCACGGCCAAGCCGGGCGCGGTGGATACGGCGGCGGGCGCCTTGCTGGTTGCGGTGGCTTTGTTGCGGCTGCGCTTGCGACTCATCGAAAGCCCCGCCCGGCGTGATACAGCCGCGTGATGCGCGGGCGGCGGGTGGTCGATTGGGCGGCAAGCTGCGCGGCAACGTCGTTGCGCGCGCGGATCAGTTGATCCACATCGCGGTATTGCACCGTCTCGCCGTTGGCCTTGCGGACAAGGCTTTCGCCCTGGGCGATGGCGGCATTAAGGGCGTCTAGATCGGCCTGGGTGACGGACATGTGCGCTGCTCACAAGGGAACAGCTCACAGGGTGAAGACGCGGACGCGGCCGCGCCTGTGGGCGGATGTCCGAGCGCTACTGGCCGGAGCGAGGTGCGGTGAAGATCACCACTACGAAAAGCACCGTCAGGGCGATCCAGACCCAGCGGGGCGCGCCCATCATGCGCAGCATCAGCTCTTCAAATCCGGTGGCGCGCCACACATCGCGGAACGCCAGCCCGAACTCGCGCGAAGCACGCCAGAGTGTGCCTTCCGTGGCGCGCAACAGATCCTCTTCGCTCATGGGGCAGCCGGGGTCTCGCGCACGCAGGATGCGACGTACCTCGTCAGCGTTTCCGGGATCGCTGGGCAGCCGCATAGGCCCCTCTTCCCAGACGCGGGAGCGGAGGTATCCGCTGCGAATCGTAAAGCACTGAGGCGAGGCTTCCTGGTTGCCCGAGGCGCGCAGCAGGTCTTCGTCGCTCATGGGGCAGCCGGGGTCTCGCGCGCGCAGCGCGAGCAGGATTTCGGCGCGGTGGGGGTGGGCGTGGCTCACGGTTTAATCCCCCTTGGCCAAGGCGTGTAGCGGGGCGGGTCCAAGATAAATCGCTTGAGCGCGGTTTCAAACTCGACACTTTCAATTTCACGCATGGGCGTGCTCTCTATCCAGCCCCAATGCAGCGATCCGTCTGGATGCACGCTGAAATGGCTATTAAGCAGATGGCGCAGAAGGCTCTCAGCAGGAAACCTGTCCGCCTCGAACTTCTTCGAGGACTTCACGACGATGCCCTCCTCAGTCGCCTCAACCGAAACGGCATCGGGCGGAATGGCGCCAACGTCGGTTCGAGGGGGAACGGTTACGGATCCGACCTGATCGAGAACGCTCACAAGCAGCGTAAGCATAAAGTCGGCCCGGCGCTGTTCCTGCCGGGCCAGCGCACACAGCGAATCAAGGTCGCCCGCCTCAAGGGCGAAGTGCAGCGCGGTTTCAAGGTTTGCATCCACAGATCAACCCTCCTTATTCCCGAACACTCGATTCATCCAGTTGATAAAGGCGCGGCGCCGAGATGCGACCCATACGGCGAATGACACGCGGAACGGAAGATTGGCGAACAAGTCGCTCGGATCAATCGTGTGGCGGGGCCCAGCTATCCAGACGCCGGACCAGTCGCGGGAGTGTTTGGTTGAAAAGTACGGCTGCCCGGTTGTCGGGTTGATGGGGATACGTTCCGGTTCGCTGGTATCGGAATCTCCGTAGGCTAGCCAATCCGAATAAGGCGCGCCTACGAATCGGCGTCTCAACTCGGCCAAGATAGGCACGGTATCGACGCCCTCATCTTGCCCGAGGTGCACCACGCTGATGATTGGAGACTGTGGCGTGATGGGCTCGAATTCCGGGGCCTCAACATCAACAATGACCTCGACGCCGGCGACCTTTCTGACTACGCCCCATTGATTCATGATCAACCCTCCTTCTTGTCCAGCACCATCGGCAGTATGCCGATTTCCTCGGCTTCGGCGCGGTAGCGGCCCACCTGCTTGGTGCTCACGCCCACAAGCTGGCCGATGTCGCGGGTGGTGACGCCTTTGCGCAGCAGGCGGGCGACGGTGCGCACGCGGGTGAGGCGGTCGTATTGCTCGTTGGCGGGCAGGTCGAGCGTCTCGCCGCCGAAGTCGGCTACCAGGCGCAGCGCGGCGTTGATGCCGACCACGCGGGCGATGGGGTGCTGGGCGTCGATCTGCTGCGGCACGTACAGAGAGGCGTCGCCGAACACTGCGATGAGCCGGGTGGTGGCCTCGTAGCCCATTGCTGCGCCGAGGTCTTCCATGATGCCGTTGGTGATGTCCATGTGTTGCTCCTCAGAACTCGGGGTGAAGGCGAACGGCAACGATAACGACCTTGCTGCTTACAACCGTTTCTTCCGAAACAGTGTCGACGCTCAGCCACAGCTCGGATAAAGGAACCACGTCGACCAGCTCCTGCAGCGCCGCCGCAATCACTTTCTCGGTGTCGTGAATCCGTTTCTTGGCTTCTTCGATTTCCATGGTTCTCTCCTGTCAGTGGCGCTTGAGGTAGTTGCTGCGGACCACGCGGCGGGCGGGCCGGGTGGTGGTTTGGGGTTTGGCGGCTGGCGTGGCCGGTGCTGCGCGCTCGGCCGTGGGCGGTTCCGTCGCAAGGCGGTTGCCTTCGGGCGTGGACACCACGCGGGCGGCGTCGAGAATGCGGGCCTCGTCGGCGTCCCAATCGGCCGCGCTTTTCTTTTCGAGCTGCAGCTCGGGGTGTTGGGTGGCGGCCCAGGCATACACCAGGGTGTCGAGCGGCTCGTTGCGCATGGCGCCTTTGCGCTTCACGTAGCGGCCCTTGGCGGGGTCGAAGATTTCGGACACGAGCCCGCCGAAGTAGCCCTCGGGCAGCGCGTCGGGAAAGCGGAAGTTGCGGCGCGTGATGTCGGCCGCCTTGTCGCCGGCCTGTTCCTGCAGCTCGGCATCCGCCGCGAGGCGGCGATACAGGGTGTGCTTGATGGCGACGGTGCCGACCTGCCAGGTGCGCAGCGCGTTGTCGGTGGTGTCGGTGCGGCCTTTGAAAGTGGTGTCTTCGATCTTGGGTTTGCCGAGCGGCACGGCGTTGGCGGACTTGGCGCCGAAGATGGGCATGGGGCGGCGGATGAGGGCCTTGCGGGCGTAGTCCTTCACCGCCTGGGTGCGGTGGCCGCGGCCGTCGATGGCGGTGGCGCTGACGGGCAGCACAATGCCGGACTCGTGCCGCACGCCCCGGTTGATGAGGTCGGTGAGTTCGATCCAGACTTCCTCATGCTGGGGGTCGCCCTGCAGCACGTAGTAGCCGAGGATGACGGCGCGGCGGTTGCGGCCCCATCCGACAATCTGCACCTCGAGGCGGTCGTCTTGCGTGTCGGTGCCGGCGGTGATCCACACCACGCCCATGGGCGCGACCATGAGCGGGATGGCTTCGGCGCGCTCGGCGATGAGGTTGGCGCGCACGCTCTTGAGGCTGCGCTCTTCCCAGGGGATGGCCTTGCGCTCTTTCGTGAATGTGGTGAGCGCGGAAGGGTCGCCCTGCGCCTCCAGCCACATGCGCGCCATATCAAGCCAGCGCGGGCCCATGCCGATTTGATAGTAGAGGCAATTGAGGTGGTAGCCGCGGATGCGGCGGCCCGGATAAGTCGGCACCCATCGGGCTGTGCCTCCGGCCTTGGCGTCGCGCAGCATGGCGGTTTTGTGGTGCTCTTCGATCATGGCGCCGCAATCACGGCACACATACCAGGCGTGCTGCACGGTCTCGGCAGTGGCGCCGGCCGTCCAGACCAACCCTTCCCATTCCAGCGGCTGCAGCTCGTGGCAGTGCGGGCACTCGACGTGGTACAGGCGCTGGTCGGACTTCTCCCACATCTCTGAGATTCGACAGGCGCCCTTGACGCCGGGCGTGCTGACATAGCCGCGCTTGTAGCGCGACGGGAATGCGCTGGTGCGCCCTTCGAGCATCTTCAGCGAGTCGTCGCCACCCTTGAAGTTGTTGGAAAACTCGGTGAGCTCATCCACCAGCACGATTCGGGCGGTGGTGGATTTGAGGCGCGCCGGCGTCCCAGCGTGTTCGATGTAGAGTTGTCCGCCCGCGAAATCCTTGAATTCTTTTTGGTTGGCCGCGTTGCGGCTGGCGTTGCTGGTGAGCGCGGCGCGCACTACGTCGGTTTCTTCGATGAGCGGGTTCAGTTTCTGGTTGATCCACTTGTTCATCGACACTTCGCCCGGCAGGCAAACCATGATCGGGCACGGGGCGTGGTGCATCGTGTAACCGACAACGTTGGTCTCGAACTCACTTTTGCCGCTCTGAATGGGGAACATCGCGACCACTTCTTGCACCGGGCTACGCACCGAAAAGCAGTCCATTGGCTCGCGCAGCACCGGGTTGTTGTCGGTGCGCCAGCGTCCGGGCTTGGGGCTTTGCTTGGTCGACAGGTAGCGGTGAGCATCCGCCCACTCGGACACGGTGAGGGCCTTGCGCGGCTCGATGGCGCGCTGGGCGGCAAGGGCCAGCGCGGGGTTCATTCGGCCTCCGCCTTGGTGTAGCGCGAAAAGGCCCGCGCCGCGTCAGCCAGCGCCCGTTCGATTTCCTCGGCTATGAGGGTGCGCACGCGTGATTCGTCCGTCTCGCCGACAACCACTGGAGGGAGAGTGTCGGACAGCGGCTCCAGCGTGACGCGCAGGATGGTCAAGACGTTGGCAACGTCAGCAGCCGCGTCCGCGATCGGGATCAGCTTGCCCATGCTGATTTCGTAATCGCGCTGCGCGGACTTGGCGAGGTAGTGCTCTTTGCGGGCGCGAGCCTCCTGATAGCTGAGCGTGCCCTCGTCAGCCTCTTCCGGCTCTTCGGCTTCGTCGTCCGGGGGCGGCGGCTTCGGCTCGGCAGCGCGGGCGGCGGCGTGGCGCTCTACCACATCCGCGCGCGCAGGGTCGCGCGTGGCCGCAATGCGCTCGATGGATTCGGCCACGCGCACGCGCTTGCCGTTTTCCGTCAGCACCAGCCGGCCGGCCTTGCGCAAGGCGGTGACGTAGCTGGGCCGCACGCCGCGCAGTTCCGCGAATTCCTTGAAGCTCAGCGTTTCGGGTGTGGAGGTGTCGGTCACGTGTGTGCATTCCGTTTCCTCCGGGTGGCGTGTTAGGCGACGTGGCCGGGCGTGAAGCGATGCCGGGCGGGGTCGGCCTGCGGGCCGGGGTGGTTTTACTGCTGTTTCACAATGCCTTGCTCGGCGCGGGGTTCTTCATTTAGAGCTGCTTCGAGCTCGTCAAAGCAGCACGGGCGGCATTGAATTCTTCTGAGATTTTTCATTGCTGCTCGGATCGAAACAACGACCACAGCACCTCCAACCTCATCGTCAGCCAGAGCCGCCGCATCTGCGCAGCGGGTCGAATGCACTAACGCAACGCGCGGTAGATGGGATGTCATCGGGTTCTCCGAACGAGCCTTGCACGTGCAAGGCGCTGCGCGTCACGGGTGGTCCAGCTGCGGTAGCGGCTTCGGCCGATCCTGCCGACATACACCCACTCGAAAGAGACCGGGCCGGGCTGGATCGGGTGCATCAACTTAATGACACCTCGGCGCGACACCTTGTAATGCAGCGGATGTACCTCGCCGGCATCGGTCGAAACCCGCACGGTGCGCTTGTCGACCATCGCTTTTCTGGCCCGGCGCCTGTAATCAGTGGCGGGACCGACCTGCATTTCGCTGCTCATGAATTCCGTATCCATCACGCTCTACCCCGGCTGCGGCGGTTGCGGGCAAGCCGCTGCGCCTGCTTGGTGCCCCACGGGCGGTAGGTGGTGCGCGGGTTCCAGAGCGCTCGATACCGCTCACTGAACGCTTGCAGTGCATTTGATGCATCACGCAAGGAAACCCCGAGCAAGGACATTCTCTGCGTGAACTGCTCAATCGCAGCAGACACCAACGGTGCGCCGGACGGCGTGCTGAAATGCACCACGCGGAACCGGCGCGCACTCTCGGCTAGGTGCAAGGGATCAGCCGCCCCACTGCCGAACACGAAATTGCAGACGGGCGACAGGTCGGTCTTTTTGCCGTCGCGGGTCACTTCGAGGCTGTGCATCTTTCCGGTGTTCGTACTCATTGCTGTTTCTCCTGTTGCTTCAGCCAGGTTTCCCAAGCGTTGATCATTCCCTTGGCGCAGCGGATCAGCGCCTCGTGCAGGGCGCGGGTGGCTGGTTTCACGATTCACCCCCGATGCGCGGCAGCGGTGGCAGGCCGCGGCGCTTCATCTCGCTGCGCAGCTTGCGGCGCAGGGTTTCGTAGCGGTGGCGGGCGTCGTCCATTTGCTCGGCCACCCGACGCACTTGCTGGGGCAGTGCCGCGATGGCATCGCGCCGGGCTTGCACGCGGGCGCGGTGGCCGAGTTCGCGGATGTCGGCGGGGCTCACTTGCCACCTCTCTTGCTTTGCCAGTGGTGGTCGGCAATGCGCTTCTCAGCCTCGACCGAGAGGACGGGCACGGCGCCGGTATCCGGCAGGCTGCCCACCGGACCGATGCAGGCACCGTTGAGGCCGTTGAGCATGCCGGCTTGATGCAGGGCTTTTGCCAGGGCAAAGGCTTCTGGCGCTTCAGCCCGCAGCCGCTCATTGAACCGGGCCACGTTCTGCTCACTGCAGCGCTCTACCCCCCTGCTCTTGTCTTCCACTACTTCTCCATTTTTCAAGGAAACAGATAAATAAAAGGGTGTGCGGCTTGTGTGCGGCTTGGTGTGCGGTATGGGGTGGCCCGAAAAGCCGCGCAGATAGTGGGCTGTGCGGTATGTGCGGCATGTGCGGTATGTTTTTCGCGCATGTGAGGAAACGTGCGCGCGGTGGTGGTGTGTTGTTGCTCGTGTGTGCGCAGGCGCATTTAATCCGCACATACCGCACAGCCCAGAAATGGCGCGGGTTTGAAGCCGCACGGGATACCGCACAGCAAGCCGCACAAGCCGCACAGAATGGGTCGCGTTATGCACTTGAGGGGCTCCGGTAGTCTTTGACGCAGTTGCGGAAGGCGACGACGTGCTTTGTGACCCAGCTTTTCTCGTCTTCGTCCGCGGGGCATTCGGGCGGCACGAGTGAGCCGGTGCTGGAGATAAGCCCAGGGATGAGGCACATGCCGTGCGGGCCGACTTCATTCACCCCGTCGATCCATCGTTTGCGGCGCAGGATGGCGCCGTGTTTCTTTTCGAGCGTGCTCATGAGCCTGGGCAGTGGCGCGGGGTGTACGCCGTTCTCGTTGCACCAGACTTTGTAGAGCTGGTAGAGGTCTTTGGTGAGGGCGATGGTGCGGTTGCGGATGTTCTCGATTTCACCGCGCACCAGCGCGAGCCAGAAGCGGGTGGTGCTGTCGAGCGACAGGTCGATGAGGTCGGCCTTGCTGCTGGTCATGGGTGGCTCGGTGTGCGGGCCGAAGTCGCCCAGCGGCAACGTGGCCAGGTGGTAGTGCAGCGCGGCAAGCCCGCCGCTTTCAATCTCGGCGTCGACGGCGGCGTAGAACGACTTCTCTTGCTTGTCGGGCGTCCAGATGACGAGGTGGCGGCGGTCGTCGTCTTCGAGCACGACGGGCATGGTCTCGTTGCTGAGGAACACCAGATTGACGTGGTTGCGCTCGGGGTACGGATTGACGAACTTGGGGTCGACATACACGGTGTCGCCAGTGATCAGATCCTTGAGCGCGTTCTTGACGTGGTGCAGTTCTTTGCGGGCGATGACCTCTTCAGCCAGCACGAACAGGCGCGAGGCCAGCCAGACGTTGCGGGGGTTCTCGACCGCGCTCTGGTTGATGGTGAGGCCGTACTCGCCGTAGATGCGGCTGATGGCCTTGAAGAACATGCTCTTGCCGGTGCCCTGCTTGCCATGCACGACGACGGCGGACTGCATCTTTGCGCCGGGGTGCTGGATGGGGTAGGCCAGCCACTTGAGGATCCACTGATAGACCTCTTCGGCGTTCTGCTCGGCGCTGCATACGTGCCACAGGGTTTCGAGCAGCAGCTCGCATGAGCCTTCCTTCGGCACCGTGGGCCAGCCGCGATAGACGTTGCAGGTGACCATGGCGTCGGTGCCGGCAGGGTCGAATCCGACGTTTTCGAGCATGGCGAAGGCACGGCCGGGTGACTCGCTCCAGCGTGCATAGACTTCGCGCGAGAGGGTGAGGTTTTGCACGTCCTTGAGCTTGACGAGCTTGTGCAGCTCGCGGTCGAACACGACGTCGCCCTCGCCGTAGATGATGACGAAGCGCTCGAGCAGCTCGTTGAGGGTGTGCACCGGCTGAATGTCGACGGGCACTCGGCCTTGATTTCCCCCGCCCCCTTTGTTTGGTTCCGCCGCGCGGCGGGCCGGTGCCGAGGCAGTGGGCCGCAGGCCGGCCTCTTCGAGCGCGTCCTCGATCTGTGCGCGCACGACGCCCAGGCCTTCGAGGGCGTGCAGGTCGTTGAAGTCGGTGAGCTTCTTGGCGCTGGTGAGCCAGGCATCGCGCCGGGCGGCCTCGTCGGCAAAGCGCGGGATGATGACGATGCCGTCGGTGGCCAGCGCCGCGGCGCGGGCTTTGTCGACACCGGTATTGACGCGCTTGTGCAGGATGCCGCACTCCGGGCAATGCTCGGGGTGTTCGGTCACAACGAAGCGGGTGGCGCAGTCTTTGTCCGGGCAGGTGGCGAAGGCGTCGTCGTCGGCCAGATACACCGGGCGCACGCGCTTGTACTTCTTGCGCAGCGCCTGCCCGACGGGCTGCAGGTTGCCGGCATCGAAGGCGACCGCAGCCGGCAGCGACGTTGCCTCGTGCGGCGTAGCGCAGGTGGCGTAGCCTTCGCCGATGAGCACGCAGTGATCAGGCACACCACCGATCCAGTGGTACTTGCCGCTCTTCTCCATGCCCTGCGGCCAGTAGTCCTTGTCGCGGCCGCTGCGCTTGATGCGGTCAGCCTGGTGCGCGCGAGACAAGATCCACTGGATGCCCCACACCTGCCCCGCCCCGTCGCACATCGGCACGGCCATGGCGTGCGACACATCGAGCTCGCTCACCTTGCCGTCGAATTCATAGTCGATGGTGGTGCCAGCCGGCGCGAAGCGCACGCCGTGGGCGGCATTGCCCTTGCGCTGCAGGTAGTCGTGTTCGCCATCGAGCAGCAGATCGCACCACTTGCGCTCGGCTTTCTCCGACGCAGTGCGGGCCACCTGCCGGCGGATGCCTTCGGCACGCTTGCGGTCATCGGCCAGGCGGGCCCTGAAGGCTTCCTTCTGCTCGGCGGTCAGCGCGTGGCTGCGCAGCTCGATCTTCTGCGCGTTCTTGTTGTCGCCGTACCAGATGCCGTAGCTGCCAACGATCACATCATCGCCACCCGGCAGCGTCACCTCGTGCAGCGAATACCAGCCCCGCTTCTCGTTGTCGCCCTCGACCTTGCACCGCGTGATCTTTCCGACCACCAGCGAGTCGATGATCAGGCCGGCTCTCTGAAGTTGGCAGCAAACGTCGTCGTAGTTGATCGCCATTTCAGTGTGTTCCCGCCCCGCTACCTACCCCGATTTCGAGCCTCTCCGCCCCCTTGTGCAGATATCGACCATAGGGGCCCCCGACCGGAGATGAAGGGCAGTCGATCGTGGCAAGGACAGCAAAGTGAAATGCCTCAACGCGCGCGAGGCGATCACTCCAACCAGAAAGGGGGGCGGGGAAAACAGGGGGCATGGTCAAGGCAGGCGCAGTCGGTTGATCAAGTGGGAGACGAGCGCGCCAACATCAAGCAGCGCGTCACGCACCGCCGCCCGCTCATCAGACGAAAGCCGCTCACCTGCACGCAAGCGACGGACTCCAGCGGAGACCGCCGCGTCAGCAGCAGGCGGCAACTTCTCAAGCGCCCCGGCCAAGTCATGCGGCACCTGCCGCCGGGTGGCGCGGGTGCTGCGCGGCAGGGTCACGCAATCCGCCAGGTCAGCAATGGCAGCCACCGCCTCGCGGGGTTGCATCACATCCAGCACCTGAAGGAAACGGTAGAGGGTGGGCGCATGGTCATAGTCCGACGGCCCGAACTGGTTCCGCAGCACCTGCTCATTCACGCCCAGCAGCGCGGCCACTTCCGACATCCCGCACTTCGTGCCGGGTGACGCATAGCGCTTCATTGCCCGATGCGTCGCCTCAATCACCGGCGCGTACTCCACCTTCAAAGGCGCCGCCTGCTCAGCCTGAGCGGTGGGGAGGCAGGTGGGCTGGTTCAAACCTGAACCAGAACGGGTGCGGCTCATAGCATGTACCTCAGCAAACGGCACTCGTCGCCGACCGGCAACGGGTTGAAATACACGCACCACACAGGAGCATGACCAAATGACCAACGAACGCGCCGAAGCGCTCGGCACCATGCAGCAGGTACTGCGCCACCTCATGCTGTCCATGGCGGTAGCCACACGTGCCGATCGCGCCGTGCTGCGTGATGCCCTGGCCGCAGCCAGCACCAACGGCAGCATCACCCCCGACGCGCGGCTCGCGCTGGCCAACCTTGCCGATTGCGCTGCCACACAGCCCGCGCACCTCGGCTGAGCCAAAGCAGGCAAAGAAGGAGGCGCACCCCATGCGGCTAGAATCAGGCGTCCACACGATCATCATCACCACAGGAGCGCGCCATGGAAGCCGCAGAACAAGCCATTGCCCAATCGTTCGCCAACCAGGCGGCACTCACCGCCCTGGTCATGACGCACCCCAACCCCGGCGCATTCGCTCAGCAACTGGAGGCCTTGATTGCCCACACTCAAGCCGAGTGGGCAACGCTCGGCCTTGTCTCGCCAGCCGCACGCGCTGCCGCTCAATCGCTCTTCGACGAGCTGCTCGATATCGCCAAGCTGGAATCATCACGACGCGCGTAATCGACTCATACAGCTTGCGTAGATCCACGCGGCCATGCACCGCATCCGCGCGCGCCACCCTCGGAAACTCACGGGGGCTCTCATCAGGCGTCGCACCAGTAACTAAATTCATCATTGCCACAGGCTCCCGCCATGAAACTCGACCAAGCCGACACCGAAGTCCTCAACGCTGTGCATCAGACGTTGCGCCAGCTCATGCTTTCACTCGCCGCCGCGAGCAACGCGAACATCGCGAAGCTCTCTCAGGCGCTGCACGAAGGCGCGCAGGTTCCGGGCATCTCCCCGCTCGCGCAGCAAATGCTTGCCGACCTCTCGGCGGGCGCGGCGGCCATCACCAGCCCCACGCACACAAAACAGTGACGCCGCCAGCCAGCGGCGCATCGAAGCGCCGTCTCGTATGGCGGGCTGCACCAGCGCTTGAACATTCGCAAAACACTCGGGCATGTCACACCTCGATGGCGGCGCGTGGAATGGGGGGCGGTCTTTCATGCGGGCTCCGGCGGATCTGTGCCGGGCAGCTTCAGCCGCTGCAGCGTTTCGTAGTGCTCAACCTGAATGCGCGCAGGCATTCCGCGGCGCTTCCAGTTATTGACGCGGCGCTGCACGCCTACGGTTTTCGGCAGCCCGAGCAGCTGCGCGAAGGCCGTATCGCCTCCAGCGCGCTCGATGATGTCGGTGGTCTCTTGTGCATTCACGCATCAATTACACACCATGTTTAATGCAAAAGCAAACGCCACGTTGAACAACACCTTGTTTAACGCCGCGACAATCACAGCCGTGAAGGCAAACGCATCACCACATCCTGCGCTGGCCCGCATCTACCAAGCCATGCGCGACCTTCGGCTGCTCAAAGACGACAGCCCGTCCGACCTCGCGCGTGTCATTAACGAGGCGCCCCAAACGATTACGAACTGGGCCAAGCGCCCCACCGGGCCGTCTGACTCAGGGATACTCGACTTACAGCGCCGCTTCGGCATCAACGCCACATGGGTTCGCCACGCTGAAGGCCCCATGCTCATCACGCCGTCATCCACCAATGAATACGTGTTGCGTGCCAACGACAACACCGCGACCTATGACACAGGCAAGGCCGCCACCGCCTTGCATGACAGCGCGATACCCCCCTACTATTCCCAAAGGTTTGGTGATCTTTCCGAATCTGGCCGGGCATGGACACTTGCCAAGCTCGACGAAGCACTTAAAGAAGCAGCCGCGCTCTACGCCGCCCCGCCTGACAAACGCCGGAGCAACACCGGCAGTTGACGCGAACTGCCATCATCCTGCCCTTCCGCCGCCCCTAAGCGCTGCACGTAAGGAACCGCCATGCTCACGCGCCACCTCATAGCCGCCGCGCTGGCCGCCCTGCTCGCCACCGTCGCACACGCCCAGGTGTATCGCTGCACCGTCGACGGCAAAACGATTTACAGCGACACCCCCTGCGCCATGGACGCCGCCACCATTAACGCTCACCCCGCCGCCGGCCGCGCCGACCCGCAAGCAGCCGCCGCTGCCAGAGAGCGGGCAGCCCGCAACGCACCAGACCTAGCCCCGCCTAACCCAGCCCTTGCCCGTGGAGGCTCCATCGCCGACACAGACGACACCAAAAAAGCCTCTGCCAGGTGCAAGGAGATCGCCAAGAACCGCGCCACCGCCGAACACTGGGCCCGCGAGTTCAGCCACCCCGATAACGTGCGGCGCGAACGCGAGAAGGCCGAGCACTGGAAGGAGCGTGACTTCTTCGAGTGCGAGCGCTTATAACGTCCCGCCCTCACCCGCAGACCGCCATCCGGCGGTTTTTTTTCGGCCTCAAGTAAACACGGTGTTTGACTTTGGATTAAACGCGGTGTTTAATCACTCCAACAAACGGAGGCCGATATGCCGCACGCACAACCCGTCGATCTGCTGCAAACCAAAGCCCTCGCCAGCCAGCACGGCTGCGTCGTGTTCGACCGTGCCAACGGCGGCAGCGTCAGCCACAACCTCTATCGCCGCGTCGGGCGGCGCCTGGTCTTCGTCGGCGCACGCAGCAACCCCGAGGCGCTCCACCGCCTCGTGCAGCGCGCCTGCAACCTCACCAAAGGCACAGTGCAATGACCACCACCCACCCCACCCCCGAAGCCGCTGTGCGCAAAGTGCTGGCCGGCTATGTGCGCCCCGGCGTCACATTCACGCACGCAAGCCTGCTTGACGAAGACCTCGGCTTCGACAGCCTCGACCGCCTCGAAATCGGCATGGCCATCGAGTGCGCGCTCGACATCAACCTCGAAGACCACGCCCTGTTCGGCTGCACCACCGTCGGCAGCCTTATCGAACTGGCCTCGCAGCAGGTGGTGTCATGAGCATCCACCCCCTCGCCGAAATCGCCATCCACGCCGAGAAGATGCGCCGCACCCAAGGGCCGTTCGCCGCCGAGCGCTACGCCGAGATTCGCGGGGCAACCTATCTGTTTCAACTGGCCTGCAGCCTGGCCGACGGCGGTGCCGCATGAGCGCACTCGCCAAAGCCATGGGCCGCAACACCGAGCTCACCACCTTGCTGGCGCGCTACTGCGTACCCGCCATGCTCGAAGACCCGCACTTCTCCCTGCCGTTTCGCAGTGGCGAGTACGTGTATGCCACCAACCGCCACATCATGATTCGCGTGGTAGACGCCGACCAGGCATTGCCGGCGCTACCCGCCCGCGGCAAGCAAAAGCAGGCCATCGACAAGCTCAGCCTCTGGCTGGACATCAAGGGCCGCATCTGGACGCCTGTTGAATCGCTAGACCTCGCCAGCCAGCCCTGCGTCGTCTGCCGCGGCACCGGCCGAGCCGTGGAGTGCAACAACTGCCACGGCATCGGGGAAGACGGTGACGATGGCACTTGCCCGGTATGCGACGGCTTCGGCACGCTCGGGGTCGATGCCACCCACCCCGACGGCGAGCAATGCCCCGACTGCGCCGGCACAAACGTCGCCTGGTATCAAACCACCAAGGTAGGCGATGCCTTCTTCGGCACCCGCTACCTGCGCCTGCTGCGCGACACGCTGCCCGGCGTAGCCATTGCCCCGCACCCGAGCGACCCCAACAAGGTCGCCATCTTCCGCTCAGGCACCACCGTGGGCGCGCTCATGCCCTGCCGCGAGGCTGGCACCGGTGAGTGGGGTGGCAAATGAGCACCCGCCAAATCAACGACACCGCCCTGGCCGACCTCCTGCTTTGGCACCGCACCGTCATGCGCCTCAGCGTTGCGCAGAACAGCCGCGATGTTGTCCGCTCGCAGAGCCTGCTCATCACCCTCATGAGCATCAACGCCATCGACCACGCCGACTACGACGCCTTCATGGCCGAGTACGTCGGCCTGCTCAAGCTGCACTTCGACCGCTACGAGCGCGGCATCTGGTTCAAGCCGCCCACCCCGCGGGATCTGAGCAACGCCGCGCGGGACGAAGACGGCTCCATCAACCGCGACGAAGAGCCGTTCCTGCAAGCCAGCGCCTACACCAACGCCGCCGACGCAATCGGCAGCCCCTTCTCACACCCCCGTGGTGAGTGGGCGCACCGCATCTCCGAACTCTGCAACCTCGCACAGGAGGCATAACCATGCAACGCACCCTCTCGCAGCTCCGCATCCTTCGCAGCGCCGCCCGCACCGGCGTGCTCAGTCTCGTGCCGCCCGCGCCGCGCGAAGCCATGCCCCACACCACCAGCGCCCCCGCCGGCAAGCTGCCCACCACCTTCGGGCCGCGTGAGGCCACGCAGCACGTGGAGCGCGTCATCACCCCCAACGACAACTGCACGCCCGACATCCTCATCGGCCAGCGCGAGAAGCTGCGCCTGGCGCTGCTCAAGATGGGCGACACATGGGTGTGCCACCCCGCCCGCCGCATGACGCGCCCCACCAAGCCCGCCGAGCAGGAATCCCGCGCATGAGCTGGATACCCAAGCCCCTGGTGAAAGCGCCCGAAGGCGACAACCGCACCTACATCACCGCCGCCGTGTCGCCCGACATGGTGGCCAAGCTTGAGCAGATGCTCGACACCGCCATGGCCACCCACCCCGGCAGCGACCCGCAAGGGCTGGTCGACATGGTCATGTGCGCCGGCATCGACGCCGCAAGCAACGACAACCCCACCGCCATCGGCACCGCCTGCGCCCAGCGCGACACCTACCGCCGCGCCCTGCGCAAGATCGCCGCGCTGCCTGAGGCAGCCCCGGCGCACGAGGCCGTAGCCGGCGATGCCCAGGCCATCAAAGGGTCCGGCCAATGAAGCCCGCCATCAGCCTTACCGACGCCGCCTTACTGCTCGCGCTTGCCGCCATGACCGCCACCGCGTGGGCCGGGCACCTACCGCCCCCGCCCGCGTCAATCGCCGCCTTCCTCGCAGGCATCGCGTTCGGCCTCTACGCCGCCGCCGTGCTGCTGTGCGCCCTCCACTGCATCAACCGCCTGATCGAGTGGCGCGCCGACATCAGCATCCGCCGCACCCACACGCAGCCCACCAACCACCGCTAGGAGCAACACCATGACCACCGAACCCCAAGCCGCGCCCGGCGAAACCCACATCGCCGACATCCACATCACCGGTCAGGCGCCCTACCGCCTGTTCCTGCTGCCCGGCGATGCCGACGAACTCACGCACGAAGAGGCCGCCGCCTGGGCTGCTGAGCAAGGCGGCACGCTGCCCAACCGGTTCGAGCAGGCATTGCTGTTCGCGCACCACAAGGATGCGTTTGAGGAGGGCTGGTATTGGTCCGACGCGCAGCACGCTTCCGGCGCCGACTTCGCGTGGTGCCAGCACTTCGGCGACGGCCACCAGTACTACAACCACCGCTACAACCGGTTGCGTGCCCGCGCCGTCCGCAGATTGCCGATTTAACCACCCCCACAGACACCCATCGCCGGCCCAGCGGGGAATCAATAACGCCGGCAGCGTGTGACGTGTTTAGACGAGCGACCTTTACCGCGCCGGTATCCGGCGGCGCGGACACCGGGCTCGAACAGGCCCGGTAGCGGCGGGCGCACGCAGACAGCCGAGAAAGCGCGGCGCAGCACCCCGAGGCGGTTAGCCGCCTCGGGCCACCCACCAGGCCTTAGACGCCTGCCGCCACCGGCGGCAACCGTGTAACGCCCTGCCGAGCGCAGCACAACGTAAAGGAATGGCAAATGAACACACCGCCCCGCCCCACCGCAAACGCCAGTCTCATCGCCGCCGCAGTGAAAGAAATTGCAGAGAGCGTAGGCGTTTCTCCTGATGACATCGCTGCAGTCTATCGGCCCGGCATCGACGGACACCAGCTTGCAGGCGCACTTGAGAACGCCCGCGGCTACGACTTCACGCTCATACAGGCGGAAGAACTTGACGGCTGCTGGAGCGCAGTCGATGAACTGCTCCGCAAAGAGCAACGCATATGGGTCGAACTCTGGAACGTGCAGCCGCCCTTCCCCGTGGGGTCGCATGTTACGGGCGGGCGCGTGACCGGAGTCATTGCCGGCATCAGCGACCACTCCCCGGCTAGCTACAAGATCAAGGAAGACGGCTGCGCTTCAGAAGGCCGATTCGTAATCGTCGAGTTTGAAGAGGTAAAGCTCGCCGAGGTAGCCCCCGCATGAGCATCACCCACCGCCCCATCTACCCCCGCGAAGCCCTGCACAACCTGCGCGCACTCGTGCGCCACCTGCAGCGCAACGCCGACCTGCTCGAACGCTGCTACACCACCACCGCCATCGAGCGCGCAGACCGCCTGCGCACCACTGCCGAAGATGCCGAAAGCTGGGTGCGCGACATCGAAGCCGAACTCAAGAAGGAACCAGCATGAGCACCGACTACACCATCCTTCTGCCGTTCCGCGACACGCCCGGAGCACGGCACGACGCGGCATATTTGACGCGCGAAAGCGGGCACATAGTTGCTTGCAACGGTCACGCGCTTGTGCGCTTGCCGGACGACGGAACACAGAGCGTTCGCGAGGCAACCATCGCCTTCACCGAGATACTCGGGAGATACCCCGAACTTGGTGGATACGTGCCCTTGCTCGATGCGACCACCGTCCCGGCTGTGGAGCTCTGCCACGTCTGCGCCGGAACGGGTCGCGCAGTCCTGTCCGCATGCGGAGATTGCGACGGCAAGGGCGAGTTTGACCACGGGCAGCACACCTATCACTGCAAAAACTGCGACGGCGGCGGGCAGACGATTACCGCCACCTCAGACATCACCGCAGTCAATTGCCCCGAATGCTCGGGCGCTGGGAATACCCCGGAAGATCCGCGCCATCCATGCCTGGTGCTCGGGCACCCCTACGACCCCCGCAACGTTGCAAAACTCTCGCGACTGCCTGGCGTGCGCGTTGCACACGCCGGCACACCAGACCACCCCGCTGCGTTACGCATCGAGTTCGCCGGCGGTGGCACCGGTCTGCTGCTGGGCTGGAGGGTTTGACCATGTTCCGCACCCTCGCAACCCGCCTCATCGCCCACGCAGCCAGCCGCCGCCCCGACTTCATCATCGGCGGCGCCCTGCACCCCTACCTGCGCCGCTGGTGGCTCATCCCGCGCAACCGCTGGTTCAACATCTACCTGCACCACTTCTGCCGGTCGGACGACGACCGCGCCCTGCACGACCACCCCTGGGCCAACTGCTCCGTACTGCTCGCCGGTGAATACACCGAGCACACCATCGCCGCCGGCGGCATCCAGCGCCACCAGGTGCTGCACGCCGGCAACGTCCGCCTGCGCCTCACCGGCAAGCTCGCCCACCGCATCGAGCTCCACAAAGGCCCGTGCTGGACGCTCTTCATCACCGGCCCCCGCTACCGCGAATGGGGTTTTCACTGCCCGGAACAAGGATGGGTGCATTGGCGTGAATTCACGGCGCCGCAGGACGCGGGCGCCATTGGTCGGGGGTGCGGAGAATGAAAGAGCGCGGAATCCTGTTCAAGGGCGAAATGGTGCGCTCGGTAATGGCCAACACCAAGACGCAGACGCGGCGAGTCATGAAGCCGCAGCTTCAAGCCGGCTGGGAGTTCGGCACATCGAATGAAGCCGGCATGGTCTATGGCCTGATCAAAAGCCCGCACCCCAAGCGCGGACGATTCGGAGTCTTCATCCGCCACGAGAACAAAGAGTTCCCCGGCACGTTCGAGATGGACATCATCCCGTGCCCCTACGGCCAGCCCGGCGACCGCCTGTGGGTGCGCGAGGCATGGAGGACCGTTGCCGGCGCAGACGACATCCCGCCACGTGACCTGATGAATGTCGAGAGCTTCACTCACTACGAAGCCGATGCACCCAAGCCTGCCGGGATGGGAAAGCTGCGCCCCGGCATGTTCATGCCCCGCTGGGCCTCTCGCATCCTGCTCGAAATCGTCAGCGTCCGCGTTGAGCGGCTGCAGGACATCAGCGGGGCGGATGCGAAAGCCGAAGGCATCACCCCGAGCGAGGTTCGACAAATGTGGCTCTACGGCGCCGACGCCGAGAGACGCGCCGACATCTATAAGCGCGCCGCCGTCGGGCCTTTCCGCGACCTGTGGGAATCCATCAACGGCCCCGGATCATGGGCCGCAAACCCCTTGGTATGGGTCGTCGAGTTCAAGCAGGTGAGCGCATGACCCTCGCCCTCATCACCGCCGGCATCCAGCCCGCCCACGCCAAGCCCGCCGCCCGCGCCGTCACCGGCCGAGCCAGCGCCCGCCACCGCGAAGACGAAGAGCCCGAAGACGACACCCTCACGCACGACCAGATCGAGGCCGAAATCGTCCGCATCCTCAAACTCGGCGACCCCAAGACCCCCAGCGACCTCGCCAGCGAAATCGGCGTGCCGGTGGCCGCCATCCCCTACCGCCTAAAAGCCCTGGCCGAACGGCACCGGCAGCTGCACTACCGCGTGGAAAGCAACTTCTCGATTGCATGGTGGAAAGCATGCTGACCTACCTCCGCAGCATCCTCAAATCCGCCGCCGAGCAGCGTGCCGCCGACCGCGACAAGGCAGAGCGCGCCGCCATCGCCAAGGTGTTCAACGACCGTTACACCTACCGGGCCGGCCTATCGCGCGGGCGCTGGATGTGCCCCGAGTGCAACAGCGTTCACAAATCCATCTCATGCAGCATCTGGTCCGGGCTGCAATACCCCGCCTGCTGCAGCCGGACGGAAGGGCATCGCCTCGACGAGGGCATCCGCACATGCTGACCCCCCGCCTCTGGTCCGCCGAAGAAGACGCCGCCCTGCTGCGCCTGTGGCCCCACCACACCGTGGCCGAGATTTCCGAGCAGATCGGCCGCAGCCTCCCCGGCGTATACAACCGCGCCGCCAAGCTAGGCCTGCGCCGCACGCCCGAAGAGATTGCAGCCGTCACGCGCAAGCGCTGGGCCGAAGGGCGCGGCAGCACGGCCGGCTGTTTCAAGCCCGGCCACGACACGTGGAACAAGGGAATGAAGGGCCTGCAGCTATCGCCGGCCACCCAATTCAAGCCCGGCAAGATGCCCCACAACTGGAAGCCTGTCGGCGCCTACCGCACCACCAAAGACGGCTACCTCGAACGCAAGATCGCCGACACCGGATGCTCGCGCCGCGACTTCGTGCCGGTGCATCACCTCGTCTGGCGCCTGCACGGCGGCACCGTGCCGCGTGGCCACGCCTTGGTCTTCCGCGACGGCGACAAGACCAACACCGACATCAACAACCTTGAGCTCATCACCCGGCGCGAACTCATGGCGCGCAACACCCGCCACCGCCTGCCGCCCGAACTCAACCAGGTCCTGTACCTCAAGGCCGCACTCACGCGGCGCATCAACACCCTCGAAGGGAGCAACCAGCCATGAGCAACGCCAACACCATCGACACCCTGCGCGGGCACCTGTTCGACACTCTTGCCGCCCTGCGCGACCCCACCAACCCCATGGAGCTCGACCGCGCCAAGGCCGTGAGCGAAGTCGCGCAGACCATCATCAACACCGCCAAGGTCGAAGTCGACTACGCCCGCGCCACCGGCACCACGCCGGCCAGCACCTTCCTGCCGGCGCCGGAACAGCCCACCCCCGGCCAGCAGGCCCTGCCGAACGGCACCGCCCGCACCGTGCAGGACATCCCCGGCGGGCGCCGAATCATCAACAAGGCGCGGTGACGGGCATGAACCCAAAATCCGCCCAGGTCCGCATGGTCGGCAACAGCGTCGATCCGCTCATGGCCGTGGGCTTCCTCAAACTCAATGCGCCGCATCTGGCGGTAAGGAGGATTGCAGCGTGAATATCACACCCAGCCAACTCGCCGTACTCCATCACACACTTGGCCTTCGCCCGGATCGCCGCGAGTCGTACCGCAATCACTTCGTGGCCGGTGCTGGTCATCACGACCAACCCGATCTGGAGGCGCTTGTTGCTGCAGGACTGATGGCGCGTCAGAAATCCCCGCGCTTCCTCAACTCCGGCGACGAAGTATTCAGCACCACGGATGCCGGGCTGCAGTACGCCATCGACCACCTTCCTCAGCCGGAGCCGCCGCGAAAGCGCGGACTGTACGGAGAATTTCTCGCAGCCGACGTGGGCTACTCATTCGGTGAATTCATCTGCGGCCGATCCCTTCCGAAGTGGGAGTACAGCTACAGCGAACCCACGCAGTACCGCATGGTGCGCCCCGACCCATACGGCGGCATTGAACTGGCCGGCGACTGGTGCATCACGAAGAAGGCCGCAAAGGCCAGCTATAAGGCGAAGCTCAAGGAATGCCGCGCGCGCCGGCATTTGCGAGAGGTGGCCGCATGACCCGCGCCACCCTCAACCAATACTTCACCCCCACCTGGGCGGCCGAGCTTCTGGTGCGCCGGCACTTCGGCAACCTCGGCCCGGCAGACGTGGTGGCTGACCCGGCATGCGGAGACGGCCGCTTCCTGCTGGCCATCCCCGACGGCGTGCAAGCCTTCGGCGTCGAGATTGACCCGGTGCAGGCCCAAGCCGCAGCGCGCAACAGCGGCCGCCCCGTGATCTGCGACGACTTCCTGCGCGCCGAGATCCCGCAGCGCCCCACCGTCGTCATCGGCAACCCGCCCTACGACGCCGACCTGATCGACGCATTCCTCGAGCGCTGCCACGACCTGCTCGACTACGGCGGCCGCATCGGCTTCCTGCTGCCCGTGTACTACCTGCAGACGGCCAGCAAGGTTGTCGACATCAGCCGTCGCTTCTCCATCGAGCAAGAGCTGCTGCCGCGCAACCTGTTCGCCGGGATGTCCAAGCCCGTCATGTGGTGCAACTTCACCAAGGCCCGGCGCACCGTGCTGTCCGGCTTCTTCCTCTACCACGAGCTCGACGCCCTGCGCGGCATGCACCCCGACCTGCGCAGCCTCATGGTCGGCAACACCAGCACCGCCCACTGCTGGCGCGACGTCGTAGCCGCAGCCCTGCGCGCCTGCGACGGCCGCGCCACGCTGCAGCAACTCTACGCCTGCATCGAAGGCAACCGACCCACCCCGAACCCGTGGTGGCGCGAGAAGGTGCGCCAGATCGCCGGCCGCCACTTCGTGCGCATCCAGCCGGGTGAATTCGCATTGAAGGAGGCAGCGTGATCACCAATCAACAAAGCCTGGCCGACAGGTTTGTCGAAGTCATGGCCGAAGTACGCAAGATCGACTGCGACGTGGATAACGAACACCCGCACCGATACACGCTGCGCGTGATGCGGCGTACGGCCGAGAAGGCTCTGCACGATGCCATCGGAACGGGGTTTGAAATCAGCCTCGTCGCCCAATCGCTGAAGCGCGAGATTGCCGAGATTGAAGCGGGGAAGAAAACATGAGCTCAGCCCGCAAACGATCCCGCATCAACCGCCTCAAGGCCGAGCTCGACCGCGCGCAGCAGCTATCGATGATCGCCGGCCACAGCGCCGACGTGCAGCGTGGCGTCTCCGATGCGGTCATGCAGATGGCCGAGCGCATGCGCGACGCCCTCACCCAAGCCCGCGCTTTCATCGCCGCCGAGCGCCAGAGCTTCGTCGAGTGCAACACCGACCCGACAACGCACCAGCTAGACCCCGACGACTTCGAGCACGCCGACCAAATGACCGCCCTACTCGCGCGCATCGACGCCGCGCTGGGCGAAGGGAGCAAGACATGACTGACATCACCGAGAAGATCGCAGCGCTGGAAGCGGGAGCGAAGGAAGCAACGCCAGGCCCGTTTCATGTTCGGACGCTGGAGAACTTCGGTTTCAACGTCGTGGAGTACCGCGACGGAGACAAGCACAACATTAACCGAGTTGCAAAGACTGCGCTGGAGGCAGACGCCAGATTTATTGCCCGTGCCAACCCCGCCACCATCCTCGAACTGATCGCCAACATCCGGGCGCTGGAAGCCGAAAAGGCAAAGTGGCTTCAAGACTTCCGTATCCAGCAGGACGAGATCATCCGGCTGAGCGACGAACTCACCACCCTACGCGAAGCGCTGGTGGCTAACCCCGACACAATCCGCCTCGACAAGCTGGAACTGTACTCGCAGCCACTCGACGACTTCGACAAGAGGCTCCACCCGAACCGATGGGGCTGGATTATCTATGCGAAAGCGGGCGTTCAGGGTGACACCCGGCGGATCGTCGATGCCGCCATCTCACCAGACACGCAGGAGGTGTCATGAGGATCACGATCAGCAGTACGCCCCCGCGTAAGCAGCCGCGAGAAGGCGACCGCAAGACCGTCAGGGGCGTCGAGTTTATCCGCGTCCGAGCCAGAGTACCGGACGGCAGGCCGCACGCCGGGGCGCTCCTCTCCAACTGCGGGCACCCGGTCTATCGGTGGGTGCAGGTCGAGAAGCCGCGAACACTCGGCCCCTGCCCAATCTGCAACGGCAACGACGCCGACATCCCGTGCGCCTACACCACCGAGCGGCCCGAGGGGTGCCCGCGCACCGAGCGCCTCAAGCGGGAGGGCATGTAATGCCGCACCTCGACCCCGCCACCCAAACCCTGCACATCGTGTTCGCCCACAACGGCAACATCATGTGTTTTGCCTACGCATCGGACCACCCGTCACTGCTCAAAGCATCGGCAGACAGCGGCCAACCGATCATCAGCTACACCCCGAAGGCAAATCCCGCGTGGTGCCTCTGGCGGTTTGACGACAATGAGTTCGCGCAGATATGGCAAGGCGAATGCGGAGCCGCCTGGTCATTCACCGAAGGCACGCCCTTTGAAAACGGTATCAACTACTGCCCCAAATGCGGCAAGCCCTGCGCCGCCGTCTCGCAGCACCAAGACAACGACGGCACGCCGCTGCCGGAACCGGCGGAGGGCTAAGCCATGCGCATCCACATCGTCAGCACCCCAGCAAAGCCGCGTCCGCAAGTCGGTGACCGCAAGATGATCAAAGGCGTCGAGCACATGGCTGTCGCTGAGCGCTGCACCTTTGGGCCAGGGGCGGGGGCAATCATCGTCAGCAACGGCCGCACGCGCCTCAAGTGGGTGCCGGCCGCAAACGTAACACCCATGCCGGACAAGGAAAATCAGCGATGAGCACAACAGAAGAAGACCGCATTGTGTGGCGCCGCGACATGCCCCGCCTGCTCGATGTCGACACCGAAACCGTCCGGCGCTACATGGCCGTCGGCAAGCTGCCGAAGCCCGACATTGATCTGTCCGTGCGCAAGCGCGGGTGGCGGCTCTCGACGCTGCACGCTGCCGGAATCAACATCCCGGCCGCAGCGCTCAGCTAGGCTTGCGGCAGGCGTCCAGCCAATCAGCCCAAGCCTGCAGCATGCGCTTGCGCTCGGGCAGGTACTTGGCGCGGTTATAGGCCGCCCGGGTTTCGTCCTTGGGCACGTGAGCGAGCTGTCGCTCGATGGCATCCGGCGTGTAACCGCCCTCGTTCGCCCAGGTGCTGCCCACCGTGCGCCAGCCGTGGCCGGTCATCCGGCCCTTGTACCCAATGCGGTGCAGCAGCGCGATGATGGCATTCTCGCTGATGGGGCGCGCGGGCGTTCTATCCCCCTCCCACACGTACCGGTCGCTGCGCCGGCGCTCGTGCATCAGGCGCAGCAGCGCCAGCGCCTGGCGAGGCAGCGGCACCAGGTGATCGCGGCGGCCACCCTTCATCTTGCGCCCGGGTATGAGCCACTGGCCAGCGTCCCAATCAATCTCAGACCACTCCTGAAACCTCAACTCAGTGGTGCGCACCCAGGTGTAAGCCAACATGCGGCAGGCCAGCGCGCTGGTCAATTCGCCCTCGATTTCCAGCCGCTGCAGCAGCGCCGGCACCTCGCGCAACTCCACCGCCGCAAAGTGCTCCACCGCCACCCGCGTGAAAGCCTTCTCCGGCCGGATCTGCGCCGCAGGGTTGTTGTCGCACCCGCCACGCTCAGACGCCCAATCGAACACGTGACTCACCCACATGCGCAACTTGCGCACATAGCTGTGACGCCCCGCCTCATCCATCTGCAACAGCACGTCGAGCAGATCCTGCCGGCTGATCGAGCTCAAAGCCCGATCGCCCAGGCGCGGGAAAATGTGGCGTTCAAACCCCCTGGCCATGTTGCGCAGGTACGCCGGCGACGCATCCAGACGCGAGGCTATGTAGCCCTCCGCACCCGCGCGCAGCGTCATACCACCGGCCTTGCGATGCCGTGGCGTGCGAGGGTCTTCACCAGCCCGCAGCTTCGCCTTCAGATCAGACAGAGCCTCACGCGCAGCCGACAACGACACCGCCGGGTAGGCGCCCGGGCTCATCGTCTGCGGAGCCCCATCCAGCCGATAAGCGATACGCCACAACTTCGACCCCGCCGGCGTCACATACAGATGCAGCCCGCCGCCGTCGAACAACTTCACCGGCTTCTCGCCAGCCTTCGCGGCACGGCACTGCGCATCATTGAGGCGATTTGTAGGCATTCCCACCCCCAGCGTTCCGCGATACCCACAAATCTACCCACACACACGCCGTGCTCCAGCGCGTTGATGGGTCGTGTTGTGTGGGCTTTAGCGGGGTTCCAGATACCAGAAAGCCGCGATTGTACGCGGCTTTTGGTGGGGTGGCGCTGCATCAGGTGGGGCAGTGCAGGAATGACGTGGCGGAGAGGGCGGGATTCGAACCCGCGTTGGGATATTATCCCAAACACGCTTTCCAGGCGTGCGACTTAAACCACTCATCCACCTCTCCGCGGAAGCCGCGCATTCTAGCAGAACTCGCGCGCAGCGAAACCCCTGTAGCACTCATGTTTCGCTGCGCGCGGTTTCGCCGGGACGTTCCTCGGGCGAGCGCACGAAATCGACCATGCGCGCGGACTCGCGCGACGGCGCTGCTGTCAGCAGGCTGACCACAACGGTCATCACAAACCCAAGTGGCACACCAAAGGCACCGGCCGACACCGGATTGATGCCCAGCCATGCATCGGCAAGGCTGCCGCCAAAGAACGAATGCGTGCGCGCAACGTAGTACATCGTCAGCAGCAATCCGCTGACCATGCCGGCAATGGCCCCTGCCCGGTTTGCGCGCTTCCAGAAAATCCCGAGCACCAACGCGGGAAAGAACGCGGACGCTGCCAGCGAGAAGGCCAGCCCGACCATGAACAGGATGTTGTCCGGCCGCAGCGACGCCACCCAAGCGGCCGCCACCGCCACCACAAGCAGGGCCGACTTTGACATCAGCAACCGCCGATGCGGCGGCGCCTTGGGGTTGAGCACCTTGTAGTAGAAGTCATGCGACAAGGCGTTGGAGATGGTCAGCAGCAGGCCGTCCGCGGTAGACAGCGCAGCAGCCAGCCCTCCGGCCGCCACAAGACCCGCCACAACGTAGGGCAGACCGGCGATCTCCGGCGTCGCCAGCACGATGGCGTCGGTGTTCAGGCTCAGTTCGGCCAGCTGCAGGATGCCGTCAGCGTTGATGTCCTCGAAACTGACCAAGCCGACCTTGCCCCATGAGGCCACCCAGGCCGGCAAGGCGGCGATCTCGGTGCCGACCAGATTGCTGTACACTTCCCAGCGCGCGAACACCGCATAGGCCGGTGCCGCCAGATACAGCAGCAGAATGAAGAACAAGGTCCAGAACACCGAGGTGCGCGTCTGCGTAACGCCCGCCGTGGTGTAGTAGCGCGAGAGGATGTGTGGCAGCGCGGCCGTACCCATCATCAGGACGAACACCAGCGCGATGAAGTTGTTGCGCGACACCGCGGAAACCTCGGGTAGCACGCCGGGATGCGCTTCGGCAAAGCGCGCAGGCACAGCGGCACGGCGCAAGGCTTCGGTGCGTTCGTCGCCCCAGTGTTCACGCGCGTCTTCCGGTGTAAGCGGAATGTCGCGCAGCGTGCGTTCAAGCTGCACGATCTCGCGCGCGGGCGCATCGCTCGCCAGCAAGGAGTTGAGTTCGGCAATGCGCGCGCTGCGCTCGTGCTCCAGCGAGGCCGGCAGACCGGCAATGCGGATGCGGTAATCCTCTGCGCGCAAGCGGTACTGTTCGCGCGCTTCGGCCTCGCGCCAGTCCCAGATCAGCTCACCTTCACGCTCGGACAGTTGCTGCATCACCGTGCCGTACATGACCTGCGGCACCGGCACGCCGGTGGCTTTGTACGACAGCATGATGACCGGCACCAGGTAGGCCACGATCAGCACCAGATACTGCGCGACCTGCGTCCAGGTCACGGCGCGCATTCCACCAAGGAAGGAACACACGAGAATGCCGGCCAGACCGATGAACAAGCCGATCTCGAACTCCACGCTGACAAAGCGGCTGGTGACCAGGCCCACGCCGTAGATCTGCGCCACCAGGTAGACGAAGCTTGCCAGCACGGCTGCAATCACCGCGACAACGCGTACCGCATTGCCCTCGTAACGCGCGCCGAGAAAATCCGGAATGGTGTATTGACCGAAACGCCGCAGATACGGCGCCAGCAACAACGCCACCAGCACGAAACCACCGGTCCAGCCCGTAACGAAGGCCAGCCCCTCGAAGCCCGAGAAGTACAGCGTGCCCGCCAGGCCGATGAAGGATGCAGCACTCATCCAGTCGGCCGCGGTGGCCATGCCGTTGAACACCGGCGGCACGCGGCGGCCGGCCACGTAATACTCGTTGAGATCGGAGGTGCGGCTGGCCACGCCAATGCCGGCATACATGCCGACCGTGGCGCACAGGAAAACCAGCCCGATCGCGCCCTGCGACATGCCCATCTGCTCACCGAGGGCGAGCGCGCCGAGCAGCGCAGCAAATGTCAGCGCATACAGTACGTAGTTGCGCACCAGGCGCCGCCCAAAGGCTTTTGCCTCTCCGTCCATCAGTACTTGAGCCTCGCGTAGTGGGTCTGCTCGCTCGCGCTACGCGCCTGGCCCAAGGTGCGGATGCCGCGCTCGGCGAGCAGCGGCAGCATGCGAATGAACACCTCGGCGGTCACCAGCGCGTCGCCCAGCGCAGTGTGACGCCCCACCACAGTCACCCCCAGGCGCTCGGCAATCGCCTCCAGGCGATGCGATTCCTGGTTCGGATGCAGCAGCGCCGACAGCAGCAAGGTGTCGAGCACCGGCAGGTCGAACACCACGCCGGTGGCGTCCTGCTTCATCTGCAGGAAACGCAAATCGAAAGCGGCGTTGTGCGCCACCAGCACGGTGTCGGCGGCAAAAGCGCGAAAAGCTGGCAGAACGGCACCGATCTCGGGCTGGCCAAGCAGCATCTCGGGATGAATTCCGTGAATCGCGACCGATTCGGCACACACCGGGCGTTTCGGGTCGATCAACTGCTCAAAGGACTCGCCGCGCAGCAACTTGCCGTTGACGATGCGGGTCGCGCCAATCTGGATGATCTCGTCGCCGCCGGACGGGTCGAGGCCGGTGGTTTCGGTATCAAAGGCGGTGTAGCTCAACACGCTGAGCAACTGATCGTCGTGCGCCTGGGCCTGGTCCGGCGAGTTGAACAGATCAAAGTCGTAATACTCGGGCCGGCTCTCAATCTGCGCACCTGGGCTGGCCGGCTCCGCGGCTGGCGTGCACATCGGCAAGACCAGCCGAAGCATCGAGCGCTGGCCGGCCTTGTCCCGCTGTACCGACATTTCCGCAGCATGACGTTGCAGCACGTCGCGCACGCTCAGCGGACTGTCGTGGCCGTCGCTCTGAATCGGATCCAGCTCCCACGACATCAAGGTCTCGGTACTCGCGGCATGTCCGCGCCACGCCAGATCGAGGCACAACCCCTGCGCTTCGCGTCCTGCGCACAATTCCAGAGCGCGCAGATCAAAGGTGTCGAAAAGGCGCGTTGCCAGAAAAACCAGCACTTGCAACAGCGAAAAACTGTCGACGCGCAGCCAGTCGTCGTCGCCCGCAGAAACATCCACCGTTACCGGGCAATGCGCCTCGATGCGCGTCCTGGCCGCTTCGAGCAAATCACTGGCGCGCATGTCTTCCATCGGCCATCGGCCGCGCGCTGTTTCGGCAAAGTCGCGACTGGCAACATCAACACGGCGGGTAAGCTCGGCCAGAGCCGTGCCTATGGCCTTTAGCTGCGGCTGCATGGCTGGCTGATCCGCAGTGCGCTCAAGCTCGGCCAGCGCCGCCGAGATGCGCGCCAACCCGGCACGCTGGTCGTCGGTCACCCCTTGCAAGAGCCGGTCGCGGCGACGTTCCAGCTCGAAATCGTCGGTGATGTCGTCAAACAGCAGGATGAAACCGCCCGCCGCATCGTCCTGCTGACCATCGCTCTGCGGCACCGGTGACATGCGCACGCGCAGCAGACTACGGCCCCTGGCACAAATGAAGCTTGCCGCGGGGTGCGCGATCCCACGACGACGCTGACGGTCCATTACATCCAGCGCATGGCCGACCACGCCGCGGTCGACAACGGCATAGATCGAGCGCCCCAGACCGATCAGTTCGACGCCATCAGCCACCTCCGGCGCGTGCGACAACGCCCGAAACTGCTGCCGCGCGAGCGCGTTGTAGAGCAGGATGCGGCCGTCCCGGTTGCACACCACCACGCTTTGAGTGAGCTCTCCCATCAGCGCGGCAAGGCGGTTGCGCTCGACTTCAAGGGACTTACGCGCGCAATCAACACGTTCGGCAACGCCCCGACGCAAGGCATCGCGGCAATCGGCCAGGGTATTGACGCTGCGCACGATGGCGCGAAACTCCTCCGGCACCGATTCGTCCAGCCGCAGACCCGGATTGGCCTCATTCATGGTCCCGATCTGCTCGCCGATCAGGCGTGCGCGCTGGAAATAAGCGTGCAGCAGCGAACGCAGGGCGGTGGCAGCCGCCACAAAAGTCAGCACCAGCGCCGCAAGCACTGGCGCCACGTGTCCGCGCCAAGCGCTCAGCCAGGCAGCCCTAGCCTCTTCCGAGGCCACCGCCCAGAACACCCAGCCTGCCAGCGCCACGGAGCCAAAGATCAGCACCGCCAACGCTGCCACGCCGCACACATAGCGGCCGCGGGTGCTCATGCGCCCTCTCCGTGCCCACGGGAATGCTCACCGCGCGGCACAACGCCTACACCCAAAACGGTGTCCGACTGGTTGCTGATGCGCATCACGGTACCCGGCACTCCATCCTCCGCACTGTCCGGAATTGTCGCATCCGGCTGCAATGGCCTGCAGGCCTGTCCGAGAAAAAATGCACCCTTGCTCGTCCGCTAGCGCTGATTCGCTGTATTGGGAGGGCTGTTTTGCCTTGGGGCGGCGTGGCGGCAAAAAAAAAGCGCGCTTTCGCGCGCTTTCCCCCCTACCTGGGCAGGCGACTACGTGTCGGTAGTCCGCCGTCGAACCGAACAGGGTTTCCGCTGCCCTCCCGTCGATGCCTACGTGACCGAGGTCGCATTGGCACTCCGTTGCACCGGAAACCTTGTTGTTCAGACGCCGCCTCCTTCATCTCGCGCCCTTGTGCCCAGCCTCCTCCTGTAAACCTGTGAGCAATTTCAGATCGCTGTCTTGAGCTGATCCAGAATCGCAGGATTCTCGAGCGTGCTCGTATCCTGCGTGATTTCCTCGCCCTTCGCAAGCTGTCTGAGCAAGCGCCGCATGATCTTGCCCGAACGCGTCTTGGGCAGGTTGTCACCAAAGCGGATGTCCTTGGGGCGCGCGATGGGGCCGATCTCCTGGCCAACCCAGGTCTGCAGCATCTTGACCATGGCCTTGGCTTCATCGCCGCTCGGACGCGGCCCCTTGAGCACCACGAAGGCCACGATGGCTTCGCCCGTCACATCGTCCGGCCTGCTGACCACGGCGGCCTCTGCAACCTGATCGTTGGCTACCAGCGCCGATTCGATTTCCATCGTGCCCATGCGATGACCGGAGACGTTGAGCACGTCGTCGATACGGCCGGTGATCGTGAAGTAGCCGGTGTCCTTGTCGCGGATGGCGCCGTCGCCGGCGAGATACAGCTTGCCTTTGAAGTCATCCGGGAAATAGGTCTTGCGGAAGCGATCGGGGTCGCCCCAGATCGTACGGATCATCGACGGCCACGGCCTTTTTACGACCAGGATGCCACCGTTGCCGTTGGCCACCTCGGTGCCGGTTTCGTCCACCACCGCAGCCTGGATGCCGGGGAACGGCAAGGTGCACGAGCCCGGCACCATTGGCGTAGCGCCCGGCAGCGGCGTGATCATGTGGGCACCGGTTTCGGTCTGCCAGAAGGTATCTACGATCGGGCAGCGGCTGCCACCAACGTTCTCGTAGTACCACTCCCAGGCCGCCGGGTTGATCGGCTCACCCACCGTGCCGAGGATGCGCAACGAGGACAGATCGTATTTGGTCGGATAGATGTCGGGGTTGTTTTCAGCCGCCTTGATCAGCGAACGAATCGCCGTCGGGGCGGTGTAGAAAATGGTCGCCTTGTGATCCTGCACCATGCGCCAGAAGCGGCCCGCATCCGGATAGGTCGGCACACCCTCGAACACGATCTGCGTCGCGCCGCAGGACGGCGGGCCGTAGCACACGTAGGTATGACCGGTAACCCAGCCGATGTCAGCGGTACACCAAAAGACGTCATCCGGCTTGATATCGAAGGTGTACTTCATCGACATCGTGGCTTGCAGCAGATAGCCGCCCGACGAATGCTGCACCCCCTTGGGCTTGCCGGTGGAACCGGAGGTGTACAGGATGAACAGCGGGTGCTCGGCCTCGACCCATTCCGGCTCGCAGATGTCGGACTGGTCTTCGACAACCTCGTGCATCCAGCGGTCGCGCCCTTCGACCATGGTCACTTCCATGCCCGTGCGCTTGAGCACGATGACGTTCTTGACCGATTTTGCAGCCGGCGCATCAAGCGCCTCGTCAGCAATGGCCTTGAGCGGCAGCGTCTTGCCACCGCGGAATTGGCCATCCGAGGTAATCAGCGCCACCGCGCCGGCGTCCTCAATGCGGTCGCGCAGCGCGTTCGCCGAAAACCCGCCGAAGACCACCGAATGCGTGGCGCCGATGCGGGCGCAGGCTTGCATCGCGATGATGCCCTCGACCGACATCGGCAGATAGATGATGACGCGATCACCCTTCTTCACGCCCATGCCACGCAGCGCGTTGGCGAAGCGGCACACGCGCTTGAGCAGTTCAGCGTAGGTGATGCGCGACACCGTGCCGTCATCGGCCTCGAAGATGATCGCGAGCTTGTCGCCGTTGCCAGCCTCGACGTTGCGATCCAGACAGTTGTACGAAACATTCAGCTTGCCATCGGCAAACCATTTGAAGAACGGCGCGTCGCTCTCGTCGAGCACCTGCGTAAAGGGCGTCTTCCAATCGATCAGCTCGCGCGCGTGGCGGGCCCAGAAGCCCTCGTAGTCACGCTCCGCCTCGGCGCACAGCGCGCGGTAGGCATCCATGCCCGATACCGTCGCGCGCCCGACCGCTTCGGGGGACGGTTGATAGATCCGGGCTTGCTGTTCGCTCGACATGTTGTCGTCTCCTCATTTTCTGTTCTGTGCCTGTACCGCGGGCTTCTGTCGGCGCGGTTTCCGGTCGGCCAGCGGTTGCTCCATTAAAAGTCATTGGTCTTACACAAGACTTACTGGGCACCGCGCTGCAGCACAACCGGTTTCAATCATACCCCGCCTGCGAGCGCTGGTAGAATCCCGACCTGCCCAGAGGCTTGCTCTCATTTACCATCGCGGCTCGCGTACACGACAGCAAGCCCTACTGCCCCGGAGAAGCGCAATGACCGTCATCCGCCAGGACGACCTGATTCAGTCCATCGCAGACGCCTTCCAGTACATCAGCTACTACCACCCGCTCGACTATATCCAGGCACTCGGCAAAGCCTGGGAGCGCGAAGAGAGCCCCGCAGCAAAAGACGCCATCGCGCAAATCCTGACCAACTCGCGCATGTGCGCCGAAGGCCATCGCCCGATCTGCCAGGACACCGGGATTGCCGTGGTCTTCCTCAAGATCGGCATGAATTTGCGCTGGGACGCCACGCTGAGCGTGCAGGAGATGATCGACGAGGGTGTGCGCCGCGCCTATAACCATCCCGACAACAAACTGCGCGCGTCGGTGTTGCTTGACCCTGCCGGCGCGCGCCGCAACTCGAAGGACAACACGCCGGCCGTGGTGCACGTCGAGATGGTGCCGGGCGATCATCTGGAAGTGATCTGTGCGGCCAAGGGCGGCGGCTCCGAGAACAAGTCCAAGCTCGCCATGCTCAATCCGTCCGACTCGATCGTCGACTGGGTGCTCAAGACGCTACCGACCATGGGCGCAGGCTGGTGCCCGCCGGGCATCCTCGGCATCGGCATCGGCGGCACGCCCGAGAAGGCCATGCTGCTCGCCAAGGAATCGCTGATGGCGCCCTGTGACATCCACGAACTGCGCGACAAGGCGGCTTCCGGTGCCGAGCTGTCGCGTGTCGAAGAGCTGCGTCTGGAACTGATCGACAAGGTCAATGCGCTGGGCATCGGCGCGCAGGGTCTGGGTGGCCTCACCACCGTGCTCGACGTGAAGGTCCTCGACTACCCCACCCACGCCGCCAGCCTGCCGGTGGCGATGATCCCGAACTGTGCGGCCACCCGCCACGTGCATTTCCACCTCGACGGCTCCGGCCCCGCACACCTCGCAACGCCGAAGCTCGAAGACTGGCCGGCCGTCACCTGGCAGGCCGACACCAAAGTCGCCACGCGCGTGAATCTGGATACGCTGACGAAGGAAGAAGTCGCCTCGTGGAAGCCCGGCCAGGTGCTGCTGCTCAACGGCAAGATGCTCACCGGGCGGGATGCCGCGCATAAGCGCATCGCCGACATGCTCGCCAAGGGCGAAAAGCTGCCGGTCGATTTCACCAATCGCATCATCTATTACGTCGGCCCGGTCGACCCGGTGCGCGAGGAAGCCGTCGGCCCTGCCGGCCCCACCACCGCCACGCGCATGGACAAGTTCACGCGCATGATGCTGGAGCAGACCGGGCTGATCGCCATGGTCGGCAAGGCCGAACGCGGCCCCACCGCCATCGAGGCCATCCGCGACAATCGCTCGGCCTACCTGATGGCCGTCGGCGGTGCGGCCTATCTCGTATCCAAGGCCATCAAAACCGCGAAAGTCGTTGGCTTCGAGGATCTGGGCATGGAAGCCATTTACGAATTTGACGTGGTCGACATGCCGGTCACGGTGGCCGTTGATTCACAAGGCACCAGCGTGCACGAGACCGGCCCGAAGGAATGGGCTGCAAAGATCGCAGGCATCCCGGTAGCCATCGCCTGAACACGAGCTATAATCCGGCCCGCGCCGCTTTAGCTCAGTTGGTAGAGCAACCGCCTTGTAAGCGGTAGGTCGTCAGTTCGAATCCGACAAGCGGCACCACAACAAGAAAAAAGCCAACCGACGGGTTGGCTTTTTTCTTGTCCACGACTCTTCGCCTAATTCGCAGCGGCCGGCTCCGCCTTGTGCATTGCCTCTTGCAGAGCCGCCACCATGACGCGCTTTGCCTGCCGTTTGATCGCCACAAAGCGCGGATCCCCGACACCCCCACGCCCGAACAAGGCCGTGCTGCCTTCCGACACGCAGCACAGCAGGTAGGCGCAGGCCTTGAGTTCATCTGCAGCGACGTTGTCGGGCGACACGCCAAGCGCCTGTACCAGCGTACGCATCGCGCCGTCGTAGATATGGTCGAGACTCTCGGCCACAAAGGCGTGCTGGTTCGCCATGGCCCACAGTTCAGGGAACATATGCACGGTATCGTGCGCGACCGCGTCGTCGAGCAGCCAGTCGACCACTTCGTTCAGGCCGACGTCTTCGCGCAGGGCCAACTCGGAACACATCTCTTCAAAGCGCTTCGCGTACTGATCGAGCAAGCGATCAGACAAGGCCCGCACGAGATCCTCGCGCGTCGGGAAGTAGTAGGTGAGATTGCCCGGCGCGATACCGACAGTCGAAGCCACCTGCGGTATCGAGAATCCCGCCAGGCCGAGCGTAGCCAGCACCTGAGCGGCACCATCCAGAATGGCCTCGCGCGTCTGGGCACCTTGCACGGTGCGACGACGGCTCTTGCGTGGAGTTTGCTGCGGTGTCATTGACTGCACTCTTTCGAGAAATCCAGTCGTAATTTTGGTCGATATTGCATAAAACGGTCGGGCGCAATCGCATCCAATTGCAACTCGCCCGCTCGGAATGTTTCTGCGGCCCCCTCCGCCATAGAATCAGCGCATTGATGCGCTGGAGGAATTCCGACCATGCGGTCCTACAAATTGCCACTCGGCATGCTGGTGCTGGTATCGGTCACGCTGATCTGGTCGGGCATTGCGCCCTACGAGCGCGAGGTCTGGCTGGCCGAGGTCATGCCGGTGTTCATTGCGATTCCTTTGCTCGTGGTCAGCGCGCGCCGCTTCCCGCTGACCACCCTCACCTATTCGATGATCACGCTGTTCGCTCTGGTCTTGATCCTGGGCGGCGCCTACACCTACGCCCGCGTGCCGCTCGGCTTTACGCTGCAGGAATGGCTTGATCTCGCGCGCAATCCCTACGACCGCATCGGACACTTCTTTCAGGGCGCCACGCCCGCCATCGTGGCGCGCGAACTGCTGTTGCGTACCTCGCCATTGCGTGCCGGCAAATGGCTGTTCGCACTCGTCACGCTTAGTTGCCTGGGCATCAGCGCCGGCTATGAACTCATCGAATGGCAGGCCGCAGTGCTGTGGGCCGACGGCGCCGTGGAGTTTCTAGGCGCCCAGGGCGACGTGTGGGACGCGCAATGGGACATGTTCCTCGCGCTCAGCGGTGCGATCTTGGCGCAGCTGTTGTTCAGCCGGCTGCATGATCGGCAGCTCGCCCGACTGGGCGGCTTCACCAGCTGACCCGCGGCTGCGCTCTCGGCTCCGCCCTGCGTTTTTTTTAGCCAACGCGCGTCTCTCATCAACCGAAGCATTGCACATCACCGGCGGTGAACATAGAATAATAACCATTCTCATTTTTATTCGGTCAGTGTCGGCCGCCACCACTCACGTACGGGACCTACATCGTGGCCAGCACCGAGTTCACTCACGTGCAGCAAGTCGAAAGCCTTTACGTCGGCCATCACGGCTGGCTGCTGAGCTGGTTGCGCAGACGCCTGGGCTGCGCTCACCAAGCCGCCGACCTCGCGCAGGACACCTTCCTGCGGCTGATCACGAGCCGAAGCCAGCACTGTTTCCACACCATCGCCGAAGCGCGCGCCTATCTGCGCACGACCGCGCAGAACCTGTGCATCAATCAGTGGAGACGACAGGAGATCGAGCGCGCGTGGCTCGAAACCCTGGCCGCCGCGCCCGCCAGTCACTACCCCTCTGCAGAGCGGCAGGCCATCGTGTTGCAGGCTCTGCAGGAACTCAGTGAGATGCTGCACGCCCTCTCCCCCAAGGCCGCCAGCGCCTTTACGCTGGCCGTCATCTGCGACTTGAGCGACGACCGCGTAGGCGCCGAGCTGGGCATATCCGGGCGCATGGTGCGCAAGTATGTTGCCCAGGCCATGACCGCCTGCCTGAGCCTGCGCGCACGCCAGACGGCGCTCGAACTGTGCTGCGAGCCCGACGCGTGAGTGAGCGCATCAGCCGCGCCGCTGCAGGCCAACCCTCCCACGCCGTGCTGCAACAGGCGGCACTCTGGTACGCCCGCCTGCGCGATGGCAGGGCCGGCGTGCGGCTGCGCACAGAATGGGAACGCTGGCTGGACGCGGCCGAAGAACACCGGCGCGCGTGGCGGTATGTGCAGGATATCGGCCGCGGTTTCGAACCGCTTCGCAGCACGCCCCGGCCGCAACACACCGTCGACGCACTGCATGCCGCCGAAGAACGCCTGCGTTCGCGCCGCAGAGCGTTCTTCGGCCTCGCGGCAATCGCCAGCAGTGGCGTGCTTGGCGCGCTGGGCTGGCAACACGCTCCGTTGCCAGGCCTCGTCGCCTGGCGTGCCGATTACCGCACCGGCGTCGGCGAGCAGCGCAGTTTGACGCTGAGTGACGGCACCCGCGTGTGGCTCAACACCGCGAGCGCCATTGATGTCGCGTTCAACGGCGTCGAGCGACGGGTCCGGCTGATCACCGGAGAGATTCTGGTGGATACCGCAAAGGACCTCGGGCGCGCCTTCTTCGTCGACACGGCCATGGGGCAACTGCGCGCACTCGGCACGCGCTTCAACGTTCGTGAAGACGGGGACGAAGTGCACCTGACGGTTCATGACGGCGCCGTCGAAGTCCGCACCGCCGCAAGCGGTGACGTTCTCGTCGTGCAGCGTGGCCAGAAGCTGCGCTTCACCGCACACCGCATCACCCCGCCAGACGCTGCCCCGCTGGCCCGCGAGAGCTGGACGCGCAATACCCTGACCGTCGACAACCTGCCGCTGCGCGATGTCATTCGCGAGCTTTCGCGCTACCGCAAGGGCCACCTCGGCGTTGCCGAGGAGATCGCCGACTTGCGCGTCTTCGGCACCTTTCCGGTCCGCGATACCGATCGCGCATTGCACATGCTGGCCGCTGCGCTACCGATCCGCGTCGAGCACCCCCTGCCGTGGTGGACCAGCATCGAAGCCGCGCCCCGCAACTAGATCGCCAGCGCGAAGACGGACGCGCGCACGAAATATTCAAAAAGTGGTTCCGGGTTCTGGTCGTTCGATGGTTCTACAGGGTGAGAGGAGCCTGCGCACGGATCTGCCTGCATCCGGTCGGCCACGGCAGCGCGGCCCCTCGCCATTGCCGAACCAACCAACAGGAATCCGCATATGTCTCACCACCACCTCAGGACGCCCGCCCGGCCTTCACCGACGCCTCGAATGCCCGCCGTCCGCCCCCTGGCGCTGGCCGCTCATCTCGCACTCTTCGGCGTCTGCGTCCTGACCGCTTACGCCCCGACGGCCGCGGCGCAGGCCACCGCCTCCACTACGGCCAGCCGCGACTATGACCTCCCGTCCGGCCCCTTGAGCGAAGTGCTGACGCGCTTCGCGGCTGAAGCCGGGATCTACCTGGTGGGCGCGCAACGAGCAACTGGCGGCCAGACCAGTCCTGGCCTCAAGGGCCGCTACACGGTGCAGGGCGCTCTCGCCACCTTGCTCGCCGGCACGGGGCTGAAGGCTTCAGTGCAGAAGGACGGCAGCTACGCCCTGCAGCCAATGGCTGCAGGCGGAGACTCGTCGGAAACGACACTGCAGACCATCGAGGTCACGGCAAACGCCATCCATCCGTCCCAGCTTCAGTTGCAGCGCAGCCGCGAGGCCTTTGTGGCCAGCCGTTCGATGTCGTCTGCCGACGGCGAGACGCTCAGCAGCATGAGTCCGGCCAACAAGGGCGACGCCCTGCGCTACAGCGTGACCGGCATGATGAACCAGCCCGGCAACGGTGACCGCTTTGGCGGCGGCACCAAGATCCGTACGTTCGGCGACTGGGGCGCTGCCAAATCGATCAACGGTCTGCCCGCATACACCACCTCCGACCAGGAAGGCGGCGGCTATTCGAATACCTTCATCCCGTCCATCGCCATCGACGCCATCAACGTCCACAAGGGCGGTCAGGCCGTCGGCTATGGCGAAGGCACCGACGGCGGTGTGGTGGAGTACCGCCTCAAATCTGGCCGCTCGCTCGACGCCCACCGCATGCTGTCGTTTGACGCGAGCAGCGTCGGCGAGGTGATAGGCCAGGTGGAAGCCGGCGATCACAACGAGCGTTGGGACTACTACATTGCCGGCAGCGCGATGAACGGGGATTACGACGGTGAGCCGGCCAACCTGCAGCGCCAGAGCGTGCGCGACGTGCTCGGCAACTTCGGCTGGAACTTCAACGAGAACGTTCGCGGCGAGTTGCTGGTGATCCGCGACACCAGCCGTCCCGACATCATCCGCAACGGCGCGGTCGAATCCATCACCAGCCGCGAGAACCTGGCCAGTGCCCTGCTCGACGTGGCACTCGACGACGAGCGCAGCTTGCGCTTCGGCTACCTACGTACTGACAGTCGCGCCGAATGGGCGGCACGCAACCGCGACCGCAGCATCGACAACGACATCTTCTTCGTCGACCACCATCTCGGCACCGATCTGTCCGACGGTGTGCGCTACGACGGCAAGCTCGGCATCGAACACAAGCGCACCGAATACCTGCGCGATCAGCAATGGCACAACACCTTCCGCGATGTCTCGTTGAAGTCCGAGAACAGCTTCGTCTTCGACGGCAATCTGGCGCTGAACGCGGGTGCGCGGTACACGCGCTTCGACAATCACATCAAACTCAACGGCGTCACCCAGGCCGACAATCTGAAGGACGACTCGCTGTTCTCGTACACGCTCGGAGCGGCGTGGAGCGTGATGGAACGGACCCGCCTGCGCGCCTCGGTGGCCACCGGCTACAACCGCTTCATCGGCAAGTACGGCAACTTCGGCACCGACGCCCTCAATGGCAGCGGCGCTGGCGATGACATTGTTGACTCTCGCACCGTCGAATTCGGCGTGCGTCAGGACTTCTCGCTCGGGCACGCCGACCTCGCCATCTATGAGATCGAACAGGACGGCGTACCGCGCCGCAATGCTGGCGCCATCGAGAGCATGACGGTCAATCAACGCGGCCTGGAGTTCGAAGTGCTCGCGCGCCTCACGCCGCGACTGGCGCTGCGTGCCGGTTACACCCGCGTGCTGGAGCTGGAAGCCATCCGCGCTGACGGCAGCAAGGTCAACGGCAACATCTTCTGGGACGGCCAGACCACGTCGGTGCCCGAGCACCAGTACAACCTGCGGGTGGACTACCAGCCCTTCGATTCACTCGGGCTGTGGGCTGCGGCATTCCGCTCCAGCGGCTACGAGGCGGTGGCCGCCGACGATTCGGTAGTCGAGCGCGGCGGTTTCACACGCATCGATCTGGGCGCTCATTGGGCGGTTAACAAGCGCTGGACAGTGCGCGCCCACGTCGAGAACCTGACGGATGAGCGCCATTTCGGCTCGGCCGTGAAGGGTGTAGCCGTCACCGACGAAGGCAAGCTCGGCCGGGTCGTGTGGATCGGCTTCGACGTCGCCCTGCCGTGACAGCTCGCTGCGCTTTGGTCGCACACGCCCAGCCTGCGGGCAGAAGGCGGCCCTAGCGCCACCGCCCGGCCGCGCAATTCAAAACGCCGCCTCACCCGCATCTTGCGGGCAGGCGGCGTTACTACCTGCGCCGGTACGGCGTCTGTTTCAGCCGCAGACTCGGGTATGAACCCGAGCCGATCAGGGCTTGGCGTACTTGGTGAAAACGGTTTTGGCGTCGCGGTGGGCGCGATCCAGCGTGCATATGGACGGATCGTCGTCGTGCCCGCAGAAGAAATCGTCCTCCTGCGCACGCATCACCATCGCGATCGCGTCTTCGTCGCTGATGTCGTACTTCTCGGTAATCAGGGTGGTTACTTCGTCGAGGTGTTCTTCGTAGCTCATGGACATCACAGGGTTTCCGTTCAGCGGCGTACGCCGGGCAGCATGAAGCGCCGTTCCAGCCAGCGCGCGAACAGCACGATGACCGACACCATCGCCAGATAGACAAAACCGGCCGCAAGATAGGCCTTGAAATATTCGAAGCTGCGCGTGGCCAGCTCCTGCACCTGGGCGAAGAACTCGGTGTACTGGATCAGGAAGGCTACCGAGCTGTCCTTGAGGTTGAGGATGGCCTGATTGGTCAGTCCCGGAATCGCCAGTCGCAGTGCTTGCGGCAGCGTAATCAGGCGGAACACCTGCAAGCCCGAAAAGCCCTGGGCGCGCGCCGCTTCGAGTTCCGACTGATCGAGGCCGTTGTAGGCCGTCATCAGATAGCGCGCATTGTAGGCGGCCACGTTCATCGTGAAGCCGATGACCGCCACGGTGAACGGCGACATGCGCAGTCCCCATTGCGGCAGACCGTAATACATCAGGAACAGCAGCACGATCAGCGGTGTGCCGATGAAGAACGAGATGTAGGCGTTGGTCAGCCGGCGCACCAGGCGCCGCTCGCTCAGCGTGAAGTAGAACACCGCCACGCCCCACAACAGCCCGGTGACGGTAACCACCGCGGCCAGCAGCAAGGTGCTGCCCAGGCCGTCGAGGATCTGCGGCCAGTAGTCGAGCACCTCGGCGATGAAGAAGGACCAGTCGCCCATCAGCTGCGCCGCTCGCGCGAGAAGAAAGCGCGGATGCGCGGGTCATCGTGCTGGTCGAACAACTCGCCGGCGACGCCCTCGGCACGCACCACGCCTTCGTCGAGGAACACCACGTTGCCGTCGATGGCGCGCGCCAGATCAACGTCGTGCGTCACGCACAACATGGTCACGTTGTCGGCGCAAAGCTGGTCGATGACGCCAACGATCTCGCGCGACATCAGCGGGTCGAGCGCCGAGGTTGGCTCGTCGAAAAACAGCACCGCCGGATCCATGGCCAGCGCGCGCGCGATCGCCACGCGCTGCTTCTGCCCGCCGGACAGCTGGGACGGATACTTGGCCACATGCTCGGCCATGTTCATGCGCGCAAGCTCTGCCATGGCCTTGTCGATCGCCTCGGCGCGGCTCATGCCGCGCAGCTTGCGCAGCCCCAGTGTGACGTTGTCGAGCGCCGACAGATGCCGGTACAGCGCGAAATGCTGGAACACGAAGCCGATGCGCTGGCGCAGCAGCCGCACATCGGTGTCGGGCCGTGTGACGTCCTCGCCGCGAAACAGCACCTCCCCCTCACAGGGGTCGACGAGGCGATTCAGACAGCGCAGCAGTGTGGACTTGCCGCAGCCCGACGGCCCCATGACCATCTTGATCTGCCCCTCGGGCAATTCAAGGTCCACGCCATTGAGCACCGGCTTGTCGTCGAAGCGCTTGATCAGGCCGCGCACATGCAGCAGCACGGAAGATTCAGGGGTTTGCGTCATGCGTCAGTCACGGTGAAAGCCCGGAATCGCGTAGCGGCGCTCGACCGCTCGCACACCGGCCAGCATCAGTTTGTAGATGGCGAAATACAGCAGGCCGATGGCCAGATAGATCTCGACCCCGCGCAGCGTCGTCGAGGCCAGCACCATGGCGTGCTTCATGATCTCGGGGATGCCCACGGTGTAGGCGAAGGGCGAGTACTTCAGCACGGTGGTGAACTCGTTGATCATGCCCGGCACCGCAAAACGCAGCATCTGCGGCAATTCGATCGACACGAGGATCTGCCAGCGGCTCATGCCCATGGCTTCGGCGGCCACGATCTCGTTGGGTTCGACCGACTCCAGCGCGCCGCGGAACACTTCGGCCAGATAAGCCCCGGCGATGAGCCCGAGGCTCAACATCATCGAAACCAGCGGCGGCACGCTCAGCCCCAATGCGGGCAGGCCGAAGAACACGATGAACAACAACACCAGCACCGGGATGCCGCGAAACACATAGGTGAACACCGACAAGACCACGTCGAGCGCACCCAGATGCAGACGCGTGAGCATTGCCACCGCAAGCCCCACGACGAGGCCGGTGGCGATGCACGAGAAGGTAACGAGAACGGTATATCCGGCGCCGGCCGCAAGCAGGCCAAGGATGTCCAGAAAACTCATTGGCCAGCGCCGCCGTGCAGGATCAGTTCATCCACTTGTCGATGATCTTCTGCAGGCCGTCCTGGCCAAGTTCGTCCAGATACTTGTCGAAATCGGCGCGCAACGCGGAGCCTTTCGGGAACGCGAAGCCAAAGCGGTCGAAGCCCGAGAACACATAGGCGTCCTGGATCGGCATGCTCTTGCGATACACCGAAGCCACCGTGCCGTCGAGGAAGGCCAGATCGAGGTTGCCGTTGCGCAGGTCAGCCAGCACCTCATTGTAGGTCGGATAAAGCTTGACCTTGTCGAGCGAGTACACGCCCTTGGGTTCCAGATCGCGCTTGATGAAGTCCGTGTAGGCCATGCCACGCGGGTAGCCGACCGAGTACTTCTTGAGCTGATCGAGGTCATTCATGAACTCGATGTTGCGATCCTTCATGCTCACCAGGTTCCAGGTGTTCTCCATGTAGGGCTTGGAGAAATCCATTACGCGCTGGCGCTGCTCGGTGATCGAGATACCCGAGAAAGCAACGTCGGCCTGCTTGCTCACCACTGCGCCGAGCATGCCCTGCCAGTCGTAAGAGGTGATCTGCAGCGTGCAGCCGCGCGCCTTGCAATAGCCTTCGAAGATGTCCAGGTCGAGGCCCATGGTCTTGCCGCCCTCTTCATACAGGTTGGGCGGCGAGGCGGGCGAGACGGCGACCTTGATCACCTGTTGCGCAAAGGCGCCGCCCGAGACGGCAAGCAGCGCGGAAAACAGCACGAGCGCGAATCGGTTCATGACGATGCTCCTGGGTAATTGATTCGTGATTCCGACGAGAGATCGCCGAAGGCTCACATGCTAACGTTTTTTCGAAAGGCTGCGCCGGCACGCGAAGAATCAGGCCCGACGCCGGTTTCGGCGTAGACCAGCTTCTCCTCGACGATCTCCAGCGCGCCAAGCAAAAAGTAGTAGGCCTGATGGCATCCCTTGGGAATCCACAGCTCGCGGACTTCCCGCTCCAGACGCTCGTACTCATGCCTGTAGGCCGGCAGTTGGTCGGGCGACGTGTGGTGTTCGATGGCGGCCGTGAGCTTGAAGATCTCGCCGTATTTGTAGCTGGCCGCAACGTCGAAAGAGGTCTTGCGGTAGCGCGGAAGCATGCGCAGCAGCGGATACAGCACGGCGATCAACGCCAGAATGGCGAACCACGCCCGGTCAAAGAAACTGGCTATCCAGTAGGCGGTGTAGCTCTCGAGCGCGGGCGGGCCGTGCTGCAGGTAACGCTCGGCCACCTCGCTGCGCGGGATGTTGCGTTCGGTAAAGGCCGGGAAACCTCCCGGACGCTTGAAATAGCCCGCATCCCCGGTGAAAAAATCGGAAGTCGCGCGCATGAACAGATACTGCAGCGCCGGATGCAGGCCGTCGCGCGCCAGTACTGTGGTGGTCGTGGCCACCATGTTCACGTCGTTAGCCGGGCGCGGGGGCGAGAGGTCCAGCCCGCCCTTGGGCAGCACGATGGTTTCCATATAGTCGATGTGGCGGGTCAGCGCATCGGCCGTCTGAAAGTTCAGGATGCGCACATCCGGCCGCGCCAGCAGCGCCTGGGCGTTGCCCGACTCCATGCCGGCGAGCAGGAACATGCCGTCGATCTCGCCACTGAGCAAACTGCGAATGCTCTCGCCGGCCGGCAGTTCGTAGAGCCGGACGCGCGCCCTCGACAAAGCCGGCAGCTCGCTCAGCAAGGCATCCGCGACGGGGCGCGTACCGCTACCCTTGAGGCCGACGGAAATACGCTTGCCTTCGAGAAACTCGACGAAGTCCGGCCCGTTGAAGACCGGCCCGGTGTAGAAAAACCACAGCGGCTGATAGCCAATGCTGCCAAGCGAGACGATGCCTGCATCTGACGCAATCGGCAGCCCGCCTTGCGAAAAGGCCACGTCTACCTTTCCGGCGTGCAGCGCCTGCAGGTTCTCGGCCGCACCGCGGGTGGTGTAGTACTCGACCTTCACGCCGTGCTCGGCGAAGTACTCGCCGTAACGCTTGGCGATGGTCTCCAGCGTCGAGTTGGGTTGCCCCGAAGCCACGCGCAACTTGGACGGCGGCACCGGCGAAATTACATAGATCGCCAACGCAATCACCGCTACGACGGAGAGCACGACATACCACTGATATCGACAGAACATCAGCAGCGCGAGCAACTCGTCGCGCACGCTCAACAGGAAATACTTCTCGACCTTGGGGCTTCGCCGGATCACCGCGGAATCACTCCATCATCCAAATTTCACGAATAGCGCTTGACCATCACCTGCCGGAACCAGCCCAGCGCGAGACTGACTGGATAGCAGAACACGAAGAAGATACATAGCGCGTACACATAAATCGGGAACAGGTAGGTCGTGCCTGTGGCAGCAATCACGGTATTGCACTGGCCGACCAGTTCGCTGACCCCGACCAGGGACGCAGTACTTGAAGCCAGCAGGGTAATCAGGAAGCCACCGAGCCAGTTCGGGATGAACAGAATTGCCGAGCGCTTGCGCCCGTCACGCCAATGCAGAATCGACGTATGCAGGTTGAGCGCGGTAAATCCGATCGGTGAGGCCGACAGCGCGAGCGACGCCTTGAGCCAGTCGGGCACGTTGATCATCGTGTCGCCGAGCATGAGTTGATTCGGAATCAGCGTCGCCACATAGAACAGAAACACCAGGCTGGGCACGTTGCGGAAGAAGGAAACGACCACGGCAACGCCGCTGGTCAGCGTGCGCGAGCTCGACAACTGCAGGAGCGCCAGCAACCCTCCGATGGTGGTGCCGATCAGGGTTGCCAGCAAGGCGATCACGACGTTCCAGTAGAAGCCTTCCAGCAGGAACGGCGTCCACGTCCACAACACCTCGAACACGTCGCCGATCATGCCGCCCCCCGCGCACGCAAGCGGCGCTCGAAGCGCTCGAACACGTAAATCCAGAAGGCGGTCATGCAGTAGAACACCAGCAACAAGGCATTCATCATCAGGAACACGTTGCCGCGATCGGCGACGATGGCGACGGTTGCCGACAACAGTTCCGGCACCGCAATGGCCGACGCGATCGAGGTGGCCTTGACCAGATTGGTCAGCGTGTTGCGCACCCCCACCGAGGCCTCGGCCAGCAGCTCGGGAAAGAATGCCGGCGTGAAGCGGAACTCGGGATGGATCTCGTGGATGTGATCGGCTGCGTCAATGAAGGCAAAGGCGATGATGGACCCGTGATACAGCGCCAGGCAGACGATGGCGACGAGTACCGGCGGCAGGCTGATTCCCGCCGTGTTCCACACCACGCTGCCGAGCCAGAAGAACACCAGATACATCTGCAGCAACACCGGCGTCATGCGGCCGAAATTGCCCAGCGCGCGGATCAGCGCACTGAGCAGCGGAACGCGCGCGGCAATCACAGCGGCTCCGGCAAACGCAAACGCCAGACTGCCGACGATGGTCGTGGCGCACAGCAGCAGTGTCCAGAAGATGCCGCGCACATAGCGCTCGCGATCGAACGGGTCATACACGAAAGAGAAGTCGAGCCCCAGCGTTTCGCGCACCCACAAGCCGATGCCCTGCAAGCCGCCGACATCGGCCGAAGTCACGAAGGCCGCGTTGCGACAGGTCGCCGGCCACTGCCCCTCCGGCGTACGTTCGCACACGAAGCTGCCATCCGCCTTGCGCTCAGTCCACATACGCCTGGCATCCTGCAGAAAGCGATTCGGCTGGATGTCCCAGGTGGCTTCGAGCTCGACCAAAGTGCCATTCCGATGCCAGCCGGCAACCACGTCGCCGACGGCCCGCTCGAACTCGCTGCCCGCCTCGGAGCGCGCAATACTGATCGCCCACGGGATGATAAGCGTGGACGGCAGCGGCGCCGTGTAGCCAGTCCAATCCGGATCCTTCAGATACTGCTGGATCGCCGCATCGGTGTACAGAAAGCCGGTGCATCGTCCGTCGCGCAGGGCCAACTGGGCATCGCGCACGCTGCGGTACATCTGCAACTTGACCAGATGACGCTGTGTGATCGGCTTGTTGAAGTAGCTGCCCTGCAATGCGCACAACTCGACTCCGCGCATGGCCGACCAGTCATCAAAGAACACGCCCGGCCGCAGGAACACCCCGACTCCGCCGCCGTAATAGTTGGGTTCGATCACGGTCGCCAACTGGCGTCGTTCCGCAGTGTCCGCCGCCGTCGCGACGATTACGTCCACCGCGCCCTGCTCGAGCCGCTGAAAACGGTTCTCGGTCGTCACCCCGACGACCCGCCCTTCCACTCCCAACGCCTGGGCCAGGCGATGTGCCAGGTCGACCTCGAAGCCCATCGGGCGGCCCGAACTGTCGAGCATGCCGAACGGTGGGAAATCGGTCTTCACACCGATCGTGACGTAGCCCTGATCGCGCACGCGCTCAAGCGTCGGACTGGGCTCCGCCGCCGACGCCGAGCATCCGCACACCACCAGCGCCAGCCCGAGCAAGACACGGCCGGGGCGCAAGAGACGGCCCAGGGCGATCATGAAACAGTGAGCAGGCGCGCAATCTCGCGCACCGCGAGTCGCGCGGCAGCCGGAGCCGTCAACTTGTGCAGGTCAACCACGCCGACGCCCGGCGGCAGCGCGATACGTTCGGACAATGCCACCAGCTTGCCCGTGTCGAAACCGTCGTCGACCTGGTGCAGCGCGATCACGCAATACTCGGACTGATCGTCCAGCAAGCGCTGGAACGGGTTGCCCCCGACATAGTGCGACGGCCAGCCGTCGTCCTTGCAAGGGTGGAGATTGAGGAAACCAAGGCGCGGGTATTCATACAGACGAGCGTCGATCTTCTGGCCGAAAGTCGCCATCACGACCACGTCCGGGCGCCATTGCTGCTCGAAGACACGATGGAAATCCGGCGTCTTGACCCGTCCGGTCCACGCCGCGATGCCGTGCTCCTCGGCCAGCCGGGCGACCATCTTGCGCTCGGCTGCAGCATGAGGATATTGCCAGACGCGCTTGCCCGGGCTCACGAATGCCTGATCCGGGTCATCCGTGGCGACCCCGACCACCTCCACCCGATCGGCCAGATCGCCGGAGAGCAGTTCGTGCAACACGTGATAACCGCGATAGAAACTCCCGAATACGGCTACACGCAACACACTCCCCTCCCCCTCATCCGATCCATCCCGCCGCACACACCGGGTGTGCGAATGCGCTCAAGGCACGGACTTTAGCGTGTTCCTGCTAAAGCGCGAAGCGGTGCAGCCGGCTCAACCGGCCAGCAGGCTGTCGGCCAGCTTCAAGGCCATCCAGGGGGCGGTCGCGTACTTTCCGGTATCCACCGACAGGTAGCGGCCGCGACGCGATACTCCGAACTCGTCGCGTCGATGCAAGGTCGAGCGCGGATCAGACAGCGCTCCCCGTCCGGCCGCATACACCCAGCCTCCTTCCACACGCACGCTCTCGGCGGCTTCTCGCACCTCGGCCACCGCCGGCAGGTAGGTCTCGAGCGTAGCCATGACGCGTTGCGCGAATGCATCCTTTCCCGCTTCGTCGGGCAGAGCCGGTTGTGGCGGCGACACTTCGGCGCTGTCCAGCAACAGCCCATCGGGATACCACGACAGGTAAAAATCCCGGCCGTTGTAGTTCTTGACGTCACCAAACGCCCCGGTCGCAATGAGCACGCTCGGCATAGGCAGCGCGCGCGCCGTGCGCACGAACAACGCAAGTCGATAGCGGTTGGACCAGATCGGAGGAGGAGGCAGACCGGCCTCCTGATCGACCGCCAGACGCCCGTTCCAGAGCGCGTTGATCACGTAGTCGTACGGTCCGTCGTGCTCCCCGGCCGCGGTGACAAGCTGCCATTTCGCGTCTTCTGCAGCGCCCACCGGCCGGGCGCCAACGATATGCGTATCCATTCGCCACTCGATCGCCGGCTCAGCGCGCAAGGCATCGACATAGCGATCGGCAATCCGTGTGGTCGCAACCGATCGTTCAGGTATGGAAAATCCGCCAACGATCTCCGGCGATTGGCTGACGCGCGCGACTTCCGCGGTGCTCAGTCGGCGCACTCGGCAATCGGAGACATCGATCAGATAACGACCGGCAGCGGGGTGCGCCGCGACCAAATCGGCCACTCGCGCAAAATAGGCTTGCATCGCAGCCAGCCCGACCAGCGAATCTCGATGACAGACGAACAAGTCGTCATCGCGCGTCATGACCTCGTCAAGCGCGCACTCCAGCAGGTTCTCGACGGTCGGCCTGAACATCAGACTGCCTTCCAGCACGTGGCGGGCTGTCGCCAGAGAGGGATCCGCGCTGTACAGAAAGCCCAGGTGGATCTTCCCTTCATTCCAGCGACTGGCGCCGCAGAACGGCATGCTGGCCGCATCGAAAAGCGTCACCGAGACCCCTCTTCGTGCCAACTGCAAGGCCAGCGAGCTCCCCATGATTCCGGCGCCAAGTACCGCAATACGCATGTTCATCCGTCAGTTCCAGCCGGTGAAGTAGGAATCGGGCGAGTACGGCTCGCTTGCGAGCACGAGCAATACCGCGCCCTCGTCGACATAGGTCTGACGGCACCACACCTGCGGGCCAACCAACAGCAAGCCTCCGTCGGGCACGAGTCGGACAGTCGCCTCCTCGCCCGCGTGACGCATCAGTACGTCAATACGTCCCGCGATGCATGCCAGCAACTGCTCACCACCGCGGTGGCCGTGACCCCCACGCGCCGTGCCGGCCGCAGCGCCCGAAACGGTAAAGACCCGTGCAGGTACGAACGGCAGCCCCGAAAAATCAAACGCATGCAGCGAACCACGATCATCAACATGCGGCGGCCACGCCAAAACTCGCACGCGCCCGCCGAACCAGCTGGCTTCAGTGCGGGACATCGCGCCCCCGGTCATGCCCCAGCAACCGGGAGATCGAGCGCTTGAGCATCTTGCGACGCATGCGCGCGAGCCTGCGAAACACTGGCCAGGCTAGTCGCGCCTTTGCGGCGAGAGGAAATCCGCAACGCCGAATCTCTCGCAGGCCCGACAGCCCGACCTCGTATTGCTGCCGCTTCGAGAACTCCCAGCTGCGCGAGAGGCTGCCCACCTGGTAGTACTTGAAGCACAGCACCTCCGGGCAACGCACGAAGCTGCCGAGCAGACTCATGTGGGACAACCACGGCCAGTCGGCCGAAAACTCGCCGGCTCCGTGCGTCCTCAGCCCACCGATCCGCTCGGCGGCCGTTCGGCGAAACACGCCACGGTTGGGCAGCCACCACAACGGCACCTGCGCAAACATCAGCGCGCCACGTGCCATCGCATCCTCTACCCCTTCGAGCGCGTCGAAATGCAATACCTCGTTGCGTCCATCGACATAGGTGAGCGACATGTCCGAGAAGGCCATCACTGCATGGGGCGTGCGATCAAGCAAGCCCACCAGCTTCTCGACATAGTGCGGATCCAGCACGTCGTCATGGAATGCAAAAAGGACATACTCGGATTGGGCCTGACCGAGCAGGAAATTGCAGTTGCCGACGTAGCCGAGCCGCGTGTCCTGACGGCAGATACGGAATCTCGGGTCGATTGCCGCGTGCTCCATGCAGATGCGGGCGGTATCGTCGTCACACGCATCGACAGAAATGACAACGGAAAGCCCGGGGCAGCCTTGTGCACTCAGGGAATCCAGCGTGGGCTGGATGAACTCGGCCGCCTGATAGGCCGGCAGCAGCGCGGTAACACGGGGAAGCGACATTCGACTGCGGCTCTTTGTCTCTGGGCGAATGGGATCAACTGTAACGGATCCGAACCAAGCCTAGTACCGCCCCAGCTGGAATCGCAGGGCAAAAAAATGCCGAACCAATGTGGATCGGCATTTTTCTTCATTCAATTGGTCGGGGCGGCGGGATTCGAACTCGCGACCCCTTGCACCCCATGCAAGTGCGCTACCAGGCTGCGCTACGCCCCGACACAAGCTGCGCATTATAGCAGCCGCCGAGCGCTTTTCCAGTGAGATTTCAGCCTTTCAGGAAGTGCAGCAAATCCTCGATTTCGGCTCGAATCTCTTTGATGCTTGCGCGCAGATGGACGGCTTCCGTGGCCTCTTCCTGCTCGTGGATGGCGCTCTCGCCGAGGCGGTTGCGCGCGCCGGAAATCGTGAAGCCTTCGCGGTACAGCAATTCACGGATGCGCCGGATCAGCAGGACTTCATGGTGCTGGTAATAACGTCGATTGCCACGCCGCTTGACCGGCTTGAGCTGTGTGAACTCCTGCTCCCAGTAACGCAGCACGTGCGGCTTCACCCGGCACAGGTCGCTGACCTCGCCGATCGTGAAGTAGCGCTTCGCCGGAATCGGCGGCAGCGGCTCCTGATCGTCGTCAGGATGGCTGTTGTGCATTGTCCAACTGCTCCACGGCCGCCTTGAGCTTCTGGCTGGCATGGAAAGTCACGACGCGGCGCGCGGAAATCGGAATTTCCTCGCCGGTCTTGGGGTTGCGCCCGGGGCGTTGAGGCTTGTCGCGCAACTGGAAGTTGCCGAAACCGGACAGCTTGACCGGCTCGCCGCGCTCCAGCGCCTGACGGATTTCCTCGAAGAAGCCTTCGACCATGTCCTTGGCCTCACGCTTGTTGAGACCTACACGTTCAAAGAGCAGTTCGGCCAGTTCGGCCTTGGTCAATGTCGCGCTCATTATCCTCATCCGCGCAGTCGGGCGCTAAAGGAAGCGTCCGCCTCGCCAACAAGGGCGGAGATGGCCGACTCGACTTCCGTATCTTCAAGTGTTCGTTGAGTATCTTGCATCAAAACCCTGAATGCAAGACTCCTTTTGCCTTCGTCCACTCCCTTCCCGGAGTAGACGTCAAAGAGCTCCACAGAGCACACGATGGGCGGCGCAACGCGTTTCATCGCTGCCAGCAGATCCGCCACCGGCACGCTCTGGTCGACCGCCAGCGCGATATCTCGCGACACGCCCGGGAAGCGTGACAGTTCCTGATAGGCCGGCACCTCAGTAACAAGGGCGGCGCCCAGATCGAGCTCGAACACGATTGGGGCGGCGCCAAGATCGTAGGATTCGGCCCACTGCGGGTGGAGTTCTCCAATTACGCCGACAGGCACCCCATCAATTCGCACTTCGGCCGAGCGCCCCGGATGCAGGGCCGGATGAGTTGTCGGCACAAACTCGGCGCGACGCGGCGCGAGTAGCGCTTCGACGTCACTTTTGAGGTCGAAGAAATCCACACGACGCGTGGCCACGCCCCATTGCTCGGAGAGCGCCGGACCAGCGGCCAGAGCAGCGATACGCAGGGGTTGGTGATATCCCGCAACCGGCCCGCCGTCCGCATCGGACAGAAAGCAGCGCCCCAGTTCGAACACGCGCACACGCGCTTGCTGGCGCTTGAGGTTGTCGGCCAGGGTCGCAATCAGGCCCGGAATCAGGCTGGTGCGCATCACGCTCATCTGGCTGGCAATCGGATTGGCCAGCCGCATGGGCGCAGTGTTGCCGCAAAGCTCACGCTCCCAGCGCTCTTCGATGAAGGCGTAGTTGATGACCTCCTGGAAGTCGCGCGCGGCCAGCAGCCGGCGCAACGACCAGCCGGTGCGTTGCGCTTCAGGCTGCACCAACATCGACATGGGGCCCACCGCAACCTTGGCAGGGATATTGTCGTAGCCGTGCAGGCGCACGATCTCTTCAATCAGATCGGCTTCAATCTGGATATCGAAACGAAAACTCGGAGGCACAACAGTCAGAACGTCGCCGTCGCGCTGCACGGACAAGTGAGCACGTTCCAGCAGCGCGATCATTGCCACGTCATCTAGCTCGAGCCCCAGCACGCGGCGCGCCCGTGCCAGACGCATGCTGACCGGCTGGCGCTGCGGCAAATGTGCCTCGGAGACCGCTTCCAGCACCGGGCCGGCCTGACCGCCGCACAAATCGAGGATCAACTGCGTAGCGCGCTCGATGGCGCGACGCGGCAGCTCGAAGTCCACGCCGCGTTCAAAGCGATGCGAAGCATCCGAACTGAAGTTGTACTGGCGCGCGCGGCCGGCAATGGCCTCAGGCGCAAAGAAAGCGCTTTCGAGGAACAGGTCGGTGGTTTCGAGGGTGATACCGCTCTCTTCACCACCCATGATGCCGGCCAGCGCGAGCGGGCGCGCTTCGTCGGCAATCAGCAAGGTGTCGGCATCGGGCGTGACCGTCTGTTCATTGAGCAGCAACAGCTGTTCGCCGGCGCGCGGCATACGCACGTGAATGGCGCCGGACAGCTTGGCGTCATCGAAAGCGTGCAGCGGCTGGCCGAGTTCCAGCATGACGTAGTTGGTGATATCGACCAGCACGCTGATCGAGCGGACGCCACAACGCTCCAGGCGCTGCACCATCCACCCCGGCGTAGCGGCGCGCGCATTCACCCCGCGCACAATGCGGCCGCAATAGCGCGGGCAGGCTTGCGGCGCGTCCAACACGATGTCGCGCGTATCGTCGATCGTCGCTGCAACGGTTTCGATGAGCGGCAGGGACAGCGCTGCGCCAGTCAGCGAGGCGACCTCGCGTGCCACACCCGCCAAACTCAGGCAATCGGCACGATTGGGGGTGAGCTTGATCGTGACCATGCGGTCGTCGAGCGCGAGCAACTCTCGGATATCCGCGCCAACGGCAGCATCGCTCGGCAAGGCCAGCAGGCCCTCGCTGGCGTCCGAAACTCCCAACTCGCGCGCCGAGCAGAGCATGCCGAACGACTCCAAGCCGCGCAGCTTGGCCGCCTTGATGTCAAAGCCCGGCAGCTTCGCGCCAACGCGCGCCAAAGGTGCCTTCATGCCGACCGCCGCATTCGGCGCACCGCAAACGATCTGCAGCAGCTGGCCGGAGCCATCGTCGACCTTGCAGACCTTGAGCTTGTCAGCGTCCGGGTGCTTCTCAGCCGCGACAATCTGGGCGACGACGACGCCGCTGAATTCGGCCGCGACCGGATCGCACTCTTCGACCTCAAGGCCAGCCATCGTCAGCAGATGGCCCAGCGCCGCGGTATCGAGCTGCGGATCAACGAGCGCGCGCAACCAGTGTTCGGAAAATTGCATGGGGGTATCCGCTGCAGTAATTAACGGAACTGGCTCAGGAAGCGCAGATCGTTGTCGAAGAACAAGCGCAGATCGTTCACGCCATAACGCAGCATGGTCAGGCGATCCAGGCCCATGCCGAAGGCGAACCCGGTGTAGCGTTCGGCATCAATGCCGCCGAAGCCCAGCACGTTCGGATGCACCATGCCGCACCCGGCGATCTCCAACCAGCGCCCTTCCAGCGCACCGCTCATGAAAGCGACGTCGATCTCGGCGCTGGGTTCGGTGAACGGGAAAAAGGACGGACGGAAACGCACCTGCAGATCGTCGGTTTCGAAGAAGCTCCGCAGGAAGTCGGCGATGATGCCCTTGAGGTCGGCAAAGCTGACGTTTTCACCCACCCACAGCCCCTCCAACTGATGGAACATCGGCGAATGCGTGGCGTCGGAATCAACGCGGTACACGCGGCCCGGCGCGATCACACGCAAGTCGGGCATGGCCTCGGCGGCGGCATAGCGCTCGACATGCGCCAGCATGGCGCGAATCTGCACCGGGCTGGTGTGCGTGCGTAGCAGCACGTCATCACGCCCTTCGATGTAGAAGGTGTCGTGCATCGAACGCGCCGGATGATTGTCGGGCGTGTTCAGCGCAGTGAAGTTGTGCCAGTCGCTCTCGATCTCGGGGCCATCAGCGACGACGAACCCGATCGAACCGAAGAGTTGCTCGACACGCTCCTGCGTGCGGGTGACCGGATGCAGACCACCCAGACCCGCGCCGCGTCCCGGCAGCGTCACGTCCAGCGCTTCGGCTGCAAGCTGGGTTTCGAGACGTGCCGCGCGCAAGGCATCGCGTCGCGCCTCGAGCGCCCCTTCAACGGCCTGCTTGGCGCGATTGATCTCGGCACCGGCAACGCGTCGCTCTTCCGGCGGCAACTTGCCCAGCGCCTTGAGACGCTCGGTCAGCGAGCCGGTCTTGCCCAGATAGCGGGCCTTGGCCTGTTCGAGCTGATTGGGGTCACTAACGCCTTCGAACTCGGCAACCGCTGCGGCGACGAGAGAATCCAGATTGTCCATTTGGGTAACTGTCCGTACAGAAAAAAAAAGGAGGCCAGGCCTCCTTTTTTTGCGCCGCGCTGGATCAGGCGGCGAGTTTGGCCCGGGCTTGATCGGCAAGTGCTGCAAACGCAGCCCTGTCGAACACAGCCAGGTCGGCCAGTACCTTGCGGTCCACTTCCACTTCGGCTTTCTTCAGGCCGTGCATGAAGGTGCTGTACGTCAGGCCCAGCTCACGCGCAGCGGCGTTGATACGGGCAATCCACAGAACACGGAACTGACGCTTGCGCTGACGACGGTCACGGTAAGCATACTGACCGGCCTTCATCACCGCCTGTTTGGCGATGCGGTATACGTTCTTGCGGCGGCCACGGTAGCCCTTGGCAAGGGCAAGGACCTTCTTGTGACGGGCGCGGGCGGTTACACCACGTTTAACTCGGGGCATGGCGGTCTCCTATCAAGCGTACGGAAGCATTGCACGGATCAGCTTGGCATCGGAGTCATGGACTTCCGTCATGCCGCGCAGCTGGCGCTTGCTCTTCGTGGTTTTCTTGGTAAGGATGTGGCGCTTGAACGCCTGGGACCGCTTGATCCCACCGCTCGAGCGGACCTTGAACCGTTTGGCGGCTCCGCTCTTGGTTTTCATCTTGGGCATTACAACACTCCTGTTTTTGGATGCCGTCGGGTAGCACCGTACTTCGATGCATTTGTGACCCGACACCACTTCTTTTCGTCCTTTTGAGGACAATTTCCCGACCGTGCAAACACGGTCAGCGAAATACTGCTGCGATCAGTGCTTCTTGGGCGCGATCACCATAATCATCTGACGCCCTTCCATCTTGGGCATCTGCTCGACCACACCGAGCTCATCGAGATCGGTACGGATGCGCTCAAGCTGACGCATGCCGATTTCCTGGTGAGCCATTTCACGACCACGAAAACGCAGGGTGACCTTGCATTTATCGCCTTCGTCGAGGAAGCGCTTGAGGTTCCGCAGTTTGATCTGGTAGTCGTTTTCATCCGTACCGGGACGAATCTTCACTTCCTTGATCTGCACCTGCTTCTGCTTCAGGCGTGCCTCGTGAGCCTTCTTTTGCTCCTGGTACTTGAACTTGCCGAAGTCCATGACCTTGCACACCGGGGGATCGGCCATGGGCGCAATCTCAACCAGATCAAGGCCTGCTTCCTCGGCCACATTCAGGGCCGCCTCAAGCGAAACGATACCGAGCTGTTCTCCGTCATCCGATACCAGCCGGACCTCAGGCGCGTTGATTTCGTTATTAACGCGCTGTTTCTTGTCTTGAGCGATGGTTCAGTTCTCCAAAATAGCAATATCAGGCCGTGCCGGCTTTCGCTTCAATTTCGCGTTGCCAGCGTTCGATCAACGAATCCAGGGACATCTGACCAAGATCGAGGCCACCTCGCGCACGCACTGCAACAAGCCCTTCGCCCTTCTCCTTCTCGCCTACAACGAGTTGATAAGGCAGCTTGAGTGCGCTGTGCTCGCGGATTTTATAGTTTATCTTTTCGTTACGCAAATCCGCCTCGACCCGGAAACCCGCGGCGCGCAGGCGTTTTGTGACGTCCGTGGCGTATTCGGCCTGCCCATCTGAAATGTTCAGCACGACAGCCTGCACCGGCGCCAGCCAAAGCGGCATCGCCCCGGCGTGGTGCTCGATCAGGATGCCGATGAAGCGCTCCAGCGATCCGAGGATGGCGCGATGCAGCATCACCGGGTGCTTCTTGGTGTTGTCGTCGGAAACATACTCGGCACCAAGACGCACCGGCAGATTGAAATCGAGTTGCAAGGTGCCGCACTGCCACACCCGCCCCAGACAATCCTTCAGCGAGAACTCGATCTTCGGGCCGTAAAAGGCACCCTCGCCGGGCTGCAGTTCGTAGGCCAGATCCTGAGCATCCAGAGCCGCAGCCAGCGCGGCCTCAGCCTGATCCCACTGCTCGTCGGTGCCGACACGCTTATCCGGGCGGGTCGACAACTTGACCTCGACATCGGTGAAGCCGAAATCGGCATAGACCTTTTGCAGCAGGCAGATAAACTCCGCCGCCTCGCCCTGCACCTGTTCGTCGGTACAAAAGATGTGGGCATCGTCCTGCACGAAATTACGCACACGCATGATGCCGTGCAGCGAACCCGACGGCTCATTGCGATGGCAGGAGCCGAACTCGGCCATGCGCAGCGGCAGGTCGCGGTAGCTCTTCAGGCCCTGGTTGAAAATCTCGACGTGGCACGGGCAGTTCATCGGCTTGATCGCGTAGTCGCGCTTTTCGGACTGCGTCGTGAACATCAGGTCGGAGTACATGCCCCAGTGACCGGACTTCTCCCACAGGCTGCGGTCGACGACTTGCGGCGTCTTCACTTCCTGATAGCCCTCGGCGCTGATGGTGCGGCGCAGGTATTGTTCAACCTGCTGCCAAAGCGTCCAGCCCTTGGGGTGCCAGAACACCATGCCCGGCGCTTCTTCCTGGATGTGGAAGAGATCGAGCTGACGACCCAGTTTGCGGTGGTCGCGCTTCTCGGCCTCTTCGAGCATGTGCAGGTAATTGGCCAGATCTTCCTTGCTGGCCCAGGCCGTGCCGTAGATGCGCTGCAGCATCTCGTTCTTCGAGTCGCCACGCCAGTAGGCGCCGGCCACCTTGGTCAGCTTGAAGACCTTGAGCTTGCCGGTATCCGGCACGTGCGGGCCACGGCACAGATCAATGAAGTCGGCCTGGCGGTACAGCGAGACATCCTGATCCGCGGGGATCGAAGCGATGATCTCTGCCTTGTAAAGCTCACCTTCGCCCTTGAAGAACTCGACCGCCTTGTCGCGCTGCCACACCTCGCGCGAGACCGGAAGTTCGGCCTTGGCCAGTTCCGCCATGCGCTGCTCGATCTTCTCCAGATCCTCGGGGGTGAACGGGCGCTTGTACGAGAAGTCGTAATAGAAGCCGTTGTCGATGACCGGCCCGATGGTGACCTGCGCATCCGGGAACAACTGCTTGACTGCGTGCGCCAGCAGGTGCGCCGTCGAATGGCGGATGACCTCCAGCCCTTCTGCATTCTTCGACGTGAGAATGGCAAGGCTGGCATCCCGCTCGATGCGGTGCGACAGATCGACTTCGCGACCATCGACCTTGCCCGCGAGCGCGGCCTTGGCCAGACCGGCACCAATCGAGGCTGCGACCTCGCCCACCGTCACCGGCTGATCGAAGCTGCGGACAGAACCGTCAGGAAGCGTGATGTTGGGCATTTCCGGGGCCTCGCGATCAATGACTTGTGCAACAAAACTGCGGACGAAAAAAAAGTGCGGTCGAGCCGCACTTCTTTCTCTGGAACGATGCTGAGCCCAACCTAATACTGCACAGAGGCGGTAGTGGTAGTTCGGGACATCGACATGGCTCCTGGGTGTTGGTAGGCGCGATTGGATTCGAACCAACGACCCCCACCATGTCAAGGTGGTGCTCTAACCAACTGAGCTACGCGCCTGCTAAGAGCGGCGAATTATAGCGGCCCGTTCAGGCTTGTCAAAATTATTTGCTCGGCCAAGCCTCGAGAAAGGCCTTCCAATGCGGTGCGTCGATCTTTTCGAGTGATTCGCGCACAAAAGCCAGCTCCGCTGCATGCGCCGCTGCGTCGCGCTCACCACGCATGCGCTGGAAACCGAGAAAGACCAGGTAGGTATTCACGACGTCAGTTTCGCAATAGTCGCGAATTTCATCCTGCTTGCCGTCCAGCCACGCCTGCCACACGGCCGAACCATCCATGCCGAGCTTGCCGGGAAAGCCCATCAGCTTGGCCATTTCGTCCAGCCGCACCGTGGCGCGCGGCTGATACATCGCCAGCAGATCCATCAGATCGGTGTGACGCGCGTGATAGCGGCTGATGTAGTTGTTCCACTTGAACTCGCGCGAGTCGTGGTAATCGCCCTCGCCCTGATCCCAGTAGCGCGGCGCAGACGCACCATGAATCAGGCCACGGTAGTGCAGCACCGGCAGGTCAAAACCACCACCGTTCCAGGACACGATCTGCGGCGTGTAGCGCTCGATGCCGTCGAAGAAGCGCTGGATGATCTGCCCCTCGCCACTCTCGGGCTCGGCGAGGGAGAACACGCGGAAGTTCTGTGCGTCACGCAGCACGCAAGAAATGGCCACGACGCGCTGCAAGTGGTGCGGCAGGAAATCCGAACCGGTCGCGACGCGACGCTGCTGAAAGGCGAACTCGGCAACTTCCGCATCCGCCAGATCCGCTGGCAAATCATGCAGATCGCGGATTCCGGCGACATCGGGAATGGTCTCGATATCGAATACGAGAACGGGAGTCACTTGCGTTTCCAGCCGCTCGCCCCTTCGACCCACCAGCCGGACTGGGCGCGGTCGATCCAGCGCTGGGCGAAGGTATTGCGGATATCGGCCTCCCACTCGGGATGCCCATTGGCGCGCGCGATCTCGCGATAGAGCGCACTGCGGTCCGCATTCTCGGCGGCAATCAATGTCGTAACGCGGCTGCGCTGGGCCAGCGGCACGCTGGAGGCGTCACGCAGGGCAACACTACCGTCCTTCGCCAGCCCGATAGCTCCTGATGCATAGAGGGGCGCCAGATCGCCGTGCCGCTGCTGCATCGACTTCTGCAAAGCGCTGATCGCCGGCGTATTGATTTCGAGGTTTCCCTGGGCAACGGCAAGCGACGCGCATGCGGCAAACAGCAGCACGCACAGCGCACGAAGCATGGATGGAAAAGTCATTGCGTGCCTCCGTTGGTCGGCATGGGCGTGGTCGTCGAGCTCTGCAGCTGCCAGACCTCGTCGATGATGCGGTCAGCCGCCTTTTCAGCAGCAGCCGCCGGGAAATAGATGTTGATGGTGACGCAGCCGGCGAGCGCCATCATCAGCACACCGGCGAACAGGCATCGGTTCAATCCGATCACGTGTATTCCCCTTGGAGGTTCAGCGTATGACAGGCGCCGTATTGGACTCGATCACACGCTGCACGCGACCGACCAGCTCGTCCCAATTCACGCGACGATTGTAGCCGATGATATTGAGCGCCGGGATTCCGCCACCACGCACGATATCGAAGCTGCCAGCGGCGCCTCCATCGATACCACCCATGATGCACACGCCACCGTCGAGGCGGCAGCTGAGACCGATTTCGCGGTAACCGAAGTCATCCAGAAAGCGCAGGAAGCTGCGCTGCAGCGCAAGACCCGCACCTGGCCCGGCCAGCGCTCCGAGGTTCTCGACGGCACGCTGGCTGATGCGCTTGCGATATCTCCCCGGGCTGCTCGCAACCCGCGCATCAAACCGCACGGGGCGCCAGTCGGCCAGTTCCAGCCCCGCAATATCGACATCCACAAAGCCCGTCATACCGCCGAACGAAAAGGTCTGCGTGAGTTGCGCCAGATCGATGTGGCGCCCCTCCAGATTGCCGTACAGACGGGAAGAGACCCCGAAAGGCTCAATGGCCATCAGTTCGGTCATCCGCAGATAGCCATCGAACACCGAGATGATCAGCGCTCCATCAAGCGCCAATTCCCCCGGAGACACCCGCAACCCGGGCAATGATGCGGACAGTACTCCGGCCATCTCGGGCAGCCCGATCGCTTTCGTCAGCAAAGGCATGGAGATCGGTTCGACAACGGCTGCGCCACTGCCGGACCACCCACCCTCGCCTCGGTGCAGGGCCAGACCGTTGAGCACGACACGACCATCGAGCACCGGCACTGCAAGCTGCTCAATGGCCAGAGACGCGCCGCGCAATTCGGCATCCAGATCAAAGCCGCCAAGCTCCAGCGCCTGCCAGCGGCCTCCTTCGAACCGCAGTCTGGTTCGCGTCGCCTCGTCTGCACGCCACGGCAGGAGCCCGGACAATGGGCCAAGCGAAAGCGCGCTGTCGATGTCTTCGAAGCGCACCTGATCAAGCGCCGCATCCACAGAACGCAGGACGCCCTGCTCGAACACGACCCCCGCGCTGAGCTTGCCTGCAAATCGAAGCGACTCGGCCCGTTGCGGTGCCACCAGCGGTGCGATGAAGCGCGGCCCTAAGACACCAAGATCTGCCGACGCAATGGCGAGCGCAAAGTCCTGCGGCGTGCCGTCGGGCAGCAAGATCGTCGCCCGCGCCTCAACAGCTTCTGCGCCATCGATATCCAGCGCAAAGCGCTTCAGCTCAAGCGTATCGTTGCGCAGCGAGCCCGCAACAATAAGCCCGGCCGGCGCTTTGACATATACGGGGTGGACGTAGCTCTCACCGGCCGTCCATTGCAAACGACCCGAAAAATCATGGCCACCGCGACGCGGCTGCACGCTCACATCAACTTCCAGCCTCAAGCCTTCCGCGGCTTGCAAGCCATCGCCACTGGCGAATGCCCCGTCCGACAAGACTCCCGAGACACTGACTGTCGAATCCGCTGCGAGCTGGACATGCCCGTCGAAGAATCCACTCGGCGCGTAGCCGGCAAGCGCCGGAACCCATGGCACGAGCCGTTGCAACCCGACGTGGGCAAGTCGCGCAGACAGCTCCCCATCGTGAAGAAGAACCGCCAGCGACTCTCCAGCCGCCGTTCGCAGGCGTAGTTCGCCGTCTCTCGAAATCAGGTCGAAGTCGAAATCAACCGTGACGACTTCATCGAGGCCCGCGCCTTCTACCCGCCCGCCTTTGCAGCGCAAATCGGGGAGGGAAAGCAGGAATTCCGGGCAGTGCAGGCGCAAATCACGCCAATCCTCACCTGCTATGCGCAAGCGTTCGATGCGCAGGTCCGCGCTGGCCCCATCGTCCGCGACCCTGAACGCAAGGCTCTGCAGACCGAAGGCTGGATGCTCGATCGCGCCGACACTGAAATTGAGCGCAGCCGCATGCCCCTTCCCAATGCTGAACACACACATCACCGCAAGCGCAAAGCCGCGCCAGCAGGCAATCATCGCGTCAGCCCGGAAACACGCCTGTGGACAGGTAACGGTCGCCTCGATCGCATACGATCGAGACAATTACCGCATTCTCGACCTGCGCGGCGAGACGCAAGGCGACATGCATCGCGCCGCCCGACGAAATTCCCGCGAAGATGCCCTCCTCACGCGCGAGGCGACGGGTCATTTCCTCTGCTTCGGCCTGCCCCACGTACTCAAGGCTATCCACGCTGCGCTTGTCGTAGATACGCGGCAGATAGGCGTCCGGCCACTTGCGGATGCCCGGAATCTGCGCGCCGTCTTCCGGCTGGCATCCAATGATCTGGATGGCCGGATTCTGTTCCTTGAAGAAGCGCGAGCACCCCATGATCGTGCCGGTGGTGCCCATGCTACTGATGAAGTGGGTGATGCGGCCCGCAGTCTGCTCCCAGATTTCAGGAGCTGTGCCCTCATAGTGAGCCACCGGATTGTCCGGGTTTGCGAACTGGTCGAGGATGATGCCGCGCCCCTCATCACGCATGCGCTCCGCCACGTCACGCGCCATCTCCATGCCGCCTTCCTTACCTGTCAGCACCAGTTCGGCACCGAAGGCACGCATGGTCTGGCGTCGCTCGACACTCTGGTTCTCGGGCATCACCAGGATCATGCCGTAGCCCCGCATTGCCGCCGCCATGGCCAGCGCAATGCCGGTGTTGCCACTGGTGGCCTCGATCAAGGTATCGCCCGGTTTGATATCACCGCGCGCCTCGGCGCGTACGATCATCGACAGCGCCGGCCGATCCTTCACCGAACCGGCCGGATTGTTGCCCTCGAGCTTGGCAAGAATGACGTTGTTGCGTCCGGCCGTAATGCGTTTGAGGCGCACCAACGGCGTTTGTCCGACGTAATCTTCGAGCGTCTTGTAGTCCATGTCAGCCTTGCTGGATGTTCTGCGATGGCGGTAAGTGTAGATGCGCAGCGGTCGTGCCTGAAGCCACCGCCGGTTCTATTCAAATGCCTCAGGGCGCCAGATCGAATTCCTCGGTACGGCGCGGGGGATAGGTCTCCCAGCCACCGCAGGCCGGGCAGCGCCACTGGAAACGACGTGACTTGAAGCCGCAGCTGTCGCAACGGTAGCGCGCGACTCGCCGCGTATGGCCGTGAATCAGCTGCTTTACCAGCTCGACATCGTCCCGCTGCGCGGCATCGACTTGCTGCACAGCAGCCTCCAGCAACTTCTCCAGCCCCAGTACGGTGGGATTGTGCTTGAGTTGCTCACGCACCAGCTCGTATGCCGCCTTCGGGCCCTTGCGTTCGATTTCCCATTTGAACACCTGGTCCATCAGATCCAACGTGGGATTGCGGTCGAGCCAGGCACGCAGCAAGGTGTGCCCCTGATCCAGACGATCGAGACGACCGAAAACGCCCATGACGCGCTCTGCGACCAGCGACAGATAGACAGGATCCTGATTCTCGACCCGCTTCCAGGCTTCCACGGCCTCTTCCAGCCGCCCTTCGGCCAGCAACAGATCACCCAGAAGGATGCTGGCGCGCACACAACGCCGATTCATCTCGAGAGCTTCGTCGATAAAACCGCGCGCCTCCTCATGTTGCGAACTGGCCAATGCGTTGTCGGCAAGTTCGCAGTAGAAGTTGGCAATTTCCTTGCGCCACTGCACACCTTCATGACCACTGAGGCTGCGCGCGATGTCCACCGCCTTCAACCACTCTTTCTCCTGCTGATAGATATCGAGCAGGTTGTGAGTCGCAATCTCGTTGTGTCGGGTGCCACGCAGACGCAGATAGATCGTCTCGGCACGATCGAGCAGCCCTGCGCGCAAGTAGTCCTCGGCGAGGGCCACCAACGCATCCAGACGCCGCTCTTCTTTAAGATCTTCGCGATCCACCAGACTCTGGTGCATGCGGATGGCACGTTCGGTTTCACCACGACGGCGGAACAACGCACCCAGAGCGAAATGCAGTTCAATGGTATCGGGATCGATACGCACGGCCTCGATGAAGGCGTCGACTGCCTTGTCCTGCTGCTCGTTGATGAGGAAATTGAGACCATTCAGATAGGAGCGCGGCAGTGCACGCGATTCGCGCACGACCTGGCGGATGTCGATACGCGCCGCCATCCAGCCCAGCGCGAAGAAAAGCGGCAGCGCCAGCAGCCACCAGAATTCAATTTCCATGTTGTTCAGTCCGCCTTGCGTTCGCGCTCAAGCCGCGCGTTCTCGCGACGCAGACGGCTGATCTCACGCTGTTTGCCGAGCAGCGAAGCGAAGGTCGCGGTCACGCCCAGCACTGCACCTGCTGCAAACGCGGCAAGAATCACGAAAACCAGCGGCAAGCTCCACTCGCTGCCGAAGAAGAAGCGCAGATCGACAAGCTGATCATTCTTGACGGCAAACCCGAACAAGAGAAAGAACAACAGCAGTCGGACGGCCCACATCAGGATGCGCATGGAATATCTTCCTTCGAGGTCAAAAAAAAGGCGGCCTACGCCGCCCTTTCGGGGAATCACCGGCAGGTGCCGATGCTTGCATGCTCAGGCCACGATATCAACCCGCTCGCGCAATTCCTTGCCGGCCTTGAAGTGCGGCACATGCTTTTCAGGCACCTGCACACGATCACCTGACTTGGGATTGCGACCGACACGGGGCGGCCGATAGTTCAACGCGAAGCTGCCAAAACCGCGGATCTCGATACGATCACCACGCGACAGGGCGTCGGTCATCGCATCGAGAACCATCTTGACCGCGTAATCGGCGTCCTTCACGACCAGCTGCGGAAAACGAGCCGCAAGCCGCGCAATCAGTTCCGATTTGGTCATGACGAGCGGGGGATTATTGCTTCTGCTCGTTCAGCTTGGCCTTGAGCAGCGCACCAAGATTGGTGGTGCCACTCACTGCGTCGGCCGACAGCTTGGTCATCGCGTCGCTGGTTTCAACCTGGTCTTTGGCACGGATCGAGAGGTTGATCGAACGGGTCTTGCGATCCACGTTGATGATCAGCGCCTCGACCTGATCGCCTTCCTTCAGCACGGTCGTCAGATCGTCGATACGGTGAGCAGCTGCCTCGGAAGCGCGCAGATAGCCCTCGACTTCTTCGTTGAGCTGGATCACTGCACCACGGGCGTCGACAGTCTTGACGGTACCGGTTGCGAGCGTGTTCTTCTCGTGGGTGGCGATGAAGTTGGTGAAGGGGTCACCTTCCATCTGCTTCACGCCCAGCGAGATACGCTCACGCTCGACATCAATGGCCAGCACCAGGGCTTCGACTTCGTCACCCTTCTTGAAGCGGCGCACGGCGTCTTCACCGGACTCGCTCCACGACAGGTCGGACAGATGCACCAGACCGTCGATGCCGCCATCCAGGCCGATGAACACACCAAAGTCGGTGATCGACTTGATCTGGCCACGAACCTTGTCGCCTTTCTTGTGATTCAGGGCGAAATCGTCCCACGGGTTGGACATGCACTGCTTCATGCCCAGCGAGATGCGGCGACGGTCTTCGTCGATTTCCAGAATCATCACTTCGACTTCGTCGCCCAGCTGGACAACCTTGGTCGGGTGGATGTTCTTGTTGGTCCAGTCCATTTCGGACACGTGGACCAGACCTTCGATACCCTGCTCGACTTCGACGAACGCGCCGTAGTCGGTGATGTTGGTGACCTTGCCGAACAGGCGGGTGCTCTGCGGGTAGCGGCGGGCGATGCCGACCCAGGGGTCGTCGCCGAGCTGCTTGAGGCCGAGCGAAACACGCTGACGCTCCTGGTCGAACTTGAGGACCTTGGCTTCGATTTCGTCGCCAACGTTGAGCACTTCCGACGGGTGACGCACGCGACGCCAGGCCAGGTCGGTGATGTGCAGCAGGCCATCGATTCCGCCGAGGTCGACGAACGCACCGTAGTCGGTGATGTTCTTGACGATACCCTTGACGACCGAGCCTTCCTGCAGGTTCTCGAGCAGCTTCTGGCGCTCTTCACCCATGGTCTCTTCGAGCACGGCACGGCGCGAAACAACAACGTTGTTGCGCTTGCGGTCGAGCTTGATGACCTTGAATTCGAATTCTTTGCCTTCGTACGGCGTGGTGTCCTTGACCGGACGCATGTCGACCAGCGAACCCGGCAGGAACGCGCGGATGCTGTTGGTCATGACGGTCAGGCCGCCCTTGACGCGACCCGAGACGACGCCCTTCACCAGCGAGCCTTCGTTCAGTGCCTTTTCCAGATCGTTCCAGGCGGCAATGCGCTTGGCCTTCTCGCGCGACAGGCGGGTTTCGCCGTAGCCGTCTTCCAGAGCGTCGATTGCGACGTGGACGAAGTCGCCGATGCTGACTTCGAGTTCACCGCGATCGTCGCGGAACTCTTCGATGGCAACATAGCTTTCGGACTTGAGTCCGGCGTTGACGACCACGAAGTTGTGATCGATGTTGACCACTTCGGCAGTGATCACCTCGCCAGCGCGCATTTCCTGGCGGGCAAGGCTTTCTTCGAACAGGTCGGCAAAACTCTCCATGGAACTGGAGACGGGGGTGGCAGTAGTCATAAAGGTTGAGGTTCCAAATATCGCGGAAACGGCCGCGACGCCTGTCAGTTTGCAAAAAAACCGGACACCGGGCGGTGTTCAGTCAGCCTTGCGCGGGGTAGCCCCGTGCATGTGTTCCAGAACAAATGAAACGGCTTCGTCGATCGCCATGTCGGTCGTATCGACAAGCACCGCATCGGGAAGCTGTCTTAGCGGAGCAACGCTTCGAGCCGCATCGCGGCGGTCGCGCTCCTCAAGATCGTTCTGAAGGTCGTGGAGTATAGCCGCGGAACCTTTTTCGATCAACTGCTTATAACGTCTCTGCGCCCTCGAAGCGGCCGACGCGGTGAGGAAGAACTTGCTTGCCGCATCCGGAAACACCACCGAACCGATATCACGCCCTTCGGCCACCAGACCCGGCCCATGGCGAAAATCACGCTGGCGATCAAGCAAGGCCGTGCGCACGGCCGGCAGCACAGCAACGCGGGATGCCCCAACCGAACAATCTTCCTCGCGAATGCGGTCGGTCACATCATCACCGTCGAGCAAAATGCGCCCCTCGTCGTATCGCACCGGCAGCTCGCGCGCGATGGGCGCCAGCGCGGTTTCGTCGTCGAAAGCCACTTTCGCGCGCAGCGCCGCCAGTGCAACCAGACGGTACAGCGAACCGCTGTCAAGATAATTCCAGCCCAGTGCGGCAGCCACGCGCGCCGCAACCGTTCCCTTGCCCGAAGCCGACGGCCCGTCGATGGCCAGCACGGGCACCGGTTGAACGATTTCGCCAAACGCGTCGAAGTAGCCGGGAAAAGTCTTGTTCACACACTTCGGGTCGTTGATGCGCACACGGCAATCGCCAAGACTCACAAGCGAAAAGCACATCGCCATGCGATGGTCGTCGTAGGTATCGATGGCTGCCGGCTGGAGGCGCGCGGGTGGCGTCACGCGGAGGTAGTCTCCCCCCTCCTCCACCACCGCACCGACCTTCTGCAGCTCGGTCGCCATCGCTGCGATACGGTCGGTTTCCTTGACTCGCCAACTCGCGATGTTGCGCAAACGGCAAGGCCCGTCCGCAAACAAGGCAGCCACGGCCAGCGTCATGGCCGCGTCAGGGATGTGGTTCAGGTCAAGATCAAACGCTCGCAGTACACCGCTTTCGGGCGCGCTGGCTTCGATCCAGTTATCACCGTATGAAATGCGCGCGCCAAGGGCCTCGAGCGCTTCGGCAAAGCGCACGTCGCCCTGGATACTCCCGGGGCCGACGCCTTCGACACGCACCGGGCCACCGCCAATCGCGCCGGCGGCCAGGAAATACGATGCTGCCGAGGCGTCACCCTCGACAAACAGCACGCCCGGCGTGACGTAGCGAGCATTTTCCGGCACGACGAATCGCTGCCAGCCCTCGCGGGTCACCTCAACGCCGAACCGTGCCATCAATGCGAGCGTGATCTCGATGTAGGGCTTGGAAATCAGTTCGCCGACGACCTCGATAGTGGTTTGCTTGCCGGTCACCGGCAGCGCCATCAACAACGCAGTCAGAAACTGGCTGGAGACGTCACCACGCACCCGTACAACGCCGCCCGCCTGAATCGCCCCGGGGTGGATCGCCAGAGGCGGAAAGCCCTCGTTGCCCAGGTAGTCGATATCGGCGCCGATCTCACGCAGACCGTCCACCAGATCGCCGATGGGCCGCTCATGCATGCGCGGCACACCCGAGAGACGGTACTCGCCGCCCGACAAGGCCAACGCAGCGGTAAGCGGACGGAAGGCGGTGCCGGCATTGCCCAGGAACAGGTCGCCGGACTTGACCGGAAACGCACCGCCGACGCCACGCACGCGATAGCTGCCGTCGTCGTTGCGCGACCACTTCACGCCGAGCGCCGTGAGCGCTTCGAGCATGCGATCGACGTCGTCGGATGAGAGCAGATCGCGGATCTCGGTTTCACCCTCGGCCAGCGCAGCAAGCAGCAAGGAGCGGTTGGAAATGCTCTTCGAGCCCGGCAGGCGAACCGTGCCGCGGGCTTCAAGCAAGGGCGGCAGATCGAGAAACTCCATCGTCACTCCGGCGTGTTCGGATCAGCGCTGTGGCCATGCGCCCAGGCATTGCGGGCATCACGTGCGGCGGCAAAGTGCTGTTCCAGTCGTTCGCTGTCGGCCGACAGCAGCAATGCACGCAGGTAGGCCAGTTCGGCCAGATACTGGTCCAGCTCAGCCAGCAGCGGTTGCCGGTTGGCGATACAGATGTCGCGCCACATCTCGGGACTGCTGCCGGCAATGCGGGTGAAGTCGCGAAAGCCGCTGGCCGCGAAGTGAAACAGCTGCTCGGCATTGGCACGTTCGGCCAGGTCGTGCACCAGCCCGAAAGCCAGCAGATGCGGCAGGTGGCTGACCGCGGCAAAGATGCGATCGTGATCGTGCGGCGGCACTTCGTGCACAACCGCGCCGCAGGCTTCCCACACTTCGCGCACGCGCAGCACGGCGGAGGGCTCGTTCTCGGGCAACGGCGTCAACACCACCTTCTTGTCCGTGTAAAGCGTCTCGAAAGCCGCGTCGACACCGCTTCTCTCCGCGCCGGCAATGGGGTGCGCCGGCACAACATTGGCGAGCCGCTCGCCCAGATTGCGGTAAATCGCCTCGATGACGTCGCGCTTGGTGCTGCCGGCATCGGTGACAACCGTGTTTTCGGCCAGATGCGGCGCCATTGCGCCCATGACGGCGTCCATCTGCCCGACTGGCGCGGCCAGCAGAACAAAGTCGGCACCATTCAGCGCGTCCGCCCAATCAGTAGCGGCTTCGTCGATCACGCCCAGAGCGACCGCGCGCTCCAGCGGCGCACGCGTGCGCCCGATTCCGACAACCCGCCTGACCATGCCGGCCTTGCGCAGCGCCATGGCAAAAGAAGCGCCAATCAGGCCGACTCCGCAAATCACCAGCTTGTTGACCACCGCCATCAGTTTCCACTCCGGGTTTCAGCCAGCGCCGTACGCAGCGCCTCGATGCAACGCGTGTTCTCAGCGAGCAGTCCGATCGAGATACGCAACCACTCCGGCATGCCGTAGCCGGCGACCGGGCGCACGATCACGCCCTGTCGCAGCAGCGAGCGGTTGATCGCCGCGGCATCCCCCACGCGGACCGCCACGAAGTTACCGGCCGACGGAATCCATTCCAGCCCCAGGCCGGCGAAGGCATCGGTGAACTGGCGCATGCCCGCGCGGTTCAGTTCGGCGCTGCGGGCGAGAAATTCCTCGTCGCCCAGCGCGGCCGCGGCTGCAGCCAAGGCAACGCTTGATACGTTGAACGGTTGCCGCACGCGATTGAGCAAATCAACCACGGCCGGCTGGCCAACGCCGTACCCGACGCGCAGTCCGGCAAGGCCATAGGCTTTGGAAAACGTGCGAGACACCAGCAGATTCGGAAAGCGCGCGACCCAAGCGATGCTGTCGTAGCGCTGCTGCGGCTCGAGATATTCGGTGTAGGCCTCGTCGAGCACCACCAGCACGTCGGGCGGCACGCGGCGCAGGAAGGCTTCGACGGCGTTGCCGGACAGGAAGGTGCCGGTCGGGTTGTTGGGGTTGGCGACAAAGACAATGCGCGTATCCGGCGTAATTGCCGCCGCCATCGCGTCCAGATCGTGGCCATGATCGCGCGCGACCACTTCGATGCCATGCGCGCCAGTGGCGTTGGTCGCAAGCGGATATACCGCGAACGCATATTGCGAATACACGGCCGACGCGCCAGGCGACAGAAGCGCACGCGCAGCGAGTTCGAGGATGTCGTTGGAGCCGTTGCCGAGCACAATCTGCTCGATGCCCACACCAAGCTTCGCCGAAAGCGCGGCCTTGAGTTCGAAGCCATTGCCGTCCGGATAGCGCGCGATGTCTTGCAGCGCAGCCGCCGCAGCGTCTTGCGCAGCCTCGCTCATGCCGAGCGGGTTCTCGTTGGACGCGAGCTTGACGATATCGCTCTCAGCCAGCCCCATCTCGCGCGCAAGCTCGGCAATCGGCTTACCCGGCTGATAGGGCGAAATCGCTCGAATGTGCGCCGGAGCGCGCTCGGCAACGGCGGAAAGATTGAGACTGTCGTTCATGCAAAGCGCCTCAGATCGCGGCTACGGGGTAGGACCCGAGCACCTTCACAAAGGAAGCCCGCGCCTCTAGCTCGACCAGCGCGGCCGCAACGGCAGCGTCAGCCTGATGCCCCTCGATGTCGATGTAGAACATGTATTCCCACATGCCATTGCGTGCCGGGCGGGACTGCAGCTTGGTCATGCTCACGCCGTGGCGCGCCAGCGGCTCGAGCAGTTGATGCACGGCACCAGGGCGGTTGGGCGCGGAACACACCAGTGAGGTTTTGTCACGGCCGGACAGGCCGGCGTCATGCAACCCCAGCACGAGGAAACGCGTGGTGTTGCGCGGATCGTCCTCAATGTTGGCACCCAGCACGCCAAGACCATACAGCTCGGCCGCCGCCTCGCCGGCGATGGCAGCCACACCCTCTTCCGCCGCCGCCAGGCGCGCGGCCTCGGCGTTGCTGGTGACCGGCACGCGCTCGGCGCGCGGCAGGTTGCGGTTGAGCCATTCGTGGCACTGTGCCAGTGACTGCGAATGCGAATAGACCTTCTTCACCGCCTCCAGCTCGGCCGACTGGCTCATCAGATGCTGGTGAATGCGCAGGCTGATCTCACCGCACACCTTGAGGCGGCTGGCGAGCAGCAGATCTAGCGTGCCGCCGACCACCCCTTCGGTCGAATTCTCGACCGGCACCACGCAATAGTCGGCATTGCCGGCCTCGACCATGCGGAAGGATTCTTCGATGCTGACCTGCGGCTGGAACATCGGCGCGGCGCCGAAATGCTTGCGCGCCGCACTCTCGGAGAAGGTACCGGCCGGGCCGAGATAGACCACACGCAGCGGCTGCTCCAGCGCCAGACAGGCCGACATGATTTCGCGGAACACGCGCTGCACGGCCTGATCTGGCAGCGGGCCGGGGTTCTCGTCGGCAACGCGGCGCAGAACCTGCGCCTCGCGCTCGGGGCGGTAAAGATTGCCCTGCTTGACCTCGCCGATGCGCTGAGCATTGCGCGCGCGCTCTGACAGGCGTTCGAGAATCTCGCGATCGAGGCGGTCGATGTCGTTTCTGAGTTGGTGCAGTTCGTCACTCATGCGGAACTCCGGTCATCCCCGCGTGCGCTCGAACTCGCGCATGTACGCGACGAGGGCCTCGACACCAGCAAGGGGCATGGCGTTATAGATCGACGCACGCAGGCCGCCGACCGATTTGTGTCCTTTCAACTGCGAGAGCCCCGCCGCTTCGGCGCCGGCGAGAAAATCACTCTCCAGCCGCGTGTCGGCGAGCAGGAAGGGGACGTTCATGCGCGAACGGCAGGCCGGATCGATTTCGTTGCGGTACAGGCCAGAAGCGTCGATGAAGTCATACAGCAGCCTGGCCTTGGCGACGTTCACTACCTCGATGGCGGCCAGGCCGCCCTGCCGCTGCAGCCACTGGAACACCAGACCGGCAATGTAGATGGCGTAGGTCGGCGGCGTGTTGAGCATGGAATCGTGCTCGGCCATCGTGTCGTAGCGCATGACGCCGGGGGTACCGGCCCAGGCGCGATCGAGCAGGTCGTCACGCACGATGGCGACCACCAGCCCGGACGGACCGATGTTCTTCTGTGCGCCGGCGTAGATCATGCCGAAGCGGCCGACATCCAATGGGCGCGACAGGATATGCGATGAAACATCGCCCACCAGCGGCGCGGCGCTCGCTGGCAGCTGTGCCGCTTCGAGATACTCGACACCGTGAATGGTTTCGTTGGTACACAGATGCAGGTAGGCGGCAGACGGGTCGAGCGAAAGCTCGTCCCCACGTGGCACACCCTTGAAACCAGTCGTCTCGGTGGAGCCTGCGCAGCGCACCTTGCCGGCAACAAATGGAGCAAGCGCTTGCGCCGTCTCGAAAGCCTTCTGCGACCACGACCCGGTGACGATGTAGTCGGCCGAGCCACCGCCCAGCAGGTTCATCGGCACTTGCGAGAACTGCTGGGTGCCGCCGCCCTGCAAAAACAGCACGCGATAGTTGGCCGGCACGTCGAGCAGGCTGCGCAGATCGGCCTCGGCACGTTCGGCGATGGCCGAAAAATGCTTGCCGCGATGGCTCATTTCCATCACGCCACAGCCGGCACCGTGCCAGTCGAGCATTTCATCGGCCGCCTGACGCAGCACTTCTTCCGGCAGCGCCGCAGGACCGGCGCTGAAGTTGTAGACCCGGCTCATGCCGATCACCTCGGAAGCATCATTCCGCAGCCTCATCGGCTGCATCGTCGCCCTCGTCCAGCAAATCTTCCGGATCGGACTCGATGACCTGCTCGATGCCAGCCAGATAGGTGCCTTCATCAAGGTTGATCAGTGTCACGCCTTGAGTCGCGCGGCCCAACTCACGAATGTCCGCAACGCGCGTGCGGATCAGCACACCGCCGTTGGAAATAAGCATGACCTCATCGGTGGTGTGCACCAGGCAGGCGCCCACGAGCTTGCCGTTACGCTCGGAAGTCTGGATTGCGATCATGCCCTTCGTACCGCGGCCGTGACGCGTGTATTCACCCACCGGCGTGCGCTTGCCGTAGCCGTTTTCGGTGGCGGTCAGAACGCACTGAGATTCGTCGCTGGCCACCAGCATCGCGATCACGCGCTGGCTGTCCTCGATGTTCATGCCGCGCACACCGCGCGCCTCGCGCCCCATCGGGCGTACGTCGCGCTCCGGGAAACGCACGGCCTTGCCGGCGTCGGAGAACAGCATCACGTCGCACTCGCCACTGGTGATGGCCACGCCAACCAGGTGGTCGCCATCGTCCAGACCGACCGCGATGATGCCGGCCTTGCGCGGGTTCGAGAACGCGGTGAGCGCAGTTTTCTTGACCGTACCCTGGGCCGTGGCCATGAACACAAAGTGATCGTCGTCAAAGGTCTGCACCGGCAGCACGGCGGTGATCTTCTCGCCTTCGAGCAGCGGGAAGAGGTTGACGATGGGCTTGCCGCGCGCATTGCGAGCACCCTCCGGCACCTCATACACCTTCAGCCAATAGACACGGCCGCGGTTCGAGAAGCACAACATGTAATCGTGCGTGTTGGCGACGAACAGGCGATCGATGAAATCGTCGTCCTTCATGCCGGTGGCTTGCTTGCCGCGGCCACCACGACGCTGGGAACGATAGTCGGCCAGCGGCTGACGCTTGATGTAACCGCCGTGCGACAAGGTCACAACCATGTCTTCCGGCGCGATGAGATCCTCGATGCTGATGTCCGAGGTGCTCATGACGATCTCGGAGCGACGCGGGTCGCCGTACTGATTCTTCACGACGGCGAGCTCCTCGCCGATGATGCTCGAGATGCGCTCGGGTCGGGCAAGGATGTCGAGCAGATCAGCGATCAGCTCCATGACCTCACGATACTCACCAACGATCTTGTCCTGCTCCAGCCCGGTCAAGCGCTGCAGGCGCAATTCCAGAATGGCCTGGGCCTGCACGTCGGACAGGCGGTAGCCCTGCTCAGACAAGCCGAACTCCGGCGCCAGCCCATCCGGGCGGTAATGTTCAGCCGCGGCGCGCGCGAGCATTTCCTCGACAAGCGGGCTGCGCCAGACGCGCGCCAGCAGCTCGCGCTTGGCATCAGCCGGTGCCGGTGCAGCCTTGATCAGAGCAATGACTTCATCCACGTTCGACAACGCCACCGCCAGACCTTCCAGCGTATGGCCGCGCTCGCGTGCCTTGCGCAGCTCAAAAATGGTGCGACGCGTAACAACCTCACGGCGATGCGACAGGAAGCAGTCGATCATCTCGTGCAGGTTCAGCGTGCGCGGCTTGCCGTCGACCAGCGCCACCATGTTCATGCCGAAGGTGTCTTGCAGCTGGGTCTGCTTGAACAGATTGTTCAGCACCACCTCAGGCATCTCGCCACGCTTGAGCTCGACGACCACGCGCATGCCGGACTTGTCCGACTCGTCGCGGATCTCGCTGATGCCCTCGATCTTCTTCTCGTTGACCAGCTCCGCAATGCGCTCAAGCAGGGTGCGCTTGTTAACCTGGTACGGCAGCTCGTCGACGATGATCGCCTGACGGTTGCCCTTCTCGAGATCCTCGAAGTGAGTGCGCGCACGCATCACGACGCGGCCGCGGCCGGTGCGATAGCCGTCGTGCACACCGGACAGGCCATAGATCAGTGCGGCGGTCGGGAAGTCCGGCGCCTGCACGATCTGGATCAGATCATCGATGGAAGCGTCCGGATTGGCCAGCAGGTGCAGGCAGGCATCCACGACTTCGGTCAGGTTGTGCGGCGGGATGTTGGTCGCCATGCCGACCGCGATACCGGACGAGCCGTTGATCAGCAGGTTGGGAATGCGCGACGGCAGGATCAGCGGCTCCTGCTCGGAACCGTCATAGTTCGGGCCGAAGTCGACGGTTTCCTTGTCGATGTCGGCCAACAGTTCGTGGCCGATCCGCGCCATGCGGATCTCGGTGTAACGCATCGCCGCAGCGTTGTCGCCGTCGACCGAACCGAAGTTGCCCTGACCGTCGACCAGCATGTAGCGCAGCGAGAAGTTCTGCGCCATGCGCACGATGGTGTCGTATACAGCCGAATCGCCGTGCGGGTGGTACTTGCCGATCACGTCGCCGACGATACGCGCCGATTTCTTGTAAGGCTTGTTCCAGTCGTTCGACAACTCGTGCATCGCGAACAGGACGCGCCGATGCACCGGCTTGAGTCCATCGCGCGCATCCGGCAGGGCACGCCCCACGATCACGCTCATGGCGTAATCGAGGTACGAATGACGCATCTCGTCTTCGAGACTGATCGGCAGGGTTTCTTTGGCGAACGTGGTCATCTCGGCTCGGGTCCAGGCGGCGTCGGCCGCGGTTCAGAATAACGCGCCATATTACCACGCCACCCTCCCGCCGAAGACCGCCTACACGCACGCGTCAAGGCCGACAGGTATCATTGCGCCCCACGACAGCTCACCCGGCGGACACGGAGACCCTACATGCAGCCTGAATCGGCCGACCTCATCGTCAGTGCCCGCTGGATCATCCCCGTGGATGATGCGGATTCCGTGCTGGAACATCACTCGGTGGTCATCACCGCCGGGCGCATCATCGCCATCGTCGGGCAAGACCAGGCGCGGGCTCGATACACCGCGAAGCAGAACGTCGACTTGCCGGACCACGCCCTCATTCCCGGGCTGATCAACGCCCACACCCATGCCGCGATGTCATTGATGCGAGGCATCGCTGACGACTTGCCGCTGATGCGCTGGCTGCAAGAGGCGATCTGGCCCGCCGAAAGCAAACACGTGAGCGAGGCTTTTGTGCGCGACGGCACACTGTTGGCAGCGGCCGAAATGCTCTCTGGCGGCATAACCACCTGTAACGACATGTATTTCCACCCCGACGCAGCGGCTGAAGCATTCGATCAAGCCGGAATGCGGGCAGTGATTGGCGTCACGGTAATTGATTTCCCGACGCCTTACGCCGCGAATGCCGACGAGTACTTTCGCAAGGGGCTGGCGGCTCGAGACCGTTGGCAGCGTCACCCTCGCCTGCGCTTCAATATTGCCCCGCATGCCCCTTACACCGCCTCCGACGAGACGCTGGCACGCGCTGCCAGTCTCGCCGCCGAGCTTGATTGCGGCGTACACATCCATATCCACGAAACGCGGCAGGAAGTAGAAGAATCGCTGGCTCGTCACGGAATGCGTCCATTAACGCGACTAGCTGGGCTCGGCATACCTGGAAACAATTTCCTCGGAGTACACGCTGTTCATCTGGATCGAAGCGATATCGAATTGCTTGCACGTAATGCGTGCTCTGTTGTGCATTGCCCGACATCAAACATGAAACTGGCGAGCGGCATTGCACCCATTACAGAAATGATGAAGGCCGGCGTTACCGTTGCCCTTGGCTCCGATGGAGCCGCGAGCAACAACCGTCTCGACATGTTTGCAGAAATGCGTCAAGCCGCATTACTCGCCAAAGTCGCGACCGGTGATGCAACTGCAATCCCCGCTCATACCGCACTGCGAATGGCAACAATTAATGGAGCGACGGCGATTGGGCAAGGCGATTGCATCGGCTCGCTTGAGCCCGGGAAACGCGCCGATATGTGCGCGATTCATCTGGGCACCCCTGAAACCCTGCCGTGTTATGACCCGGTCTCGCACCTTGTGTATGCTGCTGGCAGGGAACACGTTTCCCACGTGTGGGTAGATGGTGAAGCGCGTGTTGAAAAAGGAACACTAGTGCTGCACCCCAACAACAGGGAATTGATCGCAACAGCGCGGCTGTGGCAAAGTAGACTAAAATCGTAACCGCGCTGCACGATCGCTCGGAGATTGGCGATTGCTGATTTGTTTGATAACCCTCTCTAATACGGACGACATAAAAATGAGCATTCAACTCAAAAGTAAATTGCTTGGGCTGGCTGCGATCGCCGCACTCGGCCTGGCTGCAGCCCCGGCGCTCTCGCAGTCGAAAGACACCGTAATTTCCTACACCACTGACAACGCTGGCGTCATCCCCTACGTTATCGACAGCCGCAAGGCAGTCGCCACCAGCGGCGCCGGCCTGTGCTGGCGCACCGGCTTCTGGAGCCCCGCTGCGGCCCAGACCGCTTTCGCCGGCAACTTCCCGGCCGGTTGCGTATGCGACAAGGACATCGTCCCCGCCGAGATGTGCAAGTCCCCGTACGTCGCCGCCTCGTCCGTGACGACCACGGCCACCGCCGACAAGATCAAGCTGTCCGCTGACGCCCTGTTTGATTTCGACAGCGCCAACCTGCGCCCGGCTGGCCGCACCGCTCTTGACGAACTCGCCACCAAGGCCAAGTCGCTGAACCTGGAAGTGATTCTTGCTGTCGGCCATACCGACCGCATCGGTTCGGACAACTACAACAAGCGCCTGTCCGAGCGTCGCGCCATGTCGGTGAAGAACTATCTGGTGTCCAAGGGTGTTGACGCCAAGCGTGTCTATACCGAAGGCAAAGGCGAGAGCCAGCCGGTCACCGGCACCAAGTGCAACGGCGTCACCGAGCGCAGCGCACTGATCTCGTGCCTGCAGCCCGACCGTCGCGTCGAAGTGGAAGTCATCGGCACCAAGTAAGCCGTTTGCTGTCACACGGCAAGCCGTGCAAAGCCCTGCTTCGGCAGGGCTTTTTTTTGACACCCAGACTCAATCCGAGCTACAGAGAGACACCCGATGAGTGTGAATGCCGATCCTGCAGAGCTGCAAAAATTCAGTGAATTGGCCCACCGCTGGTGGGATCCGGGTTCCGAGTTCCGGCCACTCCATGAGATCAACCCGCTACGGCTGAACTGGATCGACGCTGGTGCCGCACTTTCCGGAAAGACGGTGCTCGATGTGGGGTGCGGCGGAGGCATTCTGTCCGAGAGCATGGCAGCGCTCGGCGCTGACGTTACCGGCATCGACCTTTCGGAGAAGGCCCTGGGCGTCGCCAAACTGCATCTCTTCGAAAGCGGGCAATGCGTCGCTTACGAGTTGATCAGCGCAGAAGATCTGGCTGACCGCCAGCCGGCATCATTCGATGTCGTTACCTGCATGGAAATGCTTGAACATGTGCCCGACCCGGCCAGCATCATCGAAGCCTGCGCCCGCCTCGTCAGGCCCGGCGGTCACGTCTTCTTTTCAACGCTGAACCGCAATCCAAAGTCCTACCTTTTCGCCATCATCGGCGCCGAGTACGTTCTCAAGCTGCTGCCCAAGGGCACTCACGAATACTCCAAGTTCATCAAGCCCTCGGAGCTTGCTCGCGATTGTCGCCATGCCGGCCTTGATGTCATGACATTGCTTGGCATGAGCTACAACCCCCTCACGCAGGTGTACTCACTGGGTCCGGATACTGACGTGAACTACCTCGTGCATACCCGCCGCAATGATTGAGGGCGTCTTCTTCGACCTTGATGGGACACTGGCCGACACTGCACCGGATCTCGCTCGCGCCATCAATCTCGTCCTGGCCGATCACGGACATGCCCCGCTACCGCTGACAACACTTCGCCCTCACGTCTCGTCGGGCGCGCGCGGCATGCTGAAGGCTGCCTTCGACGTTACGCCAGACGACCATCGTTTTCAGGCCCTCTCCGAGCAGTTCCTGGAGCACTACGCCGCCGCGCTGTGTGTCGGCACTCGCTTGTTCGCAGGCATGGACGAGGTGCTGAACGAGCTTGAAGGTGCCGGAATTCCATGGGGCATCGTCACCAACAAGCGCAGCCGTTTTAGCGAACCCCTGATTGCCGCCCTGGCGCTGCAACATCGCGCCTGCTGCGTCATCAGCGGCGACACGGCCGCCCGCCCCAAGCCGGCACCGGACCCCTTGCTGCTCGCCTGTGAGCGATCCGGGCTAGCGCCGCAAAATTGCGTCTATGTCGGGGACGACCTGCGCGACGTGGTGGCAGGCAAAGCTTGTGGCATGCGTACAGTTGCCGTTTCGTATGGGTATCTTGGCGTCGACCAACCAATAGAATCGTGGGGAGCCGACGAGATCATTCACTGTCCGGGGGAACTCACCAGCCTGATCGGCCTCCAAACGCCAGTACGTGATAGCATCCGCACTTGAAACACCTCCGGCAGACCCCATCTGACGGAAAGACTCCTGGGGCCGACTTGGCTTCGACGTGGGTCGCGAAGCAGCGCAGTGCATACCGAGGGCCAGAAAACCTCGTAAATCCATCTGGAAACAAACAAACGCCAACGACGAGCGTTTCGCTCTAGCCGCTTAATCCCGGTTAGCGCTGCACCGGCGGGTCTCTGGGCCGGATGGTCTTAGCGCAAGCTAAGCCATTGCAGTGTCATTTACAGAGAATCGCGAGCAGAGTCGGGTTACTTGGTTCTGTAGCTAAAAGTAAGGTGACTCGCCCCTTTCCGGCCTGCCAATCGGCTAAGTCAGGGGTTAAAAGCAAATAGGTTGGCTAAGTATGTAGATCTGTCTGTAGAGGGCTTGCGGACGGGGGTTCAATTCCCCCCGGCTCCACCAATTCAAAACCCCGGTCTTCATGGCCGGGGTTTCTTTTTTGCTGCGTTCAATTTCCGCTCAACAGCAGACGCAAGTCGGCAGCAATGCTGTCAGCGCTTTCGGCGTGCCGGACGTACAGGCGCAGGCGTCCCTGCGGGTCGAACACGAAGGTACCTGCAGAGTGATCGACGCTGTAGTTTGATCCGCTGGTATCACCGCTCTTGGCATAGAAAACGCGGAAATTCTTTGCAACTTCAGCCGTTTCTTCAAGCGTGCCGAACAGCCCGATAAAGCGCGGATCAAACGCCGGCACGTACTGCGCCAACAACTCCTGTGTGTCACGCGCAGGGTCAACCGTAATGAACAGCACCTGAACGCGCTCAGCGTCGGTGCCGAGCGATTTCATGACATCGCTCATGGTCGCCAACGAGCTCGGGCAGACATCGGGGCATTGGGTGAAGCCAAAGAACACGGTGACGACTTTGCCGGCGAAGTCTTCGAGCGTCCTGCGTTGACCGGTGTGATCCGTCAGCTCGAAACCCGTCGCGTAGTCCGCTCCGGTGATGTCAGTGTTTCGGAACTGGGCCTTCTGCTCGCCGCCACAGGCGACGAGCAGAAAGGCAACAAGCGTGAAGACGGCAAGGCGGGAAAAATGCTGGATGGGGGACATCAGAAACGCACGTAGTGATCCACCAGCAATGCTGCGAACAGCAAGAACAGGTAGAGGATGGAAAAGCGGAAGGTCTTGCGCGCGAGAGTGTCGCTGTAGCTGCGGTAGAGCTTCCAGGCATAGCCGATGAACACGCCACCGAGTGCCACGGCAGACAGCAGGTAAATCCAGCCGCTCATGCGCGTGGCAAACGGCAACAGCGTGACGCCGAACAGAATCATCGTGTAGAGCAGCACCGACAAACGGGTGTACTCGGGGCCGTGCGTCACCGGCAACATTGGCAAACCGGCACGGGCATAGTCTTCTGTCCGGTACAGCGCGAGTGCCCAGAAGTGCGGCGGGGTCCACGCAAAGATGATCAGGAACAGGATCAGCGCATCGGCGGTGACTTCACCGGTCGCTGCGGCCCACCCCAGAACCGGAGGCATCGCGCCGGACGCCCCGCCGATCACGATGTTCTGCGGGGTACGCGGCTTGAGCATGACTGTGTAGATGACGGCATAGCCTACGAAGGTCGCGAGGGTCAGCCACATTGTCAGCGGGTTAGCCCATTGATACAGGATCAGCAAGCCCACGCCCCCAAGCACGGATCCGAAGGCCAGCGTTTCACCCGATGAAAGCTCACCGGTGGAACTCGGTCGCGCCCGGGTGCGGGTCATGCGGGAATCGATACCGGCTTCAAGCAGACAGTTCATGGCCGCGGCGGCGCCAGCCACGCAGGCAATCCCCACTGTAGCCGCGAGCACGACTGCAGGGTCCGGCAAGCCCGAGGGGATGGCCAGGAACATGCCGATGATTGCGCAAAACACGATAAGCGTGTTCACGCGCGGCTTGGTCAGCACATAGAAGGCTCGCAGCCGCCGGCCGGCGGCCACGCGGTCAAGCGAAAGAGCTCTCATGTCGCGCACGCTCATCTTGATATCTCCCTTGTTCGAGTACGGCCGCGTTCTGACCGACGCGGTAATTGATGCAAACCATTATGACCACCAGCAGCGCGGCCCCTGCATTGTGCGCGGCCGCCAGGAGCAAAGGTAGGCTGAGCAAAACGTTGGCAACCCCGAGCACGATCTGCAGCGCGACAGCAGCGATCAGCAAATTGCCCATGCGCGCCATCGCGCCCCCCTGCCGCAACGCCAAACCAAGTCCGATCAGCGCCCCTCCCGCAACCAATGCACCGATGCGATGCATCCAGTGAATGGCCGTCAGCGCTTCGTGTGAGAGCAGCTCACCCTGGGCCGTCATGCCCAATTCACGGATGACGTGGAAGGCATTGGAGTAGTCGGCCACGGGCCAGAAGCTGCCGTGGCAGGTCGGAAAGTCTGTGCATGCGAGAGCAGCGTAATTGGTGCTGACCCATCCGCCGAGCACGATCTGCAGCGCCAGCAAGACAAAAGAGACCCGCGCGAAGCCACGCAGCCTTCCGCTCACCGGAGCGGCAGGCAAGGCGTAGGCGCGGGCACACAGCCAGGCCAATACGCCGAGTGTCGTCATGCCTCCAATCAGGTGCGCCGTAACGATTGCCGGTTTCAGCAACAAAGTCACCGTCCACATACCGAGCATTCCCTGGAACACGACGATCGCGATCAAGGCCGTCGAAATACCAGGAGCCGCCCCTGGATCCCTGCGCTTGCGCCACGCCAGGGCCGCAATCGCAATGATGAGCAAGCCCACGACCGAGGCGATGTAACGGTGGATCATCTCCTTCCAGGCCTTGGGCATGCTGACCGGCCCGTGCGGATTGGCGGAATGCGCCTCGATGATCTGCTCGGACGCGCGTGTCGGCGTGAGCTGGCCATAACAACCAGGCCAGTCGGGACACCCCAGACCGGCGTCTGCCAGGCGCACATAAGCGCCGAAGACCACCACGATCGAAGTGAGGATCAGCGTAAACAGGATCAGCTTGCGGTAGAGGTTCATGGTCACAGGCGCGAATACTTCAGCAGACGTTTCAGATCCTTCATCACAAGCTTCGCGTCCGGCTCAGCGGGAAAGCGCATCATCACGTTGCCGAGCGGATCGACGAGGTAAATATGCCTGCCCTGCTCGCTACCCGGCAAATGCTCGTCCCAGGCGCCGACCGACCGCGCCACCTTCAAGCCACGCTGATTCTGCAGAGCCCCAGGGGACGGGTCGGCTGCATCAGTGAGCAGCCACAGGCGATCGACGCGACGCATTTCCTCGCCTTGCGCGAGCCAGCTCTGGCGCATGGTGTAAAGCGACTGACGGCATTCGTCATTACAGGCCGCAGCGCCCGCATACACCAGCGTCCATCGCCCCCGCAGCGACGCGAGATCGACATCATCTCCGCCGACTCCGCTGGCGCGCGCCTCCGGCAACGGCAGTGGCTCGAGCAATTCGCCATAGTTGACAGTGTCATCGGGCTGCCAGAAATAGTAGGTCACATAGGAGGCAACCACCGGCAGGGTGCACACGACAATCAGTGCGGTGAGGGTCAGCTTGGCGCTACGCTGCATGCTTGCGGAAACTCCTGAATACATAAAATCCGGTGAGGGCAATCGCCAAGGCCGCGAGCGAGTACCACTGCAGCGCGTAACCGCGGTGCGTGTCCTCGCCGAGCGCCGGCACGGGCCAGTCGCGCAGCAACCCGTCGTCCCCTGGTGATGTCTGCTGCACGACCCATGGAGCAACTGCGATGCCTGACCACTCGCCGTACGCGGAGGGATCGACAAACTGCCACCTCGCCCCGTCCCGCGGATCGCTGCCGAGCGAAAACGGCTCGTGTTCCGGCACCACTACCCTGCCGGTCAAGGCCACGCGACCGATGGGCGTCTGAACCTCAGGCAACACCGCTCGATCGAGTCCCGCAGGAACCCAACCGCGGTTTACCAGCACCGCAGAGCCGTCCTGCAAATGCAGAGGCATCAGCACGTGATAGCCGGGGCGCCGTTCATGCACACGATTGTCGTGATACATCACCGCCTGGGGTACCCATTCGCCCTGCAACGAGACATGGGACCATTCGGGCGGAGAAGCCTCAGCGACGCTTGACAGGGGGTCTGCCTGAGACTGCGCAAACTGGGCGATACGCGCACCGGTTTCGTGCTTTTCGTCTGCACGGCGCAATTGCCAGTTGCCCAACTGAACCCCAATTACGGCAACCACGATGCCTGCGATCAGTGGAACCGCGTGAATCCGCTCAAGAAAACGCATCAGGCCGCGGCTTCCAACCCCAAAACGACTCCGCTTCGCGCGACAATCGGGGAAAATATCTCCCAAGACCGAAACGCATCCCGACCCTGCAAGGACTCACGCATGAAATTCATCGTCATTCTGTTCCTGGTGCTGATCGTGGCCAGTCTCGGTTCTGCTCTGTACTTTCTCATGCAGGACAAAGGGAAAGGCACCCGCACCGTCAAAGCCCTGGCACTGCGCGTGAGCCTTTCCCTGATCCTCTTCCTGATGCTCATGGGGGGATTCGCATCAGGGCTGATCACTACCCGTTTATAGCCAGTACACCACCACAAACAGGCCCAACCACACTACGTCGACGAAGTGCCAATACCAGGCGGCGGCCTCGAAAGCAAAATGGTTGTCAGGAGTGAAATGCCCAGCGGATGAGCGGAAATACATCACCAGCAGCATGATCGCGCCAATGGTCACATGCAGCCCGTGGAAGCCGGTCAGCAGGTAAAAAGTAGAGCCGTAGATACCGCTCGACATGCGCAGGTTCAGGTCGGCATGAGCGTGTACATACTCATAGACTTGAAAACCCATGAAGATCGCGCCAAGCAGGATGGTCAGCAACAAACCCGTCTTGAGCTGACTGCGCTTGTTCTTGAGCAGGCCATGGTGAGCCCACGTCAGGGTCACGCCGGAGGTGAGCAGAATCAGCGTGTTCATCGCCGGGATGCCCCAGGCTCCCATCGGAGTGAAGCCTTCCGCTTGCGGATTGGGGCCATCGGTCGGCCATGCCGCCTCGAAACCCTGCCAGATCTGCGCCTCAGTCTCGCCACTACCCAGCCATGGCACGCTCAGCACTCTTGCATAGAACAAGGCGCCGAAGAAAGCCGCGAAAAACATCACCTCGGAGAAGATGAACCATCCCATCGACCAGCGGAACGAGCGATCCACCTGCTTGCTGTATTTGCCCGACTGCGACTCGCGCACGACCGTGCCGAACCAGCCGAACAGCATGTAGATCAGAATCGCCAACCCGAGCAGCAACAGCATCGGACCGGCACTGATATTGTTTAGCCAACTGACAGCGCCCGTACCGAAGAGCAGCAAGGCAATCGAACCGTAGATCGGAAACTTCGACGGCTCGGGAACGAAGTACTTTTCCAGTGCGTGACTCATCGACTACCCCCATTTTTGATGCCGCAGGCCCGATGTGCGAACTGCTGGCAACTTGTGTTTGTGCTTTCTGACGAAGCCTTGCTGCATGCTGGTGATCGGACCGATTCCCCCGTCACCACTCTCTCCACGCTCCCGTTAGTCCGGAAGCACCAGTCTCACTACCATCAAGATGGTGAGCACGAAAATCACGCCCGCGATTACGCCGGCGACCACTACTGCCCGCGGGTCGAGCGAGCGGGCATCGCTCTGATACGCACTGCGTCTGCGGATACCGATGAACGACCACAACACGGCCCGGATCGTCGCCCAGAACCCTGCTCGCTCCTCATTCATCGCTGCTCCAGGCCCACATTCATCAGCCTCCGCCCACTGCCGCTGCCGGCGCCTGGGCCGCACGGCCGGCAACGCCGAAGAAGGTGTAGGACAGAACAATGGTATTCACGTCGTCAGGAAGCTCCGGATCAATCAGAAAAGCCACCGGCATCGTGCGCGACTCACCACCTTGCAGGGTCTGTTGAGTGAAACAGAAGCAGTCCATCTTCATGAAATAACGCGCCGCCAGTTGCGGGCCGTAGCTTGGCACCGCCTGCCCGGTAACAGCGTGGTCGCGCGTATTGGAAACCTCATACGCCACGGTAACCAATTCGCCTGGATGCACCTTCAGCACGTTTTGCTGCGGCTGGAAACGCCACGGCAGGTCCTGATGGGTATTGGCATCGAATTCAATGGTCACCAACCGCGAGCGATCCACCTGGGTATTTGTCGGCGCACTGTTCGCCTGCAGCAAATTGTTGATGCCGGTGACCTCGCAGATCTTCTCGTAGAACGGAACGAGCAGGAATCCGAAACCGAACATCACTACCGTGGCGAGCAACAAACGCCGCAGCATGCTTCGATTCTCACGAGTGCGCTCACCCATCACGCCAACCTGAACTTGAACAGCGCATACAGAAAGAAGAACACCGCAACCGCTGCCAGCAGCAGACCCAACCGGAGATTCTTCGCCCTTCTATCGTCACTCATATGCACATCCTGCCAAACGTCCGTTTACGTCCCCCATGCGACCGCGCCGCACGGGGGCTCTACGTGCATCACTTGACGACCGGCGGTTCCTCGAACGTGTGATGCGGAGCCGGCGAGGGAACAGTCCACTCCAGGCCCTCGGCGCTGTCCCAGGACTTGGCACCGGCTTTCTCACCACCACCGCTTGCCGCCTTGATGACCACCCACAGGAAGATCAGCTGGCTGAGGCCGAACCCGAAGGCACCAATGGACGCCAACATATTGAAGTCGGCGAACTGCAGCGCATAGTCCGGCACCCGGCGCGGCATGCCAGCCAGACCCAGAAAGTGCATCGGGAAGAAGGTGATGTTGAAGAAGATCAGCGAGGCCCAGAAATGCACCCTGCCGATACGCTCGTCAGGCATGCGGCCAGTCCACTTCGGCAACCAGTAATAAGCACCGGCGAACAACGCGAACAGGCTGCCTGCGACCAGCACATAGTGGAAGTGCGCCACGATGTAGTAGGTATCGTGGATCTGGATGTCCACCGGGGCAATTGCGCAGATGAGGCCAGTGAAGCCACCCATCGTGAATACGAAGATGAAGCCGACCGACCAAAGCATTGGCGTCTCGAACGTCATCGAGCCGCGCCACATCGTCGCGATCCAGTTGAAGACCTTCACACCAGTCGGCACCGCAATGAGCATGGTCGCGTACATGAAATACAACTGACCTACCGTCGGCATGCCCGTGGTGAACATGTGGTGGGCCCACACCATGAACGACAGGATGGCGATCGAGGACGTGGCGTAGACCATCGACGCATAGCCGAACAGCGGTTTGCGGGCGAAGGTCGGAATAATCATGCTCACAATGCCGAAGGCCGGCAGGATCATGATGTACACCTCGGGGTGCCCGAAGAACCAGAAGATGTGCTGGTACAGCACCGGATCTCCGCCGCCAACGGCGCTAAAGAAGCTGGTCCCAAAATGGCGGTCGGTCAGCAGCATGGTCACGGCCCCCGCCAACACCGGCATCACCGCGATCAGCAGATAGGCCGTGATCAGCCAGGTCCAGCAGAACAGCGGCAGCTTCATCATGGTCATGCCCGGAGCGCGCATGTTCAGTATGGTGACGATGATGTTGATCGCACCCATGATCGAGCTGATGCCCATGATGTGGACCGCGAAGATCGCCATGTCCATGCCCATGCCCATCTGGATCGACAGCGGCGGATACAGCGTCCAGCCCGCGGCGGTGGCGCCGCCCGGCACAAAGAACGATCCAATCAGCAGCAGCGCCGCCGGCGGCAGCAGCCAGAAGCTCCAGTTGTTCATCCGCGCGAAGGCCATGTCGCTGGCGCCGATCATCAGCGGAATCTGCCAGTTCGCGAAGCCTACGAAAGCCGGCATGATCGCGCCGAACACCATTACCAGGCCGTGCAGCGTCGTGAGCTGGTTGAAGAACTCCGGCTGCACGACCTGCAAGCCGGGCTGAAACAACTCGGCCCGGATCGTCAGCGCCATCACGCCCCCCGCGAGGAACATGACAAAGCTGAAGATCAGGTACATCGTGCCGATGTCTTTGTGGTTGGTGGTCGTGATCCACCGCATCAGCCCGGTCGGGCCGTGATGATCGTGATGATGATCGTCCGCGTGCTCTGGGGTAACCGCCGCCATGCTGCCTCCTTCTCTTGCCCCCACCGGACTCTGTCCGGCGGAGATTGAGCTGTCGAATTCTGGATTCGGACGCGTCGTCACTGTGCGACGCCTGCGCCCGATGCTGAGCTAGTAAGCCTTATCGCGCTGCGGCAACCGCATCAGCCGAAACGGCTTCTGCGTTGTTACCCCAGCTGCTACGCACGTGGGTCGCAATCGCCGCGATCTCCGCGTCCGGGAGACGGGCGAAGGATGCCATCGCGGTACCGGGGCGCCCTTTCAGGAGCACCTCGATCACGCCGGCGGCGTCCCCCACGACCACAGCAGAGCCAGCCAGGGCCGGGAAGGCCGGCGGAAGGCCCGTACCGTTAGGCTGGTGGCAGGCTGCGCAATTGGCTGCGTACAACTGACTGCCGTCCGCCGCCGGGGCGGCAGCGACAGCCGCGGGAGGCTCTGCTGCCGCAGGCGCCGCCTGCGCAACATCCGCTTGCTCGGCAACCACCTCAGCAACGGCGGAGTCGCTTGCGGCCACTTCGACTGGTGTCTGGGAGGCAACCCATTCGGTGTAGGCCTGCTCGGACACGACATGCACCTCGATAGGCATGAAGGCGTGATCACGTCCGCACAATTCTGCACAGACGCCCCGATACACACCTTCCTTGTCAGCGCGGAACCATGCGTCACGAATGAAGCCGGGGATCGCATCCTGCTTGACGCCCAGAGCCGGCACCCACCATGCATGAATCACGTCGTTGGCCGTAAGCAGCACACGGACCTTCTTGCCGACTGGGACGACAACCGGGTTATCGACTTCTAGCAGATAGTTGTCGCCCTTGGAGTCACGGTTCTCGATCTGGCCGCGCGGCGTGCTCATGGTAGACACGAAGCTCACGCCTTCGCCTTCGCCGACTACGTAGTCGTAGCCCCACTTCCACTGGTAACCGGTCGCCTTGATCGTGATGTCAGCCGCAGAAGCGTCACGCATGTCGATGATGGTTTTGGTCGCCGGCCAGGCCATGCCGACGAGGATGAACACCGGGATGATGGTCCACAGCACTTCGACCGTAGTGTTCTCGTGAAAATGCGCCGCGACGGCGCCTTTGGACTTACGGTGCGCGAAGATCGAATAGAACATCACGCCAAACACCAGGACGAAGATCACCAGACAGATGACCAACATCAGGGTGTGCAGATCGTAGATCTGCGTAGCAACCGATGAGACCGGTTCCTGAAGATTGTATTTCGCCTGAGCGAACGCAGAGTGCGCCGCTACAAGCATAAGGCCCGACGCTGCAAGGCGACCGAAAAGACTCATGCCCCAATTCCCCCGTGTAGACATCAACGCATTGCACGGAAAACGCTATTCCGCTGCGCGTGGGCCTCGCCATTTCAGCGATGGACCACGAAGAAGTACTACCGAGGCACGACCCCTAACCCACTTTCCGTCTTTCCAGGTCGTTCCCCGACTTCCTGACGCGATGGACTGGCTGCGCACCATGTTTCGTTCGAAATCTTGTAGTGGCGCGCTTTTCCGTATGCCGTGGCGGAGTGTGCCACAAGCACTTTCGGCGCGGCAAGGCGATTCTTCCGGCCTCGTCCATGATCCAGATCAAAAGTCGTGCACCTCGCCCCAAAGCCTTGCAAACGGCCACCAGAGCGGATTCTGAGACCGTCAAGAGGACGTTGCAGACATGCGACGCCGCAGCCATCTGAACACCACGCCGACCGCCGGCAGCTTTGCGTAGAGCTCTTCGGCAGGGTCCCAATAGTCGCGATGCACACTTACCCTTCCGTCATTTCCGAAAAGCAATACGCTCGCGCCGCGCACTTCGAGATGGCGCCCAGACATCACGAAGGAAAAGGTCCACTCAAGTGCGGCCCGGTGGCCGCTGGCGATCCGGTCTGTGACCACGAAGCGCGGGGAGTCGAGGTTGGCGAACATGTGCTCGAAAATGCGCACGATGGCCACGTGACCGACCACGTCGTTGAAAGGGTCCTTGAAGCGGGCATCTTCGGCGTACAGCTGGCTGGCCTCCCGCAGCGTGTCGGGCTGCAGGTTCTCGTAGAAGTCCACGAGACGATCAAGCACGTCATTCATAGGCCGGTGATCTTGCGCATGAGAGGGAAGTAGAGCCGGCGCGGCAACAACGACAGCAGCTTCAGCACCAGCGTGAACCTGCGCGGAAAATGGATCTCGAAAGCGCCGCTCGCAAAACCTGCGACGATTCTGCGTGCTGCCTCGGCGGCCGGGATCAGCGCCGGCATGTGGAAATCGTTGGCGGCCGTCAGCGGCGTTTCGACGAAGCCGGGGTTGACTACAAATACATCCACACCGCGCGGCGCCAGATCAAGGTACAGCACTTCAGCGAAGTTGATCAGCGCGGCCTTGGTGGGGCCATATGCGGCAGCCTTGGGCAAACCACCATAGCCGGCCACGCTGCCCACAATGGCGATTGCTCCTTCGCCCCGTTCAAGCATGCGACCAGTGACGGCGGATACGCCTTCCATGACCCCGATCAGATTGGTTTCCACCGTCAGACGGATGGCAGCTACATCCAGCTCCCATGCCCGCATCGGCTGATAGGTGCCGGCGTTGAAAATCGCCAGATCGATGCCGCCCAAGGCGTCCACCACATCGGCCTCGGCGCGCGCATGGTCGGCACTGCAAGTCACATCCATCGGGACGACCAGCGCCCCGCCACAGCGCTGTGAAACCTCGTAAAGCGTCGCTCGCTTGCGGGCCGACAGCGCCAGCAGCGCACCGCGCGCAGCAAGCTCCTCAGCGAGCGCCGCGCCGATGCCGCTCGATGCGCCGACAATCCACACCCGGCGTCCTGTCCAGTCCCGAATCGGACGATTCAGCGACATCACGAGTCCCGCTTGTAGAACGTCAGCGTGACCTCGCCCAGACGCACGCCGAACTTGCTCATCGCCGAGCGGTTGAGCATCACCCGCTCATCCATCAGGAACATCCAGTCATCAAAATCAACCTTGTACACCTTGTCGCCTACCGGCAGTTCCAGCACATAGCGCCAACGCAGCGCATTGCCCGCCGCCTCGCCCAAGGCTTCGCCGATGACGTCGCCTGCCGTGCCGGTATAGCGGCTCGCTGAGTGGCGTGTGACCGTCCAGACGCGACGCTGGGTCGTTCCGTCCGAATAGGTGAAGTACTCGTCGAGCGTGCCGACATCACCCTCCCAGCTCGCCTCGATCAGCACGTGGAAGCGCTTGACCACTTCGCCGGAGCGATCCTGGAAGACGCCATGAGCGTCGAGCGTGCCGTTGAAGTACTCGCGCAGGTCCAGCGTCGGCTGCTCACCGGCATAACGCTGCACGTCCACCGATCCACAACCGGTCAGGCCCACCACGCCGGCCAGCATGCACAGAATCTTTTTCATCGCAGTCGTCCTTCAAAATCGAGTTCATGTCTGAGCCGCCAAAGCAATGCCGCCGCAGCCAGCTTGGCAATGCACGGCAAACCGGCGTACACCAGCGCCAAAGCGAACAGTGAATCGCCCTCGCCCTCGCCGACGCCAGGCGCGTAACCCAGCCCCCCAAGCAAGGGCAGCGAAATCCCGGCAGCGATCGCCAGGTTTGCCTTGGTGACGAAGTTCCACCATCCGAACCACGCGCCGGCCCGCGCCGGTCCCCGTCCGAAATCGCGTGCGAGCAGATCGGCCAACATCGCCGGCGGCAGGGCCAGATCGGCACCCAGCGCGAAGCCTGACAGCATGCAGATCAGCCCATAGGCGAGCAGATCGCCACTGCCTAGCGACGCCGCCCAGCCAAACACCACGACCGACAGCAACATCGCCGCCAGCCATGCCTGCAGCTTTCCGATGCGTCCGGCGATCCGCACCCACAGCGGCAAACCCGCTGCGCCGGCGAGGAAATACAGCACCAGAAAGGCACCCGACCAGCGCTCGGCGTCAAGTACGTCGGCGACGAAGAACAACACCGTCGACGCCGGAATTGCCGCCGCAATGCCGCTGACGGCGAAAACGCCCAACAGCGCCGCAAACGGGCGGTGCCGCAACGCGGCCAGCAAGTCCCGCAGCATTGCGCCATCGTGATTGGAGACGGCATACGGACGTGGCGCGGCCAAGAGAGTCAGCGCCGCACAGATCACCAGCACGGGCACGAACACCCACAACAAGCGCATCAGACCGGTCGCGCTGTCCTGTGCCAACACCGTGGGCAGCGCTGCCGCCAGCACCACACCGATCAGGGCGCAGGCTTCGCGCGCAGCCACCAGGCGCGTGCGGTCGGCCGGCACTTCAGCGGCTTCGGCGCCCCAGGCGTTGTAATTGATGGTGGCCAGCGAGAAGCCCAGCGTCACCGCGATCACCGACGCAGCCAGCCAGCCGGCTCCGGCCCCCTGTGGCGGGGCGAGCAAAGCCACCATGCCCAGCGCCAGCAGCGGCAAGGCCAACAGGATCATCAAGCGTCGATGGGCATGGCGGTCGCTGAGCGCACCGATCAGAGGATCCGTTACCGCATCGAAGGCACGCGCCAGCAACAGCACCGCACCCACGGTAGCCAGCGAAAGTCCGACCTCACCGGCGTAGAGCTGCGGGGCGTGCACGTAGATCGGCAAAGCCGCAAAGGCCAGTGGCAGTCCGAGTGCGCCGTAAGCGGCAAGCCGGCGCGGGGAATGCCCCCGCTCCAAGGTGAACGCCTGCTCAGCGCTCATCGGCCAGGCCAAGCAGGCTTTGTCGCATGTCCGGCTCACGGGTTCGCTCGTCCAGCCAGATCGCAAAGAAGGCCTTGGCGAAGCGTGGATCGTCAATTTCCACCGTCAGCTCCCCGCGGTGAAAGAAGCGCACGCTGCCGTCAGCCATACGCAAGCCGATGATGGCGTCGTCGCGCTCCACATCCGGAAAGGCCGCTTCGAGCAAGCCGCGCCAGGACCGCACGAGAGCTTCGTCCGCAACATCCAGCCGCTGCATTTCTTCCAGGCTGACGTCCACCAGGCGTTGCGACTTGATCGAACGTCCGTAGCGGATCTCGAGCGCAAACGCCGCATCCGGCGACCAGCCAGCGCCTGCCGGCACCCACAGCGCGGCGTCATAGATGCGCAAGCCGAGCCAGCGCATGCGCGCCTCCCCGAGCACCTCCCAGCGCTCGGCAGCGCCGGGTAGCACAGCCGGCGTCGTCCACTTGCCAGAAGCAGTGACCACCAGCGGCACGCACGCACACAACAGGAGCAGCGCGCGGACCAGACCGAGCATGCGATCAGACACGCAGGAATTCGTAGTGATGAACATCGATATCCCCCGAGTTGAAACCAGCCTCGCAGTACGAGAGATAGAAGCGCCACATACGCATGAAGCGCTCCGGAAAGCCTTGCGCCTTCACTTCGCCGTCACGGGCGTTGAAGGCCTGGTGCCAGTGCGCCAGCGTGCGCGCGTAGTCCCGGCCGAAGGCAAAGTCACCACAGGCCGTGAGGCCGGCCGCCGCGGCGTGTCGCCCGACCATGGCAGGTGACGGCAACATGCCGCCCGGAAAGATGTAGCGCTGAATGAAATCCGTGCCGCGCCGGTAACGCGCAAACAGCTCGTCGGCGATGGTGATGGCCTGAATCACACAGCGTCCACCTGGCTTGAGCAGCTCGGCAATGCGCGAGAAGTACACCGGCCAGTAGCGCTCGCCGACGGCCTCGATCATCTCGATCGATACGATGTGGTCGAACTGCCCGGCTACGTCGCGGTAGTCGCACAGTTCGAAGCGCGCGCGATCCGCAAATGCACCCTGCTCGGCGCGCTGACGTGCAAACGCGAGTTGCGCCGGCGACAGCGTCAGTCCATGCACGTGGCATCCGTACTCGCTCGCCGCCACCTCGGCGAATCCGCCCCAACCGCAGCCGATCTCCAGAATGGTCTGCCCCGGCCGCGCCCCGAGCCGGTCAAGAATGCGGCGATATTTGCGGCGCTGTGCGTCCGCCAGCGGCTCGTCGTCGGACTCGAAGACCGCGGCCGAATAGGTCATGGTCTCGTCCAGCCACAAGCTGTAGAACTCGTTGCCGAGGTCGTAATGCGCCTCGATATTGCGGCGCGAGCCACTGCGGGTGTTGGCCCGCAGCAAGTGCCACATACGTGCCGCCATCAGCCGCACGGCGCGGCCATACACGGCGCGCCCCAGCACGGCGCGGTTGGACGAGAGCAGCGTCAGCATCGCCGACAGCTCATCGGTATCCCACTGCCCGTCCATCCAGGCTTCGGCCAACCCGATGTCGCCGCGCGCCAGCACCGCCTCGAAGACGGCGTGATCGCGCACGCGCCAGTGGGCTACCAACCCGCCGTGCCCCACGCGCCGCTGATGCCCGTCCGGCAACTCCACAGCCAGCGCGCCACCCTGCAAGCCCTCGAGCAAATCGAGCGCGAGGCGGGTCGAGGATGGAATGTCGGCAGGCGCCGCGCTGGTGCCGGCGCCGATGATGTGTTCATTGGAGGTCATCGAGTCGTTTCCTCGAGTGGAAGCGCCGGCTTGCGAAAGAACGGCACGCGCTTCCACCACAGCCGAAGCGCCTGCCAGTGAATGCGGGCGATCACACCGAAGGTCATAAATGGGAATTGCAGCAGCCACTTGCGCATGACGGCCGCTGTCAGCGGCACACCGTGACCGGCAATGCGGGTAGCCAACCTGAGGTCATCGTCAAGCCAGTAGTCGATGGTCACGTAGCGCAGGTCCGCGCGCGCGCCAAAGCTGAAGCGGTACTCGCCCTCGACGTCGAAGAACGGAGAGACGTGGAATACCTTCTGGGCGCGCAGGCAATCCCCCGATTCGATCGGGCGCAGGTCGGGATGGTGAACGAGGTAGTTGTGGCGCTCGCCGAAGGTGTTGCTGACCTCCGCCAGCACCGCACGAAGCTGTCCCCGCTCGTCGTGGCAATGAAAGAAACTGACCGGGTTGAAGACGTAACCGAACAGCCGCGGCATGGTCTGCAACACCACCTCGCCGCCGGTGCACTGCGACAGCCCCTCACGTACCAGCAGTTCGCGCACCCAGGGCAGCAAGGGCGAGCCGTCGCGCGGGCCGTGATCGGCCGAGCGCAGCGAAAACACCGCGCGGCGATCGATCCCCAACAACGGGCGATCACATTCAGCCAGGCGCGACAGCGGCAGTCGCAGCCACGCCATGCGATAGGCAAAGCGGTTGTGCGCCGGGATCGTGCGCTCGTGCATGACAACGCCGAAACTCACGGTCGGGTCGAACACGGCGCTCATGCCGCAACCGCCGGCTGAATCGCCGCGCCCGCCCACGGCGTGCGTACACCCAGGGCCTCGGCCACTTGCAGGGCGGACTTGAGCCCGTCTTCATGAAAGCCATAGCCGGTCCAGGCGCCGGCAAACCAGCTGCGGTTGACACCCTGAATGGCAGGCAAGGCCGCCTGCGCGGCCACCGCGGCGTGATCGAATATCGGATGCGCGTAGTCGAACTCGGCCAGGCGGAGTTCGTCGCGCGGCTCATCGAAAGGATTCAGTGACACGACCACCGGCGTGCTGCACGGCAAGGGCTGCAGCTGATTGAGCAGGTAGCTGACCGAGACCGATCGACCACCCTGCTCGCCGTCACCGGAAAGGTAGTTCCAGGCCGACCACACGCCGCGCCGGCGCGGCAGCAGCGTCGCATCGGTGTGCAGCACGGCGCGATTGCGCTGGTAGCGCACGGCGCCCAGCAGCCGCCGTTCGTCGGCGGTGGCGCCGTCACCGAGAATGGCCAGCGTCTGATCGGTATGGCAGGCAAACACGATCTCGTCGAAGCGCTCCTGCGCGCCGTTCGAACGCACCCACACGCCGGCTTCATCGCGTGTCACGCGATCGACCGGCGCATTCAGCCGGGCGTCGGCAATCGCCAGCAGCATGCGCTGCACGTATTCGCGTGCGCCGCCGCGCACCGTCATCCACTGTGGGCGGTCCAGCACCTGCACCAGGCCATGGTTGTGGCAGAAGCGCACGAAGGTGGCCAAGGGATAGGCCAGCATGGCCTGCGTCGGACAAGACCAGATCGCCGCCGCCATCGGCAGCAGATACCAGTCGCGGAACACCTGGCTGTAGCGTGAAGCGTCCAGATACTCGCCCAGCGACATGTCGGGCGCCGAACCTCCGGCGGCCATCGCCGTTGCGGCACGGTTGAAGCGCATGATGTCAGCGAGCATGCGCCACATGGCCGGACGCAACAGATTGCGCCGCTGCGCAAACACCGTGCCGAGGTCGGCTCCAGCCCACTCCAGGTCCGGCGCAGACATGCTCACACTGAAGGACATTTCCGAGCGCGCCACCGGCACATCAAGCAGCGCGAACAGCGCGCACAGATTCGGGTACGTGCGCTCGTTGAATACGAGGAAGCCGGTATCCACGCCAAAGCGCTGACCTTCGACCTCGACATCCACGGTGTTGGTGTGGCCACCGAAGTAGCTCCCGGCCTCGAACAGCGTGACCTGCGCCCTACGCGACAGCAGCCAGGCGGACGCTAGCCCGGCAATGCCCGAACCCACCACCGCCACTCGCTTGTTGCCACCGCCGACCCGACCGATCTCACCCATGTCCATTCGTATTTCTCCGTTACGGGCGGCGGTCAGCCGTTACGCCCTTCAATCAGCGCATACGCAGAATGGTTGTGGATGGATTCAAAGTTCTCGGATTCGACCGTCCAGTATTCGACGCGCGCGTCTCCCGACATGCGCAGCGCGATGTCACGCACCAGGTCTTCGACAAACTTGGGGTTGTCGTAGGCGCGTTCCGTCACCCATTTCTCGTCCGGACGCTTGAGCAGCCCGAAGACCTCGCAGGAGGCCTCTTCCTCGGCCACGCGCACCAGCTCTTCGATGCTGACGTCATCGCTCAGCACAGCCGTGATGGTGATGCGCGAACGCTGGTTGTGAGCTCCATAGTCGGAAATTTTCTTCGAGCATGGGCACAGGCTGGTCACCGGTGCAGCGACTTGTTGCGTCACACGCATGGCGCCGTCCTCATTCACTTCGGCGACCCAGACGACATCGACGTCGATCAGACTCGCCACGCCCGAAACCGGCGCCAGCTTCTCGATGAAATACGGAAAACGCAGTTCCATCCGACCGGTCTTGGCTTCCAGCCGCGTCAGCATGTCGCGCATGATGCGGCGCAACGCTGCGAGCGTCAGTTCGCCCCGTTCGCTTTCGAGAATCTCGACAAAACGCGACATGTGAGTCCCCTTGACGTCCGCCGCGAGGCCGACCGTCATCTCCAGCGTTGCCACCGTATGAACCGCAACGCCTGCAGCCGAACGCACCCGCAGCGGGTAGCGCAATCCACGCACTCCCACCCGCTGAATAGCCAGCGCACGGTGGTCGGGGCTGGCCTGGACGTCGGGGAGAAAGGCGCGATCAGGTGCGTTCATGGCGAGAGACCTATTGTTGGGTGCCGATCAGGCGAAATGCAGCGGGGGCGCAGCCGTAACGATGAGTGCGTTGCGGTGCAGGAAGATCTTGGTATCGAGATCCATGCTGCGTTTTCTGTCCTGTACACTCTGAGAAGGAGACGTGTTGTGCTGGACAGATCGAGCCTCTGCCCGCACCTCGCCCTCCCACCAGAAAGCGCTGGCAGCAAGCACCAGTGCGGCGACCAGCAGCATCGAGAAGCGATTCAGAGATTTGGCGGTGTTCATTTTTTGTCCTAGACAAAAGTGGTACGCAGCCCTAAGGTAGAGCCGTCGATGTCTCAAGTCAAGCGTTTGTCCAGGACAAAATGGAAAAAGAAGCGCCCAAACCAGTACTGATCAACATCGCCGCAGTGGAACGCGATACAGGTCTCGCAAAGGACACCCTGCGCGTGTGGGAACGCCGGTACAGTTTCCCGACCCCTACTCGTGACGAGCACGGCAACCGGCTCTATAGCAGCGAAGATGTGGAGAAGCTGCGCATCATCCGTCGTCTGCTCGACCAGGGCCGCCGTCCGGCCGCTCTGATCCGGGCGTCTACCGACGAACTGCTGGCGCAACTCGACCAAGGCTCACGTCGGACCGAGGGCCCCACCACAACCGTTGACGAAGCGGCTTTCCTCCAGCTCGTGAGGCTGCACCGCAATCAGGAACTACGCGCAACGATGCAGCAGATGCTGCTCAAGCAAGGCTTGCAGCGCTTCGTCGCCGAAACCGTCAGCACGCTCAATGTCGCCATCGGCCAGGCCTGGATGCGAGGTGAAGTGGATGTGCCCGAGGAGCACCTGTACTCGGAGCAGGTGAAGAACCTGCTGCGCAACGCGATCAGCTCCTTGCCAGACGCCGCATCACTTCCGCGCGTGCTGCTGACGACTTTTCCTGACGAACAGCACGGGCTGGGCATCCTGATGGTGGAGGCCATGCTCGTACCGGAAGGTGCCAGTTGTGTATCGCTGGGTACGCAGACCCCGCTGTCGGACATCAGCAAGGCCGCCATCGAGGGGCGTTTCGACATCGTTGCGCTGTCGTTCAGCAGTGCCTTTCCGCTGCGCCAAGCGGTAGAGGGCCTCAAACTGCTGCGTCAGCAGCTGCCGTCAAGCATCGCGCTGTGGGCCGGCGGTGCGGCACTCGCCACCAAACCGCCCGCGCTTCCCGGCATCCGGATTGTCGGTTCGCTCGATGACGCAGTTGTGGCACTGCAGGAATGGCGGGCCAGCAGCAAAGGCGGCGTTCACTAGGCAGTTCCGTCACGCCCGGTGCAGGCGCTACACTGCCGATCTGCCCATTGCACTGCGAAACCCATGCCCACCGCCCCCGACTTCGAACGCAAGCTCTGCGCGCCCGCTGATCTCGTCCGCCACAGCGCGAGGCTGCCCCGCCCGCTGGTCTTTACCAATGGCTGCTTCGACATCCTGCATCGTGGGCACGTCACCTACCTGGCGCGCGCGCGCGCCCTCGGCGCCGCACTGGTCGTGGCGCTGAACACCGACGCCTCAGTGCGCCGCCTCGGCAAGGGTGAGGACCGCCCGATCAACACCCTCGAAGACCGCATGGCCTTGATGGCAGCCCTTGAATGTGTCGACCTGGTGACCTGGTTCGACGAGGACACCCCGATCCAGCGCATTCTGGAAGCACGCCCGGAGGTGCTGGTCAAAGGTGGCGACTGGGCGCCGGCCGACATCGTCGGGGCGCCAGAGGTCATCGGCTGGGGAGGCACGGTGCATTCGATCCCGTTCGAACACGAACGCTCGACCACCGCCCTGCTGAAAAAGATCAGGGCCGCCTGACGCGACCCTGAATTTCCACTTGGTGTAATCCCGCTTCAGCGCGGGCCAGCCTTCCCGCCCGGGTTGTCCTGCCACCAGGTGATGGTGTCCGGGTTGTCGAGGTGATCGAACTTCTCGTCGTGCTCGTTGAGCAAGCGGAAGATCGTCGAGGCATGCTCCGGCTCGAAGCCCTTGCGGGCACCGTCGCGCGAATCGCTGAGCAATTCGAGCAGCAGCTTTCTGCACTGTGCAGTCCCCCACATCTCGTCGATTCTCGAGAGGTGCGGGTAGGCGGAATACAGGTTGGTCGTGTCGGTTGTTCGCTTGGAATCCATCTGATGACTCTTGGGTAAATGGCAACTACTTGCGTATCACTATCGGCCATGCGCTTCCGAGCGTCAAGAACTGCAAACAAGCGTAGCGGTGCAATCTCACGATGCGCGTAAAATGCCTGCCATCATGGCAAGCAGCTTATCCCCCTCCCCGCTCCACATCCTTGAACACGTCTTCGGCTACACGGCCTTTCGAGGGCCGCAGCAGGCCATCATCGAGCATCTGTCGGAAGGCGGTGACGCGCTCGTCCTGATGCCGACCGGTGGCGGCAAGTCGTTGTGCTACCAGATTCCGGCACTGGTCCGCCCGGGCACGGCCATCGTCGTTTCGCCGCTGATCGCGCTGATGCAGGACCAGGTCAGCGCGCTGCGCGAAGCCGGCGTGGCAGCCGCCTATCTCAACTCCAGCCAAACGCTGGACGAGATGAACGCCGTCGGCCGCCAGTTGCTGGCTGGCGAGCTCGACCTGCTCTACGTCGCGCCCGAACGCCTGCTCACGGGCCGCATGCTCGGCACCTTCGAGCGCATGCATGCCGAGGGCCGCATCGCGCTGTTCGCCATTGACGAAGCGCATTGCGTGTCGCAATGGGGGCATGACTTCCGCCCTGAATACCTGCAGCTGTCGGTGTTGCACGAGCGCTTCCCGGGCGTGCCGCGCGTGGCGCTTACGGCCACCGCCGACCCCGAAACACGTGAGGAAATCGTCGCGCGCCTGCGGCTCGAGTCGGCGCGCCGCTTCGTCTCCAGCTTCGACCGGCCGAACATCCGTTACCGCATCGACGACAAGGACAACCCGCGCAACCAGCTGCTCGCCTTCATCCGCAGCGACCATCTGGGTGAATCGGGCATCGTGTATTGCCTGTCTCGTCGCAAGGTCGAAGAAACGGCTGCCTGGCTGGTCGAACAGGGCATCAACGCCCTGCCGTATCACGCCGGCCTGGGCAACGACATCCGCTCGGCCAACCAGACCCGCTTCCTGCGCGAAGACGGCATCGTAATGGTCGCCACCATTGCCTTCGGCATGGGCGTGGACAAACCGGACGTGCGCTTCGTCGCGCACCTTGACCTGCCGCGCTCGATCGAGGGCTATTACCAGGAAACCGGTCGCGCCGGCCGCGACGGCCTGCCGGCTGAAGTATGGATGGCCTGGGGCGCGCAAGACGTCGTGCAGCAGCGCCGCATGATCGACGAATCCGAGGGTGCCGAAGATTTCAAGCGCCGCGCCCGTGCGCGGCTGGACGCGCTGGTGGGGTTGGTCGAAACCGTTGCTTGCCGGCGTCAGCACTTGCTGTCGCACTTCGGCGAAGGTTCCGGCCCATGCGGCAACTGCGACAACTGCCTGTCTCCTCCGCGCACCTGGGACGCCACCGAGTCGGCGCGCAAGGCTTTGTCCTGCGTCTACCGCACCGGCCAGCGCTTTGGTGCCGGCCACATGATCGACGTGCTGCGCGGCGAGCGCACCGACAAGGTCGGCGAATGGCAGCACCACGAGGTGAGCACTTTCGGCATCGGCGCCGAAATGGACGAGAAGAGCTGGCGCACGCTGTTTCGCCAACTCGTGGCGCGCGGCCTGCTGGCGGTGGACCACGACCGCCACAACGCGCTGATCCTGACCGACGAAGCACGCCCGCTGCTGCGCGGTGAGGCCGGCTTTGAGCTACGCATTCCGCCCGAGAAGAAACGCGCACGTAGCAATCGCCGCCGCGTGCTCGACATCCCGGACGGCGTGCCGCAAACCCTGTTCGATCAGTTGCGCGCCTGGCGCATGGAAACCGCGCGTGAGCGCAACGTGCCGGCCTACGTCATCTTCCAGGACGCCACGCTGCGCGAGATTGCCATTGCGCGGCCGGCCTCGCTGACCGAACTGGGCGCCATTTCCGGCATCGGCGACCGCAAGCTGGAAGCCTACGGCAGCGCGATTCTCGAGCTGGTTCAAGCCACGGTTTAAGAACCGCCTACTTCTTGCGGCGGGCGGCGAACTTGGCGCGGAATTTGGCCAGTTTGGGGGCTACTACCGCTTGGCAGTAAGGCTGGCCGGGGTTGTTGGCATAGAAGCTGAAGTGATAATCCTCGGCCGGCCAGAACGGTGCAGGCAGCTCGATCTTGGTCACGATGGGCGCAGGAAAGGCATCCTCCAGATCCGCCATCAAGGCCGCCGCGTCATGCAGCTGTTCCTCGCTGGCCGGGAAGATTGCCGAACGGTATTGCGTGCCGAAGTCATTGCCCTGACGGTCCGTCGTGGTGGGATCGTGCGTGGCAAAGAAGATCTCGAGCAGGTCACGAAATGAAATGACATCAGGATCGAAGCTGACGCGCACAACCTCGGCATGGCCGGTGTCGCCGCCGCAGATCTGTTTGTAGGTCGGGTGGTCGATCTCGCCGCCACAGTAGCCGGGCTCGACCTTCAGCACGCCCTCGACCTCGTTGAACACCGCTTCGGTGCACCAGAAACAACCGCCGCCCAGAATGGCGGTTTCCGTGCGACCGCCTGCTGCTTCATTCGTCATTGCGCTCTCCCTGTTCCCCCGCGGTTCAGCGGAAACTGATTGTGTAATAGATATCGGCCGCATTGTCGCTGCCGCCGCGCGCGACAACCGACACGCGCCGCGTCAGCTGGTAGGTCAACAGCACCAGGCTCTCGGCCCCGCTCAGACTCTGCTCGAAGGATACGCTCAGGTCATCCCCAAGACGCTTGCCCAGCGTCAGCACCTGGCCGGTCAGCTCACCCTCGCCGGTCACGGTGGTGCCGCTACCTACCACGCGGCTGGTCTGTACCCGTCCGACACCCGCGGCCGACTGGCCAATGCCGAGCTCGTCAAAGCCCAAGCTGCGCGACAGTTGCTCCGTCATGCCGCCTCCGGGGCCGCCCAGCAGGGCTTGTGCGGCAGGCAGCAACAGGCCCAGATCGGCACCACCGCCCGCGCTCGGCGCACGCCCCAGCACGATCCATGAAAGCTTCTCGGCGTCCGGCACATCGGGCTGGGACACCAGCCGCACCTGCGGGCGCCGCGCGCTGCCGGTAACGGCCACCCCCGCCTCCACCGCCAGGCCCTTGCGCAGCGCGACAACGTTCAGGCCCGGATTGTCGAGCGCTCCCTGGAAGTTGATCACACCACGCTCGATCGTCAGGCTCTGACCATAGCCGCGATAGACGCCGCCGACGGTAGCGATGCTGCCGGTCGCCGACAGGGCCTCGCCGGGCCGCAACTGCAACTGCAGATCTCCGGCGAGCCGGGTATCCAGCCCGAGCGCCGACAGATACAGCGCGTCGCCCAGGGACACCCGCACATCGGCGCTGAGTTGCATGCCCTCACCATCGGCCTTCTCCTCGGTCCCGAGAATCACCACATCATCCGACAGGCTCGGCGGGGGCGATTCAGCGAACTCGATGTAGCCGGCATCCGCCCGGAAATCCGCCTGGATATCGAGGGACGTCCAGGTGCTGGTGGCCGAGCCGGAACCGGACATGATCAACCAGCGGTCGTTGCGCTGCAGGATGGGCAGCCGATCGGCCTCGAAGCTGAACTGCCCTTCACCCGTTTCCAGGGCGATTTCGCCGGACGAGGTCAGGCGGCCCGGCTCCCGCGTCAGCTCTTCAAACGGAACACGTCGATCAGCAGGACGCACGCGATTCGGCGAAACAAAATCCAGTTTGCGCAGATACAGACGGTTGCGATCGAATTCGGCCAGCAGCTCGCCACCGGACAGCTGCACGCCGTGCTCGACCAGCACCATCGACAGCCCTTCGCCGGTGATGCGTCCGGTGGCCACCGGCTCGGCCGGCGTGCCCGTGACCGAGAACTCGGCGCGCAAGGCGCCGTCCAGCACCGTTTCCTCCTGCATGAGACGCGACAGCCAGGCGATCGACGGCATGTCGAAGCGCACTGAACCGAGCAAATCGGCATCGCGCGCCAAACCCCAGGCGCCCGCCTCGTTGCGCGCCAGCAGCGCGGTAGCGGAGCCGCTGACGGTGCCGATCTGGGTGCCACGCGCATCCAGCGAGGCCGCCAAACGCTCGCCCGACGCCACAACCACGGCCTCCAGGTGCTCGAGACCAATACGCGCACTCAGCTCGCCGGGGACCGAGATGTCGCCGGATTCGCGGAACACACGCAAGCGGCCGTCGGCCTGATCCGTCAATTCGATCTCCCATTCCGCGCCGAGCGTGAGCGGCCCCGGCCCCCGTGCACCGCGCCGTCCCGGCTCGATCACCGCCAGCCCGGTGAGGTGTCCGACCAGCCGGGTGAGCTCAGGCGACCACACGGTTTCGTCGAGCACCACGCGGCCTTCCTCGCCGGCCTGCAAGCGCGCTGGTGCAAGCTCGACGCGCTCGGGCGACAGGCTCAGGGCGGCGGGCGCTTCGAGCCGCAACGGCAGACGGCCTTCGAGTTGCAGACTTTGCAAGCGGCCCGTCCAGGCCATTGTCTGGCTGTCAGGCTGACCTCCCTCAAGACCAAGTTGCAATCGATCGCCCTCGGGGGTGGTCGCGTCCACATCGAGCACATGCGCGAGCCGGGTACCGCGGATGGATGCGCGCAGGCGTTCCACCCAACGCGCGTCTTCGCCACCGCCCACGCCGGCAACATCAATGTTCAGTTCGACCGGCCCGTCGATGCCCGCTTCGGCAGCGCCCGAGGCAGAAATGCGCGCGATGCTGACGTCAGCCGGCAGCCGCAGCGCGTCACCGCGCAGGTCAAATCGCCCGGCCGGCGCCTCGAGGGTCCCACTCAGGTTTGCGTCGAGATTCACGTTGCCGGCCAGCCCCAGACCAAGGCGGTCAAGCCGGCGGGCCACCAGCTTCACGTCCAGCGCATCGCCCGGCGCGCCCCATGCTCCCACCGCGCTCAACTTGCTGGCGCCAAGCGTCAGACGCAGATCGGCTTCGGGCACCCGCGTGCCCTCGACGCGCAGGTGGCCTTCCCCGCCCAGCGCTATATCAAACAGGCGGCTTTCAGCAAACTTGAACTTCAGTTGTAGGCGATCCGGGTCGGTGAAGGCCACCTGCACATCCGCGCCCACGTCACCTTGCGGCGCCAGGCTGTGCAGGCGCGCAGGGTTGATGTCCGATGCGACCAGGGTGGCGGAGCCGGACAGCGGTTGCAGTTCGGCGGGCGAACGAAGCTCGGCCTCACCCGACAGGCGACCGCTGCCAACCAAGCCCACGTCCACATTGCTCAAGGAGACTTGTTGCAACGACGCGCGCACCCGTGTGCTCAGCGATTCGAACGGCAGACCGCCTTCGTCCACCCGCATCGGCTGCTCGTTGCGCAACGCGAGTTCGCCTTCCAGCACCCCGTCGGCGACGTTCGCCAGCAAGGCGTCGATGGCCAGCATTGCCGACGGCGCGCCCGGCACGAAGGCCGCCGGGTCGAACCCCTGCAAGGCCAGACGAGTGCCGAGCAGGGGCAAGGCCTCAAACGGGGCGATCTGCGCTTGAAGGTCACCGGCAAGGCTTTCACCCGCAGCATCCGCACGCAACTCGAGCCGTTCGAGGTCGCCCGTCACGCCATACGACAGGATGAATTCACGGCCGTCGAGCACGGCCCGCGCGGTGCCGTCGGCCGTTACGCCATGCGGAAACACGCCGGTGTCGAGGCTGCCGCGCAGCGTGGCCTCGCCCCACGGCGAAGTCAGCTGCAGCGCGTCGACCCTTTGAACGCCATCGTCTCCGGAAAGCCTCGCGCTGATGTCGGAAAAGGCCAGCGGTGCGCTGCCGTCCTCACCCCAGCTTTCGATCAGAACACGCCCCACCGTCACTTCGGCATCGACGACAAAGGGCAGAGAAATCTGTGGCATCTGCGGTGGGCTGGCGGGCTCGTCAGCAGACGGCCGCGTTGCGACGCGAAGGGTGTCGAGCTTGAGCTGGTCGACGTGCAGACGGCCGCCGAGCAAGCTCAGCAGACGCCAGTCGAGCTCGAGCGAAGCAGCCTCGATACGCAGATCAGTGGTTGAGACGTAGAGCGAATCGACCGTCAGCGGCCCGAGAAGCCGCCCGGACACGCCCTCGGCGACCACGCTGACGCCACTCAAGCGTCGCGCCGCATCGAACGCCAAGCGCGCTCCGGCTTCTGTCGCCAGCAGCCAGCTTGAAAACAGCAGAGGCAGAACGACTACGGTGGCAAGCGTCGCCAGAAGAATGCGTCGCAGGCCACCAGTACTCTTGGTGTTCTCTTCCGCCGTCATTCTCCCCGGCCGAATAGCCCACGCAGCGCCGCGCCGGGATCGGGCGCGCGCATGAAGGCTTCGCCCACGAGAAAGGCATGCACATCATGTGAACGCATGTGTGCCACGTCAGCCGGCGCAAGAATGCCGGATTCGGTAACGACGATGCGGTCGTCCGGGATGCGGTCAAGCAGATCGAGGGTAGTGGCGAGACTCACGTCGAAGGTGCGCAGGTTGCGGTTGTTGATGCCCATGAGGGGAGTAGACAGCTGCAAGGCCTGTTCGAGTTCCGCAGCGTTGTGCACTTCAACCAGCACGCCCATGCCCAGCTCGTGCGCAACGCCTTCGAACTCCTGCATTTCGGCCAGGCTCAGCGCGGCCGCGATGAGCAGGATGGCGTCCGCGCCCATCGCGCGTGCCTCGTACACCTGCCACACGTCGACGAGAAAATCCTTGCGCAACACCGGCAAGGCGCAAGCCGCGCGAGCCGCCTGCAGATACTCCGGCGCCCCCTGGAAGAAGTCGCGGTCGGTCAGTACCGACAGGCATGCGGCGCCGGCCGCTTCGTAGGACGCGGCGATTTCGGCCGGGCGGAAATTGGCGCGGATCACGCCCTTGGAGGGGCTGGCCTTCTTGATCTCGGCGATCACTGCCGAATCGCCTGCGGCAAGCTTCGCGCGCATCGCCGCCACGAATCCGCGTACCGATGCTGCGACCTCGGCCAGACTGCGCTGCTGCGCCAAGGAGATGCTGGTTTTGCCGTGGGCGACCTCCTCGCGTTTGACTGACAGGATGCGTTCGAGGATGTCGCTCATGCGGAGGCCTTGCAGGATTGGGTGAAACGCACGAAGGCGTCGAGCTTGGCACGTGCCGCGCCGCTGGCCAGCACTTCACGTGCACGCGCAATGCCGGCGCCGATGTCGGGCACGAGGTTGGCCGTGTACAGCGCGACACCGGCATTGAAGACGACGATCTCGCGCGCCGGGCCTGCGCGGTTCTCCAGCGCGCCAAGCAACATCTCTCGCGAAGCATCGGCGTCAGCGACCTGCAGGTTGCGCGTGCCGGCCATCGCCAGGCCGAAATCCTCGGGATGGATCTCGTACTCGGTCACCTCGCCGTTCTTCAGCTCGCCGACACGGGTGGAAGCACCGAGGCTGACCTCATCCATGCCGTCCAGACCATGCACGACCAGCACGTGATTGGCGCCCAGACGCTGCATCACGCGCACCTGGATGCCGACCAGATCAACATGGAACACGCCCATCAGCGTGTTCGGCGCGCCGGCCGGATTGGTCAGCGGACCGAGGATATTGAAGATGGTGCGCACGCCCATTTCGCGGCGCACCGGCGCGACATTCTTCATCGCGCTGTGGTGGTTTGGCGCGAACATGAAGCCCACGCCAAGCTCCTCCACGCAGGCCGCGACCTGCTCCGGCGACAGCGCCAGATTGGCGCCCAGCGCCTCGAGCACATCTGCCGCGCCGGACTTGGACGACACGCTGCGCCCGCCATGCTTGGCGACACGCGCACCGGCTGCAGCGGCGACGAAGATGGTGGCAGTCGAGACATTGAAAGTCTGCGAGCCGTCTCCGCCGGTGCCGACCACGTCGAGGAAGTGATCGTGCGGCGGCGGCACGACGACCTTGGTCGACATCTCGCGCATCACGGTGGCCGCAGCGGTGATCTCGCCGATGGTTTCCTTCTTGACGCGCAGGCCGGTCAGGATGGCGGCGCTCATCACCGGGGAAATCTCCCCGGCCATGATCTGGCGCATCAGAGACAGCATCTCGTCAAAGAAGATCTCGCGGTGATCGATGGTGCGTTGCAGGGCTTCCTGCGCGGTGATCGTCATGGTTTCAGTCCTTCAAACAATCAGGCCGGGACGTGTTCGTCCAGAAAATTCTTGAGCAGTCCGTGACCGCCCTCGGTCAGGATCGATTCGGGGTGGAACTGCACGCCTTCCACCGCCAGCGTCTTATGACGCACGCCCATGATCTCGCCGTCGTCGGTCCAGGCCGTGATCTCCAGGCAGTCAGGCAGGCTCTCGCGCTCGATCGCCAGCGAGTGATAGCGCGTGCAGGTCAGCGGGTTGGGCAAGCCTCGGAATACGCCAACATTGTTGTGATGCACCGGCGACGTCTTGCCGTGCATGAGCTTCTTGGCATGCACGATCTTCCCGCCAAACGCCGCGCCGATGCCTTGGTGCCCCAAGCACACGCCGAGCAACGGAATTTTGCCCGCGAACTCGCGAATCGCCGCCACTGAAATGCCGGCTTCGGCCGGCGAACACGGCCCCGGCGAGATCACGAGCTGATCGGGTGCGAGCTGCGCAATGCCGGTCAAATCAATCTCGTCATTGCGAAACACGCGCACATCGGCACCGAGCTCGCCGAAGTACTGCACGAGGTTGTAGGTGAAGCTGTCGTAGTTGTCGATCATCAGCAACATGCTGGTCGTACTCCTTCAATTTACTGGCATTCGCCGCCCTAGCTCTCATCCGATAACCGCACTTTCTGGCGGTCAAGGACGATGAAGTCTTGACTGCGAGCCCGCGCCCGAGCGAGCGTGCCGCAGTCGATATTGTCGCCGAGTTCACTGGTGACGCCGACTGAAATCCCCGGCTTCAGACCAAATCGCTGATCGCCGTCGTCAACGCGTCCGCCTGCTCCGCAACTTGATCGACGTCGTTTCCCAAGAGGATTCCGGCGACACGGCTGACATCGCCGTCGGCCTCGGTCCGGTCATACATTCTGAACGGAATGAAGCAGCCGATAGCAATCAGCCCCTCCAGGCGCTGCAGCACAGGGCCCAGCGGAGACGGCAATATGGCACGCCACGACTGCGAGACTCGCGCCCCGATCCGCGCTGTAGCGCTGCCGTGGAACATCACCTGTTCGGTGCTTGCTGCCAAGCGAAAATTCAGGTCGAACACGTAAGGCTTGCCGTCCTGCGTTTCACCGACATCCAGACCACATACGCCCACAAACCCCAGTCTGCGAGCAGCTCGGGCAATGTTCATAGCCACTTCACAAGCTTCGCTGCCAGGCTGGCTCGCCGGGTCGATGAGGCTTCCGGACTGTTTGGCCGGCTCGGAAAAAAGTTGCGTGGCAGCGCCAAGGTAATGCTCGGTGCTCGAGGTCACTGCGATATTCAGGCACCAGCACGCGCGCAAATCAATCTCTTGTTCGACCCTCAGCCCGCTCCAGCCATCAGGGCGCGAATCTAGCCACCCTCTAAGACGAAGGCGCGCAGGCTCATCGGGGCAATGGAAGACATCCGCCCCGCCCCCGCCAACCCCTGGGTGACACAACTTTACGAATACGCTTTGTCCGGGCAGCACGTCGATCAACTCGTCCGCGCGCTCGGGGGTGAGATGGACGTGTGGCGGCAAGCAATCCGGATGACAGAGCGCGTTGATGTTGCTCTTGTCGTTCAGCCAGTCGTACAGCGAGACGGGCACTACCGGATCACAGCGCTCCAGAATCACCCTCGACGGGGGATAGGTGTAAGCCAAGCGATAGCCCCCGAGCGCCAACTCGCGCGCACGAACCACCGCTTCATCCGCCGTGCGATACGTCAGCAAGTCACCCTGCGGATCGATTCCAGCCAGAAGCTGCATCCGCCGAATTTCCGGCGTAACCGCATTCTCATGACAGATCACCGGCGCTGCCCCACGGATGGAAAGGACCGAACCGGACACCGAATCGATACGGCGATCGTCAAAACCATCCACCCACCGCATGGTGCTTGTCTCAGCCTTCAGGCACAGCGCAGTACGCGCCGGGAAGATGGCAGACAGCGTCATGCACGGTGCCAGGTGGGAGAGTTTTCGCGCGCTCACCGAAGGTAGCTCCGAAAGGCATCGCCAATAGCCATCAAACGCGGCCCCGGAGCCTTGCTGGCCACAGTCGGGGTTTTGTTGGCGTCGATCAGCACCGCACGGCCATCCACTTCGACGTAATCAAATTTGCCCAGGTCCATGTCCATCGTGCTTCGCAGATCGCGCAAGGATTGCGGCACTTCAGCAAGAACCTCATGACCCATCACATTGCCGGCCTTCACCACAGGCTTGGAACCCCGCATCTTCACGACGTAGTCCTGGTCGCCGAAAAACAGCCACGAGCGGAGGATGTAGTTCCCTTCCTCAATCTCGGGCATAAACCGCTCGACCACCAGATCGCCGCGCGCCCATACCCAGGCCGGCACCGCGCTCAGGCTGTCGAGCACAGGATAGGTGCCACTCGGCAGCTCGCGCATGTACTGCCACGGCAGGTACTTCGCCAGCTTGCGGCGCGTGCGGCGTGAATCGAAGCGCGACAGCTGGGAAAACTCGCGGGAGCCGAAACAGTTCGCATCCGTCTTGACGATCACGGGGCCACCGTGGTCGCACTCGGGCGTGAGCAGGTTGTTGCTGATACGCCTTTTGGAGATATCCCGCACGTTCTCGTTGAGCAGCGGCCTGCCCTGCGGGTTGAGCGGGATGCATTCGAGCGGCACGTTGGTCAGATCGACATGCATGATGCCTATGTCGGCCTCAAGCTGAGCCGTTGGGCCGATGGTCACGCGTACGCCACTCTCCACCCAGGCTCGCGCCCAATGCCCCAGCAGGCTCCGGCGTGGCAGCGGGCCCTCCGCTTCGGTCACGATGTGCACATGCAACTTGCTCAAACGACGCAGCCGAAAGCGCGCCGGACTTCGTCCGGCGTGGCGACGGCGACGCCGAGGGTATCGAGCACCCCCGCCAAACGCCCGACTTGTTCGGCGTTGTCCGAGAGCGGCTGGCCGTGCGCGGAAACGATGTTGTTCTCGAAGCCGACACGGCAATGCCCGCCGGCTAGCGCAGCCTGCACATTGCAGGCCAGCTCGGGCGGGCCGAAGGCGCACAGGCCCCAGGGCCAGCTCGCGGGCAGCTCGGGCAGGTACGCCAGGATGTCGGCCGGGCGGCTGACGCTGCCGCTGTAACGGCCCAGCACCAGTAGCAAAAACGGCTGCGCCTGAGGCAGCCAGCCACGCGTGTGCCAGTCGCGCAAGGTGGCCAGCTCGGCGTGGTTGTAGACGATGTACTGCGGAACGGTGCCGAGTGCATGCAATTCGTCGAGGAAGTCTCGCGCGGCTGCGCTTTCCGTTTCAGAACCCTCACCGAGCAATTCGGAGAGGTTCACCGACATCATCTCGGGCGCGAGTTCGCATCCCACCCGCATCATGTCGGCCGGCGCGAACACGCCGACGCGCTCAGTCGTGGGCTGGATCACCAGGTCGCAGACCTCGCGCACGGCGGCGGTGGCCTCGCGGTACAGGCCCACATCCAGGCTGTGGCGGGCGTCCGCGCCCCTCACATGCAGATGGAGAATCGCGGCCCCGGCCTCGCGGCAAGCGCGCGCCTCGGCGGCAATCTCGGCCGGCGTCAGCGGAATGGCATGGTGGTCGACCTTGCCGCGCCGCGCACCGTTGGGCGCGACGGTGATCGAGACCGGCATGTTCATGCGCCCACCTTCGGTACGAGCTGCGCCACGGTGGCGTCAATGGACTGCACCAGCAGTTCGACTAGGCGGCCGAGCTGGGCGCGGGTAATGACAAACGGCGGCGCGATCAGCGTGTGGTCGCCGCGCCGGCCGTCGATGGTGCCGCCCATCGGGTAGATCACCAGCCCCTTGCGGAAAGCGGTTTCGCGCAGCACGCGGTGGAAGGCCAGTTCGGGCTCGAACGGCGTTCTGCTGTCCCGGTCAGCGACGAACTCGATGCCGACAAACAGCCCGCGCCCGCGTATGTCGCCGACGTTCGGGTGCTCGCCCAGCGCCTCGCGCAAGCGTTCGAGCAGCTCCTCGCCAAGGCGGCGGCTGCGCTCAATCAACTTGTTCTCATCGATGTACTTGATCACCGCAACACCAGCCGCAGCCGCCAGGGGGTGGCCCATGTAGGTATGGCCGTGCTGGAAGATGTGGCGGCGGCTGCTGAAGGTATCAACGATGCGGTCGTGCACCAGTGTCGCGCCGATCGGCACAAAGCCGGCAGCCAGCCCCTTGGCCAGACACAACATGTCCGGCACCACGCCGAACTGACGAATGGCGTACCACGAGCCGCAACGCCCGAGGCCGGTCATCACCTCGTCGGCGATGAACAGCACGTCGTATTTGTCGCAGATCTCGCGCACCCGGCGAAAGTAGTCCGGATGCGGCACCAGCGCGCCGGCGGTGGCGCCGACGATAGGCTCGGCGATGAAGGCCGCAACCTTCTCGGGGCCGGCTTCGAGGATGGCGCGTTCGAGATCTTCGGCGCACTCGATGCCACAGGATTCGGGCTGCTTGTCGAACGGGCAGCGGTAGCAGAAACACGGGGCGACACGCGGCGCCTTGAACAGCATGGGCTCGTAGATCGCCCTTCTCCAGCGGTTGCCACCAGCCGCCAGCGCACCCAGCGTGTTGCCGTGGTAGCTCTGGTCGCGGCCGATCACCATCCACTTGTCGGGCCGGCCCATCTGCACCCAATAGGCGCGCGCGAGCTTCATCGCCGACTCGACCGCCTCCGAGCCGCCCGACACGAAATAGGCGTGGTTCAGCCCGCCCGGCGCGCGGTCGGTGAGCATCTTGGCAAGCTCTTCCTGCGCAGGGTTGGTGAACTGGCTGGTGTGGGCGAACTCGACCTGGTCGAGCTGCGCCTTCATCGCCGCGACCACTTCCGGCACGGAATGGCCGAGCGACGACACCACGGCGCCGCCACAAGCGTCGAGATAGCGCTTGCCATGCTCGTCGAACAGGTAGGCGCCATCCCCGCGCACCACGGTCGGGTAATAGCTGAACGGGTTGCGGTAAAAGACGTGGGTATCGTCGTTCACCTCCGGTTCAAAGGAGGCGCCCTTGCGTCTGCGCTGTGCCGGTTCGACCATGCTCAGTCCGTCCGCGTGTCGAGTCCCGCCTCGGCCATTTCGGCCGCCCGGAGCATGGCTCGCGCCTTGCTCTGCGTTTCTTGCCATTCGGCATCAGGATCCGAATCGGCAACGATGCCGGCACCGGCCTGCACGTGAATGTTGCCGTCCTTGACCACTGCCGTACGGATTGCGATGGCGATGTCCATCTCACCGTGAAAACCGAGATAGCCGACGGAGCCGGAATAGATGCCGCGCTTGACCGGCTCCATCTCGTCGATGATCTCCATCGCGCGCACCTTGGGCGCGCCGGACACCGTGCCAGCCGGAAAGGTGGCGCGCAGCACCGCCATGGCATCCAGACCCTTGCGCAGACGGCCTTCGACGTTGGAGACGATGTGCATTACGTGCGAATAGCGCTCGATGGTGAAACTCTCGGTGACCTTGACCGTGCCGATCTCGGCCACACGGCCCGCGTCGTTGCGGCCCAGGTCGAGCAACTGCAGGTGCTCGGCGAGTTCCTTCTGGTCGGCCAGAAGCTCGCGCTCCAGCGCCAGATCCTGCTCGGGCGTGACGCCGCGCTTGCGCGTGCCGGCGATGGGACGCACGGTGACACGACGATCACCGGTCTCGTCGTCGAGCCGCACCAGAATCTCGGGCGATGCGCCAACGACGTGAAAATCGCCAAAGTCGAAATAGAACATGTAGGGCGACGGATTGAGCGAGCGGATCGCGCGGTACAGCGCCAGCGGGCTGGCCGCAAAAGGCTTGCTCATGCGCTGCGACAGCACGACCTGCATGATGTCGCCATCGACGATGTACTGCTTGGCGCGACGCACGGCATCCTTGAAGCCTTCTTCGCCAAAGCTCGAAACCGCCGGCGTAGACTCCCCGCGCACGTCGGCCGGAATCGCGGCCGGTTCACGCAAGCGCACGACGAGTTGCGCCAGCCGGGTCTGCGCGGCGGCGTAGGCCCCCTCCACCGACGGATCGGCATACACGACCAGCGTGAGCTTGCCGGAGAGATTGTCGACGATGGCGATTTCCTCGGACAACAGCAGCACGATGTCGGGTGTGCCAAGCGCATCCGGCGCGCGGCTGGGGCCCAGGCGCGGCTCGATGTAGCGCACCGTGTCGTAGCCGAAACAGCCCACCAGCCCGCCCGCAAAACGCGGCAGACCGTCGCGCGGCGGCACCCGGATGGCAGTCATGAAATCAGCGATGAAGGCCAGCGGATCGCGGCTCTCTACGGCCTCGACGACGGTCTCGCCGTCGATCACCTTGACGGCGTTCTCGCGCACTTCGATGCGTGTATTGGCCGCCAGGCCGATGATGGAATAGCGGCCGAAACGCTCACCGCCCTGCACGGACTCGAGCAGATAGGTGCGCGGCGCGTTGGCCAGTTTCAGGTAGATCGACAGCGGCGTGTCGAGGTCGGCGAAGGTCTCGAGCGTGACCGGGATACGGTTGTAACCCTCGGTGGCGAGACGGTTGAATTCCTGCTCAAGCATGGGGACTCCACAAGCACGTTGGTACGGGTACGGGGTGGCGGGCGCGGGCCCGCAGAAGACGCGTCAGTTCAGTGGCCGGCAGGCCAGCGCCAGCACCACCGGCTGCCGTTGCCGGTCGCGCGGAGCACGTCATTCCCGTAAAGATCCCGTTGGCTGAGAGTCACGATGTAAGAATCGATATGTGATCGGAAATCCGCCGCTATGCGCGCTGGATGCGGGCAAGCGCGTCGGATGCGCTCGATAGTAGCCCATCGCATTCAATGGTGTCCACCGGCACTCCCTCGCTATAGCCATAGGTTACGAGCAGCACTGGCAGGCCTGCCGCGCGTGCCGCGGCGGCGTCGTTGACGGAGTCGCCAACCATCAGCGCGTGCTGCGCGCCGAGCAGCTCACAGGCATGCCGCAGCATGGCCGGATCGGGCTTCTTCACCGGCAGCGTATCGCCGCTCACCACAGCATCGAAATAGCGCGTGAGATCGAGCTTGTCGAGCAGCGGCAGCGTGAAGGCTTCGGCCTTGTTGGTGACGCAGGCGAGCTTCAGCCCCATCGCGCGCATCTGCGTGAGCGTGTCGTGCACGGCCGGATACACGACAGCGTGCTGACCGTTGAGGCCGGCGTAGTGGCGACGAAACACCGCAATTGCGGCCTCGATCTCGGCCTGATTAGCCTGTGCGCCTTCGGTCATGCAGCGCGTCACCAGGTTGGGGATGCCCTTGCCGACGAAACGGCGGATCTGGGCAATGTCGCGCTGCGGGCGATCGAGTTCGGCCAGCATGCGATTGGCCGAATTCGCGATGTCCGGCAGCGAATCGACCAGCGTGCCGTCGAGATCGAACAGCACGGCATCGACAGCGAACTTCACCCCGCTCATCAGGCCTTGGCCAGTTCGGCACGCAGCCCTGAGATCACGCTGTCGTAGCGGTTCGGATCGGCCGCCGATGCGGCGCCGAACACGGCTGATCCGGCAACGAAGGTATCGGCCCCGGCCCGGGCAATCTCGGCGATGTTGTCGGTCTTCACGCCGCCATCGACTTCCAGCAGGATGCGCCGGCCGCTCTCGCGCTCGTAGGCATCGAGCCGCGCTCGTGTTTCGCGCAGTTTGGCGAGCGTTCCGGGGATGAATTTCTGCCCGCCGAAGCCGGGGTTCACGCTCATCAGCAGCACGATGTCGACGCGGTCCATGACGTGGTCGAGATAGTGCAGCGGCGTGGCCGGATTGAAGACCAGGCCGGCCTGGCAGCCGTGGTCGCGGATCAGTGCGAGGCTGCGGTCAACGTGATCAGACGCTTCCGGATGAAAGGTGATGACGTTGGCGCCCGCCTTGGCGAAATCCGGAATGATGCGATCGACCGGGCGAACCATCAGATGCACGTCGATCGGCGCGGTGGTATGCGGACGAATGGCCTCACACACCAGCGGGCCGATGGTGAGATTCGGCACGTAGTGGTTGTCCATCACGTCGAAGTGAATCCAGTCGGCGCCGGATGCGACGACGTCGCGGACCTCTTCGCCCAGACGCGCGAAATCGGCGGAAAGAAGGCTGGGTGCGATGCGGAACATCTGTGAATTCCTCGGTTCCCTGGAGAGCCGCGATTCTACCGCATCCCTCGCCCGACCCGACTCAGAACTCCAGCACGTCTCCACGCTGCAGGACCTTTGGCCGCAAACGCCCGGCGCCGACGTCGATCTGCCCCGCAATGCGCGATTCGAGCCCCGGCTTGAGATGGCTAACGTGTACCTGCGGATTCCCTTCGACCGCATCCAGCAGGCGTCGCAGCGACTGCGGACACAAGTGACTGGAGTCACGTGCAAGCTGATGCTGTTCGTCGGCAAACGCGGTTTCAACCAGCAGGTGATTCACCGGCCCCAGCGCGTTGAGTGCAGCGACGAAGCCATATTCAAACCGCGTGTCGCCGCTGAACACCAACCTGCCGCCTCCGCTGTCCAGACACCAGGCCAGGGCGGGCACGCTATGGAAGGCAGGCAATGCCGTCAGGCGCCGCGCGCCGATGCTGATGCACGCCCCCACAGCCACCTCTCGCAGAGTCAAGACGGGAGCGTGACGTGGCAAGGCAGTGAAATCAGGCCACATCGTTCCGTTGAAGACGTGCGTTCTCAAAGCCTCCAGGGTGCCTGCGAGGCCGTGCACGATAATCGGGGAACGGCGCAGTTCGGAAACCGAATCCGCCAGCAGGGGCAGGAAGGCAACGTGGTCGAAATGCGCGTGAGTCAGAAATACGTGATCGATACGCGCAAGCGCATCCAGCGACAGATCACCAACACCGGTGCCGCAATCGAGCAGGATATCGTCGTCAATCAGAAACGACGTGGTGCGGCGTGCATCGCCACCGATCCCGCCACTGCAACCGAGCACCTCCAGTTTCATGATCTCTCCGGCCCGTCGCTTCGCGAACGGGAAACCCTAGTCGCGAAGCTCGAACTCCATCCGTACCCCTGACAACTCGAACACAGCCTTGTCGATGAGTTCGAGCCCTTCCTCGCGAATCACCTCGCCGTTGACGGCCGGGCGCTCTCCTTCCACGGCAACCAGACAGAAACCCTCGGGCTTGCGAACGATCGCGACCACTTGCCCACCCGGGCTGCCGAGCATGGTGCGCGGCTTCGACAGCGACACTTCGCGCCCGGCATGCGGGCCGCTGACCACCTTCACCACGGCATTGCGCGGCTTCTCCGGAGGCGGCTTCGGCGGAGCTTCCCGCTCACCGAGCGGAACCACCGCGGAGGCGCGCAAGCGCTTCGCATCTTCGTCCTGCGACATCTTGGCAGCAATGAATTTCAGACGATACTTGCCCAGATCAATCACGTCACCGTCCGACAGCGCCCTGCGTGTGACAGGTTTGCCATTCACGTTCGTTCCGTTGGTGCTGTCGAGGTCCTCAAGGAAGGAATCGCCAAGAATGGTGGTGATGCGGGCGTGCTCACCACTGATGGCGAGATCCTCGATCTGGATCTCGTTGGTGCCCTTGCGGCCGATGTTGATGCGCTCACGATCGAGCACCATCTCGCGCAGTACAAGGCCGTCCATGCTGAGGATGAGTCGCGGAACGATGGTCATCGGATTCGCGCAGAAAGCGTGAAGTATTTCATGGAGGGAATTCTATCCGCATCGGCGTCGCGACCGGCAACCCGGCCGTAAACAAAAAAAGCGCCGGACGAGGCCGGCGCTTTCGATGCTGGACGCTTGAAGCTTACAGCAGCGACTTCAGCAGCTTGCCCATGACGGACGGATCACGCGTGATCTTGAAGCCGGACTCTTCCATGATTGCCAGCTTGGCGTCGGCGGTGTCTTCGCCGCCCGAGATCAGCGCGCCAGCGTGGCCCATGCGCTTGCCTGCGGGTGCGGTAACACCGGCGATGAAGCCAACCACCGGCTTCTTCATGTTGTCCTTGCACCAACGGGCTGCAGTCGCCTCGTCCGGACCACCGATCTCGCCGATCATGATGACGGCGTCGGTTTCGGGGTCGTCGTTGAACATCTGCATGACGTCGATGTGCTTGAGACCGTTGATCGGGTCACCACCGATGTTGACCACGGTGGACTGGCCCAGACCGACGTCGGACAGCTGCGACGCGGATTCATAGGTCAGCGTGCCCGAACGCGACACGACACCGATGCGGCCCTTCTTGTGGATGTGGCCCGGCATGATGCCGATCTTGAGCTCTTCCGGCGTGATGACGCCAGAGCAGTTCGGCCCGATCAGCAGCGTACGCTTGCCACCGGCGGCTTCCTTGGCGCGCATCTTGTTGCGCAGTTGCAGCATGTCGCGCACCGGGATGCCTTCGGTAATGCAGATCACCAGATCGAGGTCAGCGTCGACGGCTTCTTCGATGGCGGCCGCAGCGCCTGCCGGCGGCACGTAGATCACCGAGGCAGTAGCGCCGGTGGCGGACTTGGCGTCGACCACGGTAGCGAAAATGGGCACATCCATCAGCGACTCACCGGCTTTCTTCGGGTTCACGCCGGCAACAAAGCAATTCTTGCCGTTCGCGTACTCGATGCACTTCTCGGTGTGGAACTGACCGGTCTTGCCGGTCATGCCCTGAGTGATGACCTTGGTGTCCTTGTTGATGAGAATCGACATTCGGGGTCTCCCTTACTTGACCGCAGCAACGATCTGGGTGGCGGCGTCAGCCATGGTGTCGGCCGTGATGATCGGCAGGCCGGATTCAGCCAGGATCTTCTTGCCGAGTTCTTCGTTCGTGCCCTTCATGCGCACGACCAGCGGCACGCTGAGTTTGACCTCGCGCGCGGCGGTAACCACGCCATTGGCGATGGTGTCGCAGCGCATGATGCCGCCGAAGATGTTCACCAGGATGCCCTTGACCTTCGGGTTCTTGAGCATGATGGTGAAGGCCGCCGTGACCTTCTCGGTGGTCGCGCCACCGCCAACGTCCAGGAAGTTGGCCGGCTCGCCGCCGAACAGCTTGATGGTGTCCATGGTGGCCATGGCCAGACCGGCGCCGTTCACCATGCAGCCGATGTCGCCATCGAGGCTGATGTAGGCCAGGTCGTACTTGGAGGCTTCGATTTCCTGCTCGTCTTCCTCGTCGGTGTCGCGGTAGGCCACGATGTCTTCGTGACGGAACAGCGCGTTGGAGTCGAAGTCGAACTTGGCATCGAGCGCCTTGACCGTGCCGTTGCCCTCGCGGATCAGCGGGTTGATCTCGGCCAGCGAAGCATCGGTGTCCATGTAGCAGGTGTACAGCTTCTTGAACGCATCGATGGCGTTGGCACGGGCTTCCGCCGGCATGCCGATGCCGTCGGCGAGTTCGCCGGCTTGCGCTTCGGTCAGGCCCTGCAACGGATCAACGAAGACCTTGATGATCTTTTCCGGGGTCTTCTCGGCCACTTCCTCAATGTCCATGCCGCCCTCGGAAGAGGCCATCAGGACAACCTTCTGCGAGGCGCGGTCGGTCAGCGCTGCAACGTAGTATTCGTGCTGGATGTCGGCACCTTCCTCGACCATCAGACGACGAACCTTCTGGCCTTCGGGGCCGGTCTGGTGCGTGACGAGCTGCATGCCGAGAATGGAATCCGCGTGGCTGCGCACTTCGTCGAGTGACTTGGCGAGCTTGACGCCACCGCCCTTGCCGCGCCCGCCGGCGTGGATCTGAGCCTTGACGACCCAGATCTTGCCGCCAAGCTGCTCGGCAGCTTTCACGGCTTCATCGACGGAGAAACACGGAACGCCTTTCGGCGTGACGATACCGAACTTCCTCAGAACTTCTTTTGCCTGGTACTCATGAATTTTCATGGTTGCCCTTCGATCGAAGTTGCGGCCTCTGCCGGGCCGCGAACAGTTGATGGGACGATTCAAATTTTTGAATGTTTGGCGGACGATGTCTGTCTGGTGCCGACACCCTCCAGGGGATTCGCCTGATGGGCCAACCCGATCTCGCGCATGCCCCCCGGTCGGGAACACTGATGCCAAGAACCGCGCAGTATAACTTGTTGTTGCCTTGTGGAAATCCCGTATACGAGTTTGCGCGGTGCACCATCAGACCGGCACCAGCTCACACCGGATTGTCGATATCCACGAAGTCCGCTCTGAGCCCCAGTTCGCGTTGCAGATACTCACCCAACGCGCGGATGCCGTAACGCTCTGTGGCGTGATGGCCGGCGGCTATGTAGGGCACGCCAGATTCGCGCGCGAGATGCACGGTCGGCTCGGATATCTCGCCGGATACGAAGACATCCGCCCCTGCCGAGATGGCCTGCTCGAAATAGCCCTGCGCAGCGCCGGTGCACCACGCGACCCGACGTACTTCGCGCGAGCCGTCGCCAACCAATTGCGCTTCACGCCCGAGCGCTGCAGCAAGGTCAGCCGCAACATCAAAGGCCGTGCCCTCACCCTTCGGCGTTCCGGTCCAGCCCAACCGCTGCTCTCCGAACCGCGCAGAGCCGGGCGTCCAGCCCGCAACCGCAGCCAGCTGCGCGTTGTTGCCCAACTCGGCATGGGCGTCCAGCGGCAGGTGATACGCAAAAAGGCTGATGTCGTTGCGCAGCAGTGTCGCCAGACGTTGCTTGCGTATGCCAGTCACGCAACCGTCCTCGCCGCGCCAGAAATAGCCGTGGTGCACGAAGACGGCGTCGTAGCCGCCTGTCACCGCAGCATCCAACAAAGCCTGACTGGCGGTGACGCCGCACAGCACGGAAGCCACCTCCGCGCGTCCTTCCACTTGCAATCCGTTTGGGCAATAATCCTTGAAGCTCGACGTATCGAGCAATCCATCCACATATTCCCGCAGTTCGTTCAGTCGCATTCTTCCTCCGCGGCAGCAATCCACCTCCGACGATGATACCGGAGGGCCGCAAGCCTCATAGACTGACGCCCCTGCAACCATCGCGGACCCGCTGCATGCATCGTCTCTGGTTGATCTTCGCTCAGGCTGTCACCGTCGCCGTGGCCGCCCTGTTCGTGCTGAGTACGCTTCGACCGGACTGGCTTGCGCCCGTCTCCGCACACGCCACGGTAGTCACCGTGCGAGAAGCGCTGTACGGCCCTGAAGCGCAGACTTCGGAGTTGGCAGCCTCTTCCTATGCCGACGCTGCAACCCGCTCGATGCCCGCTGTCGTGCATGTCTTCACTCGCAGCGCCGTGCCTACACCGCGCCATCCGCTGCTCGACGACCCCTTGTTTCAGCGCTTCTTCGGCACACCGCCGGACATGTCTCCAAATGAAGAAGCCTCCGGACTGGGGTCAGGCGTAATTGTCAGCCCGGACGGTTTCATCCTGACCAACAACCACGTCATCGAGTCCGCCGATCAGATCGAGGTCGCACTGAATGACGGACGGAAGTTTCCGGCAGAAGTCGTCGGGCGTGACCCGGAATCGGACCTTGCCGTACTGCGTATTCAGGGCGCCGGCGAACTGCGGCCGATCACCTTTGCGCCCAACGAAACCCTGCGTGTCGGCGATACCGTGCTGGCCATAGGCAACCCCTTCGGCGTCGGCCAGACGGTAACCATGGGGATCATCTCGGGTCTGGGCCGCTCTACGCTGGGCATCAACACTTTCGAGAACTACATCCAGACGGACGCAGCGATCAATCCAGGCAACTCCGGCGGCGCTCTGGTCGACAACCAGGGCCGACTGATCGGCATCAACACCGCGATCTATTCCAACTCGGGGGGCTCACTCGGCATCGGCTTCGCGATCCCGGCTTCGCTTGCGCTCGACGTGTTCCGTCAGATCGTGGCCGACGGGCAGGTGACGCGTGGCTGGATCGGCGTCGAGATTCAGGAGGTAAGCGCCGAATTGGCTGACTCCTTCGGCCTGCCGTCGGCCGGCGGGGCACTGATCGCCGGCATTCTGCAGGGCGGCCCAGCCGAACGCAGCGGGCTGCTGCCGGGAGACGTGCTGATACAGGTTGAAGGCCAGCCGATCCGGACCGCGCGCGAAGTGCTGGACACCGTTTCGGCGATGCAGCCGGGGCAGCGCGTGCGCGTGAATCTCTGGCGGGAACGCAAGGAAGTGGAACTGGGCATCGAGATCGGACGACGGCCGACCCCGCAGCACAGCGCGCGCCGCTAAAAGCGCCGCGCGCAGCAGGCCAGGCTCACTTGCGCTCGGACTGCTCGATACCGTCGAGTTCGCGATCGAGGTCAGCTTCGTCAGGGGCGACGTAAGCGGCGTCGGTGTCGCTGTCCTCTTCACGCTTGGGCTTGGCCATCATCCGCACCATCAGGATGCCGACCTCGTAGAGCGTGATCATCGGTACGGCCAGCATGAACTGCGAGATGACGTCCGGCGGAGTAATGACCGCCGCAATTACAAAGGCGCCGACAATCACGTAAGGGCGCGCCTCGCGCAACTTCTGCACGTCGACCACACCTACCTTGGCCAGCAGAATCACCGCCACCGGCACCTCAAAGGTCAGGCCGAAGGCAATGAAGAGCGTCATCACAAAGGACAGGTACTGCTCGATATCCGGCGCCACCATGATGCTTTTGGGCGCGAACTCGTAGATGAACTTGAAAACGGTCTGGAACACAAAGAAGTAGCAAAACGCCATGCCCGCGATGAACAGCAGCGTGGTCCCGACGACCAGCGGCAGACCAACGCGCTTTTCGTGCGAGTACAGCCCCGGCGCGATGAAGGCCCAGGCCTGATGCAGCACATAGGGCAGCGCCACCAGAAACGCTGCCAGCAAGGTCACCTTGATCGGCACGAAGAACGGCGTGACCACGCCGGTGGCGATCATGTTGGTGCCTTCGGGCAGCGTGTTCATCATCGGCAAGGCGAGGATGTCGTAGATGTCGCTGGCCCACGGCATCATCGCCAAAAAGATGACGAGCATGGCGATCACGGCGCGCAACAGACGGTCGCGCAGCTCGATCAGGTGCGAGATGAAGGTTTCTTCCACGGTACTCAGGACCCCGATTCGGTCGGGCGCTTCGGCTCCGTCCGGGCGTCACCACCCAGACCGAGTTCGAGTTGCGGTTCATTCTCCGCGCGCACAGGCGCGGTTTCGGGGATCTGCACCTGCGCGTCGCTCACCGGCGCAAGTGAAGGCGGGTTCATCGGCGGCGACCCGGGCTCGACCGGATCGACGCTGTGCTCGATGTCGCTTGCGGTTTCGCGCACGCTCGATTCGATGCCGTCGGCCTGCTTGCGCACCGTAGTCTCGAGTTCGCGTGCCTGATCCTGGACCTGCTGCTGCAGCTTCTTCAGCTCGTCGAGCTGCATCTCACGCGAGACATCGGACTTCACTTCCGCGACGTAACGTTGCAGCCTGCCAAGCAGATGGCCGGCAGTGCGCGCGACCTTGGGAAGACGCTGCGGCCCGACCACGATGAGGGCCACGACCGCAACAAGGACCATCTCGGAAAAACCGAAGTCAAACATGGGCTGGAATCCGCGAAACCGGTAAGTGCTACGGGCGCGCAATGCACCGCGCGAAGGCGCGATGCATCACGTGCGGACGCTCAGGAATTGACCTTGTCGGACTTTTCCTTGACTTCGGCGTCGAGCGTATCGACGTCGGCGATGCGGTTCTGCTTGCTGTCGTCTGCCGACGCTTCGGACTCCTTCATGCCGTCCTTGAAGCCCTTCACGGCGCCACCAAGGTCGGAGCCGACGTTACGCAATTTCTTGGTGCCGAAAACCAGCAGCACGATGACCAGAACGACCAGCCAGTGCCAGATGCTGAAAGAACCCATTACGCTCTCCTCAATGCTTCAACATGGCCGGCAACACGTCCGGACCACCAAGTATATGGACGTGGAGATGATACACCTCCTGCCTGCCGACCTTTCCCGCGTTGATGATCGTGCGGAAACCGTCGTTCAATTCCTGTTCGCGGGCAAGCTGCGCCGCGACAGTCATGATCTTGCCCATCACCGCCACGTGCTCTGACCCGACGTCGAGCATCGTCGGGATGTGCAGTTTCGGGATCACGAGAAAATGCACCGGCGCAGCCGGATTGATGTCGTGAAACGCGATGCAGTCTTCGTCCTCGTACAACTTCTTTGCCGGGATCTGCCCCGCGACGATCTTGCAAAAAATGCAGTCACTCACGCTGTCGTCCTCATGCCTTGTTGCGGGAATTCTTCTCGTCGATGCCGGAGATGCCCTCGCGACGCCGGAACTCGGCCACGACGTCATCCACGCTGAGCCCGTGATATGTCAGCAACACCAACGAATGAAACCACAGATCGGCGACCTCGTGCACGAGATGCAAGCGATCACCGTCTTTGGCGGCCATGATCGTCTCAGCGCCTTCTTCCGCAACCTTCTTGCAGATCGCATCATTGCCCTTGGCGTACAGGCTGGACACATAGGAAGAATCGGGGCTGGCGTCCTTGCGTGCCTGAAGCGTTGCCGAGACTCGGCGTAAGACTTCGAGATCGATCATTTGTAGATGTCCTTCGGTGACTTGATCACCGGCTCGACCGCCTCCCAGCGTCCCTCGCCCATACGGCGCTGAAAAAAGCAGCTGTGACGACCGGTGTGACACGCAATACCGCCAGCCTGTTCGACCTTGAGCAGCACCACATCGTTGTCGCAGTCGATACGCATGTCGAGCACGCGCTGCGTGTGACCGGACTCCTCACCCTTGTGCCACAGCCTGTTGCGCGAACGCGACCAATACACCGCTTCGCCCAGCTCGGCCGTGCGCGCCAAAGCCTCGCGGTTCATCCACGCGAACATCAGCACGTCGCCCGACGACGCCTCCTGCGCGATCACCGGCACCAAGCCGTTTTCATCCCACTGCACTTCGTCGAGCCACGCTTCGCTCACAGCCTCACCTCGATGCCACGCGCCTGCATCAGCTCCTTGGCCTCGCGCACCGTATGCTGGCCGAAATGGAAGATGCTCGCCGCCAACACTGCATCGGCATGGCCGATCGATACACCATCGGCCAGATGATCAAGATTGCCCACACCACCACTGGCAATCACCGGCACCGACACGGCATCGGAGACCGCGCGGGTCAGTTCCAGATCGAAGCCGGACTTGGTTCCGTCGCGATCCATGCTGGTCAGCAGGATTTCGCCCGCGCCCAGCGCAACCACCTTCTTGGCCCATTCGACCGCATCCAGGCCCGTATCGTTTCGTCCGCCGTGGGTAAACACATGCCATACACCCGGCGCAACCGCCTTGGCATCAATGGCAACGACGATGCACTGGCTGCCAACCTTGCCCGAGGCATCTGCAACGAGTTGCGGATTATTCACGGCCGCCGTGTTCATGCTGACCTTGTCGGCGCCTGCGTTGAGCAGGCGACGCACGTCATCGACACAGCGCACGCCACCTCCGACCGTGAGCGGGATGAAGACCTGGTTGGCGACCTCTTCGACCACGTGCAGGATGATGTCGCGCGCATCGGAACTGGCTGTGATGTCGAGGAAGGTCAGCTCGTCCGCACCCTGCTCGTCGTAGCGACGTGCGATCTCGATCGGATCACCGGCGTCACGCAACTCAAGGAAATTCACACCTTTGACGACTCGACCGGCATTGACGTCGAGGCAGGGGATGATGCGTTTGGCGAGCATCAGGCGTCCGTGCCGTTGAGCTCGTCGGCGCGCGCCTGCGCAACAGCAAAATCCAGCGTGCCTTCGTAGATCGCGCGGCCGGTGATGGCGCCCATTACCCCCTCGTCCTCCACCGCACACAGACGGTCGATATCGGACAGGTCCGTAATGCCGCCACTGGCGATAACCGGGATGCGCAGCGCCTGCGCAAGCCGCACGGTCGCCTCGATATTGACGCCCGAAAGCATGCCGTCGCGGCCGATGTCGGTGTAGATCACACCCTCGACACCGTAGTCCTCGTACTTCTTGGCCAGATCAACGACGTCGTGGCCGGTGATCTTGGACCAGCCATCGGTGGCGACCTTGCCATCCTTGGCGTCCAGCCCGACGATCACATGGCCCGGAAAGGCCGTGCAGGCGTCGTGCAGGAAACCCGGGTTCTTGACCGCAGCCGTGCCGATGATGACGTAGCGGATACCGCTGTCGAGGTAAGCCTCGATGGTATCCAGATCACGGATGCCGCCACCGAGCTGCACCGGAAGATCGTCGCCGACCTCCTCGACGATGGCCCGGATGGCCGCTTCGTTCTTCGGCTTGCCGGCAAAGGCACCGTTCAGGTCGACAAGGTGCAGACGTCGCGCTCCAAGATCAACCCAGTGGCGCGCCATGGCGGCCGGATCTTCGGAGAACACGGTAGCGTCGTCCATTTCTCCCTGCTTGAGGCGCACACAGTGGCCGTCCTTGAGGTCGATGGCGGGGATCAGCAGCATTTGGAATCTTGATTCGAAAAGGTGATTCGGTGGCGTCCGCGCTCAGGGATTCCAGCGGACGAAGTTTGAGAGCAGTTGCAGACCGGCTTGCGCGCTCTTCTCAGGGTGGAACTGAACTGCAAAAATATTATCCCGCCCCACCGCGCTGGTAAACCGCAGACCGTAGGTGGTTTCCGCAGCCCGCACGGCGGGATCGCTCGGGGCGACGTAATAGCTGTGCACGAAATAAAAACGCTCGCCATCGTCGATATCCGCCCACAGCGGATGCGCCGGATCGAGCTGCATGACTTCGTTCCAGCCCATGTGGGGCACCTTGAGGTGACCGCCGTCGGCCGTCTTCATGCTCGCCGCTTCGGGAAAGCGCACGACCTCGCCGGGCAGGATGGCCAAGCCCGGCACATCACCCTCCTCGCTGCGCTCGAACAGCATCTGCTCGCCGATGCAAATACCAAGAAAGGGCTTGTTGGCCGCAGCCGCAATGACGGCCTCACGCGCTCCGCGCCCCTCCAGCTCACGCATGCAGTCGGGCATGGCGCCTTGGCCGGGGAAAATCACGCGGGAAGCCGCCGCGATTTCGCGCGGATCGGAGGTCACGACAATGCGCTCGCCGGGCGCGACATGTTCTACGGCCTTCGCCACCGAACGCAGATTGCCCATGCCGTAATCGATGATGGCGATATCCGTCATCACTATGTCACTCGCTGCTCGAAACGGGATAAACGGGTGCGGTCAGAGCGCACCCTTGGTCGAAGGCACGCTGCCGGCCGTGCGCTCGTCGCGCTCTGCGGCCATGCGCAAGGCACGGCCGAAGGCTTTGAAGATGGTCTCGCACTGATGGTGAGCGTTGTCACCGCGCAGATTGTCGATGTGCAGCGTGACGGCGGCGTGGTTGACGAAGCCCTGAAAGAACTCGCGCGCCAGATCCACGTCGAAGTTGCCGATGCGGGCGCGGGTGTAATCGACGAAATAGTGCAGCCCCGGACGGCCCGAGAAATCAACGACCACGCGCGACAGCGCCTCATCGAGCGGCACATAGGAATGACCGTAACGACGAATGCCCTTCTTGTCGCCAAGCACCTTGGCAAAAGCCTGGCCCAGCGTGATGCCGACATCTTCGACCGTGTGGTGGTCGTCGATATACGTATCGCCCTCGGCGCGCACGTCGAGGTCGATCGCGCCGTGACGCGCGATCTGATCGAGCATGTGATCGAGAAAAGGAACGCCGGTCGCAAATTGGCCCTTGCCGCTACCGTCCAGATCGATTTTGACGGTGATGCGGGTTTCGAGCGTATCGCGGGTGACTTCTGCCTGCCGCATGTGTGTCCGTTCGGGGTAGTGAATGGGTCGCCATGGCAGGGCCATGGACGCGCCATGATACCATCGCGACGCTGTCCGGCAGCAAGCCGTCGCAGCATCCGCAACATGCCAAAACCGCCGCACCACGCACAATTGGAAGCACGATGAGCCGCTACTGGAGCCCCGTCGTTCACGGACTCGACCCCTACGTCCCCGGCGAGCAACCGCGCGTCGACAACCTGATCAAGCTCAACACCAACGAAAGCCCCTACGGCCCGTCGCCAAAGGCTGTGGACGCCATCCGCGCGGCCGCCGACGACGCCCTGCGCCTGTATCCGGACCCGCGCGGCCACGGCCTGTGCGAAGCGCTGGCAAAGCGTTTCGGCGTAAGGCCCGAACAGATTTTCGTCGGCAACGGTTCCGACGAGGTATTGGCTCATGCATTCCAGGGGCTCCTCAAGCATGAGCGTGCGCTTTGGATGCCGGACATCACCTACAGTTTCTACCCCGTTTACTGCGGCCTGTACGGCATCGATTACGAAACGATCGCGCTCGACGACAACTACCGCATCCGACCGGATGACTACCTGCCGCGCGAGAAGGCACGCGCCGGCGCGATCATTTTCGCCAACCCGAATGCCCCTACGGGCCGCTACCTGGCCCTGCCCGAAGTCGAGCGCATCGTCGCAGCCAACCCGCAGTGCGTGGTGGTCGTGGACGAAGCCTATGTCGATTTCGGCGGCGAGAGCGCGGTGACACTGGTCGATCGCTTCTCCAATCTGCTGGTTGTACAGACCTTCTCGAAATCGCGCGCATTGGCCGGCCTGCGGGTCGGCTACGCCATTGGGCACGTCGATCTGATCGAGGCTCTGGAGCGGGTCAAGAACTGCTTCAACTCCTACCCGCTTGACCGGCTCGCGCTGGCCGGCGCAATTGCCTCGGTCGAAGATGAAGCGTATTTCGTCGACACCTGCGACAAGGTGGTTGCCAGCCGCGAACGGCTCGCAAAGGACATGGAAGCGCTGGGCTTCGAGATCATCCCGTCCGCCACCAACTTCGTGTTCGCCCGCCATCCGGAACACGACGCTGCACAGCTGGCGAAAGCTTTGCGCGAACGCGCCATCCTGGTTCGGCACTTCACAAAACCGCGCATCGAACAGTACCTGCGCATCACCATCGGCACGGACCAGCAGTGCGCAGCACTGACATCGGCGCTGAAGGAAATCCTGGCCACCTGAGGCGTCTGCACTGAAAAGCAAAAGGGGCGCCTGACAGGCGCCCCTTTTGCTTGCTTGCGTACGCTTACTTCAAGCGCATTTCGGCCGAACGAGCGTGAGCCTGCAGCCCCTCACCGTGCGCAAGAATGGAAGCCACCCGGCCCAACTTCTGCGCGCCCGCTTCCGAAATCTCGATGATGCTGGTGCGCTTCTGGAAGTCATACACGCCCAGCGGCGACGAAAAGCGTGCGCTCCGCATGGTCGGCAGCACGTGGTTGGGGCCAGCGCAGTAGTCGCCCAGCGCTTCCACCGACCAGTGGCCCACGAAGATCGCACCGGCATGGCGGATGTGATCCACCCACTCGGCGGCGTTCTCCAGCGACAGCTCAAGGTGCTCCGGCGCGATACGGTTGGCGATCGCGCAGGCCTGCTCCAGCGAATCGACATGGATCAGCGCACCGCGGTTCTTCAGCGAGGTCGCGATGGTCTCGCGCCGCGGCATGGTTGGCAGCAGGCGCTCGATGCTGGCAGCGACCGCTTCGATAAAATCCGCATCGGTGCACAACAGGATGGATTGCGCCAGTTCGTCGTGCTCGGCCTGCGCAAACAGGTCCATTGCCACCCAGTCCGGGTTGCCGCTGCCGTCGGAAATGATCAGCACCTCGGACGGCCCGGCCACCATGTCGATGCCGACCGTACCGAATACACGCCGCTTGGCTTCAGCCACATAGGCGTTGCCGGGACCGACGATCTTGTCGACCTGCGGCAGGGTCTGTGTGCCGTAGGCCAGCGCAGCCACGGCCTGGGCGCCGCCGATCGTGAACACGCGGTCAACGCCGGTAATTGCCGCAGCAGCGAGCACCAGCGGGTTCTTTTCACCGCCCGGCGTCGGCACCACCATGATGAGTTCCTTGACGCCGGCGACCTTGGCCGGAATCGCATTCATCAGTACGGAGCTCGGATAGGACGCGCGCCCGCCCGGCACATACAGCCCGACACGATCAAGCGGCGTCACCTTCTGGCCCAGCCGCGTTCCGTCTTCCTCGGTGTAATTCCACGATTCGGCAGTCTGACGTTCGTGATAGCGGCGCACACGATCAGCCGCCTCACGCAAGGCTTCACGCTGTTCGGCCGGCAGGCCGTCAAGCGCGGCCTTCAACTCCGCATGCGGCAGTTCAAGCTGCGCCATGCCCGACACGTCAAGCCGGTCGAAGCGGCGCGTGTACTCGATGACCGCGGCGTCACCCGTGCTGCGCACAGCGGACAGGATCTCGCTGACTGCGTCGTTGATGCGCGCGTCGGCGCCGCCTTCGAAAGCCAGCAAGGCGTCAAGATCGGCGAGAAAGCCCGGCTCACGGGCATCCATGCGGCGGATGGTCATGCGGCGTCCCTCTTGCCGATAGCACCGGAGAAGGCTTCCAACATCGGCTGGATAAGATCATGTTTGAGCTTCAGCGAGGCCTGATTCACCACCAGACGCGAGCTGATGTCACGGATATGTTCGACCTCGGCCAGCCCATTGGCACGCAAGGTGCCGCCGGTGGATACGAGGTCGACGATGGCGTCGGCCAGCCCGACCAGCGGCGCCAACTCCATCGAGCCATATAGCTTGATCAGGTCGACGTGCACGCCCTTCTCGGCGAAGTGCGCCTTGGCACTCTCGATGTACTTGGTCGCAACGCGGATCCGACCGCCGGGACGCGACGCGCTTGCATAGTCAAAGCCGTCGCGTGTAGCAACGCTCAAGCGGCAACGCGCGATCTCAAGGTCCAGCGGCTGATAGAGCCCTTCCCCGCCATGCTCCAGCAGCACGTCCTTGCCGACGATGCCCAGATCAGCCGCACCGTGTTGAACGTAGGTCGGCGCATCGGTGGCGCGCACGATAAGCAGCCGCACCTCGGCCCGAGTCGTGCCGATGATGAGCTTGCGTGAAGTTTCCGGATTGTCGGTCGGCACGATACCCGCGGCTGCAAGCAACGGCAGGGTTTCTTCGAAGATCCGCCCTTTGGACAGAGCGATGGTGATGCTGGACACGGATGAAGCCTCGGTCGGTCGTCAAGGGCAGGATTGTAACCCGTCAGGCGAAGTGTTAGCCTGCAGTCAAATGGCTGAGCCGCGCCCGGGCGCGAATCAGCCATTTCCTTTTTTTGACTCTGATTCACGGAAGTCTGGACATGAAGCCCGAAATCATCGTTTCCTCGCACGACCTCGACCGACTGGAGGGCCTGCTCGCCACGCCTGCCGCGCGCAACCGCGCGGACCTGGACGGTCTGCGCGCGGAGCTTGATCGGGCCGAAATTCGCGAACCGGCCGAAATGCCGGCGGATGTGGTGACCATGAACAGTCGCTTCCGAATCCGCGAACAACCTTCTGGCCGCCAACGCGAATTGACGCTGGTATGGCCGGGTGACCGCAGCCACGGGGACGCCGGCATATCGGTATTCACGCCGGCCGGCAGCGCGCTGCTGGGGTTGTCGACGGGTCAGATCATTGACTGGCCGACCGTCGAGGGCCATGAGGTGCATCTCGAAGTCATCGAGGTGGTCTCGCAGCCTGCTGCGGAAACCGCCTGATCAACTGACGCGGCACGCCTTCGCGCCGAGCGCCGCGAGCTTTTCCTCAAGGCGCTCGTAGCCGCGATCGAGGTGATAGATGCGCTCGATCGTCGTCTCGTCCTCGGCCACCAGGCCGGCAATGACCAGGCTGGCTGAAGCGCGCAGGTCGGTAGCCATGACGGTCGCACCTTCAAGCTTGGGCACGCCACGCACGACGGCAGTATTGCCGTCGATGGCGATGTCGGCACCCAGACGCTGCAGTTCCACCGCGTGCATGAAACGGTTTTCGAAAATGGTCTCGCGAATCACTGCCGAGCCCTCGGCAATCGTGTTGATCGCCATGAACTGCGCCTGCATGTCGGTCGGGAACGCCGGGAACGGCGCAGTGCGCAAACCCACCGACTTCAGGCGACGCGGCGCGCGCAGGCGAATCGCGTCGGCTTCGGTCGTGATGGTGCAGCCGGCCTCGGTCAGCTTGTCCACCACCGCATCCAGATAAGCGGAGGATGTGCGCGTCAGCCGCCCTTCCCCACCGCTTGCAGCGATCGCGCAGAGGTAAGTGCCCGTCTCGATGCGGTCAGGCATCACACGGTGCGTTGCGCCTTGCAGACGCTGGACACCTTGCACGTGGATGACGTCGGTGCCGGCACCACGAATACGCGCCCCCATTGCGGTCAGGCAATTCGCCAGATCAACGATCTCGGGCTCTCGCGCGGCGTTCTCGATGACCGTCTCACCGTCGGCCAGCGTGGCCGCCATCATGAGGTTGGCAGTGCCGGTGACGGTGACCATGTCGGTCACGAGGCGCACCCCTTTCAGGCGTGCAGCCACGGCATGTACGTAGCCGTGCTCGACCGTGACCTCGGCGCCCATAGCCTGCAGACCACGAATGTGCTGATCAACCGGCCGAGCGCCAATGGCGCACCCTCCGGGCAGAGACACGCGCGCCTCGCCACAGCGAGCCACCAACGGTCCAAGCACCAGAATGGACGCACGCATGGTCTTGACCATCTCGTAAGGCGCAACTGGTTCGGTGATCTGGGAAGCATCCAGCGTTACCGTGTCCGCCTCGCGCGACGACTTCACGCCCATGCTGCCCAGCAGCCGCAACAAGGTGTCGATATCGTTGAGCTGCGGAACGTTGTGCAATACCAGCGGCTCTCGCGTCAGCAGGGCCGCGCACAGAATCGGCAAGGCCGCGTTCTTGGCTCCCGAAATCGCGATTTCACCGCTGAGCCGGACCCCGCCCTGTATCCGAAGTTTGTCCATCGAATCTCAGTACCCGAGTGACGAACGCACCGTGGCCCAGCGCGCGGGCGTATAGGTCTTCAGACCCAGTGCGTGAATCTCGCCGGTGTCGAGGCGATCGCCGAGCGTGCCTTTGACCATGCGGTGCTGATCGGGCAGGGACGAGCCCTCGAACATCGGGCTGACCACGATGGCGCTGAAATGCACGCCGTCGTCCCCCTTCACTTCAATGAACTCACAGTCCAGCCCTTCGGCGATCAAACGCTCGATTTCTGATGCCTGAAACATCTTCAGCTTTCCTCTATTGCACTCAGTTGCGCAGTTTGTAGCCTCGCGCCAGCAGCGCGAGAGTCAGTATGGCCAGCCCACCCAGGCAGGTTCCGACGACGGCAAGACTCAACCACGGGGAGACGTCGGACTGACCGAAAAATCCGTAGCGGAATCCGTCAATCATGAAGAAAAACGGATTCGCGTGCGAGACGTCCTGCCAAAGGGGGGGCAGCGAATGGATTGAATAGAATACGCCGGAAAGCATCGTCAGCGGCATGATCAGAAAGTTTTGAAATGCTGCCAGCTGATCGAATTTCTCGGCAACGATGCCGGCAATCACGCCAAATGAACCGAGGATCGCGCCGCCGGCCAGCGCGAACGACAGGACCCACAGCGGATGCGTGATCGGCAGATCAACAAACGGCAACGATGCCGCCCACACCCCGGCGCCGACAAACACGCCGCGCAGCGTCGCTGCGCCGACATAGGCGCAATAGAACTCAAGGTATGAAATCGGCGGCAACAACACGAACACGATGTTGCCGGTGATCTTGCTCTGGATCAGTGACGATGAGGTATTCGCGAACGCGTTCTGCAGCAGCGACATCATGACCAGGCCGGGCACCAGAAAGGTGGTGTAGCCGATATCGCCGTATACCGTGACGTGGCGGTCAAGCACGTGCGAGAAGATCAGCAGGAACATCACAGCGGACAGCACCGGCGCAGCCACGGTCTGGAAAGCCACTTTCCAGAAGCGCAGCACTTCCTTGTAGAACAGCGTGCGAAAGCCGATCCAGCGAGAGGTGCGGGGAAGCGGCGCAAACTCAGGCACGGCTCATCACCTCCACGAAGACGTCTTCCAGATCGGGCTCGCCGAGACGCAACTCCTCGACCCCCGCGTCGTATTGACGCATGCGCGCGAGCAGTGGCTCAACATCGGCATAGGTATCGAAACCGAAACGCACCCAACCATCCTCCGCCGCCACTCCGCCCAGCGACACCCCCACAGCCGGATTGCGCATACGCACGCTCAGGCTGTGCGTGGCAAACCGTTCGAGCAGCGCGCGGGTGCGGTCGAGTGCGACCACCCGCCCGGCCTTGAGCATGGCGATACGTCCGCACAAGGCTTCGGCCTCTTCCAGGTAATGGGTAGTCAGCACAATGGTGTGGCCGTCGCGGTTGAGCTTGCGGATGAACTGCCACAATCCGTGCCGCAACTCCACGTCGACGCCGGCAGTAGGCTCGTCAAGCACGATCACCGGCGGCCGATGCACCAAGGCCTGCGCCACCAGCACACGTCGCTTCATGCCGCCCGACAGCGAGCGCATGTTGGCCTCGGCCTTTGGCAACAAATCGAGCTTTTCGAGGATCTCGTCAATCCAGTCGTCGTTGCCGGCAATGCCGAAATAGCCCGACTGGATACGCAATAGCTCGCGCACCGAGAAGAACGGGTCGAACACCAGCTCCTGAGGCACCACGCCAAGCTGCATGCGCGCATTGCGATAATCGCGCACCACGTCGTGCCCCATCACCGAAAGCCGACCCGAGGTGGGCCGCACCAAACCGGCCAAGGCCGAAATCAGTGTGGTCTTGCCAGCGCCATTGGGGCCGAGCAGGCCGAAGAACTCGCCTTGGGCGACTTCGAGACTGACGCCGGAAAGTGCATGGAGGTCACCGTACTGCTTGGTGACCTCCTCGATGCTGAGTGCTGAAACCGACATCAGGCGTTCCCGGCAACCTCGTCCGGCGACAACAGGTCGTCGACGCCATACACCTGAGCAAGACTGACAAGCCCTTGGGGAATCGACTGAAAGCTCACCTTGCCCCCCTGAGCGGAGCACGTGCGCATCCAGTCAAGCAGCAGCGCCAGCGCGGCCGAATCAAATGCGCTGACCTCGGACAGGTCAACGACCAGGTCGCCGTCCGTTGCCATGGAGCGCCCCTCGGCGACGTGCTCCGCAGCAGTATCCATAGTGAGCGCGCCCGCCGGCTTGAGCACGCGCGGCTGCGTGTCACTCATCAGGACTTGCCTTCCGCGGCCTTTGCGATCTCGCTTCCGCGCGTCTCGAGCGCACGAATCAGGCCGTCGATACCGCCTGCCCGGATCTCCTGGGCGAACGTGCCACGATAGTTCGTGACCAGACTGACGCCGGCAACCACCACGTCAAACACTTTCCAGACCTTGCCATCCTGCTCCAGCATGTAATCAACCGGAATCGGCTGCCCGCCCGGCTGATGCACTTCGGTCTGCACACGCACCGTGCGATCGCCCGGATTCATCCGCAGCGGACGAAAGCTCACGGTTTGGTTGCGATACTCGGTCAGCGCGTTCGAATAGGTACGCACCAGCATTTCATAAAAGGAATCAACCAGGCGCTGCTGCTGAGCGGCACTTGCGTTGCGCCAGTCGCGGCCCACGGCGAGCATGGTCATGCGGCGCAGATCGAAATGCGGCAACACGAGCTTCTCGATGCTCTCCACTGCCCTGCTGGCGTCGCCCTTCTTGAGCTTGTCATCACCCCGCAGAATCTCCAGCACGTCTTCGGTCAAGGCCTTGACGAGTTCGTCCGGCTTGTCCGCGGGGGGCGCAGCTACGGTCAGCGCCGATGCGGCTGACAGGCATACAGCCAAAATCAGGTTCTTCATGACGCTCACCTCGTGATCGCGACTTCCGAATGGCGGTCGACCGCGGAATGATCGACAAATTCCATCCGGCCGACAGCAGCCAACGCCAGCGCATCCGGGTAGGTCTCATAAAACGGCGTAATTGAAGACTTTTCCTTGACGTCGAAGTTCTCGTACTCGATCGGCGGATTGCCGTCATGCACCTGGTAACGGCGGGCCTGCAGATAGGCGTCGCGCACGAAGGCGTACTTGTCGAGTTGATCCTCCAACGTACGGTCGGTCTTGAGGAACGTCGAGCGCGTGTGCACCACGCGCGTCGCGAGAACCGTGTTGCGCGTCGGTACGTGGTCAAGCTGCACCAGCCCGTTGCCGCGCATGTCGACCGGCAGCACTACAGCGTCACGCACCGTTCTCGGCCCGAGGAACGGAACCACGAAGTAGGCCCCTTCGCCAACACCCCAGACGGCCAGAGTCTGTCCCAGATCCTCATTGTGTTTGGGCAGCCCCATCTCGCTCGCGACATCAAAGATGCCGAGAATGCCGAAAGTGGAGTTGACCGCAAATCGCATGAGGTCGGACATGCCGTCACCAGCCTTGCCTTGCAGCAGGTTGTTGATGCCGACCCATACGTCGCCGAGGTTGCTGAAAACGTTGCCGATGCCGGTACGGACGAGCTGCGGCACCGCCTTCTCGTAGCCCTGGGCGAGCGGCTTTACGACGGCTTTGTCTACGCCTTCGTTGAAGCTGAACATCGCCCGGTTGTAGCCCTCAAGGGGATCGTCGGGGTTGCGCGGATTCGACGCACACCCGGTCATCACGAGCATCGCGAATGCCAGCAGCAGCACGAAGGCGCGGGTAAAGGATTGTTTGGCCATGATGGTTTCTCTGTCGTTCTTCATTTGTGTTCAGACCCGCCACACCACCCGACGCGGGCACCCGGTGAGCAGCCTGTTATTCCTTCGCAGCGCCTGCCCGATCGAACAGAAACTGCCCGATCAGCTTCTCCAGCACGATGGCAGACTGCGTGATCTGCAGTTTGTCACCGTCTACAAGGTTCTCGACATCGCCGCCGGCATCGAGCCCGACGTATTGCTCGCCCAGCAGACCCGACGTCAGGATCGAGGCAATCGTATCGCGCGGAAACTCGAATTCCGGTGCAATGTTCATTTCGACTACGGCCCGATAGGTATTGATGTCAAAGCGGATCGCATCCACCCGCCCGACAACGACGCCCGCGCTCTTGATCGGCGCGCGCACCTTGAGCCCGCCAATGTTGTCGAATTCGGCCTGAACGGTATAGGCATCGGCGAGATTCACACTCGACACATTACCGACGCGCAGCGCGAGAAAAAACAGCGCACCGATACCGATGACAACGAAGATCCCGACCCAGAGGTCAAGCGTGGTGCGGCTCATGAGGTTCCCCGGAACATGAATGAAGTCAGTACAAAGTCGATTGCAAGAATAGCCAGCGCCGAGCTGACGACGGTGCGTGTGATCGCACGCGAAATACCCTCTGCCGTCGGCTGGCAATCAAATCCCTCAAACACCGCAATCAGCGAGACTGCAATGCCGAACACGAAACTCTTGATCATGCCGTTGAGGATGTCGTAGCGAAAATCCACCGAACTCTGCATCTGCGACCAGAATGCGCCGGAATCCACGCCGATCACTACGACACCGATCAACCAGCCTCCCAAAATTCCCATCGAGGTGAAGATCGCCGCCAGTATCGGCATTGCAATCACCCCACCCCAGAACCGCGGTGCCACGACGCGTGCAATCGGGTTGACGGCCATCATGTCCATGGCCTTGAGTTGCTCGGTGGTCTTCATCAGCCCGACTTCAGCCGTCACGGCCGAACCAGCACGGCTGGCAAACAACAAAGCGGCCATGACAGGCCCAAGCTCACGCGTCAGAGAAAGCGCCACAAGCACGCCAACCGCATCGCCGGAACCGAAACGCTGCAGCGTCTCGTAACCCTGCAACCCGAGCACCAGCCCGACGAAGAGGCCCGACACAACGATGATCAACAACGACAGCACACCGCTGAAATAGACCTCGCGGATGGTCAGGTGCACTCTGCGCAAGGACTGCCCTGAATACAACAGCACCAGCATGAAGAAGCGCGCTGCGAACCCCACGCGCCATACGCCCTCGATAACCAGATTTCCGATCCGCCGCACCATTGCGACCGGGCCGCTCATGCAGCCCTCCCGCCCAGCAGGGCCTCACGGATAGGCGGAGCGGCCATATGGAAAGGCACCGGGCCATCGGCCTCGGCGTGCACGAACTGATGCACGAAAGGATCCTTCGAGTTACGAATTTCGTCCGGAGCGCCCTCCGCGACAATTTTTCCGTCGGACACGAAATAGACGTAATCCACAATCGTCAGCGATTCATGCACGTCGTGCGTAACCATCACGGTGCTGGCACCCAGCGCGTCATTGAGCTTGCGAATAAGCTGACCGATGATGCCGAGCGAGATCGGGTCCAGGCCCGCAAACGGCTCGTCATACATGATCAGCATCGGATCCAGCGCAATCGCCCGGGCCAGAGCCACGCGCCGCGCCATGCCGCCCGACAGCTCTGCGGGCGACAGCTTTGCAGCCCCGCGCAGGCCGACGGCATTGAGCTTCATCATCACCAGCAGTTCGACGAGCTCATCCGGCAGATCGGTGTGCTCCCGCAACGGAAAAGCCACGTTCTCGAACACTGACATGTCCGTGAACAAGGCACCGAACTGGAACAGCATGCCCATGCGCCGACGCAATTCGTACATGCGCTCGCGCCCCACTCGTCCGAGGTCTTCACCATCGACCGTCACGACTCCTGAGCTGGCGCGCAACTGACCGCCGATCAAGCGCAACAGTGTGGTCTTGCCGCAACCGCTTCCACCCATGATCGCAATCACCTTGCCCCGCGGAACGGACAAGTTGACGCCCTTCAGGATTTCGCGCTCGCCATAGGCAAAGCGGACGTCCTGAAGCTCGACGAGAGGAGATTCGTGAATGCGGGTCAAGGGACTGGCCCTGGAGGTTAGGCACGGGCTGCGAATCTATCACACACGGGCGCCCAAACCGTCTCATCGGCACAACAAGCAGCGCGCCTTCAAACCGCTCTCGAACCAAGCCACGAACGGCTATCACGGCTAATCTGTAGCAGTCGTCTGATATACTCATGCGCCCGCAAACCCGACAAATCGGAAGCCGAAAAATGAGCAGCGCAAGCGACATGGCAAAGCGCGTACTGCGCATCGAAGCGGAAGCTGTCGCGGCGCTGATAGATCGCATTGATGGCGACTTCGAGCGTGCAGTCGAGTTGATCCTCTCGCGCAACGGGCGCGTGATCGTTACGGGCATCGGCAAATCCGGTCATATCGGGCGCAAACTCGCCGCGACGCTCGCCAGCACTGGAACCCCTGCTTACTTTGTCCATGCCGCCGAGGCCGCCCACGGCGATCTGGGCATGATCACCCCCGACGACGTCGTCATCGCGCTCTCGAACTCGGGCAGCAGCGAAGAAATCCTGACCATTGTTCCGCAGGTCAAGCGGCGCGGCGCCAGTCTCCTGGCCATCACCGGCGCTGCCGACTCCCCGCTGGCGCGCGAGGCTGACGTGCATCTCGACGCCGCGGTTGCGGAGGAAGCCTGCCCGCTCAACCTCGCACCAACCGCCAGCACCACCGCCGCGCTCGCGCTGGGTGACGCACTGGCTGTTGCCTTGCTGGACGCGCGCGGCTTCAGCGCCACCGATTTCGCCAGCGCCCACCCCGGGGGCTCGCTCGGTCGCCGCTTGCTGACGCACGTCCGCGACGTCATGCGCCTTAGCGTTGACGTACCGCAGGTATCGCCCGAAGCCCCTGTACTGGACGCTCTGCTGGCAATGACCCGCGGCGGACTCGGCATGACGGCGGTCATCGCCCCGTCCGGGCAGATCGCCGGCATCTTCACCGACGGCGATCTGCGCCGCACACTCGAGCGCGGTGCAGACATCCGCAGCGCGTCGATCGGCGAAGTCATGACCCGCAACCCGCATTGCATCCGGCCCGAGGCCTTAGCGGTCGAAGCAGCCGAGACCATGGAGCGGCTACGGATCAGCCAGTTATTGGTTGCTGACGAGAATGCGCGGCTTGCCGGTGCGCTGAACACGCATGACCTCATGCGAGCGAGGGTGATCTGATGGGCACTCTGAAAAACGCCGCCGGAGTGCGCCTGATGGGCTTCGACGTTGACGGCGTCATGACTGACGGAAGCCTCTACTTCACCCCTGGCGGGGACGAGATCAAGACCTTCTCCAGCCTCGACGGACACGGTTTGCGCATGCTGATGGACGCCGGCATCGCAGTCGCGATCATCAGCGGCAGATCCTCGCGTGCGCTTGAACTGCGCGCCGCCAACCTCGGCATCACCACGCTGCACATGGCGGTCGGCGACAAACGCGAGTGCATGCAGAAGCTGCTCGACGAACGCGGACTCTCCCCTTCGCAGGCTGGGTATATGGGCGACGACGTCGTCGACCTGCCGCTCCTGCGCTTTTGCGGATTTTCCGCCACGCCGCTGGACGGACATGACTTCGTCAAGCAGCATGTGCATTTCGTCGGCACCAGGCGAGCCGGCCATGGCGCGGTTCGCGAGGTCTGCGATCTGCTGCTGCAGGCGCAGGGCAAGCTCGACGCCATGCTCAATGCCTACCTGCGCTGACGCCCCAAGATGAACACTGACCGCATCTATCCCGTTATCGCACTGGCCTTGCTGGCTGCCGGCACAATCTGGCTTGAGCGCGTGACGCGCACGCCTGAAGTTGCTCAGCAGCTCGACCGCACGCACCCCGACTTCATTGGCGAAAACGTCCGGGTCGCCCGCTTTGACACTGACGGCACGCTGTCATACCAGCTTGATGCAGACCGGCTCACCCACTACCCCGCCTCCGACATCACGGACATGGAGCGCCCTCATCTGCGCTACCACAGCGAGCGAGGTGAAACTTCCGCAATGGCCGCTCGCGGCGAAAGTGGTCCGGACGGCAGCGTTGTGGAACTGCGCGGCGACGTTGTCGTGCGACGCAAGACGCCCGACAGCGCCGACCTCATCATCGAAAGTGAAACGCTCTCGGTGTGGCCTGATGCACAGAAGGCCTCAACCGACTCACCCGTGGTGCTCAAAAACGGTAACATCACCGCTTACGGCGATGGCATGCGTGCCGACAACCTCGCCGGCACCCTGGATCTCGTTGGCGCAACGCGCTTCCAAATGCCCAGCTCAAGACGGACTAGACCATGACAAAGCCATTCCTTCCGCTGATTTTCTGTTGCGTACTCACGGCATCGTCGTTCAGCGCCTTGGCCGAACGCGCCGACCGGGAACGCCCCATCAACATTGAGGCGGACAAGGTCGCAGTCGATGAGCGCAGCCGCACCCATACTTTTGAAGGCAATGTCGTACTGACTCAGGGAACCCTGGTCATGCGCGGCAACAAGCTGGTGGTGATGCAGGGTGCCGACGGGTTTCAGACTGGTGTAGCCACTGGCACCGCCGCCAAGCTCGCGACCTTCCGTCAGAAGCGCGAAGCCTCGCAAGAGTTCATCGACGGCCAAGCCGAGCGTATCGAGTACGACAGTCGCAACGAGACGGCCAAACTGTTCGGGCGCGCCCGCATTCAGGCCGGCCAGGACATCCTCACCGGCGACGTCATCGAATACGACGCACTCACCGAGAACTACACGGCATTTCGCCTGCCGCCGAAAGGCAGCAAGCAGGACGAGTCACGCATCCGAATGACCATTCAGCCCAAGGCTGCCGGCACGCCCTGACTCCACGTCAGTGGTCTGGACCTGCATTCGCGTTGAGCAGCGAGGCCGTACCGGCCTCGTTGAACTGAATCGCCCCGAAGCCCTCAACGCGCTCAACGACACCCTCGTCGACGAACTCAGCCTCGCCCTCGAACAGTTCGAAGCCGACGACGGCATCTCGACAGTCATCCTCAGCGGTTCCGAAAAGGCCTTCGCTGCTGGCGCAGACATCGCGGCAATGGCCGGTTTTTCGTGGATGGACGCCTACCGCGGCGACTACATCACCCGCAACTGGGAACGCCTCAAGACCTTCCGCAAGCCCGTCATTGCCGCCGTCCGTGGTTATGCGCTTGGTGGAGGCTGCGAGATTGCGATGATGTGCGACATCATCGTGGCCGGAGAATCCGCCAGGTTCGGACAACCCGAGGTGCGCCTCGGCATCCCGCCCGGCGCGGGGGGAACGCAACGACTGCCGCGGGCGGTCGGCAAGGCAAAGGCCATGGATCTGTGTCTGACAGCGCGCTTCATGGACGCGGCAGAGGCCGAGCGGGCCGGGCTGGTATCACGGCTGGTAGCCGACGATCGCGTACTCGACGAGGCCTTCGCAATCGCCGACACACTCTCCGGGTATTCGATGCCGACGCTGATGATGATCAAGGAATCCGTCAATCGAGCCTTCGAGACTCCACTCAACGAAGGCCTGCTTTTCGAACGACGCAGCTTCCACGCCGCCTTCGGCCTCGACGACCAGAAGGAAGGCATGTCGGCCTTTCTCGACAAGCGCACGCCCGACTTCAAACATCGCTGACGCGGACAGCAAGGGGATCCGAGACGCCCGCGTCTCGCCTGTGCACAAGCAGCAGCAACTCTTCCAGCGCACATACCCGAGCTCGCCACGACGCCCTGAAGGCTAGTCTTTAATCAGAATTATCAACACTTTAATAACCAGACACCGGGTTCGCGCCAACAATTTGTGCACCGCAATATTTTTCTCTTGACATCGGGTTCGGGGCCCTTATACTGGGAACCATGCTGCACCGCAGCACCCAATTCAATCAAGTCAAGGAGAACTCCATGTTTGCGACTCCGGAACAAATCGCCGCAGCCAACAAGGCCAATCTTGAAGCCTTCGTGAGCATCGCGAACAGCGCGTTCGCCAACGCCGAGAAGCTCGCGGCTCTCAACCTGAGCACTGCCCGCGCCATGATCGAGGACAGCATTGCCAGCACCCGCAGCCTGATGGGCGTCAAGGATCCGCAGGAGCTACTCACCCTGCAGGCCTCGCTGGGCAAGCCGATGCTTGAGAAAGCCGTGTCCTACAACCGTAGCGTGTATGAGCTCGCCAGCAGCAATCAGGAACAACTGACCAAGCTGTTCGAGAGTCAGGTTGGCGAAGTCAACAAGGCCTTTACCGGCATCATCGACAAGGCCGCCGAATCTGCTCCGGCTGGTTCCGATGTAGCTTTTGCTGCGATGAAGTCCGCCATGGCCGCCGCCAACAGTGCCTACGACAGCGTCAACAAGGTTGCCAAGCAGGTTACCGAGCTGGCCGAAGCCAATCTCAGCGCAGCCACCGATGCCACGGTCAAGGCCGTTGGCACCGCAAGCAAAGCGCCGGCTGCTGCCAAGAAAGCCGCCGCCTGAGAGACGCGCTCGGAGCTGAAAAGCTCAGACGCGATGCCAAGCAAAAACGCCAGCCCGAGGGCTGGCGTTTTCGTTTCTGGGGAATGCCGCTACTTTCCGGCGGACACGTCGATGTAGTGATGCGGAAACAGCCGCCGCATTTCAGATTCGATCCACGCCTCGGCCTCAGCATTGACTTGGTCCGGCGTGCGCCCCTGGGCTTCGATGGCTGGCCCGATGCTTACCGTAATCTCGCCGGGGCGCTTGACCAGCGCATTCTTCGGCCAGAACTCGCCCGCGTTGTGTGCCACCGGCACGACCTTGGAGCCAACGTGCGTGGCCAGCCAGGCACCGCCGATCTTGTAGCGCGCCGAGCGCCCCAGCGGCACGCGCGTACCCTCAGGGAATACCACCACACAGAAGCCGTCGCGCATTCGTGCACCGCCCCGCTCCACCACTTGCGCGAGCGCATCCTTGCCCGCCGCACGGTCAATGGCGACGAACGGCATCTGCGCCAGCCCCCAGCCAAAGAAGGGAATACGCAGCAACTCGCGCTTGAGCACGAAACTGATCGGTGGAAAGATCTTCTGGAATGCCAACGTTTCCCAAGCCGACTGATGCTTGGAAAGAATCACCACGGGCTCGGCCGGCAGGTTTTCCAGCCCCAGGACCCGGTAACGGATGCCGAGAAAATGTCGCGCCATCCACAGGCCGATCAGCGTCCACGAACTGATGATGCGATACCGCGTGATCGGCCGGAACGGAAAGGTCAGGAACGAGAAAAGGGCATAGGGCGGAATCGTCACGACCAGGCCGAGTGCAAAGATGAAGGAGCGCAGCGCGTTCATTTTTCGGCCACCAGTTCTGCCGCTACCGCTGCAAGGTCGGGAAAGATTCGCGTACCGGCAGGCAGACCGCCCTCATCCAGCGTACGGCCGCCCTTGCCGGTCAGCACCAGATAGGGGACGGCGCCGACCGCGGCCGCGGCCTCAAGGTCGCGCAGACTATCTCCGACCACCGGTACCGCTGCCAGATCAAAATTGAAACGCTCGCCGATGTCACGGTACATACCCGGCTTTGGCTTGCGGCACTTGCAGGTCGAGTCGGCCGCATGCGGACAGAAAAAGATCGCGTCCAGCCGGCCACCGAACTGAGCAAGGCTCTTGACCATCTTGTCGTGGATGGCATTGAGCGTATCCATGCCAAACAGGCCACGCCCCACGCCGGACTGATTTGAGGCCACCACCACACGCCACCCGTACTGGTTGAGCCGGGCAATCGATTCCAGCGAACCCGGAATCGGCTTCCATTCGTCAGGCGATTTGATGAACAGGTCGGAGTCATGGTTGATGACGCCGTCGCGATCGAGAATGATGAGCTTCATCCGTGGCCTCGTTTACTGCGCCGACAGGCGTGACAGGTCGGCAACGCGATTCATCAGCCCGGCCAGCGTGCCGAGCAGCGCAAGGCGGTTCTGACGCGTCAGCGGCTCTTCGGCATTGACCATGACGTTGTCGAAGAAGCTATCAACTGCGCCACGCAGGCCGGCCAAGGCACGCAAGGCCTCAGTGTAGTTTTCATTGTCGACGTGTGAGCGCACCAGCGGCGCGATATCGACGACGGCGTGAAACAGCACCTTCTCGGCCTCATCCTGCAGCAGCGCGACATCGGGCTCGACGGCCGCCGCACCGCTCTTCTTCAGGATGTTGACGATGCGCTTGTTGGCTGCGGCCAGTGCTTCGGCCTCGGGCAGTGCGAGAAATTCGCGCACCGCGTCGAGCTTGGCCGGCACGCGATCCACACGTGTCGGGCGCAAGGCCAGTACCGCGTCCACGGCATCGGCCGTGTGGCCCGCGTCGCGCAACTGATTACGCAGTCGCTCGAACATGAAGTCCAGCAGCGTGTCGCGGAAACCTTCTTCACTCAGCAGACCCGGCGTAAAGCCGGCGGCTGCTTCGCCGATCAGATCAGCCAGATCGAGCGGCAACGGCGACTCCATGACGATCCGCAGCACACCGAGCGAAGCACGACGCAGTCCGTAGGGGTCACGGTCGCCGGTCGGCACTTGCCCGATGCCGAAGAAACCCACCAGCGAATCGAGCTTGTCGGCCAGCGACACCGCGCAGGCGATGTTGCCGGTGGGCAGCGCGTCACCCGCAAAACGCGGCTGGTAGTGCGCAGCAATGGCGTCAGCGACAACTTGCGTCTCGCCATCGGCGAGCGCGTAGTAACGGCCCATGAAGCCCTGCAATTCGGGAAACTCGCCGACCATGTCGGTGACCAGATCCGCCTTGGCGAGCCGCGCTGCGCGTGAAGCGGCGTCAGCATCGGCATTCAGGCGCGCCGCGATGCGGCCGGCCAGACGCTCGAGACGCGCAACGCGCTCGAGCTGGCTACCAAGCTTGTTGTGATACACCACCGGACCAAGGCGCGGCAGACGACTTTCCAGCGTGTTGCGGCGATCCTGATCGAGGAAGAAACGCGCATCGGCCAGGCGCGGGCGAACCACACGCTGATTGCCGGCAACGATGTTGGCCGGGTCGGCCACGCGCATGTTCGACACGATCAGGAAACGGTTGAGCAACTTGCCATTGCGGTCGAACAGCGGGAAATACTTCTGGTTCGCGCGCATCGTCAGGATCAGGCATTCCTGCGGCACGGCGAGGAATTCGGCCTCGAATTCGCCGACATATACGCTCGGATGCTCGACCAGCGCGCTCACCTCGTCGAGCAGGTCAGCGTATTCGCCCAGCGAGGCCTTCTCGCGCTCGGCCGCGTCCTGCAACTGCCGCTCAATCTCGGCACGCCGCTCGCCAAAGTGCGGCACGACCTTGCCTTCGGCCAGTAGCGTCGGTTCCCATGCTTCGGCATTGGCGATATCGATCGCACCGCGACTCATGAAACGATGGCCCATGGTCGTGCGCCCGGAATCCAGCCCAAGCACACTACCCGGCACAACACGCTCGCCGTGCAGCATCAGTAGGCGATGCACCGGACGGACAAACTGCACTTCGGACGCGCCCCAGCGCATGAGCTTCGGAATCGGCAGCGCGCGCACGGCCTCGCCGACAATCTCGGCCAGCACCGCGTCAAGCGCAGCACCTGCTTCGGTGCGGGTATAGAACAGCGCCTCGGCCTTGCCATCCATGCGGCGTTCAAAGCCAGCAATGGCCTCCTCACCGATGCCGCGTGCGGCGAGCTTCTTGAGCAGCGCCTGCGTCGGCTTGCCGTCGGCATCCAGCGCGACCTGTACCGGCATGATCTTTTCGGTGACTTCCTGCGCGGCAGCTTCGCTACTCACGTCGCGCACCAGCACTGCCAAGCGGCGTGGCGCGGCAAACCCGCGGACATCACCGTCGTCCGGCGCCAGACCACGCGCACGCAAGCCCGCGACGATGCCGTTGGAAAAAGCCTCGCCCAGACGCGGCAGCGCCTTCGGCGGCAGTTCTTCAGTAACCAGTTCGACCAGCAGATGGGCGTGGTTCGACATCATGCGCCCCCCCCGGCGAAGCTCTGACTGCGGGCGAGCATCGGGAATCCGAGTGCCTCGCGTGATTCGTGATACGCCTGCGCCACAGCCCGCGACAGGTTGCGGATTCGGCCGATGTAGGCCGCACGCTCGGTCACCGAAATGGCGCCGCGAGCGTCAAGCATGTTGAACGTGTGGCCGGCCTTGAGCACCATCTCGTAGGCGGGCAGCGCCAGACCTTCGGCGATCAGGCGCTTGGCTTCCGATTCATAGTTGCCGAACAGCGAGAACAGGAAGTCGACGTTGGCGTGCTCGAAGTTGTAGCGCGATTGCTCGACCTCGTTCTGGTGGTAGACGTCACCGTAAGTCACCGGCATGCCGTTCGGATACACCGTCCACACCAGGTCATAGACGTTTTCGACGCCCTGCAGATACATCGCCAGCCGCTCGATGCCGTAGGTAATCTCGCCCAACACCGGTTTGCAATCCAGGCCGCCGACCTGCTGGAAATAGGTGAACTGCGTCACCTCCATGCCGTCCAGCCAGACCTCCCAACCCAGGCCCCACGCACCCAGCGTCGGATTTTCCCAGTCGTCCTCGACGAAGCGGATGTCGTGCTCCATCGGATCGATGCCCAAGGCGCGCAGACTGTCCAGGTACAGCTCCTGGATGTCCGGCGGCGAGGGCTTGAGCACGACCTGATACTGATAGTAGTGCTGCAGGCGGTTCGGGTTCTCGCCGTAGCGGCCGTCCTTGGGACGACGCGAAGGCTGCACATAGGCGGCGTTCCACGGCTCGGGCCCGAGCGCGCGCAGACAGGTGGCCGGATGCGAGGTGCCCGCGCCGACTTCGAGGTCGAGCGGCTGCAACAGCGCGCAGCCGCGCTCGCCCCAGAACTGGCCAAGCGTCTGGATGATCTGCTGGAAGGTCGGTTTATTCAAAGACATGCTCCGCGGGACACCAAGCAAAAGGTGGGATTTTACTGGCTTTCAGGCAGCCGGGCGACGCGCAGCGCAAATCAAGCGCGACGACGCACCATCAGCACCATCGCCAGGCCGAACGCCGCGAGCACAAAGGCCAGCCAGTCGCCCCAGCGCGCATATGGCGTCATACCGGAGAAGCCGGTCACTTCGGCGCGCAGCACGCCACGCTCAAACTGCGGCAGCACGTCGCTGACCGTGCCGTCCGGCTGGACCACGGCGGTCATGCCGGTGTTGGTTGCGCGCAGCATCGGGCGGCCCGTTTCAAGTGCGCGCACACGCGCAATCTGCAGGTGCTGCGGCTGGGCAAAGGAATGCCCGTACCAGGCGAGGTTCGACACGTTGAGCATCAGGCTCGCCTCGGGCAAGGCGTGCAGCAGTTCGCGCCCGAAAAGGTCTTCGTAGCAGATGTTCAGGGCGATGCGCTGCCCGCCCAAGGCAAGCGGCGGTTGGCCGACCGGGCCCGGCGTCTGATCCGACATCGGGATTGCCGCCAGCTCGTAAAACCAATCGAACAGCGGCGGTGAATATTCGCCGAAGGGCACTAGATGGCGCTTGGCATAGGACTGCGACGGCGAAGCGCCCAGACTGGCAGTGGCGTTGAACACCTGCCCTTGCGCATCGCGCAGGAACACGCCGAACAGCAGATCGGCGTCATTCGCGGCGGCGCGCGCGGCAAGCGTTTCAACGTAGCCCGGCGGCAGGTTGTCGGCCAACATCGGCAAGGTCGATTCCGGTAACACCACCAGATCGGCATCCGGCACATCCGACATGCGCAGGTTCAGCTCCAGCCAGTCGCTCACGTGCTCGGGTCGCCACTTCAGTTCCTGCGCGATATTGGTCTGCACCAGGGCCACGCGCAGTGGCTCACCTTCCGGATGGGTCCAGGCCACACGCCCCAGCCCAAAGCCCGCAAGCATCAAGACTGCAATCAGCGCTGCGGCCGGAGCGGCATCGCGCAGGCTGCGCCACGGCGCGAACGCCGCGAGCCCGGCCATGAACGCCAGCAGCCCGCCGACGCCGTATACACCTAGCAGTGGAAGCCAACCCGCCAGCGGGCTGGGCGGGGTCTGCGAATAGCCGATGGAAAGCCATGGGAAGCCCGTAAACATCCAGCCACGAAGCCCTTCGGCAGCGATCCACAAGGCCGCAAACAATGCGGCGCGCAATAGCACGCCACCGGTGCGCAAGCGCACGAACAGCGCTCCGGCCAACGCCGGATATAGGGCGAGATAGACACAGAACAGTGCGATGGCCAGCGCAGCCAGCGGCGCAGGCATGCCGCCGTAGCGGTTGAGGGCGACGAACAGCCACGAAATGCCGGCCGCGAATGCACCGAAGCCCCATGCAAACCCGAGCAGAAAGCCGTCACGCCCGCGCTCGGCACGCGCCAGCAGCCAAGCCAGCGCCGCCAGACTCAGCGGCGCGACAAAGTACATGCCAAACGGCGCGAACGAAAACACCGCTGCAGCACCGGCGAGCAGCGCGACCAGCAGGGCCATGCCGCCGTGAAGCCGGCGCGAGGCCATCACTCCGCTTCGACGGCGGATGTCGCCGGCGGGGCGAGTCGCTCGACCAGCAGGGTGTAGACCCGTCGGCTGTCGGCGCGCATCACCTGAATGCGCAGGCTATCGAGCTCTATGACCTCGCCACGCTGGGGCAGACGCCCCAGATGACGAATGACCAGACCACCGATGGTGTCGACCTCTTCATCGCTGAAGGCGGTCTCGAAGGCGTGGTTGAAGTCCTCGATCTCGGTCGTTGCCTTGACGCGATAGCGGCCACTCTGGTCGAGCCGGATGCTGTCGGAGATTTCGTCGAAGTCGTACTCGTCTTCGATGTCACCGACGATCTGCTCCAGCACGTCTTCGATGGTGACCACGCCCGCCACGCCGCCGTACTCGTCCACGACAATGGCCATGTGATTGCGGCTGACGCGGAACTCGCGCAGCAGCACGTTGAGGCGCTTGGATTCCGGCACGAACACGGCCGGGCGCAGCATGCCGCGCAGATCAAATTCGCGGCCGGCGTAGAAACGCAGCAGATCCTTGGCCAGCAGAATGCCGACCACATCGTCTTTGTTATCGCCAACGGCCGGAAAGCGCGAATGGGCGGTGTCGATGACGAAATTGGCGATCTTGTCGATCGGGTCTTCGAGATGGACCACGTCCATCTGTGCACGCGGAATCATCACTTCGCGCACCTGCATGTCGGACATTTGCAGGGCGCCTTCGATGATGGTGAGCGCGTCAGCGTCGATCAGATTGCGATCGCAGGCAGAACGCAGTCGCGCAAGAAGGTCGTCGCGATCTTCCGGCTCGCGCGAAAGAAGGGCCGAAAGTCGCTCCAGTAAGGAGGGTCTGTCTGATGGACTGTCCATTTTCCTGCTTGAGTGAAGAACGAGGATTTGGGTCCATCGAACCCAAATCCTCGGCCTTCACCACGTCATGCGTACGGATTTCCGATATCCAGACGCGCGAGAATCTGTGTCTCAAGCGCCTCCATGACCTCGGCTTCCTGCGAGGTTTCGTGGTCGAAACCCTGCAAATGCAGCATACCATGCACCATCAGGTGGGCGAAGTGGGCCGCCGGAGCCTTGCCCTGATCCTTCGCCTCTCGCACCACCACCGGCACGCACAACACGATGTCGCCGCACAGCGGCATGCCCGAAACGCTGACCTCGTCGTACACAAAAGTCAGCACGTTGGTGGCGTACTCGCGGCCGCGGTAGTCACGGTTCAGCGCCAAGCCCTCGTCCTCGCCGACCAGTCGCACCGCAACTTCCACATCACGTTCAAGCAGCCCGGCGCTTGCCCAGCGCCGCAAATCAGCCGCTTTGGGTGCGTGCTCCCGTTCACTGGCCTTGAGCGCGCGCTGCACATTCATCGACAGTTTGGGCCGCGCGATTTGCGCTGACGTTACAGCGCTCACGCTTCGCCCTCGCGGCGGGCCTTGGCGGCTTCGCGTTCGGCATCGGCCCGATCGTAGGCCTCGACGATGCGCGCGACCAAGGGATGACGCACCACGTCTTCCTTACCGAAACGGGTAAAGGCAATCCCGCGAACTCCGGCGAGAATGTCTGCCGACTCGCGCAAGCCACTCTTCTGGTGGCGCTGCAGGTCGACCTGGGTCAGATCGCCGGTAACGACCGCCTTGCCGCCGATGCCGATGCGCGTAAGGAACATTTTCATCTGCTCGGGCGTAGTGTTCTGCGCCTCATCCAGAATGATGAAAGCGTGATTGAGCGTGCGCCCGCGCATGAAGGCCAGTGGCGCAATCTCGATGCTGCCGCGCTCGAACAGTTTGGCCACACGATCAAAACCCATCAGGTCATACAGGGCGTCGTACAGCGGGCGCAGGTAAGGATCAACCTTCTGCGCCAGATCACCGGGCAGGAAGCCAAGTCGCTCGCCAGCCTCGACCGCCGGGCGCGTCAGGATGATGCGCTCGACCAATTCGCGCTCGAAAGCGTCCACGGCACTGGCCACTGCGAGGTAGGTCTTGCCGGTCCCGGCCGGGCCGATACCGAAGGTGATGTCGTGCGCCTGGATGTTGGTCAGATACTCGACCTGACGCGGCGTGCGCCCGTGCAGTTCGGTCTTGCGCGTCAGCAGCTTCGGCGACGCGATCTGCGGCTCACTGGGAGCAGAAGCCTCAACCAGTCCGAGCTGAATGTCGTCCAGGCTCAGATGCTCCTCAGCGCTGTCGTAAAACCGCTGCAAGGCGTTTGCCGCCAGTCGCGACTGTTCGCCGGACAGACTGAAGCGCTCACCGCGACGCACGATGCCGACGTCGAACGCCGACTCGATCTGGCGCAGGTTCTCGTCCAGCGCGCCACACAGATTTGCCAGCCGCAGGTTGTCGACCGGCTCGAAAACCACTTCCACGATGTCGCCCATCAGGACTCCCGCACGACGATTTCGCCGCGCAGACTGTGCGGCATTGCCGAAACAATCGCCACATCGACAAACTGACCGATGAGGCGCTCATTGCCCGGGAAATTCACAACGCGGTTGTTGGCGGTACGCCCGGCCAACTCACCCACGCCCTTCTTGGCAGGGCCTTCGACGAGGATGCGCTGCTGACTGCCCACCATGGCTTCGCTGATCACCTGCGACTGCTGCTCGATGCGCTTTTGCAGGCGTGCGAGCCATTTCAGCTTGGTCGTCTGCGGCACCGAATCTTCCAGGTCCGCCGCCGGCGTGCCGGGACGCGCGCTGTACACAAAGCTGAACGAAGCGTCGAAACCGACGTCCTCGATCAGTTTCATGGTCTTCTCGAAGTCCTCTTCGGTCTCGCCGGGGAAGCCAACAATGAAATCCGACGACAGCGACAGATCCGGCCGCACCGCGCGCAACTTGCGCACCAGCGCCTTGAATTCCAGCGTCGTGTAGCCGCGCTTCATCGCCGCCAGAACGCGGTCGGAGCCAGCCTGCACCGGAAGGTGCAAGTGACTGACCAGCTTCGGGATTTTCGCGTAGGCGTCGATCACCCGCTGCGTCATCTCGCGCGGATGCGAGGTCGTGTAGCGCATGCGCTCAATACCCGGCACCTCGGCCACGCATTCGAGCAGCAGGGCGAAATCACCGATTTCGTCACTATCCTTGGTCATCGGCCCGCGCCAGGCATTAACGTTCTGGCCAAGCAGCGTCACCTCTTTCACGCCCTGCTGCGCCAACCCGGCCACCTCGGCCAGGATGTCGTCGAGCGGACGCGAGACTTCTTCCCCGCGCGTATAGGGCACCACACAGAAAGTGCAGTACTTGGAACAGCCTTCCATGATCGACACAAAGGCGCTCGAACCCTCGACGCGCGCCGGCGGAAGATTGTCGAACTTCTCGATTTCGGGGAAGGAAATATCCACCTGCGAGCGCCCACTGCGACGGCGCTCGGCAATCAGCTGCGGCAGCCGATGCAGAGTCTGCGGACCAAACACCACGTCCACATACGGCGCCCGCGCCACGATGGCCTCGCCTTCCTGGCTGGCCACACAACCACCGACACCAATGATCAGATCGGGCTTTTCAAGCTTCAGCAGACGCGCTCGCCCGAGATCGTGAAACACCCGCTCCTGCGCCTTTTCACGCACGGAACAAGTGTTGAACAGGATCACATCTGCGTCTTCCGGGCTATCGGTCTTGACCAGACCTTCACCGGCCCCGAGCACGTCCGCCATCTTGTCCGAGTCGTACTCGTTCATCTGGCAACCGAATGTGCGGATGTAGAGCTTCTTCATCGATTGAAACCGTTGCTTGACGCTTTATTTGGAGAGCGGCTATATTAGCAGGCTTGTTGGTGATGTAGCTCAGACGGTTAGAGCGATGGATTCATAACCCATAGGTCGGCGGTTCGATTCCGCCCATCACCACCAGACATTCTAGAAGCCGCCAGCCTGCAAGGGTTGGCGGCTTTTTCACGTCCGCAGGGAGCCAAGGTGGGTCACAAAGGTGGGTCACATGGCCAACTATCTCAAGCGCTCCCGGCACGGAACAACTTTCTACTTCAGGCGCCGCGTACCCGACGAACTGCGCCAAACCGTCGGTCAGCCCTATCTCACCAAGTCGCTTGAAACAAGCGACCGTCGTGAGGCTATCATGCGCGCCCGGCTGCTCGCAGCCAAGACAGACATCCTCTTCGCAGACCTCCGCGCCATGCCACGCAAAGCCCGCCCCTCAACTGCACTGCAGATCGACTACGCGCTTTCACTCGACATCTCACCATCTGGCAAGAAGCGCGCCGTCGCTCTGGATGTGCAGCCCGGAGAGGAAGTATCAGCGGCGGTTGCCGTCGCGGCGCTCCAGGCACACGTGGACGGTGCCCCTTTGCCCGCATCGATCCCGGCGGTAGGCTCAAGCGGGTCGAAGGAAGACAAGACGCTCTTGCAGGCATGGGAGGGCTATAAGGCGGAGAAGATCGCCGCCAAGGCTTGGCGAGACGGCGAGGACACGGCCAAGTACGATCACTGGCCCCACGTCCGCAAGTTGATTGGAGTCGTCGGCGACAAGCTCCTCACCGCCATCACCGCCGACGACATCAACAGGTTTCAGAACCACGTACTGACCGACCACGAGGGCGGGACACCCCGGAACCGCGACAAGCGCCTTACGCGCGCCGGTGCGGTGCTCCGTTGGGCAAAGAAGAAGCGCCTCATCGGCGACGACTTCGCCGAGCTGTTCCGCTACCCAGGCAAGATCGAGGAGAACCCATACGTGGCCTTCGATCTGAACGACCTGAAGGCGTTATTCGAGTCAGCGGACTATAGGGGCCGGACATTCAAGACACCGTCCGAATTCTGGCTTCCGGTCCTTGGTCTCTACACCGGCGCACGCCTAAACGAGTTGTGCCAGCTCATCGCAAGCGACATCGGCATGCATGACGGGATCGAGACCATCAGCATCCTAGACGGAGAGATCGGCAAGCGTCTCAAGACGACAGCGTCTCGGCGAGTCATTCCGATCCACTCCAAACTCATCGCGCTGGGCTTCCTCGACTACGTCTCCACCATCAACGCCGGCCGGATATTCCCGGAGCTACCCGAGGACCCGGCGAGGCCGGGCAACTTCGCAGCAAAGCCCACTGAGCTTTTCACCGCCTACCGACGGAAGCAGGGCGTCGGAGACACCGAGAAGCGCAGTAACAAGGCGTTCCACAGCTTTCGCTCGACCCTCATTAGCGCCCTGCGCAAGGCTGGAGTCCCGAAGGACAGGAGAACTCGACTTGCAGGCCATGAGTATGACGACACCCAGGACAGGAACTACCACGGCGGCGATGTGCTCACGATGTTTGACTTCCGCACTTTGAAGGCCGACATCGAATGTGTCGTATTCGATGTAGATTTCAGCGCCAACCGTGAACGACCTGCGCCGTAGAAGCTACCCGAGCCGGTGCTGATATCTCGGAAGGGTGCTGAGCTTGGACAGACAAGGCTCGCAGAGATTGTTGAAGCTGTGATGGCCGATCAATCAGTCCGCCCTTGAAGATCTAAACGTGCGGGTGCGGGTGCGGGTGCGGGTGCGGGTGCGGGTGCGGGTGCGGGTGCGGGTGCGGGTGCGGGTGCGGGTAAAAATTTAAATCTAACTAACTTAATGATTTAAGTTGTTTTTGAATTTATTGTGCCTCAGGTGAGGCACGGTTCCCCAAACCCAAATCAACAGATTCAGGTTCGGCTCGTCGTGTCATACGCTGGCTATAGCCTCAGTATGAATAGGTCCGGGTGCTATGCATGCCCCGAGTTCATCCGACCGTGTCAGCCTTTCGCCATGCATGGCGCCAAGTCTGGGTGCTAACATCTCGCCCCGCCCACGATCCCGTGACTTCCGGCTTGGATCGGTTTCGTTGATCAAATCTGGGAGGCCGCCGCTGGTTGTCCCTGCTTCCTCCACCCAGATCATTACCCTGATCAGCGCAGGAAGATTTATACCACATGATCATTCACGAGTGAATAACATTCTTCATAAAATACAGGGGCTTGCAAAAATATACGCAAAGGGGCACGCCCCTTTATTCTCCTAGGGGCACGCTTCGCATTGGGGAATCCCGGCAAAGACCTCGTCGTCAGATCAAGGCTTCGGCCTCCTGACCACCAGCATCACGAAGTTCGGGTCCTCGAAGGTCATCAGTTCCAGGTCGTCGTCCCGCACCCTCGCGCGGTACGCCTCGATGATCCTCCTCTCGTTCGCGGTCAGTACAGACAGGCTGCCGGTATCGAAGAGCGCTTCTTCCATCTCGGGCATGTAGTCATGGACGTAGACCCTCAGCAGCATGAGGGGATCGATACCCAAGACCTGAGCCAACCGGTGCACCACGGGCAGATGCAGCTTGATCTTTCCGTCGAGAACGAGCTGCAGGCGTACCGGATGCCTCGCGCCCATTTCATGCTCGATTTCTGCCATGGTCTTGCCCGAGGCAATGATGCACTTGCGAAGGTAACCGGCTACGGTCAGCGGATCGACGGCTTGCTTGTTGTTCATGCGAACTCCCCAAAGGCTGGTTAGAGCGTCACCGGTTGGTAACGCATAAACCATTGTGGGAAAAGCACTTTGGCAGGTCGTAGGCGACCGGGATGCAACTGAAACGCAACTGGGATGCAACCGAAAAACACGTATTTTCGGAGCTACAGTCGCATCATTCCCCGCAAACCCACGCCCAGCCTGGGATTCAGGCGAATTCGCGGTGTGATACCACACCATGCAAGATCACATCGTGCGGGCTGATCGCAGACGATTCGATCTCGTATGAGACCGCACCACATCACACCAGATCGAACCACCTGACACACCAGCTACAAGCCTCGCAATCGGCCCCAGACAGGCCAATTCCTCCGAGAGCAGCAAACCCATATTGACGCCCTGAAAGCCCGTCAGAAGCCCGCTATTTAGCCCGCACCGAATTGTCACTTATCTCCGCAACGTGTGCGCCACACCGTTCAGACGCAAACCAATCGAACACACGGAAACCGCAAGGTCTTAGAACAGGAACGATCCGGGAAGGCGGTGGTGACGTTGAAAACGACGGCGCCAGATCCAATCCTTACCCCCTCGGAGCTCAGCTCTTCGCGATCGCGGCGCACACGACCTCGACGGACGAACCGTATCGGATTCCCCGATTTCTTGCGTTTAACGGCTTTTCCGATATAGTTCATTTATCGACATTTCCGGTCACACACAAATGAACGCTCTAGCCACCCCTGAGCAGGCCAGCCAGATTCTCATCGCCCGCCGCAAGACCCTCGGTCTCTCCCAAGCCGACATGGCACGTCACCTGGGCATCAGCCAGAGCCGCTACTCCGAAATCGAAGCAGCCCCCGAGCGCATCACGCTAGAGCGGCTGATCGCGATGTCGTCGGTGCTGGGGCTTGAGTTCGCAATACGAGAGAAGTCTTCGTCGTCCCAAGCGAGCGAGTGGTGAGATGGGTCGTCGATCACACGCTCGCGCCCTCAACGCCTGGATGAACGGCAAGCTTGTCGGCCAGTGGCGGCTACCCACCCGAGGGCCGATGGAGTTCCTGTATGACGATGCCTGGAAGCGCGCACCCGAAGCCCGCCCCCTATCCCTTTCGTTGCCGCTCACGCTCGACCCGGTGCCCCTGAAGGGCGACGCGGTTCGCAACTACTTCGACAACCTGCTCCCAGACAGCGACAACATTCGCGCACGGCTGCAATCAAGGTTTCGCACCGACAGTAAAGACGCCTTTGATCTGCTCGAAGCCATCGGGCGCGACTGCGTGGGTGCGGTGCAGCTTCTACCGCCCGATCAAGAGCCGGTAGATGTGTTTGAGATTCATGCGGACCCTCTCGACGAAGGCGAAATTGAACGCATTCTGACAGCGACCGTATCCAGCACGTCGGCACTCAATATCCGTGATGACGAAGACTTCCGCATCTCTATTGCGGGCGCGCAGGAAAAGACCGCCCTCACCTTCCACGGGGAGCGCTGGTGCCGCCCGCATGGTTCGACGCCCACCACGCACATTTTCAAGCTGCCGCTGGGCCTGGTGGGCAATCTGCAGGCCGACATGCGGGCCTCGGTCGAAAACGAATGGTTATGCGCACAGATCCTTGCCGGCTTCGGCCTGCCCGTTGCACCGTGCGAGATCGCCGAGTTCGGCAACCAGAAGGTGCTGATCGTCGAGCGCTTCGACCGCAGGCTCACCGACAACGGGCAATACTGGCTACGCCTACCCCAAGAGGACTTCTGCCAAGCCACCGGGCGGCCGCCCCGCCTGAAGTACGAAGCAGATGGTGGCCCCGGCCTACTCGACATCGCCCGCATCCTGCAGAACTCAGAAGCGCGTGACGATGACCTGCGCACCCTACTCACCGCGCAACTGCTGTTCTGGACGCTCGCGGGGACCGACGGGCATGCCAAGAACTTCTCGATCTTCCTGCTTGCGGGCGGTCGCTATCGCCTTACCCCGTTGTACGACGTGCTCTCAGCCTGGCCCGTCACAGGTGCCGGCGGAAATCTGCTCGACCAACAGAAGCTCAAGCTCGCCATGGCCGTGCGGGGCAAGAACGCGCATTACCGACTCCGTGACATCCAACGACGACACTTCATCGAGTCGGCAGCGAAGTGCGGATTCGGGGGCGACATGGATCAAATCATCATCGACTGCTCTGGGCGTTGCGCAGCCGTGCTGCACGAGATCGAAGCGCGACTGCCGACTGACTTCCCCGAGGACGTATTCAACGCAGTCGCCAAGGGGCTGACCGAATCGTTCGAGCGGCTCGACCCGTAGCTCGACTGCAAAAAAGGGGAAGCTCTTAGAGCAGGCACGAAGCCAGAAGGCAATCGTGAAGACGCGAACGGGCGAGCTAGATCCAATCCTTACCCCCTTCGCATCCGAACGCACTTCGACAACTGTTCACCATCGCAACACAAAATCGTCCAAAACAAGCACTAGACCGCAACACAGCGCGTGTGACATGCTCTCGGATTATTCACATCATCCTAGCCACTGAGCGGTTTCTGCTCTGGGACAACGCCGCGCGGCAACGCCACACCCCGCTCGACGAAGCTGAGTCGCAAAAACAGTTTTCGGCCCAATTACTCGATCGGAGCGCAGTGTGAAATCAATCGGAATCGTGGCGCTGATCATTGGGGCGGTAATCGCCCTTTTTGCACTGTCGATGGATACGTCCGTCTCATCGGGGTTCGGCAGGGTCCACAACCTTGGCCTCATGGCTGCGCAAAGAAACTACCTCATCCTCGGCGCCGCCATCGCGATTGTCGGCGTAATCCTGCTGGGTTTTGCTTCACGGGCAACATCACAAACAGCCCCGAAGCCATCTGGCGCGGCGATAGGGGCGTTCGATCAAGAACGCGACCTGTCGTCCGGCGCGTACCAGCTCTATCTAGTACGCAAATTTCAGATCGAAAAGAACGACACCCTGGGCAAGTATTCCGTGCAGGACACGCGCCTGTTCGAGACCCTCGATGAAGCTCTCACCATCGCACATCAGGAAGACGAAGAAGCCGCTCGACTTGCCGCCATGAGCGCGATCAGTTCAAACGATGGCGAACGACTCCAGCAGGTGTTGCTCGACGCCCTGACCTCAGCTCAAGAGGCCGGCAAGCCCGGCACCACGGTCGTCGCAAAAGGCAAGATCGGCACTCAAGGCGGCAATTACACCCTGTTTGGTGACGGCACAGTCCGAGTGACTCTGAGTAGCGTCATCGATGTGAAATACGACAGCCTCAGTGAAGCCATCGAAGACCGTGGTGAGATCACTACTATCGAGCACTCATAGCCCGACATTGAAACCGCTTGGGGTGGCTGCATAGATCATTCTGTGCAGCCACCCTTTTTGCACCTCAACAAGTCAAACCGACTTTTAACCAGCAGGACGAAGTGGATGAATAACAAAGCGGTACTGGGGATAGCAGCGGGTCTGGGCATCGCAATCATCGGCAGTTATGTAGGCTATACCCGCATGCAAGCCCAAGCGGCCGAGCGTGCCGACCGACTCATGCGTGCGGAGCTGCGCTGCGACGGGATGAAAGAGGATCTGCTGAAGCTGGCACGCTTCACCTTCGGTACGGGCGTCGAGATCGGCGGCAAGCACGACACGCCCGAGAACTGGAAGGAATCTGAGACTGATGTGTATCCGCACATGCTCAAAGCAGGCGCCGAGTACCACGAGACGCCCCAGGCTGTGCAAGGCGTAGTGCACGCCATGATTCCGTATGCTCGTGATCTGTACATTGCCCGTAGTGACGAAGCTCGCTGGCGCGTCGGTCGTGAAATCTGCATCAAGCTCGAAACGAAGCGCTGACGATCCACCAGCAGGCGCATGAACACGTCCGCCCGCGGAATCCATCCTCGGCTCAGTTTCCATATACACATCCGCCGCCTCGGCCCCGCTCCCAGCCGCAGCCATAGCGGTTGGCGCATTCACCGCCCTCGCTTACCATCCGAGCGGGATACACCACCAGCCAGGAACCGCATCACATGCCGCTGACGCTCAGCCAGCTCGAACGCCACCTCTTCAAAGCCGCCGACATCCTGCGCGGCAAAATGGATGCCTCGGAGTTCAAGGAGTACATCTTCGGCATGCTGTTCCTCAAGCGCTGCTCGGACGTGTTCGACGAGCGGCAGCAGGAGGTGGTCGCCAAGCTGGTCAATGACGGGGATGACCGCGCCAGCGCGCTGCAGACGGCCGAGACACGGGCCTGGTACAAGGCGGGCTTCTTCGTGCCGGAGCATTCGCGCTGGGACTTTCTGCTCAACGAAGCCCATCAGGGCGTCGGCAACTATCTGAACAAGGCACTTGCCGGGCTGGAAGAGCACAACGCGAGTCTTGCCGGGGTGCTGGAGCACATCGACTTCACCAAGAAGGTCGGCTCCACTACCCTGCCCGACAAGAAGCTGCGCGATCTGATCGAGCACTTCAGCCAGTTCCGGCTGCGCAACGACGACTTCGAGTTCCCGGATCTGCTCGGCGCCGCCTACGAATACCTCATCGCCGACTTCGCTGACTCCGCCGGCAAGAAAGGCGGCGAGTTCTACACCCCGCGCTCGGTCGTGCGCATGATGGTGCGGCTCATCCGCCCGCAGGAAGGTCACAGCGTGTATGACCCCTGCTGCGGCTCGGGCGGTATGTTGATCCTGTCCAAGGAGTATCTGGACGAGCACGGCGGCGACTCACGCCTGCTCTCGCTCTACGGGCAGGAAGCATCCGGCTCGGTGTGGGCGATTGCCAAGATGAACATGCTGCTGCACGGCATCAACAGCGCCGATCTGCGCAACGAAGACACCCTCACCGACCCGCAGCACGTCGAAGGCGGCGAGCTGATGCGCTTTGACCGCATCCTCACCAATCCGCCCTTCTCCATCGGCTACACGCCCACGCAGCACTTCCCCGAGCGCTTCCGCTACGGCGCGGTGCCCGAGGGCGCGAAGAAGGCCGACCTGATGTTCCTGCAGCACATGGTCGCCTGCCTCAAGTCCGACGGCTTGCTCGCCACGGTCATGCCGCACGGCGTGCTGTTCCGGGGTGGGGACGAAAAGCGCATCCGTGCCGGCATGCTCGATGACGATCTGGTCGAGGCGGTCATTGGCCTCGCGCCCAACCTCTTCTATGGCACGGGCATCCCCGCCGCCATCCTGGTGCTGCGCAACAAGGGCGCCAAGCCGGCCAACCGGCGCGGCAAGGTGCTCTTCATCAACGCCGACCGCGAGTTCTACGAGGGTCGTGCGCAAAACTACCTGCTGCCCGAGCACATCGAGAAAATCGTCTCCACCTACGAGGCGTTCAAGGACGAACCCGGCTTCTCGCGCATCGTGGGCATCGAAGAGCTGCGCGAGAACGACTACAACCTCAACATCCGCCGCTACGCCGACAACACCCCCGATCCCGAACCCCAAGACGTGCGGGCGCATCTGGTGGGCGGCGTACCGGTCAAGGAAGTGCGCGCCAAGCATGCGCTATTCGACGCCCACGGTTTTGATCCGATGGCGCTGTTCAAGGCGCGGGCCTCGGACACGGCCTACATCGATTTCGCCGAGGGGCTGAACGAGCGCGCAGACCTCAAACCCGTCATCGAGGCCAACCCCGGCCTGCAAGCCAAGGAGGCCCGCCTGCGTGATGCCTTCGAGGCATGGTGGCGTGAGCACGGCCCGCACATCACTGCGCTCACCGGCAACGGCAAGAACCTCACCCAGCTACGCAAAGACCTGCTCACCAGCTTCACCGCTGCGTTGGAGCCGCTCGCCATGCTCGATCCCTTCGCGGTGCGCGGCATCATCGCGGGCTTCTGGGAGCAGAATAAGAACGAGTTCCGCACCCTGCAGGCGCGGGGCGTCACGGGCGTAGTCGATGCCTGGCGCACCAGCATCATCACCCTGCTCGAAGACGAACAGAGCAAGGCCAACCCGCTCGATCACAAGCTGGTGGGCTTTCTGTTGGCCGACTACGTGGCAGCGCTCGAAGAGCTGCAGGCCCGCAAGGCCGAGCTGGACGCGCAGATCAAAGCCGCCGAAGGCACGCCCGAGGATGACGAAGAAGCCGCTGAGGCCGATGAAGACGCCCCCACGCCCGAACAAATCAAGGGCTGGAATGCTGAGCGCAAGAAGATCAACAAACAGTTGAAGGAGCAGCGCGCGAGCTTCGAGGCGCACCTGAACGAAGCGGTCGATTCGCTCGATCAGGAATCCGCCGTCGATCTGGTACTGACCATCCTGCACAACGACCTCTCCGACCTGCTGGAGCGCTACGTGCGCCAGCAACGCCAGCAGATCATCGCCGCCTTCGAGACCTGGTGGGACAAGTACCGCGTGACGCTGACCGACATTGAGGCCGAGCGGGATGCGGCGGCGAGGCAGTTGCGGGAGTTCATGGGGGCGCTGGGGTATGTCTGAACCCGCAGGCTGGGAAAGCCGAAGCCTCGTTTCTCTTGGCTCCTACATCAATGGCTACGCTTTCAAGCCGAGTGATTGGAAAACCACTGGACTTCCCATCGTGCGTATCGCTCAGATCACCGGCTCGGCGGACGGCTGCGATTACTTCGACAGAACGCTGGGTGAAGACTTCAAGCTCGCGGACAACGACATCGTTTTCTCTTGGAGCGGCACTCTGGCTGTCGTTCGCTGGCATGGCGGCCCAGCGTGGTTAAACCAGCATCTGTTCCGCGTGATTCCTGCGGAGCAAGTTAATCGGAATTACCTCTTCCATGTCCTGCAGCACGCCGTCCAAGAAATGGATAAGCGCGCACATGGCAGCACGATGAAGCACATCAAGCGAGGCGAATTGGCCGAATACTCGCTTATGGTTCCTGCACATCCAGCCGAACAGTCCGCCATCGCACGCGTCCTCGACACCCTCGACACCCAGATCGAGAAAACCCAGGCCCTAATCGCCAAGCTCGAACGGGTCAAGGAAGGGCTGCTGCACGACCTGCTGACCCGTGGCGTCGATGAGAACGGCGAACTGCGCCCGAGCGCGGAGGATGCGCCGGAGTTGTACAAAGAGTCGGCGCTGGGGTCGATTCCGAGGGATTGGGAAGTTCAGCGGATTGATAATTTTGCAGACGTTTTATCAGGAGGCACTCCATCTCGAACCCAACTGGATCGCTACTTCACGACAGGTGGGAACGGCATCCACTGGGTAAAGACGCTCGATCTGAATGAGCAGACCATCTCAAAAACCGACGAACAGATCACTCATGCGGGCCTTAAAGACTCCTCTTGCGCTCTGCTTCCGGCTGGCACCGTCCTTGTAGCAATGTATGGAGGTTGGGAGCAAATCGGTCGTACCGGACTGCTTGGGATGGCTGGTGCATGCAATCAAGCGATTTCGGCACTTATCCCGAAATCTGCCGGCCGACCTCAAAGCACTTTCCTTCTCTATGCACTTCAGCACGGACGAATTCGCTGGAAACAAGTTGCTGCGAGCACTCGGAAGGATCCGAACATTACCAAGCTCGACGTGTTGAACTTCCTCGTTCCGCTACCACCGATGCAGGAGCAGCTGATGATTTCAACGCGATATGAATCGATCTTGGCGCGTATCGCTAAAGAGAGAATCCTCCAACGAATGCTAGCCGCTGAAAAGTCCGGCCTCATGGACGACCTCCTCACCGGCCGCGTCCGTGTCACCCCTCTACTCGACTGCGAACCCGCAGAGGCGACCTGAGCGATGGCAACCGGCCCCGAGTACCTCGACGTTGAACGCCCGCTGATCGAGCAGCTTCAGGGGCTGGGCTGGACGTACATCGAGGGGTCGCTCGACGATCCGGGTGTGACGCACCGCGAACGCTTCGCACAGGTGGTGCTGGAACCGCTGCTGCGCGAACGGCTCTCCCCCATCAACCTGCGCGACGGCGCTGCGTGGCTGGACGAGACGCGCATCAACCAGGCCGTATCGGCAATCACCCGCATTGCTGCCGCCAAAGTTATGGAAGCCAACCAGAGCGCCACCGAGCTGCTGCTCAAGGGGCTGGTGGTAGATGGTTTGCAGGACTGGGACGGTGGGCGTGGGCAGACGATCCGCTTCATCGACTGGGATACGCCCGAGAACAACACCTTCACGGTCATCAACCAGTTCAAGATCAAGTGCCCGCCGGGGCACGAGAGCGCGAACAAGCAGCATGTGATTCCCGATCTGGTGCTGTTCGTGAACGGCATCCCGCTGGTGGTGGTCGAGTGCAAGGGCCGCACGGTGCCCGATGGGCTGCAGGACGCGGTGGACCAACTGCGCCGCTACCACGACCAGCGCATGCTCGATTTTGAAGTCGAAGCGCACGAGGGCGTGCCTGCGCTGTTTCACACCAACCAGTTTCTGATTGCGACCAACTTCGACGATGCGCGGGTGGGCACCATCGGGGCGGGGTTCGAGCACTACCTGAACTGGAAGACGCTCGCTCCGCAGACCGAGGCCGAGGTGGCCGCATCGCTCGGGGTGCAAACGCTGTCCTCGCAGCAGCGCCTGGTCGCGGGCATGCTGGCACCACGCAACCTGCTCGACATCGTGCGCCACTACACGCTGTTCATGAACGTGGGCGGACAGACGATCAAACTGGTGTGCCGCTATCAGCAGTTCCGTGCGGTAACCAACGCGGTGCATCGCCTCAAGACCGGCAAGACGCGCGAGGACGACGGGGAGCACGACCGACGCGGCGGCATCATCTGGCACACGCAAGGCAGCGGCAAAAGCCTGACCATGGTGTTTCTGGTGCGCAAACTACGCACCGACCCCGAGCTGCGCCGCTTCAAGGTGGTGATCATCACCGACCGCAACGACCTGCAGACCCAGCTCTCCGGCACCGCAGACCTGACCGGGGAGACGGTGCATGTGGCGAACAACACCAGCAAGCTCAAGAACCTGATCGCCCGCCCCGGCCCCGGACTGGTGTTCGGCACCATCCAGAAATACCGCGACGCCGAACCCGGCAGCCCGGCCTATGCGCCCGAGGGTGAGGACAACGAGAGCGAAGACGCCGCAGGCGGCAAAGCGCTGCCACGCCCACCGCGCCCGAGCGTGCCTTTCGAGCGGCTCAACGAAAGCCCCGACATTCTGATCATGATCGACGAAGCGCACCGCACGCAGGCGGGCGACCTGCACGCGAACCTGCTGCGTGCTCTGCCCAACGCGGCGCGCATTGGCTTCACTGGCACGCCGATCATCATGGGTGACAAGAAGCGCACCCACGAGATCTTCGGCGACTACATCGACCGCTACACGCTCAAGGAAGCCGAGGACGACGGCGCCATCGTGCCGATCCTGTACGAAGGCCGCACGGCCAAGGGGGCAGTGAAGGACGGCGCCAACCTTGATGAGCTGTTCGAGGATCTGTTCCGCGAGCGCAGCGTGGAAGAACTCGAACTCATCAAGAAGAAGTACGCGACCAAGGGCCAGATCTTCGAGGCGCCCCGGCTCATCGAGGAGAAAGCGGCCGACATGCTGCGCCACTACGTCACCAACATCCTGCCCAATGGCTTCAAGGCGCAGGTGGTGGCCTACAGCCGGCGGGCGGCGGTGCGGTATTGCGAGGCATTCAACGCAGCACGCGATGGCCTGCTGGCTGGGGCGAATGCGCTCTCCCCCGCTGACAAGGCGCTCGACGACACCACGCTGATCCTGCGCCCACCCAAGATTCGGGCAGCGGTGCAGGCATGGCGCTATCGCGAACTGCTGGCCGAGATCGAGTTTGCTGTGGTGATTAGCAGCGGGAACAACGACGACGGCACTTGGGCAGAGTGGAGCGACTCGGCCGCGGTCGATACACACATCAAACGCTTCAAGAAGCCGCTGCAGCACGATGACGCGAACAAGCGCGACCCGCTTGCCTTCCTCATCGTCAAATCCATGCTGCTGACGGGCTTTGACGCGCCCATCGAGGGTGTGATGTACCTAGACCGCCCGATCCGCGAGGCGGAGCTACTGCAGGCAGTGGCGCGGGTCAATCGCACTGGCTTTGGCAAGCAGCGCGGCTTCGTGGTCGATTACTTCGGCGTTGCTCACCACCTCAAGGAGGCACTGGCCGCCTACTCCGATGAAGACATCGAAGGGGCGCTGCGCAGTCTCAAGGACGAGATCCCGCTGCTGCGTGATCGCCACCTGCGGGTGGTCGATGTGTTTCGCTCACGCGGGGTCGAGAGCCTGGGCGAAGTCGAAGAAGCGCTGAAGGTGCTCGCCGAAGAACGTGTGCGGGCCGAGTTCGTGGTGAAACTCAAGGAATTTGCCCGGTGTCTGGATGAAGTGCTGCCGCGCCCCGAGGGGCTGGAGTTTGTGAACGACTCGAAGCAGCTCGCCTACATCCATGCACTGGCCCGCAACCGATACAAAGACCTGCCCGAGCTGGGCAAGGACGTGGGCGCGAAGGTACGGCGCCTGATCGACGAGTACGTGATCTCGCTCGGCATCAACCCGAAAATTCCGCCGGTCGAGCTGTCCGACGAGGGCTTCGATGAACATGTCGGACGCGCGGTGGGTGACCGAGCCAAGGCCAGCGAGATGGAACACGCCATCCGCTCACATGTGCGCAAGCACATGGACGAAGACCCGGTGAAGTACGCCAAGCTCAGCCAGAAACTCGAAGAGATCCTGCACAAGCTCGACGGTCAGTGGGCCGCGCAGCAAGAAGCGCTCAAGGGCTTGATCGAGCAATGCCAGGCCAACAAGGCGGTCGAGGGTGAAGTGCTGCCCGACATGCCGGAGCACTGCCTGCCCTTCCTGCGCCTGCTCACTGAGGAAGTGCTGGGCAAGGACGCCGCGCCCGATAAGGCGATGCAGACGAGGCTGATGAACACCACGCACGAGATCGTCGAGATCATCCTCGATGAAGCGAAGATTCCCGGTTTCTGGAAGCCCGCCCGCATCTCCGACCAGGAACGGCTGCAGGGCCGGCTCTTCGAGGAACTGTTCGGTAGCAAGCTGCTCGGCGCCGCGAAAGGCGAAGCCGCCGTGGACAAGCTGCTGGAACTTGCCCGCGCCAATCACGAGCGCTTGATGCGGCTATGAGCACGCTGGTCGTCGATGACCTCACCCTTGCCGTGCGGCACAGCAGCCGCCGCAAGAGCATGCAGATCACCGTGGATCGCGACGGCAGCCTGCTCGTGATCGCGCCCACCGGAGTCGAATCAGATCGCCTGACCGCCTTCGTGCGTGAAAAACAGTTCTGGATCTACAAGAAGCTCGCCGAGAAAGCCGAAATGCAGCGCGTGGTGCCGCGCAAGGAATTCGTAAACGGCGAGGGCTTTCTGTACCTCGGGCGCAGCTACCGGCTGAAGATCGTCGAGGGCCAAGACGAACCGCTCAAGCTCATCGCCGGGCGCTTCTGCCTACGCAAAGACGTCCTACCCAACGCCCGCGAAACCTTTATCCGCTGGTACACCGAGCGCGGCCGCGACTGGCTCACCGCAAAGGTGCGCGAACACGCCGAGCGCATGGAGGTGTCACCCGCCGAGGTGCGCGTGCAGGAACTTGGCTACCGCTGGGGATCATGCGGCAAGGGAAACCGGGTGTATTTCCACTGGAAGACCATCCTGCTGCCCCGACCGATTGCCGAGTATGTGGCGGTGCATGAGCTGGTGCATCTGCATGAAGCGCATCACACGCCAGCGTTCTGGAAGCGATTGGCCCGCACTCTCCCGGATTTTCAATGCAAGATAAACAGCCTACTCGCCTTTGGCCGAAATACAGACTCGTACTGACACCTCGCCTCTAGCAAGCCTCACACAAAAAATTGTCAAGCTACTACGGAACCCAACCAACAGATTTCTACACGGTCTTTAAAACCATCCGAAATCGCACCCGTCGCTACAATCCAACATCTATCGTTAGACATGCCATGGCGGAGTTGCATGATCCAGCCGCCAGCAAAATCGATTACCTCCGCCGCGCGCCTTGGCAAATCATGCTTCTCGTCAAATGGGTCTGCCAAGACCCTCATGCAAGCGAGACCGCCCCCGATATCGACCGAAAAACCTTTGACGAAATCCGTCAGGAAATTTGGTCTATCCCGGAGAAGCTGGACACCAGCAGGATCGAACACGAACATATTCAATTATTTATCAGGCAAATACTTAACCCTCAGGCCGCATTTCAACGAAGACTAACGGCTGGATTTGCCCGCGAAGCTTCAATACTCCTCCAGCTTCAGCGCGACCACCCGCTTCGAGTTATGTTCAAGGAATCCACAGGGTTTCGCCTTACAGACTACATTGACCTCACACTCGCAACTCACTGCGCTCTTCGATCTGGAAAAAAACTTTTTCGACAGGATTGGTTCGCTCCGCTGGAAAAAACATACTCGAAGGGGACTATCGAAAACTACGTCAGCTCTTTCTCAAGATCCATAGAAGAGCTAAAAACCTTCTGTCGGTCGTTACCTGCTTCGAAACAAAAATATGCATCGGAGATCAACCAATTTCCTCTCTTGAAACGGTACCCATTCCTGCGCACGGGAAAAACTTTGGAATGCTGGGATGAGCATGTGTTTTACAGAGGGACAGAAGACTACGTTCATACGATATTAAGTGAGTACGGTCAGCGCTATATGGATTTATTTAGCAAAATATTTGAGCGCCACGTAGTTTCGGAGGCCGCAAAGATTGAAGCAGATTTCTATGATGAGAAAACGATCGCCTCCTGGCTTCCCAGAGAATCAAAAGTGACAGACGGGCTTCTCTCATTCCGCGATGTGAATCTGCTTATCGAGTCGAAAGCAGGGATGTTTGATCACTCTGTGATGTCGGTTAGCCATGCCGAAACATTTTCCAACATGACGGGGGCGTTACGCGATGCGATCCATCAGGGATGGGCCGTTTCGACAGGAATGCGCAAAGGCGAGAGCACGCCTGACAACGTGCGTAACGCCCATACTGACTACCTTCTCATCGTGACGAACAGGGAACTAAGCGCGGGTAGAGCTACCCTTCTCGAACGCATGTACCCTACGGGCACGCTCGCACCTCCAGACGAATTATCAGCGAGGGCGCTACCCTTAAAAAACATCTATGTGTTATCGGTCGAAGACTTTGAGAGATTTTCTTCGTGCACCCAGAACAACTTTCTGGATGTTCCAGCTTTTCTTGAAGAGTGCGTAACTCTGGATTCAGATCCAAGGACGGCTTGTTACTACTTCGAACAGCATCTCGACCGCAAAAATGCGCCGACGTTAGTCTCAAAAGTCGTGAGTGAAGCGCTCGACCAAAGCGCCCATCGGCTCGAAAAGGCAATAGGAGGGCCTGTGATATTTGACTGAATTGACTCCAACGTCTTTGGATAAATGAAGTCGTGACTTTATCTGACGGCTTCGTCCAAAATCTTCGACGACTGCACAACTACGGAATCTTTCGTTCGCCCAAACGCAACACGTGATCAAACGAAAAAACGTGAGCGTCGGGCGCCTCTTCGCAACGGCCTACTAAAGCCCACAATCGGCGGAAGCCACCCGACCGAACGACCACCTTTCCACCGCACAAGGGGCAACTAGCGGTGTATCGAACCGCCTTGATCGACTTCACCGGATACCTCGGCGGGCCTCTCCACTCAAGCAGGCGGTCATCGTCCATGGACTGCATCCACCAGGGCGCAAGCGCCACCCTGCGCTCGCGCAACACGAAAATGCATCCAAGATTTGCCCAGAACGCGTAAGCGCACAGAGCCGCCGTCAGAGCAGCATAAAAGACCGGCTGCATCGATTTCGCACCAATCATCGACAGTGGAACGAGTAGGGCCATCAGCGTTACCGCCAAGATACCGGCGATCAAGATTGCTCTGAGCGCGACGACCCGCACTCCTTCTAACGTAAATCCACGGCCGAAGAGGTTAGCCAGCCAGTTCGCGTCGGTTACGTCCTCGCATATGTAGCGAACAGCAACCCCCTGCTGCTCGTTGTGAAGCTTCGGTTCCGACGAACGCTCGGCGGTCTGCGCATTGCGGCATACGTCATCCCCCCGCGATGCTGTGAAGAGAATCATGTACCTGGTCGGGTTCCCTTGACCACCGCCCACCACCCGCTCTAGAACCGGCACGCAACTCAGGGAACGGCTTGAGAATGCTTGTCGAACGCCCTCCAACTTGACCGGCCACACCTCTTCGGTGAGCCGCTTCCAGTTGTCGCGGACCTTGCCAGCAACCCCCTCTCGGGTATCACCTGCGCCCCAATTTCGGCCAGTGAGGTTCCCGACCTCTGCAGCGACCTCCCAGGCATCGAAGCCCTCACCTGCACGCTCCGGCTGCTGCAGCGACAGCGAAATCAGCGCTCGCAAGCACAGCACATCAAGGCGATTGGCTTCACGCCACCCAGACGCCAACTCCGCAAAGACACGGCCTGCTTCAGCCGCATCCGGGGTACGGCCCAACCCCATTTCAACCCCCTTTTCCGGGTGTTCGACTTGCTTAGGATGCGCAGAAATTCGACCTGTCATCGTCATCTATCTTAGGAGTTACGTCATGGAGTCGAAGAGTCTGCTTCAATCATTTGGGATTGCCAAGAACGGATCTATCGCGTCCGTCACGGAAGTCGAGCGCGGCCTAGCTTGCGATTGCACATGCCCATCGTGCCACCTTCCCCTAATCGCAAAGCAGGGCGATGTTCGGGTCTGGCATTTTGCACACGCACCCGGAACCGACTGCGAGCACGGCGCGGAAAGCGCCCTGCACCACGCAGCGAAAACCGTGCTCGAACGCGCTGGAGGTCTTCAGATTCCGCGCATGGAGATACGCAGGACGTATCGCCACACCGATGGCCGCTACGGGGAGGGCAATGCGCGCCAAGACGCCCAATGGATCGCCCTCGACAACCTGCAAGTTGAAGTCCGACTGGACGTTCCAGGCCACCCGGAGCACATGCAGCCAGACGTGGTCGGCTACAGCGATGGCAGAGCATTTCTGATCGAAGTCGCTGTCACGCACTTCGTGGACTTCGACAAGCTGCTCAAATTGAAAGCGTTCAACCTACCTGCCATCGAAATTGATCTGAGCGCATGGCATCGAGAAGCCTGGGACTGGGAAACGCTTGAGGCGGCAATCGTCGGTGACGTTTCAAACAAACAATGGCTGGTCTTCCCCGAGCGCGAAAGATTGGAGGCTGAAGCGCTGCAACTCGCTCGTGAGAGCGCATTGGCGCAGCCGTTACCAACCCCAGCATCTCCGCGCACAGCACCAGCCCCGAGAGAGAGATACCGCATAGACGGACGATCCGTGCTAATTCGGCGATATCCCTTTGGCACGACGCTGTGGGCGCCATACGACATCAACTTCAACGAGGTCATAAAGAGCTGGGCGAAGAGACTCGATGGCAAGTGGCAGCCGAGCTACCGCAACTGGCTGTTCCCAAAAGCGGAGACGGATCGACTCATTTCAACCATCGAAAATCATGAGTCGCGCAGATAGCCCGAACTTAGGCCGGAGCACAAACGGACACCCGAGCTGCACCTTCCATGATGCAGGCCGGCCTTCCAGCCGCTCATCAATCGGTGGACCAGACAAACACCTTATCTAGGCAGCGCTATACTGCGCCTACAGGTGGGTCACAAAGGTGGGTCACATTCACGTTCAACCACCACCTCGGGTTCCTGGAACCCCTGCAGAAACTGGGCTTTGAAGCCGTCTGGTGAACCGCGGGTTCGATTCCGCCCATCACCACCAGAATTCGATTGGCCGCCGGTTCCTGGAACCGGCGGCTTTTTCGTATCTGCACGGTTTATCTGGCGGTATAGCCCATCAGTCCGGAGTGCGCGGCACGCGTTGGCGCCACCACCATGCCAACAGCGACCCCGACAGGTTGTGCCAGATGCTGAAGAGCGCGCCCGGCAGCGCAGAAAGTGCAGAGAAATACTGCAGCGCCAGCGCCACGCCGAGGCCCGAATTCTGCATGCCGACTTCGATTGCGATGGTGCGCGCAGTGATCGCGGGCAACCGCAGCAGGCGCGCACAGACGTAACCCAGCCCCAGCCCGACCAGGTTGTGCAATACCACCGCCAGCGCCGCCAGCGCACCACTGTCGGCGATGCGCGCATGGTTGAGGGCAACGATGATGGCGATCACGAGCACGATTGCGCCAACCGACAACAACGGGAACAATTCCTTGGCTGGCGCGATGAAGCGGCCAACCAGCGTATTCAGCGCCACGCCGACCGCAACCGGCAAAAAGACGATCTCGATCAGGCTGCGCAGCATGCTGGATACCGGCACCGGCACGCTCTCGCCCAGATACAGCCAGATCAGCATCGGGGTCAGCAGCACCGCAAGAAAGGTGGTCACGAAAGTGAGGCTGATCGACAGCGCGACATCCGCGCGGGCGAGATAGGCGATCACGTTCGAGGCCGTGCCGCCAGGGCTGCACCCGACCACCACCAGCCCGATCAGCAAGGCCTCGGGCAAGCCCAGCAAACGTCCGACGAGCAGCGCCGCCAGCGGCATGATGATGAACTGCAGCCCGACGCCGATGGCAATTGCCAGCGGCCGGCGCAGCACGCGGCGGAAATCATCGGGCGTGAGCGTCATGCCCATGCCGAACATGATCAGCATAAGCAAGGGCACGATCCATCCGCCCAGCCCTGCCAAAGCCTCCGGGCGTACCCAGGCAAAGGCGGAAGCCAGCACCGCCCACAGCGGAAACAGCCGTGCGAACAGGCCGGCCACGCTACTCATCCCCGCCTCCGCCCGGCGACCCACATCAGCGCCCCAAGCGCCAAAGCGATCAGCAGCATGCCCGCAGCCTCAGCCAGACTCGGGCGCTCGCCCAGCTCAAGCCAGGCCGCCAGCACGCCGATGGCCGGAACGGCAAGCGACGCCAGCCCCGCGACGCCGGCCGGCAGGCGGTCGAGCACAAACAGCCACAACAGCCACGCAAGAGCAGTCGCAAGCACGGCGTTGTAGGCCAGCGCCCCGAAAAAATACAGACTGGGCTCGATCTCGCGTGAAGGCAGCATCCAGGCCGCAGCACACACCACGATGGAGCCGAACAGCATCTGCCAGGCGGTGAGGGACAGCAGGTCGAGCTGCAGACGGTTGCGCAGACGCTTGGCATACACCGCTGCGCCCGCCCACACCAGACTGGCCAACAGGGCAATGCCGCTGCTCAGGATGGAGGCCTCGAAGTTCCAAGGCTCCAGCACAAGCATCAACCCCGCCGCTCCGATCGCGATGGCCGCCCACTGCAGCTCACGGATGCGCTCGCCGAGTAGCAGCCAGGCCAGCGGCAACAGCCAGAACGGCATGACATATACCAGCACCGCTGTCTTGCCCGCTCCGCCCTGCACCAGCGCGAGCTGGATCAAGGTACTGAACGCCCCACACTGCAGCACACCGAGCAAAATGGTCGGCCCCGGCGCGGCCAGGCGGAACGATTTGCCCATCAGAGCCATCACAACGAACAGGCACAGCGTGCCGAACAGTACGCGCAGCGCGGTAAAGTCCACCGGGTCGGCAAACACCAGGACCTGCTTCATCACGACCCAGTTGTAGCCCCAGATCAAGGACAGCGCGATCAGCGCCAGGGCTGCCGGCCACATGGGACGCTGACCGCTCATTTCAAATTCATCCGCAATACCTGCAATTCAAAACCAACATGCTCAAAACCCTGAAAGACCTGTTCGACAATGCCCTCAACCCCGGCATGAATCTGCCCAGCAGCACGGGCGAACACAGCCTGCAGCTTGCCACCGCGGTGTTGCTGGTGGAAGTGATGCGCGCCGACACCGACATCGGCGAGGCCGAGCGCAACATCGCCATCGACGCGCTGCGCGAGAAGTTCGGTCTGGCCGAGGACGAAGTCGCACGACTGCTGGAACTGGCCACCACGACCGCCGAAGAGGCCTACGATTTCCACCGTTTCACCTCCGAGATCAACCGCCGCTGCGACATGTCGCGTCGCATCCGCATCATTGAATACATGTGGCAGGTGGCGCTGGCCGACGGCAAGCTGTGCGCTCACGAGAACCACCTGATGCGCAAGATATCGGACTTGCTCTACATCTCGCACGGTGACTACGTGGCCGCCAAGGCGCGTGCTCGGCAGGCCGCCGGACAAGCCTGATCAGTCCGGTTCACGCAGCAAACGCCAGATGATCAGCGCACTTGCGGTCGCGTTGATGATCACCAGCGCGCTCAGCACGAAGGCCAGCAGCACCACCGGATCACGCTGCACGAGCACGTGCAGGAAGACCGTGGACAGCCCCTGCAGGGCCACCAGCAACCAGAACAGCGGATGACGGGGACGCACGATGCGTGACAGCCTCACGGCAGGCTCGCCTCCCCTTCCCAATAGCCGGGCGCGTTGTAGATCTCGCGCAGGTGGTCGATGAACAGGCGCACCTTGGCGGGCAGATAGCGTTGCTGCGGATACACGGCCTGGATGTCGTAGTTCGGCATGGCGTACTCGTCGAGCACCGTCACCAGCTCCCCGCGCTTGAGTTCGGCCTGGATCTCCCACATCGAACGCCAGCCCACGCCAAGCCCTTGCTTGACCCAGTTGAACAGCAGTTCGCCGTCGTTGCAGTCGAGATCGCCCGAGACCTTTACCGCCACCAGCTTGCCGTCACGCAGAAAGGTCCAGCCACGTTGCTGGCCGCCCTGCAGGTTGAAGGCAAGACAATTGTGATGCGTCAGGTCTTCTACCGCTTTCGGCTCGCCATGGCGCGCAAAGTACTCCGGCGTCGCGCAGATTACGCGGCGGTTCGGGAACAGGCGCATCGCCACATAGTTGGGGTCCGTCACTTCGCCGATGCGGATCGCCATGTCGTAGCCTTCGCGCACCAGATCGACCACGCTGTCGGTCAAGTTGAATGACAGCTTGAGATCCGGGTGCAGCGCGCGAAAAGCCGGCGCATGCGGCGCGACATGGCGTCGCCCGAAGGCCGCCGGCGCCGACACCACAAGGTGACCCCGCACGGTCTTGCGATCAGCCGTAATGCTCGCCTCGGCTTCATCGAACTCGCGCAGCAGGGTGCGCGCCCGCTCCAGAAACTGCTCGCCGAGGTCGGTCAGCGACAAACCGCGCGTGGAGCGGTGCATCAGCTTCACGCCCAGCCGACGTTCCAGCGCATCCAGCCGACGCCCCATGACCACTGGAGTCACCCCTTCAATCATCGACGCGGCAGCGAAGGTTCCCTTCTCGGCGACCAGAACGAAGCTCCGGAACTCGGTATAGCGATCCACTCGATACTCCTGATATCGACAGTCTTGAATTATGCGGCAGTTGCGGGGCGTACCCCAAGCCCTTATGCTTGCCGCCAATTACGCGAAATTTCCGCCGTTTTTCCTACATTTCCATTCAAGGAGTTCGTCATGGCCCGCATGAGAGCCGTAGATGCCGCTATTGCCGTTTTGCGCAAGGAAGGCATCGACACCGCGTTCGGTATTCCCGGCGCAGCAATCAACCCGTTCTACTCCGCCATGCGCAAGGATGGCAGCATCCGCCACATCCTCGGCCGTCACGTCGAAGCCGCTTCGCACATGGCCGAGGGTTACACCCGCGCCAACCCGGGCAACATCGGCGTGTGCATCGGCACGTCGGGCCCCGCCGGCACCGACATGATCACCGGCCTGTACTCGGCTTCCGCCGACTCGCTGCCGATCCTGTGCATCACCGGTCAGGCTCCGCTGGCCCGTCTGTACAAGGAAGACTTCCAGGCCGTGGACATCGAGTCCATCGCCAAGCCGGTCACCAAGTGGGCCGTCACCGTGCGTGAAGCCGCGCTGGTGCCGCGTGTGTTCCAGCAAGCTTTCCACGTCATGCGTTCGGGCCGCCCGGGTCCGGTGCTGATCGATCTGCCGATCGACGTGCAGATGGCCGAAATCGAATTCGACATCGACAGCTACGAGCCGCTGCCGGTCTACAAGCCTGCATGCACGCGCACGCAAGCCGAGAAGGCCCTGGCGATGCTCAACGAATCCGAGCGCCCGCTGATCGTTTCCGGTGGTGGCGTGATCAACGCCGACGCCTCCGATCTGCTGGTCGAGTTCGCCGAGCTGACCGGCATTCCGGTCGTGCCGACGTTGATGGGCTGGGGCACGATCCCCGACGACCACAAGCTGATGGCCGGCATGGTCGGTCTGCAGACCTCGCACCGCTACGGCAACGCCTCGATGCTGGCTTCGGACTTCGTGTTCGGTATCGGCAACCGCTGGGCCAACCGTCACACGGGCTCGATCCCGGTCTTCACCAAAGGCCGCAAGTTCATCCACGTTGACGTCGAGCCGACCCAGATCGGCCGCGTGTTCGGTCCGGATCTCGGCATCCCGTCGTGCGCCAAGACCGCGCTGCAGCAGTTCATCGCCGTCGCCAAGGAAATGAAGGCCGCTGGCAAGCTGAAAGATCGTGCCGCCTGGGCCAAAGAGTGCCTCGACCGCAAGCTGGACGTTGCCATGCAACGCAAGACGCACTTCGACGAAGTGCCGATGAAGCCGCAGCGCGTCTACGAAGAAATGAACAAGGCCTTCGGCAAGAACACCTGCTACGTGACCACCATCGGTCTGTCGCAGATCGCCGCTGCCCAGCACCTGCACGTGTACAAGCCGCGTCACTGGATCAACTGCGGTCAGGCGGGCCCGCTGGGCTGGACCATTCCGGCCGCTCTCGGCGTGGTTGCTGCCGACGCCAGCCGTGAAGTCGTCGCCATCTCCGGCGACTACGACTTCCAGTTCCTGATCGAAGAACTGGCCGTCGGCGCGCAGTTCAAGCTGCCGTACATCCACGTGCTGGTGAACAACTCCTACCTCGGCCTGATCCGTCAGGCGCAGCGTGGTTTCGAGATGGACTTCTGCGTGCAGCTGTCCTTCGACAACATCAACGCGCCGGAACTTGCCGGTTACGGTGTTGATCACGTTGCCGTCGTCGAAGGTCTGGGCGCCAAGGCCATCCGTGTGCGTGAGCCGAAGGAATTCGGACCGGCCGTCGAACAGGCCCGCAAGTGGATGACCGAGTTCCAGGTGCCGGTCGTCATCGAGGTCATCCTCGAGCGCGTGACGAACATCCCGATGGGCCTCGAAATCGACGCCGTCAATGAGTTCGAGCCGGTTGCCGAGAAGGCCGAAGACGCGCCGACCGCCAACGCGTAACGCCCCTGCGCCCCGCTTCGGCGGGGCGCTTCGCCCGCAAGGGCGACAAGAGGATGGACTCCGCGTAACAACGGTGCTCCATCCTTTTGACTTTCCTGCAACGAACAAGCTTACGGAGAACCGCAATGCCGAAATTCGCCGCCAACCTCACCATGCTCTACAACGAAGTCGATTTCATGGATCGCTTCAAGGCCGCTGCCGACGACGGTTTCACGGGCGTCGAGTACCTCTTCCCGTACGCCTACCCGGCCGCTGATCTGGCTGCCAAGCTGAATGAATTCGGTCTGACCCAGGTGCTGCACAACCTGCCGGCCGGTGACTGGGCTGCGGGCGAGCGCGGTATCGCTGTCGATCCGTCGCGCGTTGAAGAATTCAAGAAGGGCGTCGATCAAGCCATCGAATACGGCAAGGCCCTCGGCACCAAGCAGATCAACTGCCTGGCCGGCAAGGTCCCGGCAGGTGTGACGAAGGAACAGGCTCACGCCACCTTCGTGGCCAACCTCAAGTACGCCGCCGAGAAGCTGAAGGCCGCAGGCATTCCGCTGCTGATCGAGCCGATCAACACCTTCGACATCCCGGGCTTCTTCCTGAACTACACCGCTCAGGCCGCAGCGATCCTCGACGAAGTCGGCTCCGACAACCTGTTCATCCAGTACGACATCTACCATGCCCAGCGCATGGAAGGCGAACTGGCCAACACGTTCAAAGCCAATCAGGCGCGCATCGCCCACGTGCAGCTCGCCGACAACCCGGGCCGCAACGAGCCGGGCACGGGCGAGATCAACTACGCGTTCATGTTCAAGTACCTCGACGGCGCCGGCTACGACGGCTGGATCGGCTGCGAGTACAAGCCTGCCGGCAACACCTCGGCTGGTCTGGGCTGGCGCGAAGCGCTCACCAAGTAATAGCGACACGTCGGCGCACACGCGCCGATGATGCCGTGCAACAATCCCGACACGCGCCGCGCCCCAAGGCCGGCGCGTGTCGCACGTCTAACGTATCCAGGAATTAGCGACATGCCCGCTCCCCGTGAATTGCTGCGCCAGATGTTCGACGCCGCCGTCCTCGCCGCCCAGCCGGAACACTGCATTCCGCGCTTCATGCCGACGCCGCCCAAGGGCCGCACCATCGTTATCGGTGCCGGCAAGGCCTCGGCTGAAATGGCGCGCGCACTCGAGAAGCACTGGCCTGGCGAACTGAGCGGCGTGGTCGTCACCCGCTACGGCTACGCCGTGCCGTGCGAGCGCATCGAAATCCTCGAAGCGGCCCACCCGGTGCCAGATCAGGCCGGGCTCGACGCCGCGGAGCGCATTCTCGCCACCGTGCAGGGCCTGACCGAAGACGACCTCGTGATCTGCCTGATTTCGGGCGGCGGCTCGGCGCTGCTGCCGCTGCCGGGCGAAGGCATCACGCTCGAAGACAAGCAGGGCATCAACCGCGCGCTGCTGCGCTCGGGCGCCAACATCTCCGAGATGAACTGCGTGCGCCGCCACCTCTCACGCATCAAGGGCGGCCGCCTTGCGGCAGCCTGCCACCCGGCGCGCGTCGTGAACCTGCTGATTTCCGACGTGCCGGGCGACAACCCGATGGACATCGCCTCCGGCCCGACCGTGCCGGACCCGACGACCCGCCAGGACGCGCTCGACATCCTGCGCCGCTACGGCATCGAACTGCCGACGGCCGCGCGCGCTTTCCTCGAATCCGACGACGGTGAGAGCGTCAAACCGCAAGACGCGCGTCTGGCCGGTCTGGAAACGCATCTGATCGCCACGCCGCAGATGGCGCTCGAAGCCGCTGCCGAAGTGGCCCGCGCTGCCGGCGTTACGCCGGTCATGCTGGGCGACACGATCGAAGGCGAGGCCAAGGACGTCGGCAAGGTCTTCGCCGGCATCACGCACCAGATTGCCACGCGCGGCCACCCCTTCCCGCGCCCCTGCGTGCTGCTCTCCGGCGGCGAGACCACCGTCACCGTCAAGGGCGAAGGCCGTGGCGGTCGCAACGTCGAATTCCTGCTGTCGCTCGCCATCGAGCTCAACGGCAAGGAAGGCGTGTGGGCGCTGGCCGGTGACACCGACGGCGTAGACGGACTCGAAGAAATCGCCGGCGCCGTCATCACGCCGGACACGCTCGACCGCGCCTGGGCCGCCGGCATCCGTCCGCGCGACGCGCTGGCCGAAAACGACGGTCACGGCTTCTTCGAGAAGATCGGCGACTCCGTCATCACCGGCCCGACGCTCACCAACGTCAACGACTTCCGCGCCATTCTGCTGCCGTAAAACCACCCAAGGAGCCCCTCGATGCGCACACGCCAGGTCATGACCCTCGACGACGCCCGCAAGATTGCCGCAGCCGCTGAAGCCGAAGCGCTGAACAACGGCTGGAAAGTCGTCATCGCCGTGTGTGACGAAGGGGGCCACCTGATGTGGCTGCAGCGCCTCGATGGCGCCCAGTTGATGAGCGTCGAAGTCGCGCCCGAGAAGGCGCGTGCCAGCGTGCTGGCGCGTCGCCCCAGCAAGGCGCTCGAAGACATGGTCAACGGCGGCCGGCTGGCCGGTCTGCATCTGCCGGTGCAATGCATCGAAGGCGGCGAGCTGATCGTCGTTGATGGCGAGATTCTCGGCGCAGTCGGTGTGTCCGGTGTCAAACCGCACGAAGACGCGCAGGTTGCGCGTGCCGGCATCGCCGCAATCGGTGCAAGCTGCACCCTCTAGGCATTTCGGCGCGCGGTCTGCGGGCCGCCAACGGAGCAACACATGACGGACTTCGACCAGCAGCTCAAGGCCTTTGGCGAGCGCATTGAGAAAGAGATGGTCGAAGGCCGTCTGAACTTCCCTACCGTGCTCGACCTGTCGCTGCGCATCAAGACCGTCGCCGACGACCCGGATTCCTCGCTCGACGACATTGCCGCCATCGCCCGCGCCGAGCCGGTGCTGTCGGCCAAGGCCGTGCGCTTGGCCAATGCGGTGCAGATGAACCCGTATGGCGCTCCGGTCACCAACGTCGGTGATGCCGTCCGCCGCATCGGCCTCGATTCGCTGCGCAGTCTGGCCTTCGCCGTGGCGGCCGAGCAGGTCGCGCAGGATTTCCGCTCCCACACGCTCAAGCTCATCGCCACCGGCTTGTGGATGCACACCGTCGACATCGCCTGCTGGGCCAATGTCATCGCGCGCGAAACGCGCTCGGCCAACGCGGACGCCGCGATGTTCGCCGGCATGATGGTCGACATCGGCCAGTTCTTCCTGCTTTCGCGCGCCGCCGAATATCCAGCGCTTGAACAGGACATGGATCGCTTCGCCCAGTTCGTCAGCACCTGGAACGCCCCGGTCGGGCGCGTCATCCTCGAGGTATTCGGCCTGCCCGAGAGCATTCTCGACGCCTACCGCGACACCTCGCCCGAGATCAAGGCGTGGCCGCCGCGCAACCTCACCGAGACACTCAAACTCGCGCGCATCCTTACCGAATCGCCCAACCCCTTCGAGAATCTGCTCGGCCAGAACGCACCCAACCTCTCAGACGCCATGGCCGCCAGCAACATCGACGCATCGGAGTTGCAGGAAATGGTGGACTCGGTGCAGAACGGCCGGCGCCAGCTCATCTCATCACTGTGCGGGTGATGCGTCGTCGCGCGGGCTCCGGCGCGACTCCGTAACCCGTTCCACGCGATCTTCGCCGCACGCCGATCAGGCGCAACTTCAAGCTGCTGCCGGCACCTGTGCTTGCACGCCGCGCGCATTCACGCCGCGTGCACAACCATCCCTTCCCTGCTCCATCGAACAATGTACGGCCGCTGGCTGTAAGTACTGCCGCCGTCGCACGACCAAGCCTCACATCGGCGCGCTGGTCGCCGCGAACTCGCGCCGGCAGGCGCGCTCCAAGCCCCTACATTCCGAGGAGTTCATCATGTCCCGAACGGCTTCACATCTGACCCGCGCCCTGCTCGGCGCGGTCACTGCGCTCACCGCGCTGAGCCTGCATGCCGAAGAGCCCCGCAGTGACGGCCACGCTGTCGCCACCTTTGCCGGCGGCTGCTTCTGGTGCATGGAACCGCCCTACGACAAGCTCGACGGAGTCATCTCGACGACCTCGGGCTACACCGATGGGCGCACTCCGAACCCGACCTACAGCCTGGTTTCCAGCGGGCGCACCGGTCACACCGAGGCGATGCAGGTCGTCTACGACCCGAACAAGATCAGCTTCGAGCAATTGGTGGAGGTCTTCTGGAAGAACATCGATCCCACCGACGTGAAGGGCCAGTTCTGCGATCGCGGCGCGCACTATCGACCGACGCTGTTCTATCACGACGAAGCTCAGCGCGAAGTGGCCGAGCGCTCGAAGGCCGAGCTGGAAAAGACCAAGACGTTCAAACAGGACATCAACACCCCGATCGTGGCCGCCAGCACCTTCTACCCGGCCGAGGAGTATCACCAGGACTACTACGTGAAGAATCCGGTGCGCTACAACTTCTATCGCTCGTCCTGCGGCCGCGACAAGCGCCTGTATCAACTCTGGGGCAGCAGCAAGCCCTGATCCGGAGGAACCGACCATGCAACGACGCACTTTTCTAGGCAGTCTGGCCACATTGGCCGCCACCCCCGTGTTCGCCGCGGCACCCCAGAGCGAAACGCCCGCCATCGAGAAGCTGGTGCGCAGCGAAGAGGAATGGAAGAAGCTGCTCACGTCCGAACAGTTCGCCATACTGCGCCGCGAGGCCACCGAACGCCCGCACACCAGCCCGCTCAACGGCGAGAAGCGCAAAGGCATTTACGAATGTGTCGGCTGCGGCCTGGCGCTGTTCACGTCGGAAATGAAGTACGAATCCGGCACCGGCTGGCCGAGCTTCTACACCCACCTTCCGGGGGCGTTCGGCACCAGTCGCGACTTCAAGCTTATTTTCCCGCGCACGGAATACCACTGCGCGCGCTGCGGCGGTCACCACGGCCACGTCTTCAACGACGGCCCCAAGCCGACGGGCCAGCGCTGGTGCAACAACGGAGTGGCGCTGCGCTTCGTGCCGGACGAGGCCTGAGGGAACGCTGAATGAACTACGCCGCGGGAAAGGCGCTGCATTGCGCCTTTCCCGCGGCGTAGTTCACCGAGCGGATCAATCCGTCCAGCAGCCGCGAATTTCGAGGATGTCCGGCAAGCGCTCGATGAACAGGTCGATCAGGCGCGGATCGAAGTGTCGGCCGCGCTCGCGCTGCAGCAGCTCAACCGCTTCTTCCACTGGCCAGGCGTGCTTGTAGGGGCGCTCGCTGGTAAGCGCATCAAACACGTCGGCGATGGCAACAATGCGCGCCTCAATCGGAATGTCCTCGCCCGAAAGCCCCTTCGGATACCCCGAGCCGTCCCACTTTTCGTGGTGGCACATGGCAATGCGACGCGCCATCGCCAGCAGACCGGTGTCGTGCTCGCCGATGATGCGGACGCCGATTTCGACGTGACTGGCCATCACCTTCCATTCGTCGGCATCGAGCTTGCCCGGCTTGCGCAAGATGGCGTCGGGAATGCCGATCTTGCCCACGTCGTGCATCGGCGCGGCGTTGAGGATGGCATCCGCCATCACCTCTCCCAGCCCGGCCGCCAAGGCCAGTGCGCGTGAGTAATGGCTCATGCGGATGACGTGCTGACCGGTCTCGTCGTCCTTGTATTCTGCCGCCACACCCAGACACTGCACGATGCGCAAACGCGTCTCGACCAGTTCCTCGACGCGCACCAGACGCAGGTGGTTGCGCACGCGGGCACGCACCACCGGCGGGCTCACCGGCTTGGTGATGTAGTCCACACCGCCGGCTTCGAAACCACGCGCCTCGTCCACCGCGTCACCCAGCGCGGTCACGAAGATCACCGGAATGGACGCCGTGACGGGTGCCGCCTGCAGGGCTTCGCACACCTCGAAGCCCGTCAGCCCCGGCATCATCACGTCGAGCAGGATCAGATCGGGGCGCTCGTCCGCCACCAGTTCCAGCGCGCGCCGGCCGTCGCGCGCGAACTGCAACTGATAGTCCGCCTGCAGGATCTCGCGCAGCACATGCAGGTTGGCCGGCTCATCGTCAACCAGCAACAGGCGCGGTCGCTCATCGGTAGTGGAAGCTTGGCTCATGCTTGCTCCGGGTCGGTTGCACCATCGATCTCGGATTCGAGGCACAACACTGCAAGGTCAAAATCGAAATCATCAATGGCGGCACGCAGGTTGCGAAAGCGCTCGGGAGGCAGCAGCGCCGCCAGCGCATCCACATGCGCTGCGTCCACGCTGCCACGCCGCAGCAAGGCCAGCAGCGCCCGCGCATGCTCAAGCAGCCGGGTCTGGTCGTCGCTGCGCTCAACACGGGCGGCGCCCGCGTCATGCTGCTGCGCCAGCGCCGCGACGGCCTCGGCCAGGGCCTCGGCCAGGTCGTCGAGACGGGCGGCGACACATTCCGTCGCGCCGCCGTCGGCCAACGCAGCCTCGACTTCGGTCGCCACGCGCCGCACCCGCGGCAGCGCAAGATTCGCCGCACCACCGCGCAAGCGATGCATGGCCGCGGCAACGTCGCTGCGCTCACCACGCGCCAACGCTGATCGCGCCTTGCCCAGCGTCGCTTCGGCGCGCGCAAAAAAGCGCTGCAACGGCGCGGCCAGCGCTGCCGCGCTACCCCAGCGCCGCTCCCCCTCGACCCAGTCGATGCTCTCCTGACCGGCGCCCTTGAGCGGCGACGCGCTCGTGACTCCGCCTTCGGCACCGACATGCAGACCCAGCACCCGCGCCATCTCGCGCTGCAGTACCGGCCACTCGATGGGCTTAGAGGCAAAGCCGTCCATGCCGGCCTCGCGTGCTGCGGCACGATCCTTGTCGAGCACGCTGGCGGTCAGCGCGATGATGGGCGTGGCGCTGCGGGCCGCGCTGCGCTCGTAGTCCCGGATCATGGCGGTCGCCTCCAGACCGTCCACACCCGGCATCTGCATGTCCATCAGCACCAGGTCGTATTCACCACGGCAGAACAGACGGAAGGCCTCTTCACCGTCAACCGCTGAATGCACGGTATGGCCGGCATTGCCCAACGCCACCCGCAGCAGCTCAAGGTTCTCGGCAACATCATCGGCAACCAGCAACCGCAGCGGCGGCAGCACCGTTGCGGCAATGCCTACCGCACTGCGGGCGCTGCCCTCGGGCAGCGGGACGAACACGCCGAAGGTCGTGCCTTCGCCAAGCACGCTATGCACATCAATGCGCCCGCCCATCAGATCAACGAGCTGACGCGCAATAGTGGTGCCCAGGCCGGTGCCGCCGAAGCGCCGGCTCATCGACACATCGGCCTGTACGAAGGGATCGAAGATCAGTGCGAGGCGCTCTTCGGCAATGCCGATGCCGGTGTCGGCGATGGCGAAATACACGCCACCAGCCTGTTGCTCGACTCCCAGCGTGACGCTGCCATGCTCCGTGAATTTCACCGCATTGCCGAGCAGATTGGTGAGCACCTGACGGATGCGCAGCGCGTCACCGCGATAGAACAGCAGCGGCGAGTCATAGTTCAGCGCCAGCTTCAGCCCCTTGCGCTGCGCCTGCAGGGCAAACATCTCGACGACCTGCTGGCACAACTCGCGCAGCGAGAAATCCTCGCTTTCGAGCTCGATCGCACCTTTCTCCAGCTTTGCCGTGTCGAGCACATCGTTGAGCAGCCCGAGCAGCGAACGCGCCGCGCCATGCACGGTGCCCAGATAGCGGCGCTGGTCTTCGCGTAGCGAGGTGTCGAGCAGCAGCTCCGAGAAGCCGATGATGGCGTTCATCGGCGTGCGGATCTCATGGCTCATGTTGGCCAGGAAGGTGCTCTTGACCTCGGCCGCGCGCTCGGCCCGTTCCTTGGCCAGACGCAGATCCATTTCCATTTCGCGGCGCGCGGTGATGTCGAGGATCACGCCGTCGATCCAGCGCGCCGTGCCGTCGTCGTCGAACACGCCGCTGGCACTCTCCCAAACCCAGCGCACCCGGCCATCGCGATGCACCACGCGGTATTCGGTGACGTAGCCGGAGCCCTGCGCCAGCGCATCCGTGATGCAGTCATAAACCGGAGCGCGATCCTCCTCGTGCATGATCTGGGCGAGGCATTTTTCACCACTGATGAAATCTGCTGCCGGCCAGCCCGACAGCGCTTCGACCGCGTTACTGATGAACAGGACTTCCCAGTCACGGGTAGGCAGCGCACGGAAGGCGACACCGGGGATGTTGCGGATCAGCGAGGCGTACTGCTCTTCACGCTCGCGCAGCGATTGCTCCATCGCCTGGCGCTCGGAGATGTCGGTGATGAACCCGACGTAGAGCGCCCCCTCCACGGTCTGCGCTTCGCCTACAGCCAGACGCATCGGCATCAGGCTGCCGTCCTTGCGCAGGCCGGTGACCTCGCGCGCGGAGCCAATGATGCGTTTCTCGCCGGTGAGCCGGAAATGCGCCAGATACGCGTCGTGCGCACCTGCGTCGGGCTCGGGCATCAACATGCTCACGTTGCGCCCGATCACCTCGGAAGCCTGCCAGCCGAAGAGGCGTTCGGCCGAGGTGTTGAAGCTGATGATGCGTCCGCCTTCATCAATGGTGACGATGCCGTCCACCGCCGTATCGACGACGGCGCGCAGGTGCGCCTCCTCGTCCTGAACACGGCGGTACAGCAGCATGAAGCGCACGACGGCATTGGCCAGCGCCACCAGCATCATCAGGCCGAAACTCAACAGCGCAATCCACAGCGCCAGCCCTGAGTTGACGTCGGAATCGGCGGGCGCGGGGACGTCACCACGCCCGATGAACACCGCCGCCGCCATGCCGGTGTAGTGCATCGAGGCAATCGCCAGCCCCATTACCGTCCCGCCGGCCAGCGTTGCACGCCATTCGCCCTTGGCCGAAGCGCGCTGCACACCGAAACGAATCCACAGCGCGCCGATGGCCATCACCACGGCCACCACCAGCGATGCCAGAAACCACCACGGGTCGAGCCGCAGATCGGCGTCCATGCGAATGGCCGCCATGCCGGTGTAGTGCATGACGCCTATACCCAGGCCCACGCATACGCCGGCGATGATCAGTTCGCGCGGCGTCACACGTCCGCGCGCAAAAATGCGCAGCGCAATCCACGACGCAAAAAAGGCCGGCAAAAGAGACAGTGCAGTGATGTCCGGCGCGTAGCGCACGACGATGCCGACATCCATCGCGAGCATGCCGACGAAGTGCATGGCCCAGATGCCGCCGCCCAGGGCAGCGGCGCCGGAGAACACGGCAAAATGACGGTGGATACCGGCTGGCGCACGTCGCGCCAGCCCGCCGACCTGAAGCGCCATGCATGAGGCGGCAATGGCGATCAGCAAGGACAGGCCGACCATCCAGCCCGCATGGTGGGAGTGCAGCACCAGCGCAGGGTCATGCTGCCCGGCCAGCAGGAAGATGTGGTTCAGCATCCGTTACGGCCGGCGGTTGCCACAGCACACGGACGGGCCCCGGCATGCGAGGCGTGGGCGGAAGGATTCATGCTCATCCAGTCAGCGGATGCCGCGACCATTCTCAGGCTGCGACCGTCGGAGGAATCCTACAGCAAAGGCGGCGCAGGCCATACGCCGACGGCCGGCTGCCACAACAGTGACAAGCCGGCCGCCAATCAGCCCGAAGCGGCGTCGATCAGACGTAAAAGTCGAGCGACTCCTGCTTCTTGAGCAGATCCCGGATCTCGTACGGATCGGGCCCGAAGAAGTACACCAGGCCCCAATGAGTGCCGAAAGCCGTACGTTTGGTCACAATCTCCTCGACCGGCGGCGTCAGCTCGTGCGACTCGAAGTACGCGTGCTCTTCGGTCTCGGCCGGAATTTCCAGCTTGCTCACGACACGACGACGCGGATACACGCCGAAGCAGCCGGCATGGCCTTTGGCATCGACCACCTCGCGCGGGAAGAAGGCCTTGATTTCCTCGTCGCTGGTCTTCGGGTCGAAGGCCAGCACCAGGCCCTGATAGGCGTTGAAACCATAGGCGCGCTCGAGCAGCTCGAAGACCTTGAAGCCGGGCGGGCGATAGGCCACCTCGCCGAGGTACATCTCGTTGTCGCTGGTCACGAAGTACTCCGGGTGGATGAAGCCGAAGTCGATGTCGAAGGTCTTGATCAGCTTCTCGATCTGCTTCTCGACCAGCGGGCGCAGCTTCTCCAGCTCGGGCGTGCCCGGCACGAACACCGAATAGCCCAGCGTCACGTACTCGGACAGGTTCAGGAACATGATCTTGCCCTTGTGCACCCAGGCCTCGACCGCAAATTCCCAGCCATCGAGATGGCTTTCCATCAGCACCGGAAATTCCTCGTCCGGAATCGCATCGATTTCGTCCGGCGTGCGGATCACGCGGTGACCCAGGCAGCCGGCCTTGTCGAAGGCCTTGAGGTGGATCGGATCGTTGGGGTCACCATCGAGCTTGAGCAGGGTCTGGTTCACGCGCTTGAGAAAGCGGATCACATCGCTCTTGTCGTGCGCCTCCTCGAAGATGCCCACGCGGATGCCGCCGAGCTGGGCGCGCCGCTTCATCAGCGCCTTGTCGCGGAACAGGATGGATTGGCCGAACAGCCGCGGATTGTTCATCAGCACCGAGTTGATCGCGCCGGCCCACTCCACGGTTTCCTCAAACAGCGGGATGGCCACATCCACGCCCATGTCCTTGAGCTGCTGCGCGATTTCCATGGAACGGTCGTTGATGCGCTCGAAATCCCAGGAAACATAGGGAATGTCATGCTGGGTGCAGTATTCCTCGGCCCACGGCGGCGCGACCACGACGTAGCGGCGGTCGAAACGTTCCAGCGCATCGACGGCGTTGAGACTCCAGCCCAGCAGGGCCACATAGCCTTTCTCGGGATTCTTTTGCATGTTCGGTTCCTTGTCGTTTCGTCGCGGCAAGCGGGACGCTGCGGGGCGGTTGGCCCCTGGTCGCCTCAAGCGAGCGAATGCATCGGTGGGATGCAGGTTGTCGTCGGGCCGCTCGTGGCGGACAACGAAGTGAGTCGGCAATGCGGCGCAATGGCTGGCCGCGACCGGGGGTGCTGCAGAGACCGACCGAAGCCGGAATATGGACGCCGGCAACTGCCGGCATGGTGAAGCGTGGGGAAAGTGCAATCGACGCTCAGCGCGTCAAGCCGACTTCCTCGGGCTCTTTAAAATGCCCTGCCCTGCCGCCCTCGTCAACCGACGGCCGGCCCGGAAAGTGCGGGTTCAGACGGGCCCGGCAGCCTGCAGTCTGTCCGTATCCGGCTCGATGCGATCACGCGCCCAGCTCTCTTCAGCCATGCGCCGCACCTCGGCCACAGCCTCGGCCGGAACGCTGTCGGCATGGCCCGGTTCGAGCGGGTCGTAGTGGAAGATGTACAAGCGTGAAGCCAGTTGCGCAAAGGGCAAGGACGACTCGCCGAAGTACTCGCCGTTGCCTTCGGTCGACACCACCACGCCGCAGCCCCAGTCCTGTCCGCCATCGTTGTTGGGGTTGTAGAAATAGGCGCGCATCTCGCCGCGCATGTCGAGCGCGCTGCGAATCAGCGTAATGGCATGCCAGCCGACGAAACGCCCGCTCGAATCCGTAACGGCCACACCGGCCGGCTGCAGGTGGATCTGCGGCTGATTGCCGTTGTAGTACGGATGGTAGGACGCATGGAAGGCACGCACGAAGCCGTCGTAATCGGCCAGCCGCCCGCTCGCCACGTCCACCGCAATGGCGAAGCCGCGGCCCACCCACCAGCCGTGAAACTCGGGGTTGATCCACTTGTGCGGATCCTCGGCACGCGCCACCGCGAGCCGCCCCATGCCTAGATAGATGCGATCCAGGTGCGGCACCAGCACCAGCGACACGGCATCGAGATCGAGGTGCATCGCGTCCACCAGCCCAGCCGGCAATTCCGACGAATCCAGCGGCGAGCCTTCGAAATGCATGGTGATCGCGTCGTCACGTGCCGCCCAGGCCAGCAGCTGCATCAGGTAATCCGGGTCGTTGTAGGCCCACATCGAAATCGCGCGGGCGCTCTGGCAGGTCGGGTTGTGGCCCTGGCCCACGCCGAAAGGCTGGCCCAGCACATTGAGCAGACCCGCCAGCAGATGCACCTTGGGCGCCACCGTCGTGCCGAACACGCCGGCAATCAGCGCGGCCGTTTTGGCATGCAGCGGCAGGCGAATCTGCCGCCACAAGGCTGGCGCGACCGGCGGCGAGAACAGGATGCCGCGTTCGAGCAGGCAGGACAGGCCGTAGATCGCCTGACAGGTTTCCGGATAAACAGCCTCGTCGATCAGCGCGCGGATCAGCTCGACGTAGGTCAGCAAGGTGTCGGTGCCGGTCGCGCTCAGACCCAGCGCGGTCGGCAGCAGATCGGGCTGCTGTTCGAGCAGCCAACGCACCAGCGCCGCGTGATAGACCGACACCAGCCCGGTATCGGCCATCGAGCGCGCAAAGCCGCCGGCCTCCTGCTTGAGCGTCTGCGCATCCATGTGCGACAGCGCCTCACGGTAGGCCTCCAGGCCCGGATCGTATTGCGTGGCCTGGGTCGGGCCGAACAGCGCGCTGGTCAGCCGATCCGCGCCGCGCAGGCTGTTGACGTCGGTTTCGGGGTCGGCCAGCACGACGGCCAGCTTGGTGATCATGGTCTTCGCGCCATCGACCTTGACCGGGCGCTGACGCAGGGTGCGCCACACCTCGTCGACAAGCTGTTCGAGCATCGAGTCGTAGCCGATGCGCTCCGCGATGAAGGCAAAGACCTGGCGTGCCGCGACGGTGCGGCGCTCGCGCGCGGCCTCGGTGGCGCGGTCGAAGACGTAGTCCAGATTGACCGCCAGCGCCTCGCGCAGGAAACGCACGGCCTGCTCGGAGGCGATACCCGGGTGGCGCGCACGCCCTTCGGCCAGCGCCAGCCAGCGCAGCAGGCTCAGGCATTCGACCGCAACGGTGCGCTCCTCGCCGAACTGCAACGTCGAGGGAATCAGTTGCGCCTGCAGGCTGCCAGGCTCGGCCCAGTCACTGCCGTCGAACACGCCCGCGTCCTGGAAGCGGCCGGCACATTCGGCCAGCACCTCGACGCCACCGGGCAACGCGAGCAAGCGGCTGGCGGCGTCGATCGTCTCGATGGCAAGCGCTGCCTTGGCGACGCGACTCGCCTGTTCGAGGCGCGAAAAGCAACGCTCGAAACGCGAAACGGCAAGCTGCAGGCGATCGGAGGAATCTGTAGGAAGGGGGATATCTGACATCTGCGGGACGGGACGGCGGGCTGCCGCTTCGGCATTTGCAAGGCAAGCAAAGCGGCATAACGGCGTCCACCATACACCAGCGGCACCTGCCGTGCCGCCGGCGTCCCGCAGCGCGCCCTCAACCGGCGACGCGATCTTCGAGCGTGGGATAGTCGATATACCCCTCGGCCCCACCACCGTAGAACAGCTTGCGCCGCGGAGTGTTGAGCGGCGCATCCTCGCGCAAGCGCCGCACCAGATCGGGGTTGGCGAGGAAGGGCACGCCGAAGGCCACCAGGTCCGCGTCGCCGGATTCCACGGTCTGCATGGCCAGCGCGCGGTCGTAGCCGTTGTTCACGATCCACGCCCCGGGAAAGGATTTGCGCAGCGCGGCGTAGTCAAAGGCCTGACCTGCGCCATCGGGCTCGCGCACCCCGCCCGTCTCGCCTTCGACGACGTGCATATAGGCCAGCCCGAGCGGCGCCAGCGCACGCACGACGTAGCCATACAGCGCCTGCGGGTCGCTGTCGCGCGGCGTGTCGTTGAAGGTGGTCATCGGGCTCAGGCGCAGGCCGCAACAACCGGCGCCGATCTCGTCGGCCACCGCGCGCACCACCTCGATGAGCAGGCGCGCGCGGTTCTCGATGCTGCCGCCGTAGGGGCCGCTGCGGTCGTTCACGCTGTCACGCAGGAACTGCTCGAGCAGATAGGTGTTGGCCGCGTGCACCTCGATGCCGTCGAAACCGGCTGCGATGGCGTTGCGCGCCGCACGGCGGTAATCGTCGATCAGCGCCGGGATTTCGTCGTCGCGCAGCGCCCGCGGCGTGGAGGTCGGGACGAATCCCTCACGCGTGACGGTCTTGGCGTTGGCCGCCTGGCTGGTGGACGACACCGGCTGTGCGCCGTCCGGCAGCAGCGAGGTGTGCGAGATGCGGCCGACGTGCCACAACTGGATGACGATGCGCCCGCCCTCGGCGTGCACGGCATCGGTAACCTTCTTCCACGCCGCCACCTGCTCGGCGCTGTAAATGCCCGGCGTGTCGATATAGCCCTGCCCCATCGGGCTGATCTGGCTGGCTTCGGTGATGATCAGGCCGGCGCTGGCGCGCTGGCGGTAGTACTCGACAGTCATGTCATCGGGCACGCAGTTGCGCGCGCGGTTGCGCGTCAGCGGCGCCATCACGATACGGTTGGCGAGCTCGATGTCGCCGATGCGGAGGGGGTCGAACAGCGTGCTCATGTGCTTCCTTGTACTGCTGTTGATCGAGGCCGGTTGGAGCGCGGCGCGGTGAAATCGTTCGCTCACTCCAGCGAGCCGCTGTCACCTTCGACGCTCGCGCTCATTCTCGACGTCCACAGCAGGATCGGGAACCCATGCCTCAGGCTAGAATCGGACGCCTGCCACATCACGCTCCGGAGCCCCGCTTGCCGTCCGATTCGTCCGCCCCGCCCTGGCGCAAGAAGCTGCGCACGCTGATCCTCGGCCCCTCGCCCGAAGACCATATCGGCCGCAAACCCTTCGTCGCGCCCAAACGGGGGCTCAAGCTGTTCGGCAGCAAGGCTGACGAAGTGCCGCCCGCGCCCTACGTGCCGCCCGATTCACCTGGCTTCCGCCGCATGTTCGCGCGCGACCAGCTCACGCTCGGCCTGTTCTTCGCCATCGACAACTACGACGCCGACCTGCCCGACATGAGCCGTCAGGTGGAGCTGGCCAAGCGCGCTGACGATCTCGGCTTTGCCGCGTTGTGGACGCGCGACGTGCCGCTGCGCGACCCGAGCTTCGGCGACGTCGGGCAAATCTACGATCCGTGGGTGTGGCTGGGGCTGATCACTGGCGCCACGCGCAACATCACGCTGGCCACCGGCTCCATCGTGTTTCCGCTATCGCACCCGATCACGCTGGCCAAGGCGGCCGCCTCGGTCGACCAGCTCTCCGGCGGGCGCCTGTTTCTCGGCATCGCATCCGGCGACCGCGCCGTGGAATTTCCGGCTTTCGGGCTGGAGATCGAGCAACGTGGCGACGTCTTCCGCGAATCGCTGCTGTACTTCAACCGCCTGCTCTACGAGAGCTTCCCGCGCATCGACTCCCCGCTGGGCAAGCTCGAAAAGGCCGACCTCATCCCCAAGGCGCGCTTCAACCGCATTCCCGTCGGCATCACCGGCCACTGCCGGCAAGACCCCGACTGGATCGCCGCGCACTGCGACGCCTGGATCATGTACGCCAACAGCCCGAGCACGCAGCAGATCGTCATGCGCACCTGGCGTGACGCCGTGCGCAACAGCGGCGTGGACTTCAAGCCCTTCGCTCAGCCGTTGCACATTGACCTCGCCGACGATCCGAATGAAAAGCAGAAGCCGCTGCGCGCCGGCTTTCGGCTCGGACGCAACCTGCTCGTCGAGCTATTGGAAGAACTGCGCGGCGTGGGCGTGAACCACGTCATGTTCAACTTCAAACGCGGCCAACGCCCCGCCGCCGAAGTCATGGAAGAAGTCGGCCAGGAAGTACTGCCGCTGTTTCCCAGCCACACCACGAGCGACTGACTCCGCCCTGTCATTGCGAGCGCAGCGAAGCAATCTCCGAACGCCGAAACTTCACAGCACTACGAGATTGCTTCGTCGCTGCGCTTCTCGCAATGACGCACTTGCCCGTCCGGCGCCGCAGCTCACACCCGCACATCCAGCCCCGCCCAACCCACCGACTCGACCAGCGCCTTCAATTGCGGCGGGCGGTAGGCCTCATCCGCTTCATAGCGCCGCTTCACACTCGGGTGAATGCGCGTCGGCTTGCCCTCCACAATCAGCGGCCGGTCGAGCGGGCTCTTGAAGCGGTAGATGTGGCGCCGCGACTTGTGCGTGCCGGCCAGCGTGCCGTCGGAGAGCGAAGCGCGCAGATGCGGCTCCACGCCCAGCCCCGCCTGCTCGGCCTCGTCCAGCATCCAGCCCAGCGGCACGTCGGACGCAAAGCAACCCGTGTCCTTGTCCGGCGGGTAGGAACCGCCCACGTCCGAATGCACGCCGGCAAACCACACCTGCTTCAGATTCACCTCCGTCCGCGGCGTCCACACCGTCGGCTCGAAATCCTGCCGCCGCTCGTCAATCGCCAGCGCATGGCGCGCGAACTTCACGTTGGCCCCCATCTTGGTGTCGTAGAACTCGTCCCGCCCCTCAAAGAGCCCCATCAGCGAGAACGGAATACCCAGCGCGCCCACCGTGTCCCACACGCCCACGAAATGCACCTCGCGCGAGGCATAGCTGTGCTTCGCGCGAAACTCCACCGACCTCACACCGTCCGGGTGGAAGTCATTGTTCGGGTTCTTGTAGATCTTCCACGCCTCGACAATCAGCCGCGCATCCACTCGCCTCAGGATTCCACAGTTGTTGATCAGCCCACACAGCGCCCGCACCGTATAGGCCCCGCGACTGAAACCGAACAGATAAATCCGGTCGCCCTCGGCGTAGTTCTGCACGAGGTAGAGATAGCCATCCAGAATGTTCTTGTGCAGCCCCTGCCCCGTCGCACCCGCAATCGCCGCATCGTGATACGAGCCGATACCCCAGTCGTAGAACACATGCTGCTTCGCCCCGCCCCCCACCGGATCAATCGCCCGCGCCAGCCTCAGCACGTTGGTGGGGTACTCCTTCGCGAGGTCTTCCTCCGGGCGGTTCCAGGTGCCGTCGGCACAGATGACGAGGTTGGCCATGGCTTGCACTCCTGTTCATGACGTGATCATCAAGGAGTGATAGCACCCGGAACACGAGGTAGCAAAACCCGCGCAACGCCAGCGCTGCAGCCCAGACCGTGTGTGCCACGAGTCAGTCGGTCAAGAGAGGGGGTTGCGCAACCTCATCCTGAGCACCTTGGCCAAGGTACAGGCGGAAGGCGTGACTTTAGATGAAGCAGCAACTCTCGGCGGCAAAGATATGGCTACGTTACTTGGCCACTTTGCGGCGATGATTGAGCCTCAACTTAACCACTAGACCACACAACTCCCTATGACACCCCCACCCAACAAGCCACGCAGCCGCCGTCTTCGCAAGAAGATGCATGTCGACGAATTCAAGGAATACGGCTTCGACTATGAAGTCCGCCTCAATGCCGAACTCACGCCGGAACAGGAAGGCACGTTATTCGACCGCTTCCTTGATGAAGTTATTGATGCGAGAGACCTTGCCCTCGGCGGCGGGCTGTCCGGCGGCTTTGTGTGCTATTTCGAGCGGAGGTCCGCCACAGACGAAGATCGCACGGCGGTCGGCGAATGGTTGCGGGCGAATCTTCCGGCAGAGTCTGTGAGCGTAGGCGAGCTGAGAGACGTCTGGTACTCCACGAAAAAAACGGCCTGAGCGTAGCCAAAGTGACCCGAGGCAAGCCACTTCGGGGGTTCACCCTCGTCGCCAAGAACTCGCTGCACACAACATGTCACTCTCGACGCTGATACAACGCATCCGAACCGAGCAGAACCTGACCTGCGAAGTGCCGGACGCCGATCCATCCAATGGCAACGAGTGTGCGCGTTTTCTGTTCGTGCTGGAGGCGCCGGGCCCGCAAGCGGTCGCGAGCGGCTTTGTTTCGTTGAACAACAACGACCAGACGGCAAGGAATCTGCGCAATCAATTGGAGGCGGCTGGCATCAATGCGAGGGCCATAGCGCTCTGGAATGTCGTGCCGTGGTATCTGGGAAACGCCGACAAGACACGAATCCGCAGCGCGAACTCTTCTGATGTACAACAAGGACTTGCCTATCTTTCAGAGGCCGTCGCGATGATGACCGCTCTCGAATTCATCGTGCTCGTTGGTGGCGCCGCGCGACAAGCACATATCCACCTTTCAAGCAGAACCACGGCCCGAATTCTCAGCTGCCACCACCCATCGCCGCGCGTTCAGAACACCAATCCCCGCGCAGTGGCGGAGAACATCGAGGTGTTTCGCCACATGGCCATGCACGGCCGAAGTTAATAGCGAAAGGGCGGGCATACGTTACGCCTGCGATCCGCACTACCACCCCATCTATCCACAATCCCTGTGGATAGCCCTGGGGACAGCCCCTGAGCAAACGCCGCAAGCCCTTGATGGGGCATCACCCGTGCCGGCTGCCCAAGCATGAGGCGTCCGCCTCCGTAAAAGGCGCAACTGCGCGCTTGGCACGCTCGCGCTATGGTTGCGGCTACGTCATCGAGAGGAGCTGCCATGACCCGCCTGACCGCCGATCAGCTTGAGCTGCAGACCCGCGCGCGTGAGCTCGCGCAGAGCCGTTTCGCCCCCACCGCCGCCGAGACCGACCTCACCGAGGAATACCCATGGGACAACATCGCGCTGCTGCGCGACGCGGGCTTTGTCGGCATGACGCTGCCGCGTGAGCTGGGCGGTCAGGGGCGCAGTTATCTGGACGCGGTGATCGTGATCGAGGAGATGGCCAAGGCCTGCGCGACCATGGGGCGCATCACGGTCGAGACCAATATGGGCGCGATCGGCGCCATCGTGCGTTACGGCACGCCAGAGCAGGCCAAGCTCGCGGCCGGGCTGGTGCTGGAAGGTGACAAGCCGGCGATCTGCATTACCGAGCCGAAGGCCGGCAGTGCGGCGAGCCAGATGACGACGCGTGCCGACCGCCGTGGCGACCACTACGTGCTCAACGGCGAGAAATACTGGATCACCGGCGGCGGCGTGTCGCGGCTGCATCTGATCTTTGCGCGGGTGTTTGACGACGGCATGGAGCAAGGCATTGGTGCCTTCATCTGCGTACGCGACGACAAGGGGCCGGAGGGGCTGATCGTGGGCCGGCGGCTGTACGCGATGGGTGTGCGCGGCATCCCGGAGACCTATCTGGAGTTCCGCGACCTCAAGATTCACAAGTCGATGATGGTCGTGCCGCCGGGCGGGCTCAAACGCGGTTTTGCGTCGCTGATGACGGCCTACAACGCGCAGCGGGTGGGCGCCGGTACGGTGGCGCTGGGCATTGCGCAGCGCGCGTTCGAGGAAGGTGTGGCGTATCTGAAGACGCGCGAGCAGTTCGGCCGGCCAATTGCGGAATTCCAGGGCCTGCAGTGGATGGCGGCCGATATGTCGACGCAACTGGAAGCCGCGCGTCTGCTGCTGCACGACGCGGCCACCAGCGGCGAGCAGTTCCCCGATCTCGACCGCGCGGCGCGCGCCAAGCTGTTTGCGGCGGAGACGGCCAACAAGGTGGTGAATGACGCGCTGCAGTTCTTCGGCTCGTCCGGCTACGGGCGCGATCAGCCGATGGAGCGCCATGTGCGCGACGCGCGCATGTTCACGATTGCCGGCGGCACGGCGCAAATCCTGCGCACGCAGATCGCGGCTCAGGTGCTGGGCATGCGGCTGCCGCAGACGCGCGATGGTTACGTTGGGCTGGCCGAGGACAAGGGCGGCGCCTGAGCGGATACACGCCGCGCAGCCTGGGCCAGTGCGCGCGACAGGGTAGCGGCGCCGGAATAGCCGGACAGACCCGCGGCACGCTTGAGCCCGGCCCCGCCTTCGATGGCGCGGCGCGCAATCGCCAGCCGCAGGCGGTTCAGGTACGCACCCGGCGGGCAATGCAGCAGATCGCGGAAACGGTTGGCAAACGCGGTGCGCGACATGCCGGCTTCGTCGGCCAGGCGTTCCAGCGTCCAGCCCTGTTCTGGCGCAGCGTGCATGGCGACCAGTGCGCGGGCGATGCGCACGTCAGCGAGGCCGCTGAACAGCCCGCCGTCGGTGCCCGGATGCGCGATCAGGTGGCGCAGCAGGCCGATGAACAGGATGTCTCCAGCGCGTTCAAGCAGCACCGGCTGACCGCAGCGCGGCGCGGCAATCTCGGCGGCAATGAGTTGCACGATGGTCTGCAGCGCACCGTCGCAGCCCGCCAGCGGCACGACCAGGGCGGCGCCGAATTCCTCCAGCAACAGCGGCCCGACGGGGCCGGCAAACCGCGCGCGGATGCAGGCCAGACCGGCATGCGCAGCGGCATCGAGCGGTTCCACCACGGTCTGCGGATACGGGCGACACACCACCACGGCCGGGCCGACGATGCATTCCTCCACCCTGCCCGGCGCCACAACTTGCGCCGTGCCGTCGGTCAACAGATACAGCAGCAAGGCCTGCTCGTCCGAAGCATCGAGCGGCGTGACTGCCTCCCGCGCCGCGCAGGCGACCTCGAACTGCGGGGCGAGCCCCTGCAACAGGGCGGACAGGCGATCCAGTCGGGCGGGTGTGTTCATATGTACGGAATGCAATGTTTTTAGTCCGATGAGTTGCGCATCGTACGCCACACTGGCAACGTAGTCACACACTCAGGAGACCCGCATGACCCCGTTGATTCCCCGCCAGGCTGTCCCCGCCCTTGATCTGCCGCTGGTCGGCGGTGGCCGCTACACCCTCGGCACCGCGCCGGGCGAGAACTTCGATCTGCTGGTGTTCTACCGCGGCCTGCACTGCCCGCTGTGCGCCAAATATCTGCTTGAGCTCGAACGCCTCGGCGAGGAATACGCCAAGCGCGGCGTGAAACTCATCGCCATCAGCAACGACGGCGAAGAGCGCGCGAAGCAGATGGCCGACAAGGTCAAGGCCGACCACGTGAAGTTCGCCTACGATCTCTCGCTGCCGGACGCGCGCAAGTGGGGGCTGTACACCAGCGCCGGGCGCGGCAAGACTTCCATCGGCATCGAGGAGCCCGATCTGTTCAGCGAGCCGGGCGTGTTCCTGGTGCGGCCGGACGGCACGCTGTACTACGGCGCCGTGCAGACCATGCCGTTCTCGCGCCCGCCGTTCCAGGACCTTCTGCTGGCGATCGACTTCGCCATCGACAAGGACTACCCGGCGCGCGGCGAATACACCGGCGAGGTGTAAACCTGCACACCGCCCGGCGGCGCGGCCGTCGGGCGGCTCACCTTGCCCACATCCAGAACGCGGCGAAGATCATGAACAGGTTTTCGGTCAGCGAAATGAAGCCGAGCGGCACGCTGCTATCGCCACCGACACAGGCGCATTTCAGTTCGCGCCTTTCGACATATACCGCCTTGAACACCGACACCGCGCCGACCGTGCCGATGAACAGCACGAACGGTGACACCAGCCACGCATTCAGCGCGCCCAGCATGCCAATGCCGGCCCACAGCTCGACGAACGGATAGACGTACGCGTAGCGCACGTCACGCATCGCGACCAGGTCGTAGACGATGAACTGGTTCGAAAACGACGCGAGATCCTGCAGTTTCTGGATTGCCAGCACGCACATCGCAATGGCCACGAACCACTCGATGACACGCGCCGACAACACGCTGCCCTCGATGCCCCACGCCGCGGCGAGAGCCATCGCGAATGCGCTCGCGAAGATGGCGACGACCGGAGTGTAGGTTGTGCCGGACTGGCCTTCCTCGGGCAGGCCGAAATGCTCGCGCAGCTCGTCGTAACCGCCGATGCGCTCGCTACCGATGAAGGTCTGCGGTGTCGTTTCGACGTCGTGCTCGCGCTTGAAGGCATCGACTTCTTCGCGCGAGCGGAAGCGGTGATCCTCAACCTCGTATCCCCGACGCCGCAGCAGATGCAGCGACTTTAGGCCGAAGGGGCAACGGTGCTCGGGCGTGTCCATGCGATACAGCCTGGCGGATTCGGGCATGCCTGGGTCCTCCTTTCGTTGGGCGACTCCACAGGTGTGTGGTCAGCGTCGCGCGACGGAGGTTCCCCTGCGGGACGTGGTGCTCATCGGTGGCAAGAGACTCCGGCGTGAGCCGGAAAGGCGCGCCGAAACTCTCAGGGCAGCAGCGCGCGCATCGGGTCGTCGGCCCGGATGGTGCCCGGCGATTGCGGGGGCGGGTCGTTGTACATGGCGTCGAGCCGGATGGTGACGCGGCGATTGCGGGCGCGGCCCTCTTCGGTGAGGTTTTCCGAGATCGGCCGCTGGTCGGCGTAACCGATGGCGGACAAGCGCGAGGGATCGATGCCCGCGTCGGCGAACAAACGCACTACTGACGAGGCACGTACCGAAGACAGTTCCCAGTTGGACGGAAAGCGCGCGGAGTTGATCGGCGAATCATCGGTGTGGCCTTCGATGGTGACCGGGTAATCGCCCCCGACAAAGACCTCAGCGATTGCACGCAGCGGCGCCTGCGCACCGGACTGCAAACTGGTTTCACCGGCCGGGAACAGCAGGCTGGCATTCACTTCGACGGTGATGCCGTGGGCGCCTTCGGAAATGTTCACCTGCCCGGTGCGTGTGAGCGGTTCGAGCGCGCGGCGGATGCTCTCGCCCATGCGACGGATGTGCTCGACGTGGTCGCCCTGCCCGCTGGCCGGTTCGCGATCGCTGCGGCTCGTCGGCGGCTGTGGCCGCGCAGGCACCACGAAGGGCGCGACCACCACCTGCTCGCTGGGCTGGTTGACGGAGACGCTGCGAAAGGCCGTGAGAAGGGAGTTCGACAGAATGCGGTACTTGCCCTCGTTGACCGAGGACAGCGAGTACATCACGACAAAGAAGGCAAACAGCAGCGTGATGAAGTCGGCGTAGGAGACCAGCCAGCGGTCGTGGTTCTCGGGGTGCTCGTCGTGCTGGCGGCGCTGGCGCTGGCGGGGCATGGCGCCCTCACACCAGATAGCCGCGCATGCGGGCTTCGATGATGCGCGGGTTTTCGCCATTGCCGATACCGACCAGCGCATCGACGATCATCTCGCGCTCGGCCGAGATGCGCCCGATGTGCGCCATCAGCTTCTTGGCAAAGGGCAGGAAAACGAGGTTGGCAAAGCCCACGCCATAGATGGTGGCGACAAAGGCCACGGCAATGCCGGCGCCGAGCCGCGAAGGCTCGGAGAGGTTTTCCATGACGTGGATCAGGCCCAGCACTGCACCGAGAATGCCGATGGTCGGGGAGTAGCCGCCGGCCGCCTCCCACACGCGGGCACCGAGTTTCATCTGGGCTTCGGAGGCGTCGATTTCGACATTCATCAGCTCGCGCAAACGCTGCGGATCGACACCATCGACCAGGAACTGCAGGCCACGGCGCAGGAACGGATCGTCCTGCTGCTCGATGCGCGATTCCAGCGCCAGCAGGCCGTCACGCCGGGCGATGGTGCCCCATTGTGTGACCAGTCCGATCAGTTCTTCACCGCGTTCGGGCGGCGGCACGAACACCCAGCGGGTCATGCGCGCGCCCTCGACAAACACCTTCAGCGGGCTCTGCAGCATCACCGCGCCAAGCGTGCCACCGATGACGATGAGCAAGGCCGTGGGCTGGAACAGGGAAGCAATATGGCCGCCCTCCAGCACCTGCCCGACAACAATCGCGGCAATGCCGAGAACGAGGCCGAACAGGCTGATGCGATCCATCGCCTGCCTGCTCAGCTCTTGGCGCGCGGCGGACGACCGCGGCGCTTGGCCGGCGCCAGGGGCGCGCCGTCAGAGAAGATGTGCGCGCGCACACGGGCCACGGCCTGGCTGTGCAACTGGCACACGCGCGACTCGGTGACGCCCAGCACTTCACCGATTTCGCGCAGGTTGAGTTCTTCTTCGTAGTACAGGCTCATCACCATCTGTTCGCGTTCGGGCAGATTCTCGATGGCCTTGACCAGACTGCGGCGCAAATCGGCATCTTCGAGCATGCCGAGCGGATTGGCGTCCTGATCAACGATGTGGCGTTCGAGGAAGTCTTCATCGTCGCCGCCGCCAAAATCCTCGAAATACACCAGTTGGTGGCCACGCGCTTCCTGCAGGATCTGCTGGTATTCGGGCAGCGGCACGCCGACTTCATCGGCCAGTTCGGTCTCGGATGGCGGACGGCCGAGGCGTTGCTCCAGCGTCTGCACGGCGGATTCCACGCGACGCATGTCGCGGCGCAGGCTGCGCGGCATCCAGTCGTCCTCGCGCAGGCCATCGAGCATGGCGCCACGAATGCGCTGAGCGGCGTAGGTTTCGAACTGCGCGCCGAGGCCGTCTTCGTAGCGCGAGACGGCATCGAGCAGACCGATCATGCCGTTCTGCATGACGTCGTCGACCTGCACACTGGCTGGCAGCTTCGCCATCAGGTGATAGGCGATGCGCTTGACCAGCGGTGCGTACAGTTCGACGAGTTGCGCCTTGTCAGGATTGCCTTCTGAATCGTACATCCACAGTGCCCGGGTATTACGGGGCGCAACGCGCCCTTTGCCGACATTATGCACGCCGGGAGCGCGGGATTGACCGATGGGTGCAGCGACTTTTCGGGCAGTGGTCAGCATGAAGGTCTAATCCTCACAACGCCGCGCTGCGCGGGCCCGCGCGACGCGCACCACCGAGCGCTGCCAGACGACGCAGGAAGGCCGCTTCGGGTTCGCGCGGCGAAGACTCGACCACGTCGGCCGTCAACCCGCCGGCCAGATCGTCACGCTCGATTTCACCGAGCCAGGCCAACGGCACGCCGACGTGGTTGCGCACCAGCGTGTCGAGGCTGGCGAAGAAGGCGTGCGCCTCGTTCCGCGTGCGGGCGGCGGAAACCGCCACGTGCAGGGACCCAGCGCCGGCCGCAGCCAGCGCCTTGATGACGGCATAGGCTTCGATTGCACCGCTGCGACTGGCCTCGGCTACCAGCAGCCGGCGCGGCGCGGCGAACACGAAGGGCGACGGGTCTGCCGCCTCTTCGCTGTCCGCATGCACCAGCACAACACCGGCGTAACGGTGCAGGGCACGCAACGCGTCGATCAAGCACATGCGCCGCTCCTCGTCGAGCAGCGGCAGCGCCAGCGCGGCGGCACTGACCGGCACGCGGCCGACCAGGCCCGGCACGGGCTGAACCAGCGAAGCGGCATCGAGCTGACCGCCCAGCACGCCGAGCAGGTCGCTGCCATCGGCGACACCCAGCGCGGGTGCCAGTGAATGTTCGCCGCGCGCCTCATCCAGAATCAGCACGCGCTCGGCGCGCGCGGCAAGGCGGAAGGCCGTGCGTACGGCGGTCGTCGTGCGTTCGCGGCCGGTGGTGTACAGCGCCACCACCGTCGGCGGCGCGCGGCGGAACAGCCGGCGCAGACCGGCTGCCTGATCTTCGTGGCTGTCGATCATGTCGGGTCTCCGCTCAAGCACCGGCACCAGCGGCAAACTTCAGGGCGGCTTCGTCAGCGTCGAGCTTCCAGGCCGGGTCACGCACGCGGGCGTTGAGGCTGCGGTGCAGCAGATAGGCGCGGTTCGGCAGGTGCAGGTCTTCGGGCACACGCTGGCCGTTGGTGACGTAGAACACTTCCAGTCCGTTCGAGATCGCGGCGCCGACGGCAGGCGCCAGCGACACGGCCTCGTCCACCTTGGTCAGCACGCAGCCGGCCAGATCGGGGCCCTTCCAGGCGTCGATGACGTCGTCCAGGGTCTCGCCGCTGGCCGTGGCGTTGAGCAGCAACAGGCGATGCACGTTACCGGCGCCGGACAGCATGGCGGCCTGCTTCATGACCATCTCGTCGCGCTGGCTCATGCCGACGGTGTCGATCAGGATCATGTGTTTGCCGCGCAGTTCGGCAATGGTCTGGCGCAAGTCGGAGGCGTCGCGCACCGGAAACACCGGCACGCCGAGGATGCGGCCGTAGATGCGCAGTTGTTCCTGCGCGCCGATGCGGTACCCATCGGTGGTGATCAGCGCGATCTTGTCGGCGCCGTGGCGCATCACACAGCGCGCGGCGATCTTGGCGGTGGTGGTGGTCTTGCCGACGCCGGTCGGGCCGACCAGCGCGTACACACCGCCACGGTCGATCAGGTCGGCGTCCGACGACATGGCGCGCAGGTCGCGGCCGAGCGTGTTGCGCACGACGTTGCGGGCTTCGTCGGCGCTGTGCGCCTCATCGACAGATTCAACGAGCTTGCGTGCAAGGCGCGTGGGGAAGCCGGCGTCGAGCAATTCGCCCAGCACCTCGGCGGCGCCCGGCGCATTGCGGCGCGTATCGCCCCAGGCAAAGGCCGCGAGCTGGCGTTCGATCATGCCGCGAATGCCGCCCAGCTCAGACATCAGGCGCGCGTTGGCGTCCTGCAATTCGGTGATGCGCGGGTCGGCGGCAGGCGCCGCGGCCTTTTCGCCCAGATGACGCGAGACGGTTTCGGCAACCGGTGCCAGCTCTTGCCTGATCTCCGGCTCGACGCGCTCGATCGGCGCCGCGGGGCGCTCGGCCACCGGGGCCGGACGGGCCGGCGCAGGACGCGGCGCTGGCGCGACGTCTTCGTAGCCGCGCTTGCGGATGATGTAGTCGGGCGTTTCCATGCGCGGCGGCTCGAAGGCGCGGATGTGCTGCGCGGGCTTTTCAGCCTGCTGCGGCCGGGTACTGCCGAGGCTCACCCGGCAATCCTCGTCTTCGTGCTCGGATACCGGCGTAACGGGCGCAGGCGCGCGGCGCGGCGGGGTCGATACGGCACCGACGGCATCAGCCGGCAGGGCCAGGATCTCGACGCCGCCTTCAACGGCGCGGTTCGACAGCACGATGGCGTCGGCGCCGAGTTCGGCCTTGAGGGCACGCAGGGCCTCACGGGCGGTGGCGGCAAAGTAGCGCTTGACGTTCATACCGGTTCTCCAGACTTTCCGCGCCTGTAGCGCAGCATGAGCCCATTATTCCCGCGCCTCCCGTCGTGGCGAGGGCGGAATAAACGGGGATGTTCCCGCTTATTCCGTTCTTCAATTCGCGACTCAGGCCGCCCCGCCGACCATGGCGGTGACGCGCACGGTGCGCGATTCAGGCACTTCGGTATTGGCCACGACCTTGAGCGACGGCACGGCGCGGCGCAGGAAGCGCGACAGCAGCAAACGCAGTTGCGGCGGCACCAGCAGCACCGGCGGCAGGCCGGCGTCTTCCATGCGTTGAGCGGCTTCGGCGGTCTGACGCAGCATGTTGTCGGCCAGGCCCGGCTCGATTGCACCCCCATCGCCGCCGGCAGCGCCCATGGCCTGCGACAGGATGCGTTCGAGCGTCGGTTCGAGCGCGATGACCTGCACCTCGTCGTTGCCCGGGAACAGGCTCTGCACGATGGCGCGGCCCAGGGTTTCGCGAATGCGGGCCACCAGTTCGACCGGCTCTTGCGTGCGCGGCGCGTTCTCGGCCAGCACCTCGATGATGCTGCGCATGTCGCGGATATTGACGCCCTCTTCCAGCAAGGCCTGCAGCACGCGCTGCACCACCGACAGCGCCAGCTGCCCAGGCACCAGGTCTTCGACCAGCTTGGGTGCATCCTTGGCGATGTGGTCGATGAGTTGCTGCGTCTCCTGCCGGCCGAGCAGTTCGGCGGCATGATTGAGAATCAGATGGTTGAGGTGGGTGGCCACCACGGTGCCGGCGTCCACCACGGTGTAGCCCAGCGCATGCGCCTGTTCGCGCTGCGCGGGGTCGATCCAGAAGGCCGGCAGATCGAAGGCCGGATCGCGCGTCTCGCGCCCCTGCAACGGGCCGGACACACGGCCCGGATTGATCGCCAGATACTGGCCTGGCCAGGCTTCGCCGGCACCGATTTCGACGCCCTTCAACGCAATGCGGTAGGCGTTGGGCTTGAGTTCGAGGTTGTCGCGGATGTGCACGGAGGCCGGCAGGAAGCCCACGTCCTGCGCGAACTTCTTGCGCAAGCCGCGGATGCGCTTGAGCAGCTCGCCGTCCTGCGCCTTGTCGACCAGCGGGATCAGGCGATAGCCCACCTCGAGGCCCAGCACGTCGACCGGTTGCACGTCGGCCCAGCTCGCTTCGAGGTTTTCGGGCGTGGAGGCGGCGGCCGCGGCGGGCGCCTTTTCAGCCTCGGCCTCGGCCTCGCTGGCACGTTCGTTGAGCTTGCGTCGATGCCAGGCCAGCGCGAACAGGCCACCGGCGATCAGGATGAACACCAGGTTGGGCATGCCCGGGATCAGGCCCAGCACGCCGATGATGGCGCCGGTGAGGACCAGCACCTGCGGGTTGGAGAACACCTGCAGGATGACCATGTCACCGACGTTGGACTCGTCGCCGACACGCGAAACGACCAGGCCGGCCGCCACCGAAATCACCAGCGCCGGAATCTGCGCGACCAGGCCGTCGCCGATGGTCAGCAGCGTGTAGGTCTCGACCGCCTGGCCCATGGCCATGTCGTGCTGCACGGTGCCGACGATCAGGCCGCCGACGATGTTGATCAGCAGGATCAGGATGCCGGCGATGGCATCGCCGCGCACGAACTTCGAGGCACCGTCCATGGCGCCGAAGAAGTCGGACTCCTGCGACACTTCCTTGCGGCGCCGCTTGGCTTCGTTCTCGTCGATCAGGCCGGCGTTGAGGTCGGCGTCGATGGCCATCTGCTTGCCGGGCATGGCGTCGAGCGTGAAGCGCGCGCTGACTTCGGCGATACGGCCGGCACCCTTGGTGATGACGATGAAGTTGATCAACACGAGGATGCCGAACACCACCAGACCGATGGCGGTGTTGCCGCCGACCAGGAAGTAGCCGAAGGCCTCGATGACCTTGCCCGCGGCGTCCGGCCCGGTGTGACCTTCGAGCAGCACGATCCGGGTGGACGCCACGTTGAGCGCCAGGCGCAGCAGCGTGGTGACCAGCAGCACCGTCGGAAACACCGAAAATTCCAGCGGCTTGCGGGTGTACATCGCCACCAGCAGCACCATCACCGCGATGGCGATGTTGAAGGTGAAGAACAGGTCCAGCGCGAAGGCTGGCAGCGGCAACACCATCATCGACAAGATCATGATGATGAAGATCGGCGCCCCGAGCAGGCGCATGTTCTCCGGCCGCATCAGCGCGCGCAGGTTCAGTGTTTCATTCATTCAGAAACCTCGTTTCGGCAATGCATTGCGTGCTCATTCGATCGCGCCCGGATCCATGCCTTCCGGCACGGCCAGCTTGTTTGGCGCCGCGGGCTTGCGCCCGCCACGCGACAGCCAGGCGTTGAGTTGATAGACATAGGCCATGACTTCGGCCACGGCGGTATAGAGCTGTGCCGGCACCGCTTCGCCCAGCTCGCAATGCGCGTGCAGGGCACGTGCCAGCGGAGGCGCTTCGAGCAGCGGCACGTCGTGTTCGGCGGCAATCTCGCGAATCTTCAGCGCCACGTCGCCGCGCCCCTTGGCAACCACCACCGGCGCACCCATCTTGTTGCTGTCGTACTTCAGTGCAACCGAAAAGTGCGTCGGGTTGGTCACCACCACGTCGGCCTTGGGCACCTCGGTCATCATGCGGCGGCGCGCCATCTCGCGCTGCAGCATGCGGATACGCGCCTTGACGTGCGGATCGCCCTCCTGCTCCTTGTTCTCGCGCTTCACTTCCTCGCGCGTCATGCGCAGCTTGCGGTGGTACTGGTAGAGCTGGAACGGCACGTCGATCATGGCGATGATAGCCAGCCCCAGCACGATGATCAGCGACGCAAACAACAGCGTCTGGAAGAACTCCGGCAGCGCGTATTCGAGCGGCTGCATCATCAGTGAAAACACGTGGTCCCACTCGCGCCACACCGCGAATACGGCCAAAGCGCCAATCACCACCGCCTTGAGTATCGACTTCACGAGTTCGACCAGCCCATGCACCGAGAACATGCGGCCCAGGCCCTTGAGCGGGTTCATGCGCTCGGGTTTGAGTGCCAGCACTTTGGTCGAGAACACGAAGCCACCGAGCGAAATCGGCGCAGCCAATGCCGCCACCACCAGTACGCCGAAGAACGGCAGCATGGTCAGCAGCACGTCACTGAAAATGGTGTGGAAGGTATCGAGCATCAGCGCGGTATCGAACACCGCCTCGCGCTCGAAACTGAAGCCATGGCGCAGCGTGTCGGTGATGCGCCGGCTCACCCAGCCACCCATCAGCCACAGGCTGGCCACGCCGGCGATCAGCACGAAGAACGTCGACAGTTCCCGCGATTGCGGGACCTGGCCTTCCTCACGGGCTTGCTCTATTCGCCGTGGGGTTGGTTGTTCTGTTTTCTCGAGATCGCTTTCTTCGGCCATTGCCGCTCCACCTCAGTCCGCGCCGCAAAGATGCGGACGGACGGCCACGTGCGGCAATTATCAGGAGGAGGCGGCAAGATTTGCCGGTGGATAAAGGCAGGGTTTCTGCCTCAATTCGGCCCTTCGGCCGGAGCGGACTGCGCGCCGGTCAGCGCGTCGGGCGCAATTTGCTGACGCCACCGATGACGTCACCGGCGCCGATGCCGCGTTGCGCGAACCAGCCCTTGTTCATTTCCAGCGCGTAGCGCGCGGGTTGGGCTGCGCAGTGATTGGTCTCGGTCTGCGGCGCCATGTCTTCGATGTTGAGCACCTTGCCATCGGCGTCGAGGAAGGCCACCGACAGCGGAATGAGCGTGTTGCGCATCCACATGCAGTGCGTCGCGTCGAACTCGAACACGAACACCATGCCGCGGTTCTCACCCATGGATTCGCGGTGCATCAGCCCGGTCTCCCGGAACTTCGGGGTGTTGGCCAACTCGGCGGTGATGCGGTACATGCCGGCGCTGAGCTGCACCACCGGCATCTGCTGCGCAAAGGCCGTCGGAACGAAGAGCAGGAAAGACAGCAGTAGCAGGCAACGGCGGAAATTCATGGTGAGTCCGGTCGGGGAAGAAACAGCGCAGATTCTAACGCGAGCGCCGCACGCGCGGGCTCGCCGGCGGTTGCGCTGCGACAGCCTCCTCGCGCCACTGCCCCGGCGCCAGACCGCCCAGCGACCACGCCCCGATAGCCGTGCGCAGCAGGCGCAGCGTGGGGAAACCAACTTTGGCCGTCATGCGCCGCAGCTGCCGGTTCTTGCCCTCGCGCAGCACGATCTCGATCCAGCTCGTCGGGATGTTCTGGCGAAAGCGCACGGGCGGATCACGTGGCCACAGCCAGTCAGGCTCCGCCACACGACGTGCCTCGCAGGGCAAGGTGCGGAAGTCACCCAGATCAAGCCCGCCGGCACGCAAGGCCGCCAGCGCAGCCTCGTCGGGCTCGCCTTCGACCTGCACCAGATAGGTTTTCGGCTGCTTGCTGCGCGGGTCGGTGATGCGGTGCTGCAGCGCGCCGTCATCGGTCAGCACCAGCAAGCCTTCGGAATCGGTATCGAGCCGCCCGGCCGCGTACACACCCGGCACGGCGATGAAATCCTTCAGCGTGGGCTTGTCGCCTTCCGGCGAGAACTGACAGATCACGCCATGGGGCTTGTTGAAGAGCAGAACGCGGGTCATTCAGCGCCTGGCCGGATCGGCTTCTTCGGGGGGCACCGGCGCTTCGATGTCTTCCACCACAATGGCCAGCGCGTTGGTCGAGATCAGCACTTCGGCCAGCGACATCAGCAGCGAAACGGTGAGCGCCAGCAGACTCGCGCCGAACAGCAGCTTGCCGGCAAAGGCCTCATTCACATACAGCCCGAACATCGACAGCGAGCACAACAGAAAGCTCAACACCGCGAAGCCCTGCATGTACTTGATCAGCACGATGCGATGCTTGAGCCCCGGAATCTGCCGCTGCACGATCGATGCATGCGGATCCTGCGAGGCATGCAACTGCCGGATCACCTGCGCGAGTGTCAGAAAACGATTGGTATAGGCCAGCAACAGCAAGGAAATCGCAGGAAATAGCAGGGCTGGTGTGGAGATATCCATGGCGTATCCGGGTCAATTGGCGGAGGCGGTGAGATTCGAACTCACGAGGGGCGCAAACCCCTGCCGGTTTTCAAGACCGGTGCATTCAACCACTCTGCCACACCTCCGTAAGAACCCATGCGGGCCTGCGGCCCGTGCCGGTTTTGGCTTCGCCAGCGCTGGCGCGCCAAGACCGGTGCATTCAATCACTCTGCCACACCTCCGTCCAAGCCCATGCGGATCATCGACCCGCGGCGGAGTATACCGTCCCGCCCCGCTCTGCGTCAGACCTTACGCTCGAACAACGCGATGGATTCGACGTGCGAGGTCTGCGGAAACAGGTTGGCAATACCGGCCCCGCGCAGCACGTAGCCTTTCTCGCGCACCAGCACCGCGGCGTCGCGCGCCAGGGTGGCGGGGTTGCATGAGACGTAGACGATGCGGCGCGGCGCACCCTCGCCCAGCGCCTTGACGATGGCGATGGCGCCATCGCGCGGCGGATCGATCAGCATGCGGTCGAAATGGCCCAGCGCGGCGAAGCTGTCAGGCGTGACCTCGAACAGGTTGGCAGCGTGAAATTCACTGTTGGCCTGAAGTCCGTTGGCACGGGCGTTTTCGGCGGCACGCGCAACCAGCGCATCGCTGCCCTCGATACCGACTACGCGTGCGCCGCTGCGAGCAATCGGCAGGCTGAAATTGCCCAGACCGCAGAACAGGTCGGCAATGCGCTCGCCCGGCTGCGGATCGAGCAGCTGCAGGGCGCGCCGCATCAGCAACTGGTTGGTCAGCACATTCACCTGCGTGAAGTCGGTCGGACGAAAATGCAGCTTCACGTCGAACTCCGGCAGGCTGTAGGACAAGCCCGGCGCTTCCTTCGGGTGCAGTCTGCGGATGCTGTCCGGCCCCTTGGGCTGCAGCCAGACCTGCACGGCACTGGCCTCGGAGAAGGCAACGAGGCGCTTGATGTCTGCGGCCGTGAGCGCCTCCAGGTGGCGAAACACCAGCACCGTGACATCGTCGTCGCCCATGGCCAGCTCGATCTGCGGAATGCGGTCGGGGATCGACAGACTGCCAATCAGCTCACGCAGCGAGGGCAGCAGGGCCGAGACATGCGGCGGCAAAACCTCGCAGCTCTCCATGTCGATCAGGTGGCTGCTGCTGCGCTCGCGAAATCCCACCCGCATGCCGCCCTTGCTCGGTATCAGCCGCGCACCGATGCGCGCACGGAAGCGGTAGCCCCAGCTCGGCCCGTGGATGGCGGCGTAGATGGTCTCGGCGCGCACCTTGCCGACGTGCCACAGCGCGTCTTCCAACACGCGCTGCTTGACCACTGCCTGCGCCGTGGCGTCCAGATGCTGCATCGAACAGCCGCCACAGGTGCCGAAGTACGGGCAGCGCGGCGTCACGCGCAGCGCGCTGGGCGTGATCACGCGCACCAGCTCGCCCAGTTCATAGTTCGGCCGCGCACGCACCACCACGTACTCGACTTCCTCGCCCGGCAGCGCCCCCTCGATGAAGACGGCCTTGCCGTCGACGTGGGTGACGCCGCGGCCTTCGTGGTCGAGCGATTCGATGGTGGCGACGGGCATGGGCGATTCCACGGAAAAGTCCGGCATTTTAACGGTGCAGGGCCTCGCGCGTCGAAGCAATCGGCGATAATCCCGGCCATGAAAAACGAACTCCTTGGCGGCATCACGCCGCAGCAATTCCTGGCCGAGTACTGGCAGAAGAAGCCCCTGTTGATCCGTCAGGCCATTCCGGGCTTCACCGGCGTGGTCGAGCTGGAAGAACTGTTCGAGCTGGCCGGTGACGAGGACGTCGAATCGCGCCTGATCCGGCACGACGCAGCCAAGGGCTGGCAAGTCTCGCGCGGCCCGCAGAAGGCGTCCGCACTGAAAGGCCGCAAGCAGCCGTGGACGGTATTGGTGCAAGGCCTGAACCTGTGGGTGCGCGAGGCCGACGAGTTGCTGCATCGCTTTGACTTCATCCCGCAGGCGCGGCTCGACGACCTGATGGTGAGCTACGCCACCGACGGCGGCGGCATCGGTGCGCATTTCGACAGCTACGACGTGTTCCTGCTGCAGGGCTTCGGCCAGCGACGCTGGCGCATCGGCGACCAGACCGAGCACACGCTGGTGGAAGGTGCGCCGCTCAAGCTCATCGCCGATTTCCGCCCGACTGAAGAGTGGGTGCTGGAGCCGGGTGACATGCTGTATCTGCCGCCGCGCTACGCGCACGAAGGCACGGCTATCGGCGAATGCACGACCTACTCGATCGGCTTTCGCGCGCCGCAGGCGCGAGAACTCGGCGCGGGCTTTCTCGGCTGGCTGGCCGAGCACGTCGATCTGCCGGGGATGTATGCCGACCCCGATCTGACGCTGCAGAAAAACTCGGCCGAGATCAGCGACACCATGGTTGATCGCGTTACCGACATGCTCAACGCCATCCAGTGGACGCGCGACGATGTAGCCGCCTTTCTGGGTGACTACCTGAGCGAGCCCAAGCCGTCGGTGTTCTACCTGCCGCCGGACGAGCCGCTGACACGCAAGCGTTTTGCCGCCGCGATGGCGCAGCATGGCTTCATGCTCGACCCCGGCACGCTGCTGCTGCTCCGCGGCGGGCGCTTCCATCTGAACGGCGAAAAGCTCGAGGTCGCCGCAACGGACGCAGCCGTGCTCGCCGACCTGGCCCACGCTCGCCGTCTTGCCGCCGGCATCAAATTTTCCGACGGCGTGTTCGAACTGCTCTACCGCCTGTACTGCGACGGCCTCGGCACCCCCGACCTGCCAGACGAGGATTGAAGCCCATCAAAACAAAAACGGCGCCCCGTGGGGCGCCGTTTTGTTTTCGCAAACCGCAGGTCAGCGCAGCTGTTCCTGCAGAAGCGTGAGGATGTTGCGCGCAGTGTTGCCGGACTCGACTCCACCTTCGCGCGACAGCACGGTGACACGCGAAGTTGCGCTGTCGCCCTCGACCAGGACGCGGTACTCCGAACCGTTCTCGGCGGCCTTGTCTTTGCCGAAGCTGAACAGACGACCGAAGAAGCCCTTCTCGTTGGCCTTCTTGTTGCGCGCTTCCTCGTCGGGATCGATATAGCGCACGAAGTACAGGCCTTGCGAGCGGTCGCGGTCTTCCACCGTGAAGCCGACGCGATCAAGCGCCAGACCAACACGACGCCAGGCGCGGTCGAAGGATTCGTCGAGTGTCAGGCCCATGCGTCCGTCGGGCAAGCCCAGCGTGGCACGCGGCGCAGCCGGCTCAGTCTGCAACTCGGCCGCAACACGGGTTTCCTCGGCGCCCATATAGATCATCAGGCGACGCAGCATCTCGACTTCGAGCTCGGGATCGGGCTCGCGCGGCTGCCACACCGTGCTGTCCTGACTGGAGCTGGAATACACCTCTTCGGCACCGCGATGGCTGATGAAGATTTCGACCGTGCCGTCTTTCTGACCCTTTTCAAGACGGGTGCGGAACTTGTCGCGCATGCCCGTAGAGAACAGGCTGTCGAAGATGCTGCCGAGGGCGCGGCGCACGAAATCCTGGGGGATCTGCGCGCGATCTTCTGCCCAGTCGGTTTCCATGATGCCGATGCTCGGCTGGTCGAGGGTGAGGATGAAGCCCAGCTCGCCCCAGAAATCGCGAATCTGCGGCCACAGGTCGTCCGCGTTACCGCGGATCACCAGCCAGCGTTCGGAACCCGCACGCTCGATGCGCATGTTGTCGATCGGCGCCAGCACCTCGTCGGAACCCTTGACGGCAGCCGCTTCGCGGTCGCCCTGGTAGGCCGAGTAGGTAGCAATGCCGCGCGGAGATACGTCCGGCACCGCGTAGCGGTCGTCGCGCGACGGCGCAGTGAGGTCGGGCGGAACCTCGAGCGTGTTGCCCACCGGGCGAGCGCTCTTGTAATCGATCTTCTTGCCTTCGAGCAGACCGCCCCCACCGGACGAGCAGGCGGTAAGACCGACTGTCAGCGCCAGAATCGATACCGAGCTGAGAAGCTTTGCGTTCATGAGCTTGAGGATTCCTCGCGTGTCAGTTGATTCCGGCGCGGCGCAGGGATTCACGCACACGCTCGTGGAAGGCTTCGGAAAGGGGTGTGAGCGGAAGGCGGATACCGCCTTCGATCAGTCCCATCTGCTGCACCGCCCACTTTACCGGGATCGGATTGGCCTCGCAGAACAGGTTGCGATGCAACCACAACAACTTCCTGTTGATGTCGCGTGCGGTCGCGGCATCGCCAGCCAGACCGGCGACGCACATGTCGTGCATCAGGCGCGGTGCGACGTTGGCAGTAACCGAGATGGCGCCGTGGCCACCCAGCAGCATGAAGGCTGCGGTGGTCATGTCGTCACCGGTGTACAGCGCGAAACCAACCGGCGCGCGCTCGATCAGATCGCAGGCGCGATCAATGCTGCCGGTCGCGTCCTTGATGCCGATGATGTTCGGGACTTCGGCCAGACGCAGCGTGGTGTCGTTGGCCATGTCGGCCACCGTGCGACCCGGCACGTTGTACAGCACCATCGGCAGCGCAACCTTCTCGGCGATGCTGCGAAAGTGACGGTACAGGCCTTCCTGCGTCGGCTTGTTGTAGTAGGGCACGACCGACAGGTGGGCATACGCACCGACCTTCTCGGCGAACTGCGCCAGCTCGATGGCTTCGGCGGTGGAATTCGCACCGGTACCGGCGATGACCGGAATACGGTCGGCGGCATGCTCGACAGCCACGCGGATCAGCTCGCAATGCTCGTCCATGTCGACGGTTGGCGATTCGCCCGAGGTGCCGACAATCACGATGCCGTCGGTCTTCTGCTCCACATGCCAGTCGATGAGAGAACGCAGCCGCTCGAAATCGAGACGACCGTCCTCGTGCATGGGGGTAACGATTGCAACCAGGGAACCGGTGATCATGGGGCGGGCAGTCAGGCGAAGGTCAAGTGCGCGATTCTACCTGAAGCGGCCCGCACGGCCAGCCCTGGCTGAGTACTTTTCAACGCTTGGCGCGCGCTGTCGGTTGTGCCGGGGATCGCCAGCGCGCTAAAGATCGGCCAGCGCCCGCACGTGGGCCACTGCTGCCCGCCCCAGTGCCGAAAGGGCGTAGCCGCCTTCGAGCATCGACACGATACGGCCACGGCAATGCTGCTCAGCGAAACCCCGCAGCTCGGCGGTGACCCAGGCGTAGTCGTCCTCGACCAGGCCGCAGGAGGCCATGTCATCTTCGTAGTGCGCATCAAAGCCAGCGGAGATGAAAATCATCTCGGGCGCGAAGGCCTCCAGGGCCGGCAGCCATTTTCCGGCAACCACCTCGCGGAACTCCGCCCCGCGCAGACCGGCCTTGACCGGCACGTTGGCCCAATGCGCCGGAACCTCGTCGGTGCCACTGTAGGGGTAGAACGGGTGCTGGAAGATGCTGGCCATCATCGCGCGCGGCTCATTGCGCAGGATGTCTTCCGTGCCGTTGCCGTGATGCACGTCGAAGTCGACCACGGCGACACGTTGCAGGCCGTGCGCTTCCAACGCATGCAATGCGGCAATGGCCACATTGTTGAGCAGGCAAAAGCCCATCGCGCTGGCGCGACCCGCATGATGGCCGGGCGGGCGCACGGCGCAGAAGGCATTGTCGGCCCGGCGCGACACCACCAGATCGGTCGCCAGCACTCCGGCGCCAGCGGCGTGCAGCGCGGCGTCGAGGGTGTGCGGGTTCATCGCGGTATCGGGGTCTAGATGGTGCGTGCCGTGCTCCGGCACGCTGGCACGCAAGCGTTCGAGATAGGCCGCGTCGTGGGCGCGCAGGATGTGCGCATCTTCGGCGCGCGGCGCATCGTGGAACTCTAGATAGGCCTCGACACCGGAAGCAATGAGCCGATCGTTGATGGCGCCGAGTCGCGCAGGACACTCCGGATGATGCGCACCCATATCGTGCAGAGCGCAGTCCGCATGGGTGATGAAGGCCGTCGCCATGCGCGCCGCTCCTGAACCGTTTGAGCCCTTAGGTGGTCTATTATCGCGCCATGCCATCGCCCAGCCAAACTCCCGCCGAGAGCGTCCGCAGACTGCTCACCGCCGCCAACGAAATCATCCTTGGCAAACCGCAACCGCTGCGTCTCACGCTGGCCTGCATCATCGCCCGTGGCCACCTGCTCATCGAGGACCAGCCCGGTGTCGGCAAGACCACCCTGGCACACGTCTTCGCGCGGCTGATCGGCCTGCACTTCCAGCGCGTGCAATTCACCAGCGACCTGCTGCCGGCCGACATTACCGGTGTATCGATCTTCGACCGCGAGGCCGGCGCCTTCCGCTTCCATCCGGGGCCGGTGTTCGCACAGATCATCCTCGCCGACGAGATCAACCGCGCTACACCCAAGACGCAAAGCGCGCTGCTCGAAGCCATGGAAGAACACCAGGTCACGGCTGACGGCGAAACCCACGCCTTGCCCGACCCCTTCTTCGTCATCGCCACACAAAACCCCACCACGCAGATCGGCACCTTCCCGCTGCCGGAGAGCCAGCTCGACCGCTTCCTGATGCGCATCCACCTGGGCTTCCCGGGGCGTGACGCCGAGCGCGCGCTGCTGATGGGTGAGGACCGCCGTGACCTGCTCGAACGCACACCGCCGGTCATCACGCCGGACGAACTGCTGGTGCTGCAGCGCGCAGCGCGCGCGGTGAACGTCGCGCCGCGCCTCATCGACTACGTGCAGTCGCTGCTCGCCGCCACACGCAATGACACCGAACTCGCTGGTGGCCTCAGCCCGCGCGCCGGGCTCGGCCTGCTCTCCGCAGCGCGCGCCTGGGCGCTGATCCAGGAGCGCGACCACGTCCTGCCGGAAGACGTGCAGGCGGTGTTTCCGCATGTCGCCGGGCATCGTCTGCATCTGGCCAGCGACGGCCGCAGCGCACCGCCCGCGGTGATCGCGCGCATCGTGGCGTCCGTCGCCGTGGACGGATGAATTTCGTCGACCGCCTCGAACGCCTTCCCGACCGCGCCGCCGCCTGGCTGGGCCGTCGCGCCCCCCAAAACCTCCCGCTGAAGCTGACCCAGAGCCGCATCTACGTGCTGCCCTCAGGCGCCGGACTGGCCTTCGGGGTGGCGCTGCTCGTGATGTTGATCGGCGCCATCAACTACAACCTGAGCCTGGGCTACGGACTGGTCTTTCTGCTGGTTGGCGCCGGTATCTCGGCCACCGTACAGGCCTTTCGCAATCTGCTCGGGCTGAACATCGCGCGCCTGCGCATCGAGCCAGTGTTCGCCGGTGAAGCGGCCACACTGCGCATTCTCGTCGAGAACCCGTCAGCGCTGCGTCGCCCCGCGCTGCACCTGCGTTGCGGTGCCTCCGAAACACGCGCCACGCTCGAAGCGGCGACTTCCGCTGACACCGAGCTCGCCCTGCCCACCGCGCGCCGCGGCTGGATGCCGGTCGACGCCATTCGTATCGGCACCACCTGGCCACTCGGCCTGGTGAGGGCCTGGAGCATCGTTCGCCCCGAGCTGAACTGCCTGGTGTACCCCTCACCCGAAACCGCCCCGCCTCCACTACCAGAGGGCGAGAGCCCGGAAGCGAACGGCCGCGTAACGCACCGCAGCGGCGACGACGACTTCGCCGGGCTGCGGGCGCACCGCATGACCGATTCGCCGGGTCACATTGCCTGGAAGGCCGCCGCCTCGGGCGGGCCGCTGCTCACCAAGGAATTTTCCGCCCAGCAAGGCAGCAGCCTGCTGCTCGACTGGAATGCCCTGCATGGGCTCGACGACGAGACCCGTGCGGCGCGCCTCACCGCCTGGGCGCTCGTCGCCGAAAACCGTGGCCTGCGCTACGCCCTGCGCACCCCCGAAGGGCTGCTTGATGCCGCCAACGGGACACCGCACCTGCGCGCCTGCCTGGCCCGTCTGGCGCTCGCACGAAGCCGTCATGAACAGCGCTGACACACGCCCCGCCGCGCTGTGGGCGCTGGCCACTTCCGCCATCACCCTTGCCCCGCACATGCTGTATCTGCCGGCATGGGCATCCGCCTGTTGTGTCGCGCTGCTCGGCTGGCATGCCGTGCGCTGCCGCAGCGCAGCCCCCGCTGCCGGGCGGCTGTTGCGCCTGTTCATCCTGCTGCTGGCCGCGGGCATCGCCGCTGGCATACGCCTGCATTTCGGCTACTTCCTTGGCAAGGATCCGGGCATCGCGCTGCTCGCCGTGCTGCTGTGCCTGAAGCTGCTCGAAGGCAATGCCACCCGCGATCTGCGCGCGGCCATTCTGCTTGCGCTGTTCCTGCAGCTCGGCCTGTTCTTCAACGACCAGAGCCTGCCGGTGGCTGCGCTCGCGTTGGGCGGCGCTCTTTGTGCCATCGCCACGCTGACGGCCATCGAAGACCCGACAGCGCGGCCGCTGCCGGCCTTGCGCAGCAGCGGCGTGCTGATGCTGCAGGCCCTGCCCTTCCTGCTCGTGCTGTTCCTGCTCTTCCCACGCCTGCCCGGACCGCTGTGGGGCTTGCCGGCCGATGCGCACAGCGGCCTTACGGGTTTGTCGGACGAGATGCAGCCTGGCTCGATCTCGCAGCTCATCGAATCCGGCGAGATCGCTCTGCGCGTGGAATTTGAGGGCGCACCACCGCCTCCGGCGCAACGCTACTGGCGCGGGCCGGTGCTGACCGACTTTGACGGCCGCACCTGGCAAGCACGCAACGCAACGCTGCTTGAGAATCCGCCCTATACGCCGAGCGGGCCACGCTACGACTACATTTCCATCATCGAACCACACCAGCGGCGCTGGCTGCTGGCCATGGATTTCCCCGGCGCAGTAGAGCGCCCTCGCACCCGCTACGCCGGCGACCTGCAATTGCTGTCGGATCTGCCGCTCGGACAGCGCACCCGCGTTGCACTCAATGCCTGGCCCGAAACCCCGGTCGGACTGAACGAGTCGCCATCTGTGCTGCGCCAGGCCACGCGCCTGCCGGAAGACTCCAGCCCGCGCACGCGAGCACTGGTCGAGCGCATCATCGACGGCGCCAACAGCCCGCGCGAAGCACTCGACCGTGTACTCGCCCACCTGCAACGGGCCGACCTGACCTACACGCTGTCGCCGCCGTTACTCGGCGACGAGCCGGTAGACGAGTTCCTGTTCGACTCCCGCCGCGGCTTCTGCGAGCACTTCAGTTCGGCCTTTGCGGTGATGATGCGCGCCGCCGACATCCCCGCGCGGGTGGTCACCGGCTATCTGGGCGGTGCCCTCAACCGCTTCGACGGCAGTCTGGTGGTACGTCAGTCGGATGCCCACGCCTGGGTCGAGGTGTGGCTGCCAGACAGCGGCTGGGTGCGCATCGACCCAACCGCACTGGCCGCGCCGGATCGCATCGAACGCGGCTTGTCCGCCGCCCTGCCTGACGGCGAAGCGCGGCCATTCATGATGCGCTCTGGCTTTGCCACCGAAATGCTGAGAGGCATGCGCGACCGCTGGGAAGCCTTGTCCAACGCCTGGAACCGCAACGTCATCGGCTTTGATCAGCAACGCCAAAGCAAGCTGCTGTCGCGCCTCGGGTTAGACGGGGCAGATCTGCGCACGCTGTTGCTGGCGCTCGTCGGCACCGTCTCGGCCTTGCTCGCTGCACTATTGCTGTGGGTGCTGCGACAGCGCCCACGAGGCGACGAGCTCGACCGCCTGTGGCACCGCTTCGGCGCACGCCTGGCGCGGCGCGGACTGGCCCGTTTGCCTTCAGAAGGCCCCATCGATTACGCTGAACGCATCGCTCGCGAAAGCCCGCAAAACGCTGCGCGCGTGCGCGCCATCGCACTTACTTACGCACGTCTGCGCTATGGCGCGACGCGCTCCGACACCGCCGCCCGCACACGTGAGCTGGCCCATCGCATCCGGGAGTTCTCTCCGCAATGAAGCTTCAGTTTCGTACCGTCCTCGTCAGCGCCCTGGCAGCCGTTCTGCCGCTGGGCGCTGCCGCCTCCTACGTCGACCACAGTGAAGCGCGCGACTTCATGCGCGACATGCAGCAGCACCACGGCTTCTCGTCCGCCGAGCTCGAAACGGTGCTGGGCCAGGCCAGCCGTATCGACCGCGTGATCGAGTTGATCCGCCCACCGGCCGAACCCGGCCAGCGCTCCTGGCAGCGCTACCGTTCACGCTTTCTGACGGACGCCCGCATCGAGCAGGGCGTGAGCTTCTGGCTGACCTATCGCGACAGCATCGAGGCCGCCAGCACGCGCTATGGCGTGCCGCCCGAATTCATCGTGTCCATCCTCGGCATCGAGACCAACTACGGCAGCTACACCGGCAATTTCGAGACCGTCTCGGCACTCGCCACGCTGGCTTTCGACTACCCGCCGCGCGCACCGCTGTTCCGCCGCGAGCTCGAAAACCTGTTGCTGCTCGCACGCGAGCAGAACCGCGACCCGTTCAGCTACTCCGGCTCCTATGCCGGCGCACTCGGCTACCCGCAGTTTCTGCCCAGTAGCGTGCGCGCCTATGCGGTGGATTTTGATGGCAACGGCCGCATCGAATTCGACGCCGACCCGGTGGACGCCATCGGCAGCATTGCCAACTATTTCGCCGTACACGGCTGGCAGCCGGGCGAGCCTGTGGCTCAGCGTGTCTACCTGCCGCCCGATCTTGACCCGGCACCGCTGATTGCCGCCGGCATCGAGCCGTCGATCCAGACTGCGGGCCTGAGCGGCCGGGGCATCGGCCCCATCTCGGGCAACTTCAAACCCGGCCTGGCGACGCTCTTCGACCTCCCCACGCCGGACGCCGATACCGAATACTGGATCGGCTATCGCAACTTCTACGTCATCACGCGCTACAACCGCAGCAGCTTCTATGCGATGGCGGTGTACCAGCTCGCTCAGGCCGTGCGTGCGCAACTCGAAGAGGTAGCGCCGAGCACAGAGCGCTGAAAGCGTCTGGCCAACGCGGCGAAACCAAAGCCTGGACCGGGCGTTTATGGCTGACATGCTATAATTGCCGCCTTGCACCAATCGCGTCGTCCCAGCCATGCGGACGACACATCTCCGGGAAGCAGCGAACTCCCATCCGTATTCAGACAAGGTTCGAGCCGCAAGCCGCGGTTCGCCAACGGGTTATGCCAGTCGCCACGCGCGCAGGCCGGCCCGATTCGTCCGCCGCCAGACGCCGCGGACCACATGAGGAAGCCATATGGCCAAGGAAGAACTAATCGAAATGCAGGGTTCCGTCACCGAAGTGCTGCCGGACGGCCGCTACCGCGTGACGCTGGAGAACGGACACAATCTGATCGCCTACTCGGGCGGCAAGATGCGCAAGTTCCACATCCGCATCATCGCCGGCGACAACGTCTCGCTTGAGATGTCCCCGTACGATCTGTCCAAGGGACGCATCACCTTCCGCCACCTGCCCGGCCGCCCCCCTGGCACGACCGGTGGCGCCCCCCAGCACAAGCGTCGCCGCTGAACGCCTGGCGCTTCAGCCACTACTGAAACAGGCGGAGCTCCGCGAAGCACAGCTTCGTGCCGCCACAGCCGCCCCGGTGAGTACACCGGGGCGCGCAGTCCGAAAATCATCCGAGCAGCATTTCATTCAGCGCCTTTAGCGCTGACCGCGTCGCACCCGGCGCTGATCCTGTCCCTCGGCACCCTGACCATTCTGATACGCGCTCTGCGCGGCGGCCATCGCCTCCAGGGCGAGCGCCACTCTGTGGTTGATCGTGCCCTTCGCCAGCACGCCCTTGGTGTCGGGCTCGCCGGCCTCCAGGCCAGTGAGTAGCGTCATCGCATCATCGACGGTCTCGATGGTATGGATGTGGAAGGTACCGCGGCGTACCGACTCGACGATGTCCTCGCGCAGCATCAGGTGGCGAACGCTGGCCGCCGGAATCAGCACGCCCTGCTCACTCGTCAGCCCGCGCATCGCGCACAGGTCGAAGAAGCCTTCGATCTTCTCGTTCACGCCACCGATCACCTGAGCCTCACCGAACTGGTTCACCGAGCCGGTGATCGCCAGGCTCTGCTTCAACGGCACGTCGGCCAACGCCGACAGCAAGGCGCACAGTTCGGCCATCGAGGCCGAATCGCCTTCGACCATGCCATAACTCTGCTCAAACACCAGACTCGCCGACACGGACAAGGGACGATTGCGCGCATAGCGCGCGGCCAGGAAAGCCGTGAGGATCATCACGCCCTTGCTGTGAATGGCGCCACCAAGTTCAGTTTCGCGCTCGATGTCGACGACTTCGCCGTCGCCGAGTCGCGCGGTAGCGGTGATACGCACCGGATGGCCGAAGTGCTCACCGCCCAGTTCGACCACCACCAGGCCATTGACCTGCCCGGCGCGCTGACCCTCGGTCGAGATCAGCGTCGAGCCTTCTACGATGGATTCGATCACGCGCTCGGCGTAACGACCGAAACGCCGCGCACGAGCGGCAATCGCCCAGTCGACATGCTCTCGACTGGCGGCTTCCAGCCCGGCTTCACGCGCGTGGAAATCGGCCTCGCGCATCAGGTCGCCGACGCGTCGCGTGTACAGCGACAGCTTGGCGGAATCCTCAGCATAGCGGGCGCTCTGCTCGATCAGGCGCGCAACCGCGTCGCGGCGAAACGGCATCAGCTTTGCATTGCGGCCCAGCATCGCCAGCAAATGCGCGTAGTAAGTGACGTTCTGCGGCGTGCGCGACATTTCGTCGTCGAAATCGGCGGCCACCTTGAACAGCTCGGCAAAATCCGAATCGTGCTCGTTGAGCAGGTAGAACACCTCGCGACTGCCGATCAGCACCACCTTCAGCTTGCACGGCACCGGCTGCGGCTCGAGGGTGACCGGCGCGCTCCAGCCCTGCGCCTCGGCTGGCGGCTCGATGCGGATCTCGCCGCTGCGCAGCGCGCGCTTGAGTCCGTCCCAGGCATACGGCTGGCCGAACAGACGCTCGGCGTCGAGGATCAGGTAACCGCCGTTGGCGCGGTGCAGCGAGCCGGCTCGGATCATCTGGAAGTTCGACACCTGGTTGCCCATGTGCACCAGGTGTTCGATGCGACCGATCAGGTTGCCGAAGCCGGGGTTGTCCTCATACACGATGGGCGCGCCGGTGGTCTCGGCGTTGTCGACCAGGAGCTTGACCAGGTAGCGCTGAAAGCGCCCGGTGTTGTCCTCGCCCTCGTCTTCCTCGTCGAGCGCGCTACCCCAATCGATGCCGCTGTCGAGCAAATCCTTCTGCACCGCGTCGAGAAATTCCTGAACGGCGTCGATGTCCTTGTAGCGATCACGCAGATCGCGCGACAGATGCGCGAAGGTCGGCGCCAGCGCGTCGCGCTCGGCCCGGCAGATCGACTCGCGCAAAGCCTTGCGCCAGCCCGGAAACTCTTCGAGCAGGTCGGCCAACCGGTCGCTCCAGTCGCCAACCTTCTCCTCGATGGTCTCGCGTTCGGCTTCGGGCAAGCCCTCGAAATCCTCGGGCGACATGGTCTCGCCGTCCTTGGTCGGGGCAAAGACAAAACCCTCCGGCGTCTTGAGCAGCGACAGATTGTCAGCTGCGCAGCCTTCGCCCAGCTCCTGCAACGCCTCTTCCTCGCGCTCTTTGTGCGCGTCCTGCAAGGCCTCGATGCGGGCCTCGTGCGTTTCGCCGTCGAGCGCGGCGTCAATCGCCGGGGCGAGGTCGCGCACGAAGGTCTGCATGTCGTTGCGCAACTGCGTGCCCCAACCGGGCGGCAGCGACAGCAGACTCGGACGCTGCGGGTCTTCGAAGTTGTAGACGTAGCACAGGTCCAGCGGCACCTCGCCCTTCGCCGCCAGCTCGGCCAGCAGCCGATTGACGATGGCGTGGCGGCCGGTGCCGGACTCGCCGAGCACATAGACGTTGTAACCGGGGTGCTGCATGGCCAGGCCGAAACGCAAGGCCTCGTCGGCGCGCGCCTGCTCCAGTCCGTCGGGCAGATCGGCCAGTTCGGCCGTGGTTTCGAATTCCAGGGATTCGGGCTCGCAGCGGGTGCGCAAGCGTTCCGCGGGCAGGCGGGTATGCGTCATTCGTTCCATTCCTTGTCATGTCGCCCCGCACACGTGCCGGCCGCGATCCGCACGCCGGGGCTACAATGCGCATTGTTGCATGACACGCACGGCGGCAGCGACGATCCCGCCCATGCAGAATGAACCGGCGGCGCGTGTCGGCGGTCAATCCACACTGCACCGCACTGCGCTACCGCTGCGCCACGGCGAGTCCGAACAGCGAATGAACATGAAGATCATCCCCATCCGCACAGAGTTGTCGAACACCCTGCCCGAAATCGAAGGCAGCATCCCCGCGTCCGGCCCGCTGGCCGACCGCATGGGGCGGGAAGTGCGCGACCTGCGCATTTCGGTGACGGACCGCTGCAATTTCCGCTGCACCTATTGCATGCCGCGCTCGGTGTTCGACAAGGACTACCAGTTCCTGCCGCGCAACGACCTGCTCAGCTTCGAGGAGATCGAACGCGTCGCGCGCGTTTTCGCCGATCGCGGCGTGCGCAAGTTGCGCATCACCGGCGGCGAGCCGCTGCTGCGCAAGAACGTCGACCAGCTCATCGAACGCCTCGCGCGCATCCCCGACGTCGAGATCACGCTCACCACTAACGGCGTGCTGCTGCCGAAGATGGCGCAGCGTTTGAAAGACGCCGGCCTGCACCGCGTCACGGTCAGCCTCGACTCGCTCGACGACCCGACCTTCCGCCGCATGAACGATGCTGACTTTCCGGTTCAATCCGTGCTCGAAGGCATCGACGCCGCGGCCGACGTCGGCCTTGGCCCGATCAAGGTCAACATGGTCGTCAAGCGCGGCGAAAACGACGACGGCGTGGTCGACATGGCGCGCCACTTCCGCGGCAGCGGCCACATCGTGCGCTTCATCGAATTCATGGACGTCGGCAGCTCGAACGGCTGGGACATGGCTGCGGTCATGCCTTCGCGCGAAATCGTCGAGCGCATCTCGGCGGTCTTCCCGCTGGAGGCGGCCGACCCCAACTACACCGGCGAAGTCGCCGAGCGCTGGCGTTACACCGACGGCTCGGGCGAAATCGGCGTCATCTCCTCGGTCACGCAGGCCTTCTGCTCCACCTGTACACGCATCCGCCTGTCCACCGAAGGCAAGCTGTTCACCTGTCTGTTCGCCCAATCCGGCCACGACCTGCGCGCGCTGCTGCGCGGCGGCGCGTCGGACGCCGATCTGGACAACGCGATTGCCCGCGTGTGGATGACGCGTACGGACCGCTACTCCGAGATCCGCACGGCCAACACCGCCAAGCAGCGCAAGATCGAGATGTCGTACATCGGCGGCTGACGCCCTACCTCTCGTCGCTCGCCGGCGGCAGTTCATCCAGCTGTGTCGACTCGATCTTCTCGAAATGCGCCGTGATCTTGCGTGAGCTGACCTGCACGTCCTGCACGTCGCGGTTGGCCTGATCGATATGGCGGGCGAGCGCGTTCATGCGTTCGTCGAAGCGGTGAAAATCCTTGGCCAGCTTGCCCAGCGCATCCTTGATGATGTGGATGTGCTTGCGCGTCTCGACGTCCTTGAGCACGGCCCGCGCGGTGTTGAGCACGGCCATCAGCGTGGTCGGCGACACCACCCACACACGGCGCTCCATCGCATAGGCGATGAGTTCGGGGTGCCAGGCGTGGATCTCGGCGAAGACCGCTTCGGCCGGCACGAACATCACGGCACCATCCGACGTCACCCCCTGCTCGATGTACTTCGTGGCAATCGCGTCGATGTGGCGCTTCACGTCGCCGCGGAAGGCCGTCTGCGCCAGCTTGCGGTCGAGCTCGGGCGACTCAAGATCGAGCATGCGGCGGTAGTTTTCGAGTGGGAACTTGGCATCCACACACACCATGCCCGTCGGCTCGGGCAGGCGCAGCGCGCAATCGACGCGCGTGCCGTTGGGCAGCGTGTGCTGAAAACTGTAGCTGTCGGGCGGCAGCAGGTTGCGCACCAGGCCTTCGAGCTGCACTTCGCCAAAGGCACCGCGCGCACGCTTGTCGCCGAGCAGATCCTGCAGGCTGACGACGCTGGTGGTGAGGCCGTCGATCTTCTTCTGCGCCTCGTCGATGGTGGCGAGGCGCTCCATGACGTTGAGGAAGGTTTCGTTGGTCTTGCGGAAACCTTCGTCGAGGCGCTGATTCACGTGGCCGGCGATGGATTCGAGGCGCTCGTCGAGCGTGCGCGATACACCGGACAGCCCGCCCTGCAGCAGCTCGCGGTCGGCCCGCGCCTGCTCGGCAAGGCGCGTCAGCACCTGTTCCAGCAACTCGGCACGCAAGCGTTCATGCGCCGAGGCCGAAGCACCCGCTGCTTCGGCAAAACGCTGGGCAGATTGCTCGCGCTGTTCGGCAAGCCGCGCCTGCATGGCGGAATCGAAGGTATGGAAGGATTCGCGCATGGCGCGCAGCTCTCGCTCCAGCGATTCGCGTGTGCGCTCTGACTGCACATCGGCGCGCTGCCCGAGCCGCTCCAGCGCGGCATAACCGTGATCGGAGGCTTCGTCGAGCCGCTCGGCCATCGACTCGCTCATGACCTCGGCCAGGCGGCGCTCGCTGCGCACCAAGCGCAGCACCACCCACGCCAGCACCAGAAGCACGGCCGCCAGCGCAGCCAGCGTGAGTTCGGGCGCGTGCGCGCCTATCCATTCCAGTCCCTGCATCGGCGATGAGCCCTCCGTTTCGATGCAGGGATTGTACTCAGCGCGGCATCATGCGCACCTGGTCTCCCTCGCCCAGCGGCCGCGGCTCGCCCAGCAGATAGCCCTGGGCATAGTCCAGCCCCAGTTCGATGAGGCGGTTCATGACGCTCTCGGTCTCGACGAATTCGGCGATGGTCTGCAGGCCCATGGTGTGGCCGATGGTGTTGATGGCCTGCACCATGGCCATGTCGATGGGGTCGTGCTCGATGTCCTTGATGAAGCTGCCGTCGATCTTCAGGAAATCCACCGGCAAGGTCTTGAGGTAGGCAAACGAGGACAGGCCGCAACCAAAGTCGTCCAGCGAGAAAGCGCAGCCGAGTTGCTTCACCTCGCGGATGAAATGCACGACCTTGGACAGGTTGGCCACCGCGGCTGTCTCGGTGATCTCGAAGCAGATCGCGCCATGCGGCAGGCCGGACTGCTCCAGCGTGGTGCGCAGAGTCTGGCGAAAGCGTTCATCTGACAGCGAGGCGCCGGACAGGTTGATGCAATACACGCCGTCGAGACGGCCGTGGCGGCGGTAGCGATCCCCCAGCCAGGCCAGCGTGTTGTTGACCACCCACTGGTCGATGCGCGGCATCAGGTTGTAGCGCTCGGCGGCGGGCAGAAATGCGCCGGGCTGAATGATCTTGCCATTCTCTTCCAGCCGCACCAGGATCTCGAAGTGCATGCGGTTGCGATCCGGCGCATTGAGCGGAACGATGGGCTGCACGTACAGACGCAGGCGGTCCTGATCGAGCGCGGCCTGCAAGCGCGTGACCCATTGCATCTGGCCGTGCTGTTCGAGCAGGCGGTCGTCGTCAGGCTGGTACAGATGCACGCGGTTGCGCCCGCCCTCCTTGGCGGCGTAGCAGGCGGCGTCGGCCGAGGACAGCACGGCACCCAGATCGCTCTCGTGGCTTTCGAGCTCGACCACGCCGATCGACACGCCGATCGAGAACACCTTGGTCTCCCACGCGAAGCGGAATTCGGCGATGGCCTCGCGGAAGGTCTCGGCCAACTCCAGCGCGCGCTCGCGCGGGCAGCTCTGCAGGATCAGGCCGAACTCGTCGCCGCCCAGCCGCGCCAGTACGTCGGAGGCACGCAGATGGGTGCGCAGCAGCGACGTGACCTGGCGCAGCAGCTCGTCCCCGGCGACGTGTCCGCAGGTGTCATTGACGACCTTGAACTGGTCGAGATCGAGGTAGCACAGGTAATGCGTCTGCCCTTCCTCGAACGGGCGCCCCAGCAGCTCGGACAGGCGGCGCTCGAACTCGCGGCGGTTGGGTATGCCGGTCAGCGCGTCGTGGCTGGCCTGGTGCGACAGTTCGCGCGCGAGGTTCAGCGTGACCGTGACGTCATGGAACACCAGCACCGCACCGATCAGAAAGCCGTCGCGCGAGCGGATCGGCGCGGCGGTGTCGAGCACCGGCACGTTCTCGCCGTCGCGCTGGCGCAGCAGCGCGTGCTCCAGCCGCGGCATGACCTGGCCACGATGCAGCGCCGTGCGCACCGGGTTCTCGATCACGGCGCCGGATTTCTCGTCGACCAGCCGATAGATCATGCTCACCGGGTTGCCGCGCGCCTCGTGCGCTCGCCAGCCGGTCAGGCGTTCGGCCACCGGATTCATGTACTGCACGCAGCCGCTCTCGTCGGTGGTGATCACGCCGTCGCCGATGGAGGCCAGCGTGACCTGCGCCAGATCACGCTCCTTGTGCAGTTGCGATTCGACCTGCTTGCGCTCGCTGATGTCGCGCACCATGCCGGTGAGCTGGGCCACCTGCCCGACCCGGTTTTCACTGATCGAGACCTCCAGCACGCGCCGCTCGCGCGGTGCGCCGAAGCGCAGCTCGAGTTTCTCGCCGGGAACGAACAGCCGTTCCAGGCGCGGCTGAGGTGTGCCACCCTCGGGCGATACAAGGCGCTGCACCGGCTGACCGATGACGCCCGAAGCAGCCACGCCGAAGAGCTTCTCGGCGCCCGGGTTGAGACTGGTCAGCACGCCTTCGCGCGTGAAGGTGATGATGCCGTCGCGCACGTCACGGATCACGGCGCGGGTCTGTTCGGTGGCCTCTTCCAGCGCGCCGATGACGCGGTTGTAGGCCGAGGCGATCTGGCCGACCTCGGTAAACGGCTCGACCGGAACACGGTTGGTCAGCCGGCCGGTGCGGCTGTGCTCCTCCATGGTTTCCATCAACTGCACGAGCTCGGTACGCGCACCGTGCTCGGATACGTTGAGCCCCAGGCGTTCGTCTTCGGCGCTGACGCGCAAGGGCCGAAAGCGCCCCAACGCCCGCAGCACCAACCAGGCAATGCCGAAGGACCAGGCGCCGCAAGCAACCACGCCCAACACCTGCACGCCGAACTGTTCGACACGCGACAGGCCGTTTCCGATCAATGCAAGGTCACCAAACAGCGCCACACACAGCGTGCCCCAGGCACCGGCGGCCAGGTGCGCCGGAATGGCGCTCACCGCGTCATCGATGCGCCGCGCCAGTAGCCACTCATTGGCGATGACCATGATGACGCTGCCGATGGCTCCGATCACCAGTGCGTCCAGCCCACTCACGACGTGGGCGCTGGCGGTGATCGACACCAGCCCGGCCACCGCGCCGTTGAGCGCGTACATCACCTCGCAGTAGCCGTGCAGTTTCCAGCCGATCAGGATGCCGGCCAGTATTCCGGCGGCGGCCGCCAGCGCGGTGTGCGCCATGATCGCCGGCACCGCTTCGGTGAAGGCCAGCGTGCTGCCGCCGTTGAAGCCGAACCAGCCGAAGAACAACAACAAGCCGCCGAGCATGGCCACCGGCAGGTTGCCGGCCGGAATCACACGCGCCGGCTCGCCTGGCACGAACCGCCCTTCGCGCGGACCGAGGATCATCACCGCCGCCAGGGCCACCCAGCCGCCAGTGCTGTGGACCACGGTCGAGCCGGCGAAATCCACGAAACCCATGGCAGCCAGCCAGCCGGCCCCGCCATCGCCAATCACGCCACCCCAGGCCCAGTGACCGAAAACTGGATAGATCAGGCCGGCGACCACAGCGGATACCACCACGTAAGCCGGAAAATGCATGCGCTCTGCCACCGCGCCGGACACGATGGTGGCCGCGGTCGCGCAGAACATCATCTGGAACAGCACGAAGGCCATCAGCCAGGTCGAGGTGCCGGCCTCGCCGTTCATCGCGAAATGGCCTGTGCCGAAGAGCCCGCCGACGCTGTCACCGAACATCAGCCCGAAACCGAACAGCCAGAACAGGATCGACGCCACGGCGAAGTCAGCGATGTTCTTGACCGCGACGTTGATGGCGTTCTTGGCACGCGTCAGCCCGGATTCGAGACACAGGAATCCGCCCTGCATCACAAACACCAGAGCGGCACACACGAGCATCCACAGAATATCCAGCGACTGGTTTTGCGACATCGCGTCCTCGGCACACGGTCCCGGCTTCCGGCCGGGGCGGATTGCAACTCACGCAGCAGGCCCCGAGTGCGCATGGCAGCGCAGTAGGAAGGCCTTCCGATGAGTTAGCAAGCCACATGCCACTGCATGCGCCCGCGCAAAACGGGGGTTTGCGGGTCGTACCGGGGAGACGAGCGGCTTGTGTGTAGCCGCACACGCACCATTGCGGTGCGCGATGATCAGTCCCGGGACACGGCAGCCGGGCTGGAGGCGATGGCGAGTACGGCGTCCACGTCCACCTCGTCGATCTGCGATGGGTCCAAGAAACGCTCGGCGTACACCTGATGGATGCCGGATTCGAGGAACAGCCGGAACAGGTCGGCGTCCAGGTGCTGATCCGCCACCATGTTCGCCATGATGGTCACCGACTCCGACAGCGTCTTGGGCGCCTTGTAGGGTCGATCCACGGCGGTCAGCGCCTCGAACACGTCGGCCACCGCCATGGTGCGCGCCAGCACGCTCATGTCCTCGCGCTTGAGGCGCCGCGGGTAGCCGCGCCCGTCCATGCGCTCATGGTGGCCCGCGGCAATCTCCGGCACCCGCGCCAGGTGCTGCGGAAACGGCAGCCGCGTGAGCATCATGATGGTCTGGATCATGTGGTGATTGATGATGTAGCGGTCTTCGGGCGTCAGCGTGCCGCGACGGACCGTGAGATTGTGCAGCTCGCCCCGATCGTGCTTGTAGTGCGGCACCTCCATCGAGAAGCCCCATGGGTTGTCGGCGCCGAAGCGCTCGCTGTCGGGGCGCTCGATGCGGTGCCACGGCTGATCGGCCAGCAGCGCCTCTTCAGCCGGCAAAGGTGGCTTCGGATGGGGCGCCCGCAGCAGGCTCTCGTCGCGTGAAATGCCGCGGCGGTCATCCAGCGTGCGCAGCCAGCTGCGGGCACCGATACGCTGCAACCGCTCGACGTCGGCGTCATCCATGGCCTCGCCGCCCAGATTGCAGTCGGCCACGAAAGCGAACTCGGCGTCGAGTTCTTCCAGCGTCCTTTGCAGCTGCTCGGCCACGGCGTGCGCGTCGTCACCGGCCAGACGTGCTTCCAGCGCCGCAATGCGGGCGTCGCGCTTGAGCACCTCGAAGCGCATGCGGATTTCGTGGATGCGGTCGTAAATGCCTTCGAGCTTGGTGGCTTTGTCGACGACGTACTCGGGCGTGGTGATCTTGCCGCAGTCATGCAGCCAGGCCCCGATGTGCAGGGCTTCGCGATCAGTCCCGGACAGGCGGAAATCGCGCCACGGATCGGCGTCGGAAGTGTGCGCAGCCTCGGCCAGCATCTTGGCCAGCTCCGGCACCCGCTGACAATGGCCGCCGGTGTAAGGGCTCTTGGCGTCGATGGCCGCTGCAATGAGCTGGATGAAGGATTCGAGCAGGTGCTTCTGGGCGTCGATCAACTCGCGTGTCTCGATCGCCACGGCGGCGGTGGCCGAAAGTGCCTCGATGAAGCCCACGCGCGAATCACGTCGCGGACCTTGCCCATCAGCCAGCCCTGGCAGCCACACTGCGACGGCGCCGACCAGCGCGCCTTCGCGCGTGATCAGCGGCACGGCCACGCGCAAGCTGCCTGCCTCGGCTTCGATGCGCGTCGTGCGCCGTTCCAAAGCATCGGCCACCAGCCCGCCCGCACCAGGCAAGATCTCTTCGGGCAGCGCGGCCGCGACGCGGGCATCTCCGCGCTGACGCACGCGCACGATGCGCGAGCCGTCCACGACGCGATAGATCGCGCCGCCCTCGGCGCGTGACGTGTCGACTACCGTGCCGAGAATCATCTCCAGCAGGGTTTCGACATCGCGCTCCAGGCCCAACGCGACACTGGTGTCGAGAAAGTCCGACAAGGTCGTGCGCATGCGGTCGATGGTCAGCGACAGGCGGTCGATCTCGCCGATGCGCGAGCGCAACAGGGGCCGCGCGGCAAAGTCGAAGGCCTCGATTGCCTGCGCTTCCTCTGCCAGGCGGCGCAGCGACACCACCGAACGCTGCGTCAGCCACAAGCCGAACGGCACGCTGACCGCAAAGATCAGCAAGGCGATCAGGATCTGTTGAGCGACGATGCTGCGCGCCTCGGCGAACATCTCGTCTTCCGGAATCGCCAGCAGCGCCATGAGTTCGAGGGAACCGACCGGCTTGAGCGGGATGCGCACCAGATGCCATTCACGGCTGCCGGCATGTTCGGCGTGACCCGTCACCGAGCCTCCATCCAGGCCAAAGGCATCGGCTAGCAGCGGGCGGGCAAGTTCGTCGACATGCGCCAGCCGGAAACTGTCGCCGCCATCCGGGATCAGCATCGCTACCGGATCGTGATGAGCCACCACCGTGCCGGCCGCATCGACGATGGCCAGCTCACTCGACGCCGTCATGCGCAACTCGTCGATCTGGGCGGCGAGGTTGGCGAACTCGGCATCCAGACCGATTACCGCATTCCCTTCGGCGGCGCGGCGCGCCAGCGTCACGCCGGGCACGCGGGTGGTGAAGAACAGATAGGGCTCGGTCAGCACCGTGTCGGCCGTGTCGGCGGCGTTTACAAACCACGGGCGCTCACGCGGGTCGAAGCGGTAATCCGGCAAGACCCGGCGCTCCAGCAACTGACCATCAGGCGCGTAGAAGCGGTACTCGCCAACCGCGTCGGTGATGGTCTGTACCAACAGATCCGCCCCGGTCGGCGCGCCAAAGCGCGCCACCAGCCCGACCGCGTCGAGTGGTCGGAACAGCACGAAATCGCCATCCGCATAGCCGGCATACACGGCTTGCACGATGGAATTTCCGCGCAGCACCTGGCGCGCCAGCGGCTGCAGCGCCAGACGCTCATCGAGCGTACGCGCGCTCACCATGTCGCTGTGGGATAGAAGGCGTAGCTGGTTGTCGGCCGGCTCGAAAATGCGGCCGATTCGCTCATCGAGGAGCGATGCGCCCTGCTCGATGGCTTCGCTGGTGGCAGTTGCCAGCGAATGCTCGGCACCGCGGTAGGCGCTGAAGGCCAGCGCCCCGACGATGCAGGTCACCAGCAAGGCAACACCGAAGGCAACAGCAACATTCAGCGGCACCTGAATGCGGTAGGGCACGATGTTGCGTGGAGCCGATTTCATTGCTCACCTCGCCTGGCAGCGAATCAACCGAACCACTCCGTCGGCAATGACGAGAGACTACTCCGGATTGTTGTGCCTACACCAGTTGAAATGCTTACGCAGCGGCGCGCAGACTGGCCATGGGCGGGCGATGCAGCAAACGTCGCGTACCCAACCAACCGCCGAGCATCACGCCCAGGGCACCGCATGCGGTGGCGAACATCACGGCGCCCAGATCCGGCACATAGTCCATGCGGAAGACGAACTGCGCCAAGGCCCAGCCGATCGCACTCGCCGCCCCGCCTGCCAGTACACCGGCCACCCCGCCGAGCACCGCAAACTCGGCAAACATGGCCTGCGTGAGCTGCTTGTTGCGCGCACCCAGCGTGCGCAGCACGGCCATTTCGTGGTCACGCTCGTCGTGCGTGGCCTGCAGTGCCGCGTATAGCACCACCAGCCCGGCCAGCAGCGCGAAGCCGAACACGAACTGCACGATCAGCACCAGCTTGCTGGTGATTTCCTCGACCTGGGCCAGCACCGCTGCCACGTCGATCACCGACAGATTGGGGAAGGCATTGACCAGGCCCGCTGTGAAGGCATGGGCATCGGCCTCCGACAGGTGGAAGGCACTGACCAGACTGGTGGGGTCGCCGTCGAGCATGCCATCGGCGGCGATCACGAAGAAATTGACGCGCATCGAACCCCAGTCGAGCTTGCGCACACTGGTGATCGGCCCTTCGACCAGGCGGCCGGCTACGTCATAGCGCAACACGTCGCCAAGCTTCAGGCCCAGGGTTTGCATCAGGCCCTGCTCGACCGACCATTGCGGTTCAGCCGAATCGCCGTGCCAGCGCCCTTCGGTGATCGTAATGCCGTCGGCCAGCCGACTGCCCTGGCTGAGGTTGAACTCGCGTGTCACCAGCCGCTGCGCGCGCTCATCGGCATACATCGCCGGATCAACCGCCTCAGCATTGATCGCAACCAGTCGGCCGCGGATCATCGGCAGGATCTCGGGCGCCTCCAGTCCGGCGTCGACAAAATGCTGCGCCACCGCCGCCCGCTGGTCCGGCTGGATATTGATGATGAAGCGATTGGGCGCATCGGCCGGTGTCTTCTGCTGCCAGTTCTCGACCAGATCGCCGCGCACGAGGGTAAGCAGCAGCAGCGCTGCGATGCCCAGACCGAGTGCGGTGACCTGGATCACGCTGGCCGCCATGCGCCGGTTCAGCGCCGCTAGGCCATACCGCCAGCCCCCGCCCGCAAGGCCACCGCTGCCACGCAGCCGTCCCAGCAAGCGCAACACGCCCCATGCCGCCAGCGCAAACACACCCAGAGCCGACGCAAAACCGGCAGCAACGGAAACACCCAGACGCAGATCACCGGCAATCCAGAAAATCAGGCCGAGCAGCACCGCGGCGCCAGCCAGCCACGCCGAACCACTGGCCGGCTCGACCGCGCCGAGCTCGCGGCGCAGCACACGCAGCGTCGGCACGCGGCGCAGCCGCAGCAACTGCGGCAGCACGAAGCCAACCAGTAAGGCAATGCCGACGGCGATGCCATGCGCCAGCGGCAACATCGACGGCGGCGGCAGGCGCAACTGCATCAACGAGGCCAGCAAGCCGCCCAGCGTGGCTTGCACCAGCCAGCCGAGCGCACCCCCGACGCAGGCCGCCAGCGCACCGAATACAAGGAATTCCCCGACAAAAATCATCAGCACCCGCGACTGTCGCGCGCCGAGACAACGCATGACGGCGCAGGCATCGAGGTGGCGACGCATGAAGCGGCGGGCCGAAAGGCCGACCGCTACCGCCGCCAGAATGACCGCCAGCAGCGCCGCCAGACGCAGGAAGCGCTGCGCCTGATCGAGCGCCGAGCGCACTTCGGGGCGCGCGTTTTCGATGGTTTCGAGCTTCTGCCCGCGGCCCAGGCGCGGCGCGATCCAGTCCTCGAAGGCGTCCACCGCGGCAGGCTCGCCAGCCACATGCAGCCGATAGTCGGCGCGACTGCCGGTGACAATCAGGCCGCTGTCTTCGAGGTCCGCCAGATTGAAGATTGCCCGCGGCAGCAGGCTGAAGAAGTTGGCGCCACGATCGGACTCGAAGCTGACCATGCCGGCGAGCCGGAACTCGAGCATGCCCAGACCGACAAGATCGCCGGTCTGCACACCCAGGCTTGCGTACATGCGCTCGTCCAGCCACAGCTCGCCGCGCGCCGGAATGCCGTCGGCGACCGCATCAGGCTGATTGGGTCCGGGCGCGATGCGCACCGCGCCGCGCAAGGGATAGCCCTCGCCGACGACCTTGACGCCGGTCAGCTCGGCCGCTTCCTCGGTGCTCGCCATGCTCGTAAACAAGACGGTTTCGGCGACTTCCAGCCCGCGCGAACTCGCCTCTTCGCGCACCTCGGCCCCCCAAGGCTGATCGGCGCTGAGCAGCAGATCGCCGCCAAGCAACTGATTGGCCTCGCGGTCCAGCCCGTGGGCGACGCGGTCGGCCAGGAAGCCGACGCTGGTCAGGCTGGCCACGGCGATGACGATGGCCAGGCCGAGCAGATGCAGCTCGCCCGCACGCAGGTCGCGCAGCATCATGCGAAAAGCCAGTCGCAGGGTATCCATGGGAGCCTACGACCCGGCCAGGCGAAGACGGTTCATCGCGCCGCCGCGAGCAGGCGGCGTGTGAGCTCGACCCAGTAGGCCGCGCCCACCGGGATCAGCTCGTCGTTGAAGTCGTAACGCGGGTTATGCAGCAGGCAGCCGCCCTCGCCCGGCCCGTTGCCAAGCCACACGTAGCAGCCCGGCTTCTCGCGCAGGAAGAATGCGAAATCCTCCGCCCCCATGCTCGGCCGCATCGCCGTGGTGACCTGCTCGGCGCCGACCAGCGCACGTGCAACCTCGGCGCACAGCGCCGCCTCGTTCGAGGAATTGACCGTGGCCGGGTAGCCGGCGCGGTAGTTCAGCGCGATCTTCACCCCGTGTGCGGCACCGATGCCGTCGCAGATCTCCTGCATGCGGCGGCGCACGGTTTCGCGCACCTCCTCGCGGAAACTGCGCACCGTGCCGGCCATCTCGACTCGGTCCGGAATGACGTTCTGCGCCTTGCCGGCCTGAAAGATGGTGGTCGACACCACGGCCGCGTCGAGCGGATCGACGGTGCGCGCGGCAATCGTCTGGAAAGCCTGCACCACGGCCGCCGCAGCCACTACCGGATCAACGCCCAGATGCGGCATCGCGGCATGGCAGCCAATGCCGGTGACTTCGATGTCGAAGCGGTCGGCCGCGGCCATCACCGGCCCGTCGTGGACGGCGATATGGCCTGCTTCCATGCCGGGCCAGTTGTGCAGGCCGAAGATGGCGTCCATCGGGAATCGGTCGAAAATGCCGTCGTCGAGCATGGCCTTGGCGCCAGCCATGCCTTCCTCGGCCGGCTGGAACACGAAATACACCGTTCCGTCGAAGTCGGGATGCTTGGCCAGCGCCTCGGCGGCGGCAAGCAACATGGTGGTATGGCCATCGTGGCCGCAGGCATGCATGCAGCCATCGTGGGTGGAACGGTGGGCGAACTCGTTGTGTTCCTGCATTGGCAGCGCGTCCATATCGGCGCGCAGGCCGATGGCGCGGCTACCCGAGCCGGCGCGCAGCACGCCGACCACGCCGGTCCCGCCAATGCCACCGTGCGTTTCAATGCCCAGCGCCTCAAGATGCCGCGCCACCAGATCGGCGGTGCGGTGCTCGGCGTAGGCCAGTTCGGGGTGAGCGTGAATGTCGCGGCGGATTTGGGCGTAGCGTGGCTGATCGCCTCGCAGCGCTTCGATGACAGTCATGGGAACCTCCGGAAAACGATGAAACGACGGCCATGGCATGACCGTCAGCGCGCAACAGCAGGCGCCTTAGCGCTGAGCCGCGCGCGCGGAGATGGCTTCGCGCACCATCCCGGCGATGATGGTATGCCCGTTCTCCTCAGCCCAGGTCACGGCGGTATAGCCGCGATCACTCTCACGCTTGAGGTCGACTTCGGTTTCGAGCATGCGTCGAACCACGTCGATATGGCCGTTGCGGGCGGCAAACATCATTGCGGTCGCGTTGTTCGGGGCCTTGGCGTTGACGTCCGCGCCCGCCCGGATGAGCAGATCGACGAGTTCGACATGCCCTTCGAAGGCGGCGTACATCAACGGCGTCCAGCCGTCGTGATCAATCTCGGCGCCGGCAAGAAGCAGGCGTTCGGCGATGGCCTGATTGCCGCGCAAGGCGGCCAGCATCAGGGCCGAGTCGCCGGCTTCGTTGCGATAGGAGATGCGCGCACCGCGCCGGACCAGCAATTCGACCACGTCGGGGTGATTCTCGCGCGCTGCAATGATGAGCAGGCTGTTGTTGAAGGCGTCGACGGTATCGGGGTCGATGCCACGGTCGAGCAGCGTCGCAAGCTGGTCAACCCGGCCCAGGCGGGCTGCGTCGAGCGAATCCTCATAGCTGCCAGCCAGCGCGCCAGTGCTGCCGAGCAGCAGGCTCGCGGCCAACACGAGGCCAAAACGTTTAGGACTGAAGTGCTTGGGCATGTGTGAATAACCTGAAAAAGTTGTCGCGGGTTGCACTGGCAATGCTTTCGACCGACTCGCCACGCAAACGTGCGATCTCTTCGGCGACATGCACCACCCAGGCGGGCTCGTTGGTACGTCCGCGATGCGGCACGGGCGCGAGATACGGCGAATCGGTTTCGATCAGCATGCGCTCAAGCGGCACCATGCGCGCCACTTCCTTCAATTCAACAGCATTCTTGAAGGTGACGATGCCCGAAAACGAAATATAGAAGCCAAGATCAAGCGCTGCAGCTGCAACCTCGCGGGTTTCGGTGAAGCAGTGCATCACGCCGCTGGCCTCCTCGGCACGCTCTTCGCGCATCAGGCGCAGCGTGTCGGCGGCGGACGAACGGGTGTGGATCACCAGCGGCTTGCCGCACTCGCGCGCGGCGCGGATGTGCGTGCGAAAGCGCTCACGCTGCCACTCGGGTTCGTCCTTGTGCCAGTGGTAGTCGAGCCCGGTCTCGCCGATCGCCACCACCTTGGGGTGGTCGGCCAGCGCGACCAGACGGGCCACGTCCGGCTCGTCCACGTCGAGGTTGTCGGGGTGCACGCCAACCGTGGCGTAGAAGCCGTCATGGCGCTCGGCAACGGCCAGCACGCGCGGAAAGTTCTCGAGCGTGACCGAAATGCACAGCGCCTGACGCACGTCGTTGGCCTGCATGGCCGCGACGATGTCGTCTTCGCGCTCGGCGAGTTCGGGAAAATCCAGATGGCAGTGGGAATCGACAAACATCAGGTACCGCTGGGGAAAGAAAACTCAGAGGGTGTGCGTCGGGCGGTTGGAACCGACCAGGCCGGCGAGCACAGTTTCGATGCGGCCGCGCAGGCCCTTGCCGGCTTCATCACCGGCAAAGTGCAGGCCCACGCCTTGGGTCTTGCCGCCCTGGGCGCCGGCCGGCGTGACCCACGCCACGGTGGCCGCGACCGCATGCTTGGTCGGGTCATCCATCAACTGCAGCAGCACGAAGACCTCGTCGCCGATCTTGTAGCTCTTCGGTGTCGGCACGAAAATGCCGCCATGGACGAAGAACGGGATGTAGGCCGCGTACAGCGCCGACTTCGAGTTGATGTTCATCGACAGGACGCTGGGGCGTACGCCCCCGGGGATTGCCTGTTCGCTCATGACCTTGCTCCGCTCACGACGCGCGCATAGCGCAATAGCATGTCTTCGAGCATCAGCCGCAGGTTCAGCGGATGCTGCGCGACCCGACGGATTCGCGCGAAATCATTGTAGCAGCTTGACGCACCGGCGATACCGGCCGGCCCCGCCAGCTTCTCCAGCAACGCCGCCTGCGCCGGAAAGAAGCGCGCCCCACCGCCCATCGCGACAGCGGCAAGGTCGCTGACCCAGCGCTGCATCCAGTCGGTCAGCATCACCACGTCCAGCCCGACCGACATCGCGTCCTTGCTGCGCAGCCAGCTCTCCCACTGTGCCGCCAGCGTCAGCGGGTCGGACGCCGGGAGGCGCGACACATCGCGCACAAAGCGCGCCAGCATCTCGCCCACACCCTTGTCCGCCAGCCGCTCGGCCGCCAGCGGCAAGCCCCCGGTGACCGCCAGCAAGGCCGCGTCAGCACCGCGTGCGGCCACCAGTTCGGCCGACGGTCGCGCGAATGCCCACTGCTGACAGCGGCTGCGGATGGTCGGCAGCAGCCGGCGCGGGGCAGACGACACCAGCATCAGCACACAACCCACAGGCGGTTCTTCGAGCAGCTTGAGCAGCGCGTTGGCGGTAAATCCGTTCATGGCTTCGGCCGGATCGACGATGACTACGCGGCGCGAGCTCTGGTGGCCGGTGACCATCAGCGCTTCCTGCACGTCGCGGATCTGGTCGATGACGATCTGCGAGGACTTGCGGCCCTTGGCATCCGGCTCGGCTTCTGCATCGGCGCCAGCATCCGCCGGCTCGACGCGCATCAGGTCGGGGTGGTTGCCGGACAGGCGCAATGTGCAGCCGGCACATTCACCACAGGCCTCGCCGTCGGCACGCGGTGAGCGGCACAGCAGGCGTGCGGCCATTGCTTCGGCCAGATCACGCTTGCCCACACCGGGCGGACCGACAAACAGCAGCGCATGCGGCAGACGCTCGCCAAGGCCGATCAGACGCTGCCAGGTGTCGGCAAGCCAGGGATGGATCATGGCAACAAGCGCTCCGTGACGACGGCTTCGACTTCGGCACGAATGGCGTCCGGATGGCGATCGGCGGAGATCACGCAGACGCGTTGCGGTGCGACCTGAGCACGCAGCAGATAGGCGTTGCGCACGCGCTCGAAGAAATCGCGCTGCTCACGCTCGAAGCGATCGGGCGCCGCACCGGTGGCGGCGACACGCGCCGCAGCCACCGCCGGGTCGAGATCGAATACCAGCGTCAGGTCCGGCTGCAGACCAGGATGCACCCAGGCTTCCAGCGCAGCGAACTTGGCCGCGTCCAGCCCGCGCCCGCCGACCTGATAGGCGTAGGTCGCGTCCGAAAAGCGGTCGCACACCACCCAGCGCCCGGCCGCCAGCGCCGGCATGATGCGCGCAGCCAGGTGCTCACGCCGTGCCGCAAACATCAGCATGGCCTCGGTTTCCAGATGCATGGGCTGGTGCAGCAGCAGTTCGCGCAGGCGCTCGCCCAGCGGCGTGCCACCCGGCTCGCGGCTCTGCTCGACCTCGATGCCGCGCGCCTGCAACAGCGCCACGACTGCGGCGATCTGCGTGCTCTTGCCCGCACCATCGATGCCTTCAAATGTGATGAAGCGTCCCTGCGTGCCCGCTGCACTCACTGACTGATCCCCCGGATATGGATATTTACGGCCCGATTGTGCTCGGTCAGCGTACGCGAGAACTGGCTGCTGCCATCACCGCGCGCAACGAAATAGAAGTATTCGGATTCATCCGGGCGCACCGCCGCCTTCAACGAAGCCAGCCCCGGCATGGCGATCGGAGTGGGTGGCAGGCCGGCGCGGGTATAGGTGTTGTACTCGTGATCGGTGTCGAGATGACGTCGCCGCAGCCGACCCTCGAAGGCTTCACCGTAGCCGTAGATCACCGTCGGATCGGTCTGCAGGCGCATGCCGATGCGCAGCCGGTTGGTGAAGACCGAGGCCACCAGGCCGCGCTCATCCGGCCGGCCGGTCTCGCGCTCGATGATGGAGGCCAGAATCAACGCCTCGTAGGGAGAATCCAGCGGCACGTCGGCATCACGTTCAGCCCAGGCATCGGCCAGATGCCGCTGCATGGCCGCATACGCCATGCGCAGCACCGAACTGGCGGTTGTGAAGCGCGGAAAACGATAGGTGTCGGGGAAGAACAATCCTTCCGGGTGCGACTCGTCGATACCCGCCGCCTGCAGCAACTCGGCATCCGTCATGTCGCGGGTGTCAGGGCGAATCCAGTCGTGAGACTCCAGTGCCGCCCGGACCTGGCGGAAGTTCCAGCCCTCGATCAGGCGAACCTCGGCATGCGCCACGTCACCACGATTGAGCCGGTCGATCACGTCCAGCGCCGACATGCCCGACGTAACCTCATAACCTCCGGCGACGATGCGCCCGCCCTTACCCGAGAGACGGGCAATCCAGTACAGCGCATCGGGCGATACCGGCACACCTGCGGCATGTGCCGCGCGCGCAGCCTGACGCATGGTGAAGCCGCGCTCGACCTCGAAATTGACCGGCGCCGACACGTCCAACGGGCGCAGCACAAACCATCCGGCCGCGGCGACAAGCACCACGGCGGCCAAAGACAGCATCAGGAAAATACGCAGTAACAAGGTCTTCATCGAATCAGCAAGCGGCCTGTAGGACCGCAGGCATGGCGCTTTGCGGCGGCCCGTATAATACTGCATCGACGTTGCCACTCCCCCGACCGAGCCATGACCCAGCCCTGGAACGAATTCCTCGCCGAAGAAGGCGCTCAGACCACCGAACTTGCCGTGCACTTCCCGGCCGTACCGGTCGACCCTGCCGGCTGCCACGCCGTGCCCTTGCTGCATCTGGCCTGCATCGGCAGCCGCGGCGAGGACACGTCCGAGTTCCTGCACAATTTGCTGTCGAATGACGTCAAGCATCTGGCCGCCGACGGCGCTGCCTGGAACAGCCTCAACACGCCCAAGGGTCGCATGCTGGCGAGCCTGTTGATGCATCGCGATCTGGACGGCTACGGCATCGTGCTATCGGCCGACATCGCGCCGGCCATTCTCAAGCGCCTGTCGATGTACGTACTGCGCAGCAAGGTCAAGCTGACGCTCGACGACGTCGTGCTGATTGGCCTGTGCGGTGCGAAGACCGCCGAGGTGCTCAGCGCTGCCGGCATTGCCGTGCCTGCCGAGGCCATGCGCCAGAGCATTTCCGATGGGCTGCGCTGCATCCGCATCCAGGGCGACAACTACGTGCTGATCGCCGATGCACAGCACGCCCCGGCGCTGTGGCTGCGCCTGCGTGATGCCGGCGCTCGCCCCGCCGGCACCGACCAGTGGCAGCTCGCCATGATCCAGGCCGGCCTGCCGCTGATCACCGCCGCCACGCAGGAGGAATTCGTGGCGCAGATGCTCAACTTCGAGCTGATCGGCGGCGTGAGCTTCAACAAGGGCTGCTATCCGGGGCAGGAAATCGTCGCCCGCACGCAATACCTCGGCAAGCTCAAGAAGCGCATGTACCGCGTACATGTGAACGGCGAGCGCACGCCCACGCCGGGCGATGACCTATACACACCCGGCTTCGGCGAGCAGTCGGCCGGCAAGCTGGTTAACGTCGCCGCGGCGCCCGACGGCGGTTTCGAAGCGCTGGCCGTGCTGCAAATCAGCTGCGCCGAGGCCGGCGAGGCCAGGCTCGGCGCGCCCGACGGCATGCCGGTCAGTTTTCTGCCGCTGCCCTACGCGCTGGCATGAGCGCCCCGGCTCAGTCATCGGTCGTCGAGCTGTACATCTATTACCGTGTGGACGATGTCGCTGCGGCAGTAGAGCGCGCCCAGGCCATGCAGCAGGCGCTGGCCACCCGCAGCGGTATCCGCGGACGCCTGATGCAACGGCGCGACGACGCGCACACGCTGATGGAGATCTACGCCGGCGTCACCGACGCCGCTGTCTTCGAAGCGGCACTGGCCGAGGCGGTGGCCGCCAGCGGCCTGGACGCCCTGGTGCAGCCCGGCACCGCCCGGCATGTAGAGCGTTTCGCATGTGTCTGATCGTCATCGGCTGGCACGCCCACCCGGACTACCCGCTGATCGTCGCAGCCAACCGCGATGAACACTTCGCGCGCCCGACGGCCCCGGCCCACTGGTGGGACGACGAACCCAAGGTGCTGGGCGGGCGCGACCTGAGCAGCCTCGGCACGTGGCTCGGGGTGACGCGCGACGGCCGCTTCGCCGCGCTGACCAATTATCGCAACCCCGCCGTGCAGCGCGCGCACGGGCCATCTCGCGGTGTGCTGGTGCGCGACGCTTTGACCGGCATCGCGCAGACCCGAAAGGTGCTGGGCCATGTCTCCAGCGTTGCCTCGCATTACACCGACTTCAACCTCTTCGTCAGCGACGGGCGCAGCCTCGGCATTCACGAAAGCACCGCCGGGCGCACGCGCCTGCTCGAACCCGGTGTGTATGCCTTGTCGAACCATCTGCTCGACACGCCGTGGCCCAAAGTCGAGATCGCGCGACAGCGCTTCATGGCCGCCCTGAATGGCCCGCAGACCGACGACGCCTTTCTCGACCTGCTGCTCGATGACCAGCCCGCAGCGGATCAGAAACTGCCGAAAACCGGTTTGAGCCTGGAATGGGAGCGCCTGATGTCACCCGTTTTCGTGCGCGCGCCCGGCTATGGCACGCGCTCGTCGACGCTGCTGTTCGTGCGCCGTGACGGCGCAGCGCGCCTGAGTGAATGGACGTGGGACGAACAGGCCGAAGAAGCCGGCCGGGTAAATCACGAGTTCAATGTCACGCTGCCGCCGCAGGACGAAGAGTGACCCGAGCCAGACGCTGATTCAGGCAAGGCGGCGGCGCATCAAGCGGTGCGCGATGCCGGCCTCGTCAAACACCGGCCCTTCGGCCACGAAGCCACGCTGGCTATAGAAAGCCTCGGCCTGAACCTGCGCATGCAGCACCACTTCGGCCAGGCCGCAGCGGGCCGCTTCGGCCACCAGCGCTTCCAGCAGGCGGGCGCCGAAGCCTTTGCCGCGCCATGCGCACGCCACCGCCAGCCGCCCGATGTGGCCGTCCGGCAACAGTCGGCCGGTGCCGACCACGTCACCGTCGACCTCGCACACTGCGTGCACGCACACCGGGTCGAACTCGTCACGCTCCATTTCCAGCGGCACGCCCTGTTCGCGCACGAAGACTTCGATGCGCAGCGGCATCACGCGCGCTTCGGCCTGCGCCCAGTCGAGCAGCGCCAGGCGTGCTTCAGTCACTGATGACGACTTCGGTGCCGACCGGCACGCGCTCGAACAACTCGATGATGTCGGCGTTGCGCATGCGCACACAGCCATGCGACAGCGGCACGCCCATGGGCTGGTCCGCCGGCGTGCCGTGGAGGTAGATGTAGCGTCGCATGCTGTCGACCGAACCGAGCCGGTTGAAACCCGGCTCGCAGCCCGACAGCCACAGAATGCGGCTGAGGATCCAGTCACGATCCGGGTGCTGCGCCGCCAATTCCGGCGTCCACACCTCTCCGGTCGGCCGGCGCCCGCGGAATACCGCCCCGGCCGGCGCACCGGCGCCGATGCGCGCGCGGATGACGTGGCGCCCGCGCGGCGTGCAATTACTGCCTTCCTGCTCGCCCGCGCCATTGGCGGCGGTAGACACCGACCAGGTGCGCAGACAGGCATCGCCCTCATCGAACAGACGCAGAGCCTGCTCCGGAATACTGATCTCGATTCGCATCACACCACCTGTGTCTTGTTGCGCCGCGCCGCGAAGAAGCCGCTGAGCAAGGCCCCGCATGCCTCGGCCAGCACCCCGCCAACGATCTCCGCGTGGTGATTGAGGCGCTTCTCGGCATACAGGTCGATCACGCTGCCGGCCACGCCCGTCTTGGGATCACGCGCACCGAACACGACGCGCGCCACGCGCGCATGCATGATCGCCCCCGAGCACATCGCGCACGGCTCCAGCGTCACATACAAGCTGCAGCCCGGCAGCCGGTAATTGCCCAGGCGAGTGCCCGCGTCGCGCAAGGCCATCACCTCGGCATGCGCCGTCGGATCATTGCCGCGGATCGGCTGATTGAAACCACGCCCGACGATCTCGCCGTCGAGCACCACCACTGCTCCCACCGGCACCTCGCCGCAGGCGCCAGCGAGCCGGGCCTGTTCCAGTGCAGCGAGCATGTAGGTCTCGTCAATGTCCATTTTCATCCTTCCCATGGCGGGAGTTTACCGGTCACGGCTGAACGCAGCGCGCCCTTCGAGAACGTCTCGGCATCACGCTCATCGTCGATCATGGGCGGCGTCCGGTGAGACGGCTCCCATGATGCGAAGCCGTGTCGCTGGGGTCAATTGCGGGTTCTTGCAATCTCCGCCGCCGGCCTGACATAGAATCGCACCCCAATCCCGACACGTTACCGCCCGCAATGATCGCCCTCAGACGCTTCGTCGAATCGACCTCTTTCCAGAACTTCGTGATCGCCGTGATCGTGATCAACGCGATCACGCTGGGTCTCGAAACCTCTGCCTCGGTGATGGCCTCGGCCGGCCCGTTGCTGGTGCTGCTCGACCGCGCCGCGCTGGCGGTGTTCGTTGTCGAAATCGTGCTCAAGCTGGTGGTGTATCGCCACAACTTTTTCCGCAGCGGCTGGAACGTGTTCGACTTTCTGGTGGTTGCCGTCACGCTGCTGCCCACCGGCGAAGGCCTCTCGGTGCTGCGGGCGCTGCGCATCCTGCGCGCACTGCGGCTGGTATCGGTGGTGCCGTCGATGCGCAAGGTGGTCAATGCGCTGCTGCGCGCCATCCCCGGCATGACCTCGGTGCTGACCTTGCTGCTGCTGGTCTTCTATGTTGCAGCGGTGATGGCGACCAAACTTTTCGCTGATCGCTTCCCGGAGTGGTTCGGCAGCATCGGCGCATCGTTCTACACGCTGTTCCAGGTGATGACGCTCGAATCGTGGTCGATGGGCATCGTGCGACCGGTGATGGAGGTCTATCCGCTGGCGTGGATCTTCTTCGTGATGTTCATCCTGATCACCACCTTCGCGGTGCTGAACCTGTTCATTGCCATCGTCGTCGATGCCATGAACACCACCGACCACCTGGAGGGCGAACAGACACGCGCGCTGGTCAAAGCCGACCACGACGAAATGATGGAACAGATGCGCACGCTGCGTGAGGAGATCGCAGCGCTGCGCAAGGAACGAAGTTAACTGAGCTTTTCGCGCAGGTGGCGGCGCACCGACAGTTCGCTGCCGCACCAGCCGAGCAATGCCGCAAAGGCAAGCAACGCCAGGCTGTCGGACAGCCCCGGACCGGTCAGTGCAAACACCGCGCCATAGGTGGCCGCCAGCCCTTCAACCGGCGTGGCCAGCGCATGCACGGCGAGCCACACGGTGATCAATGCCACGACACCGCCGAGCAAGCCCTGCAGGCTGCCGAACCAGTAGAACGGACGGCGGATGAAGGGGTCGGTAGCGCCCAGCAGGCGGCTCACATCGATCTCGTGACGCTGCGTCAGGATCTGCAGCCGGATGGTGTTGAAGGTAACGATTACCAGCGCAATGCCGAGCAGCAGCGCCAGCAGCAACACTGATGACTTGCCCAGCTCCAGCAGCGCATGCAGGCGCTCAACCCAGGCCGAGTCGAGCTGTACATGCTCGACGCCTTCCCACTCACCGAAGCGCGCCAGCAGCGTTTGATACAGCGCCGGGTCGGCCGTCGCGGGGGTAACCACGAAAGCATCCGGCAGCGGATTGGCGGCCAGACCGCCGAGCACGTCGCCCAGACCGCTGCGCTCTAGTTGGCGCATGGCCTCGTCGCGCGACACGAATACGTAGCTCGCCACGTCGCCGTCAGCGCCGAGGCGCTTGTCCATGTCGGCGATGTCGGCGCGCGCGGTTTCGTTCGCCAGGAAGATGCTCAGTTCCGGCGAGCCAGACACCCCGCGCGCCAGCGAGGCCACGTTGTCGAGCAGCAGATAGCCGGCCGCCGGCAGCGACAGCGCAATGCCCACCACCAGCGCGGAGAGCAGCGTGCCGACCGGTTGGCGCGCAAGACGGCGCACGGCGATGCCGATGGCGTGGGCATGCAGATGGAACCAGTTGTTCATGGCGCCAGATCCCTTACCAGCAAGCCCTTGCCGAGTATCAGCCGGCGCGGGCGCCATTCCATGAACAGGCGCTCGTCGTGGGTCGACACCAGAATGGTCACACCGGCCTCGTTGAAGGATTTGAACAGCGCCGCGATCTCGCGCGCGTAGGCTGCATCGAGATGCGCGGTGGGCTCGTCGGCAATCAGGATGGACGGGCGATTGACGATGGCGCGCGCGATCGCCACGCGCTGCTGCTCGCCGCCGGAAAGACCCGCCGGCATCTCGCGCTCGCGTCCAGCCAGACCGACGCGCTCGAGCGCCGCGGCAACTCGACGCGCAGCGTCGCGTGAGGACTGCCCGGTAATCACCAGCGGCAGCATGACGTTATCGAACACGCTGCGGTCATACAGCAGGCGGCTCTCCTGCAGCACCAGACCGAGGTTGCGCCGCAGATAGGGAATGGCCGAGGCACGCAGGCGCGAAACGTCCTGCCCGTTGATGCTGACCACGCCAGAGCTTGGGCGCTCGATGGCCGGAATCATTTTCAGCAGGGTGCTTTTGCCGGCGCCGGAATGGCCCGACAGCACCACCAGCTCGCCGTGGCGGATGGTGAAGCTGACGCCGCCCAGGCCGACATAGTCGCCCGGGTAGCGTTTGACGACTTCGTCGAAAACGATCATGCGGCGCTGCCGCGCGCAAACAGCGCGTCAACGAATTCCTTGACGCGGAACGGCTGCAGATCGTCGATGCCCTCGCCCACGCCGATGTAGCGCAAGGGCTTGGGATGCTGGCGCGCAATGGCCGCGACGATGCCGCCCTTGGCCGTGCCGTCGAGTTTGGTCAGCACCAGGCCGGTCACGCCGATGGCGGCGTCAAAGGCCTTGACCTGCGCCAGCGCGTTCTGGCCGATGTTGCCGTCGAGCACCAGCAGCACTTCGTGCGGCGCTTCCGGCAACGCCTTGGCGATGACGCGACGCACCTTGGCGATTTCTTCCATCAGGTGCAGTTGCGTCGGCAGACGGCCGGCCGTGTCGGCCAGCACCACGTCGATGCCGCGTGCCCGGGCGGCGTTCACGGCGTCGAAGATGACCGCGGCGGAATCGCCCTGATCCTGCGCGATCACCGTCACGCCGTTGCGCTCACCCCAGGTTTCGAGCTGCTCGCGCGCGGCGGCGCGGAAAGTGTCGCCCGCGGCCAGCAGCACACTCTTGCCCTGCGCCTGAAAATGCTTGGCGAGCTTGCCGATGGAGGTGGTCTTGCCGGCGCCATTGACGCCCGCAATCATGATGACGAAGGGCGTGTGACCCGACACATCCAGCGGCGCTTCGAGCGGCGCCAGCAAGTCGCGCAGCAGTTCGGCCAGCGCATCACGCAACTCGTTGGCGTTGGCGATTTCGTTGCGCTTCCAGCGTTTGCGCAATTCGTCGATCAGAAACTGGGTTGCCTCGACGCCGCAATCGGCCATCAACAGCGTGGCCTCGACATCCTCGAACAGTTCTTCGTCGATGCCGCGCAGGCCAAACAGCCCGGCGAGATTGCCGCGAGTACGCGAAAGGCCGGCCTTGAGCCGGTCGCCCCACGAAGGCCGCGGCGCGGTCGCAGCGACCTCGACAACACTTGCTTCCGGCGGCGTCAACGACTCCGGTTCAGGCGCTTCAGGCGCTTCGGTGTCGGGGCGGGGGGACTTCTTGAGGAAACCAAACATCAGGCGTCGAGTCTCTAGGGACGATTGCTGCCGGGCAGGCGTGCCGGCCATGATGGCGCTAAGATGCAGCGCCGCGCCGGTTTCGTGCCTGCCTCAGCAAGCCCGAAAACTGCCCCGGATTCTAACAGATGCAGGAACCCCGAATGCTCCGTCACGCACTGCCCGCGGTCGCCCTCGCGCTGACCGCCATTGCCGCACCGGCACCGGCCCTGGCCAACCCTTTTGAAACCACGCTGCCCAACGGCATGCATGTCATTGTCAAGGAAGACCATCGCGCACCCTCGGTGGTGCACATGGTCTGGTATGGCATCGGTTCGATGGATGAGCCCGATGGCGTGTCGGGCATCGCCCACATGCTCGAACACATGATGTTCAAGGGCACCGAGAAGCTCGCGCCGGGCGAGTTCAACCGTCGTGTGGCGGCCGCCGGCGGGCGCGACAACGCCTTCACCGGGCGCGACTACACCGCCTACTTCCAGCAGATTCCACCCAGCCGTCTCGACGAAATGATGTGGATGGAGGCCGACCGGATGGCCAATCTGGTCATCAGCGACAAGGAATTCCTGCCCGAGCGGCAGGTCGTCATGGAAGAGCGCCGCATGCGCACCGATGACAACCCGCGCTCGCTGCTGTGGGAGCAGCTGATGGCCACGGCCTACACCGCACACCCCTACCAACGCCCGATCATCGGCTGGATGGGCGACATCGAAAGTTACACAGTCGAAGACGCACGCCGCTGGCACGAGGCCTGGTATGCGCCCAATAACGCACGGCTAGTGGTCGTCGGTGACGTCGATCACCGCGAGGTGTTCGCGCTGGCCGAACAACACTACGGGCCGATTGCCGCCAAGGAGCTGCCCGAGCGCCGCATTTCGAGCGAGCCGCAGCAGCGCGGCACGCGTCAGGTCACCGTCGAGGCGCCGGCCGAGCTGCCGCACGTCGCACTGGCCTGGCACGCGCCGACGCTCAATGACGTCGAGGCCGACCGCGACGTCTATGCGCTGCAGGTACTGGCTGCCCTGCTCGACGGCTATGACGGCGCGCGTCTGCCACGTCGCCTGGTGCGCGAGGAACAGATCGCCGTGGCAGTAGACGCCAGCTACGGCGGCATCGCGCGCGGCCCTTCGCTGTTCACGCTGGGCGCCACGCCTGTTGCCGGCAAGAGCGTGGCCGAACTGGAAACCGCATTGCGCGAAGAGGTCGCGCGCATCGCCCGCGACGGCATCGAGGAATCCGAGTTGCGGCGCGTGCTGACGCAGACGCTGGCGGCCGAGGTGTACAAGCGCGATTCGCTGATGGGTCAGGCCATGGAGATCGGCTTTCTGGAAGGCGCCGGCATTTCCTGGCGTGACGAGGCGGCGCTGCTCGAAGGTATTCGCAAGGTCACCGCCGAAGAAGTGCAGGACGTTGCGCGACGCTACTTCGGCGACGGCACGCTGACGCGCGCCATCCTTGACCCGCAATCCCTCGACGCCGCAAGCCCCGCCAAACCCAACGCGTTTGGCGCCACCCGTCCCCAGATCGGGAGCAAGCAATGATGAATTTCCGCCTGCCTGCCGCCATGGGGCGGCTTGTGACCGCCCTCGTCCTTGGCGTTTCGGCCCACGCCGCAACGGCCGGCCCGGCCATCCAGCACTGGGTCGCCGAAACCGGCGCCCGCGTGTATTTCGTGCCGGGCGATACGCTGCCCATGCTCGACGTTCAGGTCGACTTCGCCGCCGGTTCGGCACGCGATCCGCAAGGCCTGTCGGGCCTTGCCTCGCTGGCGCGCGGTCTGCTCGACGCCGGCACCGAGAATCTGGACGAACAGGCCATTGCCGAGGCGCGTGCCGACACCGGCGCACAGTTCGGCGGCGGCACCGACAACGACCGCGCCTGGTTCTCGGTGCGCACGCTGTCGAGCGCCCCCGAACGCGATGCGGCGCTTGACCTGGCGGCCCGCCTGATCGCCCAACCGGCCTATCCCGCGCCCGTGCTGGCGCGCGAAAAATCCCGCGCCTCAGCGGGCCTGCGCGAGGCACTGACACGCCCCGCCACGCTGGCCGAGCGGGCCTTCGGGCGTCTGGTGTTCGGTGATCACCCGTACGGAGCACAAGTCACTTTCGAGTCCATCGAGGCGATCAGCCGCGATGCGCTGCTCGAATTCCATCGCAATCACTACACAGCGCGCAACGCGGTTGTCACCATCGTCGGCGATGCCGACCGGGCCGAAGCCGAACGCATCGCCGTGGCGCTGACGCGGGCCTTGCCGGCCGGCGCTGCCGTACCGCCGCCGCCCGCGCCGGAGATGCCGCAGGCCTCCACCGTACGCATCCCGCACCCGTCTTCTCAGGCCCACATCCTGGCCGGCATGCCCGGCATGTCGCGAAATGATCCGGACTACTTCGCGCTGCTCGTCGGCAACCACATCCTCGGTGGCAGCGGCTTGGTGTCACGCCTGAACCGCGAGGTGCGCGACGCACGCGGCTTTGCCTACAGCGTGTACAGCTACTTTGCGCCGCAAGCCGTCGCCGGCCCGTTCCAGATCGGGCTGCAGACCCGTGGCGGCCAGACCGACGACGCGCTGAAGGTGGTCAAGGACGTGCTGGCCGATTTCATCGCCGAAGGCCCGACCGAGGAGGAGCTCACTGCCGCGCAGGCCAACCTGGTCAACGGCTTCGGGCTGCGACTCGACTCGAACGGCAAGATCCTCGACTGGGTTGCCGTGGTCGGCTTCTATGGCCTGCCGCTGGACTGGCTCGACACCTATCCGCAGCACGTCTCGGAAGTCACCGTGCAAGGCATCCGCGATGCTTTCGCACGACGCGTCGAGCCAGCACACCTGTCGGTGGTGGTGGCCGGCGGCGACGGCGACAGCACGAAACCGTGAGCCGGGTTCGCATCGTTGGCGGGCAATGGCGCTCGCGGCTGATCGAGGTGCCGAAGCTGTCCGGCCTGCGTCCGACGCCGGACCGAGTGCGCGAGACGCTGTTCAACTGGCTGGGGCAGGAGCTGCACGGCATGCGCTGCCTCGACCTCTTCGCCGGCACCGGCGTGCTCGGGTTCGAGGCCGCCTCGCGCGGCGCAGCCGAGGTGCTGCTGGTCGAACGCGACGCACGCGCAGCAGCATCACTGCGTACTACTGCGCAGTCGCTGCAGGCCACTCAGGTAGAGGTGCTGCGTGCCGATGCGGTAGAATTCGCCCGCTCGACGTCGCGCAAGTTCGATCTGGTCTTTCTCGACCCGCCCTACCGCCAGGGCCTGCTGGAGAAGATCGAGCCCGCCCTGGAGCGCCTGCTCGTGCCTGATGGCTGGCTGTATGCCGAAAGCGAGCACCCGCTCACGCAGCTTGGCCGCTGGACGACGATCCGCGAGGGTCGCGCCGGCCAGGTTCATTTCCACCTGATGCGAGGTAGTAGCGAATGAGGGAAACCGTTGCGGTTTACCCCGGCACTTTCGACCCGTTCACGCGTGGTCACGAGGATCTCGTGCGCCGCGGCTCGCAGTTGTTCGACCGCCTCATCGTCGGCATTGCACGCAGCCGCGGCAAGACCCCGTTGTTCGAGCTCGACGAGCGCATCGAGATCGCACGCGAGGTCTGCGCGCCCTTTGCGAACGTGGAAGTAACCGGTTTCGATGGCCTGCTGATGGATTTCCTGAAGGCCAACGATGCGCGTGTGATCCTGCGTGGTCTGCGCGCGGTATCGGACTTCGAGTACGAGTTCCAGATGGCCGGCATGAACCGCAAGCTCTTCCCCGAGGTCGAAACCGTATTCCTCACACCGGGCGACGAGTACATGTTCATCTCGGCCACGATGGTGCGCGAGATTGCCCGCCTTGGCGGCGACATCGGAAAATTCGTTCAGCCGCAGGTCACCCGGCGCCTGCTGCACAAGTTTCAGCCGGACAGGTAACAGGAAAGGATTACAGCATGGCGCTGATGATTACCGACGAATGCATCAACTGTGATGTGTGCGAGCCGGAATGCCCGAACGGGGCGATCTACCAGGGTGACGAGATCTACGAGATCGACCCGAACAAGTGCACCGAATGTGTCGGACACTTCGACGAGCCGCAGTGTCAGCAGGTCTGCCCGGTAGACTGCATTCCGCTCAATCCGGATGTGGTCGAAACCAAGGACCAGCTGATGGAGAAGTTCGTTCTCCTCACCAACACCGCGGCCTGATCCGCGTCAGGCGGCGCGGACGACCTGGTCGTCCTCTTCCGCCGCGCCGAGGGCAGTCCGCACCTCGGCCAGCATCTCTTCAAGCTCGGCGATCTGCAGCTCCAGCCCTTCCTCGGAGTGACGCAGTTCGTCGACGCGGTCTTCCAGCGTGTCGGTCGCCTGATGGATGCGCTTGATGCTCTCCAGGCGACGCTTGAGCTGAATCTGGTATTCCCGTACCTGCGTTTCCAGCGGCGCCATGACGGCCCGCAACCACTGGTCCATGTCGCGGTTGGCGACTTCAAAGGTGCGCCGGGCCTGCACCGCCACAGTGTCGAAGAACTTCTGTGTGAGCTTGCGCTTCTCGGTCGTCACCAGGGTTAGCGTGGTGTTGATCTGGCGATTGAAGATCTCTTCCAGCCGGTCGATCTCACGCAGATAGCGCTGCGTCGAAAAGCCTGCCGGTTGAGCCAGCTTGAGGCCGTGCTCGACACTGAAACGCTTGTACATCGAAGCCAGCATCGCCGAGATCTCGACGATTTCGGCGTCGGATTGCGCGAGGTTGCCACGCAGGCGGGTGAAGAACTGCTCCATCGCACCGCGCAAACCGGCCGTGAAGGTCGAGTCGAGCATGGCTTCGCGCGTACGCCGCGTCTCGTGTCGCAGCACGTCCAGGCCCATGTGCTGCAGCAGGTTGTTGGTGAGCGTGGTGAATACCGAACGCACTGCGTAGTACTTCTTGAGCCCTTCCTCGAACTCGGCCTTTTCGCTGCCGACCTTGCGCATCATGTATTCGATGACGCTCTGGTTCTTGCCGCGCAAGTCCGCCAGCTCACGCAACTGCTCGCGCACGCCGCTCTGCCGCGCAAGCAGCAACTGGCGCGACTGGCGCACCACGTCGTCGACTTCGGCCAGGCTGCTTTCGCGCACGATGCGCTGACGTGCCGGCAGCACCTCCGCCGACAGTGCCTGCTCGAAAACCCCCAGCCGGCTGCGCTCGACCAGTGCCTCGTCGCCGTTGATGCGACCGACCAGCCCCTTCTGTGCCGACACCGGAAACACACTCGAAGCCTGCACCCCGAGGGTGCGCGCAACCGACGCCACCTGCCCCTCGATCTCGACTTCGATGCGCGCGTCGTCGCGCAAGCCATCCCACAGGCCATCGATCTTGTTGAGCACCACCATGCAGCCGTGGTTACCACTGCGACCGGCGCTGACGCACTCGCGCCATACCGCCAGATCGCTTTGCGTGACGCCGGTATCGGCCGCCAGCACGAACACCACGGCGTGTGCATTGGGCAGCATCGACAGGGTAAGTTCGGGCTCGGCACCGATGGCGTTGAGCCCCGGCGTGTCGAGCACAACCAGGCCCTGTTCGAGCAGCGGATGCGGAAAATGGATGATGGCGTGGCGCCAGCGCGAGATCTCGACCATGCCGTCGGCGTCCGCCACCAGCATGTCCTCACCGCCCTCCTCGCCCACGCGAAAGCCGAGTTCGCGCGCCTCGTCCACGCTCACCCGAGTGGTTTCGCCGACGCGCGCCAGACCACGTTGCAGGCTCTCGGCAGAAGCGGTATCGAGCGGCTCGACCTGCCAGGCTTCGGGGCGCGAACGCAGCACGGCGACCACGTCGCCGTCGCGACGCGACTCGATCGGCAACAGGCGAATCTGCGGCGTGCTGCCGTGCTCCCAGCACAGTTCAGTCGGACACATGGTGGTGCGGCCGGCGCTCGACGGCAGGATGCGGTCACCATAGCCGGAGAAGAACACAGCGTTGATCAGTTCGGATTTGCCGCGCGAGAACTCGGCGACGAAGGCAATTGTCAGGCGGTCCTCGCGCATGCGGTCGAGCACCTGTTTCAGGCGCATCTCGGTCTGCGCATCGCCGACTTCATTGCGGGTCAGCCACGCGCGCAGACGCCCGATGGCCGCCTCACCCTCCTCGCGCCAGTTGCCATAGGCGGAAAACCGATCAATCAGTTCGTTCATTGCACTCTCCGGCATCGAGGGGGGACGCGATCAGATTCGCTCAGCATAGCGTCCGGCCGACGCCCTGCCAATGATGCATCTGAAGCGCCGCGACCGGCGGCATGTGATGGCCGACGGACGCAGCTCAGACGCGTCGCGGCAGAGCTGTGCGCGGCTTGCGCAGCGGCTGGCACCGCGCACACCAGAAGGTCGAACGCTGGCCCATCACGGTCTTGCGCACGGTGCCTCCACACACGCGGCAGGCGTCGCCGTCGCGACCATACGCGAAGTACTGTTGCTGGAAGTAGCCGGCCTTGCCGTCACCCCCGACGAAATCGCGCAAGGTACTGCCGCCGGCTTCGATGGCCGCAAAGAGCGTCTCGCGAATGGCCTCGGCAAGGCGTCGGCAGCGCTGACGCCCCAGACTGCCGGCTGGCGTGAGCGGATGGATGCGCGCCCGGAACAGGCTCTCCGAGGCGTAGATATTGCCGACACCGACGACGCGATGAGCGTCCATGATGGCCAGCTTGATCGGCGTGCTCACGCCACGCAGCGCTTCAAACAGCCAGTCGCCATCGAAGCCCGCATGCAGCGGCTCGATACCCAGACGCGCAAACAGCGGATGCTGCGCCAGCTCGCCCGCATGCCACACTATCAACCCGAAGCGCCGTGGATCGCGCAGGCGCAGGGCCGTTTCGCCAAACAGCAGGTCGACGTGATCATGCTTGTCGGCGGGTGCCCGCGCATCGACCACACGCAGACTGCCGGACATGCCCAGATGCACGATCACGGTGCCGCCGGGGAAGCCCAGCAGCAGGTATTTGGCTCGCCGCTCCACCGCCAGCAATGGCTGACCGTCAATGCAGCCACCCAGATCGGCGGGCACGGGGTAACGCAGGCGACCGTTGCGGATGATGCAACCGCTCGCCATTCGCCCGGTCAATACCGGACGAATTCCCCGGCAGGTGGTCTCGACTTCGGGCAATTCGGGCATGAATGTTTTCCTGATTGAAGCCTGCCGGGCATCGCGCGCTTGCCCGTGCAGCATGAAACTGCATACCATCGGACACTTCGCGAGCAGCGCAGACCGGCCTTACTGGACCCGATTATGAAGCACAAGCTCCCCCCGTTCGTCGCCGGCATGGCGCTCACCCTTGCGCTACTGGCTCCGGCCAGCCACGCCGCGCCCGGCGACAGCCCCGCCACCACCGAGTCGGGCGCCATCCTGCCGATACAGGAGCTCTCCTCAGACGTACTGTTTCTGGTCCTGCTCGGCGAGATCGCCGGCAGCCGCGGCGACCTGCCGGTGTCGGCCGAAGCCTATCTGCACGCGGCGCGCCAGACGCTCGACCCACGCATCGCCCGACGCGCCACCGAGATCGCACTGGTGGCGCGCGACATGGACAGCGCCTCGGTGGCCGCGCGCATCTGGCTCGATGCCGAGCCGACGTCCGAGGACGCCCGTCGCATGCTGGCCGGCATCCTCGCCACCCGCGGCGACCAGATGAACGAGGTGCAGATCGAGCTGGCGCGCATTCTGGCCAATTCCGAAGGACCGCGCCTTGAGCAGAACCTGCTGGGCCTGAACCGCGCCCTGTCCCCGATGCAGGACAAGTCGCTGGTGCGCGAGACCGTCGAGCGTCTGACCGAACCCTACCTGCTGCAAGCGCCGGCGCATTTCGCCCTGGCCCAGGCTTACGCCGGCGAAGGCAACGACCTGGCCGCGCTGACGTCCATCGAAACCGCCCTCAAGCTGCGTCCTGACTGGGAGCCGGCGGTGGTTCTCAAGTCGCAACTGCTCGTGCAGCTCAATGCCGTACAGGACGCCCTGGACCTGCTCGGCGCATACCTGATGCGCCACCCCGACAGCCGCAACGCTGCCATCGCTCATGCCCGCAGCCAGGTTTCGGCGCAGGACTTTCCGGCCGCCCTGACCGAGTTTCGCAGTCTGCTGGCCCGCTACCCGGACGATATCGACCTGATCTACGCCGTCGCGATGATCGCCACCCAGACCGGCGACTTCCCGCTGGCGGTGAAACAGTTCCGGCGCGCCTTGGAGCTCGGACACCCCGAGCGCGACGGCATCCTGTTCAATCTGGCGGCCATTGCCGAGCGCACCGATCGTCGCGACGACGCCTTGGCGCTGTACCGCGAAATCGAGACCGGAGCGCACTACCTGGACGCGCAGATCCGCATCGCGCATCTGCTGGCCGAGGGCGGCAATCTGGACGCCGCGCGCGCCCACCTGGCCGGCACCGAAGTCGAGCTGGACGATCGTCGCCGGCTGATCTTCACCGAAGTGCTGCTGCTGCGTAACGCCGGGCGCACCGAGGAAGCCCTGCAGGTCATCGACGAGGCCCTCATCGACGCCCCGGAAGACCCCGACCTGCTCTACGAGGCCGGCATGCTGGCCGAGCGCCTGGACCAGCTCGAACGCATGGAGCAGTACATGCGACTGGTCATGGAGATCGACCCCGAGCACGCCCACGCCTACAACGCACTGGGCTATACGCTGGCCGAACACGGCGTGCGCCTTGAAGAAGCCGAAGAGCTGATTACCCGCGCGCTCGAACTGTCGCCCAACGACCCCTTCATTCTCGACAGCATGGGCTGGGTGCGCTTTCGCAAGAACGATGCGCAATCGGCTCTGATCTATCTGCAGCGCGCCTATACGATCCGCAGCGACCCTGAAATCGCGGCCCATCTGGGCGAAATCCTGTGGACGCTCGATCGCCGCAACGAAGCCAACCGCATCTGGAACGAGGCGCTGCGCGCTCACCCGGACAACGCAGTGCTCGGTGAAACCATGCGCCGCCTGCGCGGCCAATGATCCGTCTACTCGCCACCCTTGCCGGCTGCGCCCTGCTGGTCGGCTGCGCCCTGCAGCCGCCGCGGGATGAGCAGGTCGCGCCGATCGAACGCGAGCGCGTGCTTTCCTTCGACCTGGAAGGCCGTCTCGCTGCCAGCGACGGCGAGCGCGGCGCCAATGGCCGGCTGCGCTGGGCGCACCGCCCGCAGGGCGACGAATGGGTGGTACTCAGTCCGCTCGGGCAAGTCGTCGCGCATGTCGTCGGCACGCCGGAAGGCGCCGTGCTGCGCAGTTCGGACGGGCAGCGTCTGTACGCTCCCGACACCACCACGCTGCTACCGCACATTCTCGGCATCAATGCGCCGGCCGAGCATCTGGCCGACTGGATCCAGGCCATCCCGGCCGAAGGCGCGCGCATCCTCGAAACCGACGCAATCGGCCGTCCGACGCGCATTTCAGACAGCGGCTGGATCATCGACTATCCCGAGTACGCAAGCGACGACCCGCAATCGCACCCGCGCAAATTGAACGCTCAGTGGGGCGACGCCCGACTGCGCATCGTGGTGGACGCATGGACGCCGCGCGACTGAAACGTCTGGTCGGCTGCCCCGCACCAGCCAAGCTCAACCTCTTTCTGCACGTCGTGGGCCGCCGCGACGACGGCTACCACCTGCTGCAGTCCGTCTTCCGCCTGCTCGACTGGAGCGACACGCTCGACTTCGAGCTGCGTGACGACGGCGCGATCCGGCGCCTCAACGACATTCCCGGCATTCCCGAATCCACCGATTTGGTAATTCGCGCCGCGCAGTTACTGCAGGCCGAAACGGCTTGCAGTGCAGGGGCGAACATCGACCTGCACAAGGTGCTGCCGAGCGGCGGCGGACTTGGCGGCGGCTCGTCGGACGCCGCCACCACGTTGATCGCACTCAACCGCTTGTGGAACACAGGCTTGAAGCGCAGCGAACTGGCCGCGCTCGGGCTGCGCCTGGGTGCCGACGTGCCGTTTTTCATTGGCGGCACGGATGCCTTCGTCGAAGGCATCGGCGAAGTCCTCACGCCTGTCGAATTGCCGCCGGCGTGCTACGTCATCGTCGCGCCGGGCGTACACGTGCCGACCCTCGAAATTTTCCGCTCCCCCGACTTGACGCGAAACACCGAAGCCATCAGAATTGCGGACTTCGCTTTCCGCGCAACCCGGAACGACCTGCAGCCAGTAGCGTGCAGACTTCACCCGGAAATTGCCGCGGCAGTTGAATGGCTGGAGCGCTTTGCTCCCGCGCGCATGACCGGTTCGGGTGCCTGTGTGTTTGCGGCGGTCGACTCCGAAAATGCGGCTTCGGATATTATTGCCGCCTGCCCGCCAAAGTGGCGTGCATGGAAGGCCCGAAGTCAGGCGCGGCATCCGCTTCACAGCTGGCTCGACGGGTAGCGAAAAAGGTTTTTTGGGGAGTCGCCAAGTTGGTCAAGGCACCGGATTTTGATTCCGGCATTCGAAGGTTCGAATCCTTCCTCCCCAGCCAGACGACGAACCGGGCAGGCCACGCGCCTGCCCGTGTCGCTTCCGGCTCCACAGATTTTCAATTTCGGTACTGGAGAATCGGTCATGCCCCGTGGCAGCCTGATGGTCTTCACCGGCAACGCCAATCCTAAACTCGCTGCCGATGTCGTACGCCGCCTCGGCATCACACTCGGTTCTGCGACGGTCGGTCGTTTCTCCGATGGCGAGGTCAATGTCGAACTGCTTGAAAACGTCCGCGGCAAGGACGTCTTCGTCCTGCAGCCGACCTGCCAGCCGACCAATGACAACCTGATGGAAATGCTGGTGCTGGTGGATGCGCTCAAACGCGCTTCGGCCGGTCGCATTACCGCTGCCATCCCCTATTTCGGCTATGCCCGCCAGGATCGCCGTCCGCGTTCGGCGCGTGTGCCGATCACGGCCAAGGTCGTCGCCAACATGCTGCAGGCCGTCGGCGTGCAGCGCCTGCTGACGATGGATCTTCACGCCGACCAGATCCAGGGTTTCTTCGACGTGCCGGTGGACAACGTCTACGCCGCTCCGGTGCTGCTCAACGATCTGGACAAACAGAAATACGACGACCTGATGGTCGTGTCGCCCGACGTCGGCGGCGTGGTGCGCGCGCGCGCCTTCGCCAAGCGTCTCGAATGCGATCTGGCGATCATCGACAAGCGCCGCCCCAAGGCCAACGTGGCCGAGGTGATGAACATCATCGGTGAGGTCAAGGACCGCACCTGCGTGATCATGGACGACATCGTCGACACCGCCGGCACGCTGTGCAAGGCCGCTACCGCCTTGAAAGAGAACGGTGCGCGTCGCGTGCTGGCCTACTGTACGCACGCCGTACTGTCGGGCGCTGCCGCGGCACGCATCATGGAGTCCGATCTGGACGAACTGGTCGTAACCGACACCATTCCGCTGCGCGACGACGCGCGCGGGTGCTCGAAGATTCGCCAGGTTTCGGTCGCCTCACTGCTGGCCGACACCATGCTGCGCATCAGCAACGAGGAATCGGTCAGCTCGCTGTTCATGGAATGATTTTCGGCCTGCAGCGATTGCTGCGGGCCACTTTACGATCCGTCTGGTCGCGGGCGGATCATCTTCAACCACCGGAGTACTGCAATGAACATCGAATTCAAGGCCACCAAGCGCGTGGATCAGGGCACGGGTGCGAGCCGCCGCCTGCGTCGCGCTGGCCAGCTGCCGGGCATCATCTACGGCGCCCATCAGGACGCCGAGGCGATCACGCTCGACCATAACGAGCTGTATCACCTGCTGCGCAAGGAAGCGTTCCACTCTTCCGTCCTCAACGTTGTCGTTGAAGGCAAGAAAGAGACCGTCATCCTGCGTGACACCCAGTGGCACCCGTACAAGCAGCAAGTGCTGCACATCGACTTCCAGCGCATCAGCGCCACCGAAAAGCTGCACATCAAGGTGCCGCTGCACTTCGTCAATGGCGACGTCAGCCCGGCCGTGAAGCTCGGCGGCCAGATGATCTCGCACGTCATGACCGAGATCGACATCGCCTGCCTGCCGAAAGACCTGCCGGAGTTCCTCGAGATCGATCTCTCCAAGATCGAGAACGATCAGTCGCTGCACGTTTCCGACATCGCTCTGCCCAAGGGCGTCGAAGTTGTTCACCACGGTGAAGGCAACCCGGTTATCGCCACCGCACTGAAGACCGGCGGCGGCAGCGCTGACGACGACGCAGCGGAAGACGGCGAAGGCGGCGAGGCCGAGGCCTGATCGGCATCGCACGCTGACCGATGAGCTCCGCACCCGTGCGCCTCGTCGTCGGCCTCGGCAACCCCGGGGCCGAATACACCGAAACCCGGCACAACGCCGGGTTTTGGTTTTGTGAGCGTCTCGCCGACGAGCTCGGCGTGCGCTTTGCACCCGAATCCCGCTTTCATGGCCTCGCGGCCAACGCGCGCAGTGCCGGCGCCTGGCTGCTGATGCCGCAGACCTTCATGAACCGCTCGGGCCAGTCGATCGGCGCGCTGGCGAGGTTCTACCGTATCGAGCCGGCCGAGATCCTCGTGGTGCATGATGAACTCGACATTCCGCCCGGCCAGTTGCGCCTGAAGTTCGGCGGGGGTCTGGGTGGCCACAACGGTCTGAAAGACACCTCGGCCCATCTCGGCACCAACGACTACTGGCGTTTGCGCATCGGCATCGGGCATCCGGGCGATCGCAACGAAGTGGCCAACTTCGTGCTCAAACCGCCGCGTCGCGAAGAGCAGGAAGAAATCGACGCCGCAATGGATCGCGCGCTGCTTGCCTGGCCGCTGATTGCCGCGGGCAACTGGACGGCCGCGACGACCCGACTCAATACCCGCCCGAAGCCGGCGAAGAACAAGGAAGAACCCAGCTCATGAGCCTCAAATGCGGAATCGTCGGACTGCCCAACGTCGGCAAGTCGACCCTCTTCAACGCCCTGACCAAGGCCGGTATCGAAGCAGCCAACTACCCGTTCTGCACCATCGAGCCGAACGTCGGCATCGTCGAGGTGCCGGATCCGCGTCTGGCTGCGTTGTCGGAGATCGTCAAGCCGCAGAAGATCCAGCCTGCCATCGTCGAGTTCGTCGACATCGCCGGGCTGGTGGCGGGCGCCTCCAAGGGTGAAGGCCTGGGCAACCAGTTTCTCGCCAACATCCGCGAAACCGACGCCATCGTGCACGTTGTGCGCTGCTTCGCCGACGATAACGTCGTGCACGTCTCCGGCTCGGTGAACCCGATCCGCGACATCGAGGTCATCGACACCGAACTCGCGCTGGCCGACCTTGCCACCATCGACAAGGCCATCAACCGCTACAAGCGCCCTGCCGCCGCTGGCGACAAGGAAGCCAAGAACCTGCTGCCGGTGCTCGAGAAGTGCCTCGCCCAGCTCGACCAGGGCAAGCCGGTGCGCGCCCTCGACCTGGCCAAGGACGAATGGATTGCCATCCGCCCGTTCTGCCTGATCACCGCCAAGCCGGTGCTGTACGCCGCCAACGTGGCCGAAGACGGTTTCAGCAACAACCCGCATCTGGACGCCGTGCGCGCCCACGCCGAGGCCGAAGGCGCTCAGGTGGTGGCGCTGTGTGCCGCCATCGAAGCCGAAATCGCCGATCTGGAAGAGGCGGACATGAAGGACTTCCTCGAGTCCATGGGCCTCGAAGAGCCGGGCCTGGACCGTCTGATCCGTGCCGGCTTCACGCTGCTCGGCCTGCAGACCTACTTCACCGCCGGCGTGAAGGAAGTTCGCGCGTGGACCATCCACGTCGGCGATACCGCGCCGCAGGCAGCCGGCGTGATCCACACCGACTTCGAGCGCGGCTTCATCCGCGCCCAGACCATCGCCTTCGATGACTTCATCCAGTACAAGGGCGAAGCCGGCGCGAAGGAAGCCGGCAAGATGCGCGCCGAAGGCAAGGAATACGTCGTCAAGGATGGCGACGTGCTGAACTTCCTGTTCAACGTCTGATCCGTCGCGCCCGTCCCGGAAACACAGAAGGCCTCTGATCGACGATCAGGGGCCTTTTTGTTTGCGTCCACGGAGGCAGCAGACGAAAAAGGGGCGCCTTCCGGCGCCCCTAACGTTCAGCCGACAGATCGACGTTCCCCGCTCAGAACGTCGCCAGCACGTTCAGGAACCAGCCGCGGCTGCGGTAAGACAGGTCCGTCAGGTCGTCCGAGTAGGTGGTGAAGTTGTAGCCCACGCCCACCTTGACGTGCTCGCCGACATGGCGATACACCGCCAGCAGGAAGCCGGCCTGCGCATCTTCTGCTTCTTCAGCGCGCAACTTGCGCCACTCGACCACCGCATCCCATTCGCGCACGAAATGCCAGTCGGCGCGCAACACCAGCAGATCGGCGCGGCTCGAAAACCACTCGCTGTCGGGGTTGGTGAACTTGAGTTCGCCGATGCGCAGGCCGTACTTCGCGCCCAGCGACAACCACGGACGGAAATCCCACACCGTATCGACCGACAGCACCTGGCTGCGCTGCGCGTAATCGGCCGAACCACCACTGGGCGAGCGCTGTCCGGAGGACGGCACGTTGTGGTAGTTGGTGTACTTGAACAGCGTGTTCCAGCGGTCGTTGTTGATCGGCCGATAGGCTGCGCCCACCACGATCTCGTGGAAATCGCCGTCCCAGAAGTTGGCCCCGCTGTTGCTGCTGCGCGAGAGGTTGAACTTGCCGATCAAACGCCACGACGGGTCAAGCTGGTAGCCCAGCGAGTTGCGCATCAGCCAGGTGCGGCCCACGCCAAAATCGGACTCATCACGGCGGAACTCGACACTGCCGGCATAACGCACCCGGTCATGCTTGTAGCCGATCGACAGCCCCAGCGCGCGACGCTTGAAGTCGCCCGCCAGCGGGTCTGTGATGCGCCCGGTCTCGAAAGTCGCGCCCATGGTCCAGCGATCAGTCGGCGCCAGATCCACACCAAAGGCGTGGGTCAGGCCCTGCGGGCCGGCGCCGTGGGTGTAGCGGTTCTCGCCGAACACCCGGGCCGTTTCGCTGACGCGATAGTCCGCGCCCGTTACCCATGAGCCGTGCCGACCGCGCCAGGCGTATTCCGGGTCTTCGGTCTCGATCACGTAGTTCAGGTAGGCATTGCTGCGATCGCTGATGCGGTAGTCGGCGCCGAGCAGGCCGCCCGGGCCGCCGTCACCGCCCGAAGCCTCGGCACGCAGACGCACACGGTCATTGACCTGCAGGCTGCCGCCCGCGCCGACGCGGTTGTTGTCGTCGCGCTCGCCCGACTTCGCCACCGTGCCCTGCACGTAGGCGTAGGCTGCCCAATCCGCCACCGTGCCGTCTTCAACCAGCGGCTGATAATCAACGCGACCGATCACGTCAGTGCGACGGCCCTGTTGTGCCAGCGTCGGGCTGGCGATCAAGCCCGGCGCCTTGTTGTCGCGCTCGTCCTGACGCACGCCGATGGACGCCGCCCATTCTTCGGTCACGCGATGCTGCCAGGCGAGCTCGACGTTGTGACGATCCTGAATGTCGCCTTCACGCTGGTCGGCCTTGACCGTCACCCGGTCGGTGTCGGTCACGTCCACTTCGGCGCGCACGCCGACCTGCGTCACGGCCTCGCCCGCCACCGATATCTGGCCCGGACCGCTGTAGCCCGCCTCGCGGTCCTGCCAATAAGCGGTGACTGATCCGTCGGTGTCTTCGGTCACCTCGGCCAGATCGATGCGCGCCTCGATACGGCGCGCGTTGGCCGACACGTCGCTGCCGCCGGCAAGACTGTCCTGGAAGCCAAAGCCGCCATCGACAGACGAGGTCAGCGTGCCGGCCGCGCCGGTCGAGCGCGCGAACTCGGCTTTCAGCGTGGTACCCGCTGCCACGCGCACGGTGATGTCGAGGCCCTGCAGGGTCTGACGGGCTTCGCCCTCGCCCTGGCGGAAGCCGGTAACCCCCAGCATCACGTGATCATTGAGCCAATGGCTGGCGCGCAGACCGACGGCCAGGCTATCGACCTTCTCGACGCCGGGCACGTATTCATAACTGACCACCAGATAAAGCGGGTTGCCGGACGATGGCGAAGTCTGCACCAGACCGCTGGCGCTGCCGGTCGAGGGCAGCGGGCTTTCCAGCATCAAACGGCCCTGCAGGTAGTTCACGTCGTAGTCCAGACCGGCCGTGAGCATGCGGCGTTCGAGCACCAGACCGGAGTCGCGGTCGCGTACTTCGATCCAGGCGCGCTCGGAGCCTACCGTGATGTCCTGGTTGCGCAGGTAGTACAGCGAGCCGCCGGTGCCGCGGAACTCCTCGCGGGCGGGCAAGGTGCCCGGGTCGGCCGCGAACACTTCAGCGTGCGTGCGGCGCTCGCCGAAGCTGGTCGCCTCTTCGGATACATAACGGCCACGGGCGCCGTACAAGCCGCGCGAATACTGCGCCAACTCGCTGCCCGACCATGAGGTGTGGAAGTTGCCCCACATCACCTGCGAATCACCACGTTCGAGCCGCACGTAGAACTTGCCCTGCGTCGGCGCGTCATCCACCGTCGTGCTGTCGTCGCCGTACACCGGGTAGTAGGCGTCCGGGTCGATGTTGCGCAGCAGGTAGCGCGGGTCCTTCGACGAGAAGTTGGAGAACAGGTGTTTGAACGGCTGCTCGCGGGTGTCGGCGGCGGCGGTCAGCAGCCACTCGCCCTTGATCTTGCCCTTGAGGTAGAAGGCGCCGCGGCCATCCACATAGGTTTCGTTGCGATAGTGGTCGGTGTCCCCGGTCACCAGCTCGGCGTTGTCGCTGCGATTGACGCCATTTCGGCCCACCGTCAGGTCGCCGATGGCAACGTAGAACCAGTCGTCATCCGGAATCGAGACGTTGCGGCGGAACAGTGCCGACTCGCCGTTGGCTTCATCCACGCGCACTTCGACCGAATGCGGGCCGGACGGCATGATCTGGCGCACCACGAAGCGCCCTTCGCGGTCCACCGGCACCGAGAGGCCCAGCGCATGCACGCGCTGACCTTCGGCCAGGCGGGTGCCGCTCACCGTCACCGTGCCACCGCGCACCGGGATGTTGCGCAGCGACAGCGCGTTCTCGCCCCAGCCAGTCAGCGCCTCGCGTTCTTCCACGTCGCGGTCAGCCAGCGGACGCGGCTTGGAGGCAACGGTCAGCGTCTTGACCGCCGTTTCGTCGTAACGGCCGGCGCTGTCATAGACGCGCAGCACATACTGGTAGTCGCCATCGCGCAGGTCACCGGACGGGAAAATTGCGCCGTCTTCGTCGCGCAGCGGCACCGACCATGCCAGCGGCTCTTCCCAGCCGAGCGGCAGCACGACCTTGGGTTTGCCGTCGGGCGCTTCGCCGGCGCGGAACACACGCACTTCGGCGCGCTCGATCCACGCCACGTAGTTGGCGTAGCCACGGAAATGCACCGTGCTGCCCCGCTCGGCCACATCCTCTTCGACCCACACGTTGAGCGACGGGCGCGCGGCCAGATCGTCGTACTTGATCTGGATGTCGGCCTGCGCCAGCGCGACGTCGGTGCAACGCTGGCGATCCGCCTCGCTCATGCCGCCGCGCTCGCCGTCGAGACTCATCGGCTCACCGTCGACCGTCACGCGGAACGGCACGTCGATCGGGCCGACTGCCGCGCAGCTCCGCACCTCATCGGGCGCCTGTGCAGCGAGGGGGTCGGCGTACCACGCGGAAATCTCGACGCGCCGGTTGCGCGCCATGCCCTCGGGCGTGGCGTTGTCGGCCAGCGGACGGTCGGGCCCGAAGCCGGCCAGGCTGACGGCCTCGGCCGGTAGCCCAAGCTCGGCGCGCAAGTACTCGGCCACTGCCAGCGCACGCGCCTCGGACAAGCCCTGATTGCTGCCGAAGCGCTCACGCGCCCGCGGCGACAGACGCTGGCTGTCGGTATGGCCAGCCACAGCCAGACGAATGTTCACCTTGCCGCGCAGATCGCGCAGCAGGCCGTCGAGCACGGCGCGCGCTTCAGCCGTCAGCTCGGCATCGCCGGAACTGAACGCCGCCGCGCCACGCTCTTCGTCAAGCTGCAATTGTTGCTGCGGGGGCTGCTCGGGTGCAGCGGCGGCGCGCATCGCCGCCAGGTCGCTGCGCGTCACGCCAGACGGCAGCGGCCACATCACTTCACTCTGCCGCTCAACCGGCGAGGTGACGCCGCGCGGCTCGACACGCCGGTTATCGATGCGCTTGCCTTCAGGCTCCTGCGCGCTGTCCTGCGCCGAGATTCCCATGGCCGGCCAGGCCGACAGCGCCGCCAGGGTGGCCACCACGGTCAGTTTGTACGGCATGGCACGATGTACGCGATGCGCCTTCATTTCCGCTCTCCTTGCGCGCTGTTCGCGACATCGATGAGTTCCGTTTCAACAATCAGGGGTGGGCCGTCGTCCTCCTGCTCGCGGTAAGCCTCGGTCAGCGTGCTGCGCAGGCCGTCGAGTCGCTTGTTCACCACGTCCAGGTCTTCTCCCGCGGTCACGCGATAGGCCAGACGGGCCACTGCGGGTTGCGCAGACAGCGCCGGCATCAAGCCCTTGAGCTTCCCGGCCCAGTCCGGCGCGAGCACATCGCCCTCGCCGAAGGCGCGCTGATCGACCTCGATGCGGAACACCTTGTGCACCGTGGCGCCGAAATTGAGCTTGGTGAGCTTGCCGCGCGTGGCCCGCACGGAACGCGGGTTCTCGGTGGTGATGCGGTAGCCGGACGGCAGCGTGCGTTCGTCGAGCTTCATGACGAAGTTGCTGCCGCGATCACGCTGCGGAATCACTGCGCACGAGACGTGGAAGCGGCCATCGGCATCAGCCGTGACCAGCAGGCCACGCGCCGTGACCACGCGCACGTTCGGGATGCCCGGCTCGCCTTCGTCCTGGTAGCCGTTGGCGTTGCGGTCGTCGAAGACCTTGCCGATGATGTCGGAGCAGTCGAACACCGGATCGGGAATGACCCGCACCAGCGCCGAACCGACGTTGGACACACGCTCTTCCACCAGCTGGTTCATGGCCCAGGCGAGGTTGGTGTACTCGCCCTCACCCACGCCGGCACCGACCACCAGCACCACGCGGAAGGTCTTGGTCTCACCCGCCGCGAAGTTCATGTCACGCCATCGCAACAGGCGGTTCTGCGCACGCGGCTCGGCCGGCACGAAGACGCTGCTGCTGCCGTGGCGCACGCTGGCGCTGCCGCTGCGATAGCGGAAACCGGCCGGAATCTGGTCGACCACGTCGATACCCGACAGCGTCGCGCTCAGGGTGTTGGTTGCGGTGATGGTGTAGGGCACCAGACCACCCTTGACGATGTTCACCAGCGGCGTCGTCTTGACGATGCGGATGGCGCCTTCGAGCACCGGATCGAGCGGAATGTGGTTGTTCAGCACGTCGGCCGAGGTACCCGGCGTCAGGTTGAACGTCAGGTAGTACTGCGTCGTGGTCGCCGTACCCGAGATCGCCGCTTCGCAGGTCAGCGGTTCGTGCTGCGTGGTGCCCGACGACGGCGCCTCGTTGGACAGCGTCACCAGTGCGGGCGACGGCACAGCGCCGACCGACGGCGTGTTGGCGCACGCCGGAATCATCGTCGATACGCCCGGCACATACGCCGGCGGCACGGTCACGGTCAGCGTATAGACGCCAGCCGGCGCACTCGGCGTGAGCAGGAACTGGTAGAAGCCCGTGACGCCGGTGGTGAAGTTCTGGCCGGCCTCACCGCCGACCAGATGGTCGGCCGGATTGAAGGCGCCCGGCCCTTCGATGGTCACCACGGCACCCGGCACCGGCTGACGGGTCACGGCGTCATACACCACGCCGGCCGGATCGAGCGGGAGGCTTTGCTCGACCACGTTGGCGCCGGGTTCCAGCGTCAGCTCGTTCAGCGTTCCACCGCCGTTGTCGGCGCCGCCCGGGTTGGCCGACGGATCGACGGCCCCCGGCGTGTAGTCCACACCGCGCTCATTGGGCACCGGACGCCCGAACACCATGCCGGTACTCGGCTCGCGGAAACGGATGTCGTAGCCACTGCCCGGCGCCAGGTTGTTGAAGATGTACTCGCCCTGCTCATCGGTCGTGGTGGTGGCCACCTGTACGCCGTTGAGCCACAGTTCGACGGTCCAGTCCGGCACGCGCGGCTCGCCCGAGTCGAAAACCCGGTCGTGATTGACGTCGCGCCAGACCTTGCCGGCCACCGACGAGCGGTTCAGCACCTCGGTCGGGTCTTCGGCCGTGTTGTTGCTGGTGAAGTCGGGCGGCTCGTTGCCGCCGGAAATCGTGACGGTGTTGAGCAGCATCTGATCCAGCACCGACTCGGCCACCTCGACACGCAGCGTGATCGGCTCGCCCGAGGTGCCGGCCGCAATCACTGCCGCCGTGGTGCAGCTCACGATCTGGCCCGAAACACCGCAATCCCAGCCATTGCCGCTCGGCACACCCAAGGCGGTGATGCCACCGGGCAGCGTGTCGACGATGGTGATCACACCGCTGGTATCCGCCAGACCGATGTTGCCCGGCTGGATGGTGTAGAAGCCGGTGGTCGAGCCAGCGCCGAACGTGGCGGGCGAGTGCGACTTGGCAATGGTCAGGTCGGGCGCTTCGTTATCCGGCACTTTCGGGAAGTTGTTCTCGCCCGAAACGCGGTTGGTGCCCGAGAGATCCACGCCGGTCAGCTCGCTCGACGTCGCGTTGTGGGCGGGCGAACCACCGGTGGTGCCGGCGACCGGATTCTTGTTGCTGGCACCGTCCGGCTGACCCGGCTGGGTGATGGTGTAGTTGTTGCCTTCGGGCACGCCGGTGAAGGCGTAGCTGCCATCGGGGTTGGTGGTGGTGTTCAGCGAAACCGGATTGCCGTTGATGTCGTTGCCGGTCAGCGTCACCGGCAGGCCGCCGATGCCGTGGTCCACACCGTTGAGCAGATCGTTGCCGTCGTAGTCGAGGAAGACGCGGCCGGTCACGCTGCGGGTGGCGGCCATCTCGGCAAAGTCATTGCCGACCGAAGACTCGCCCGAGCCCAGCACGATGCCTTCGATCTGGCTCTTCACGTCGGGCGTGTTCGGGTTGCTCGGAACGCCCGGCGTCGTGCTGCCGGAGCCGGCGATGGTCTGGCCGTTGGCCGTGCCCTCGGGCTGATTCGGCTGGGTCACGCGGTAGGTGCCCGGCTCCAGATCGGCGAACTCGTAGCTGCCGTCGGCGCCGGTGACGGTCTGCGCCTCGTCCACCCAGTCGGACCCGACAAGGCGTTGCAGGCGGATGGTTTCGCCCGGCAGCGGCGGCTCGGTGCCTTGCTGCGTGCCGTCGTTGTTGGTATCGACAAAGGCCTTGCCGGCAATGCGGCCGTAGGCCAGTTCGCCAAAGTTGTTGGCGGTCGCCAGCATCGGCGTGACGCCGGCGCCGGTCAGTTCAATACCCGTGATGGTACTGGGCACGCTCGCCACACCAGTGGCCGTGCCGCCCGCGCTGCCGGCGGTGGTCTGGCCGTTGATGGTGTTCGGCGGCTGGTTGGGCTGACGTACCTGGTAGAGGCCGTCGGGCAGTTCGAGGAAAGCGTAGTTGCCGAGGCTGTCCGTGACGGTGCTCTCACGCAGCACGTACTGGCCGCCGTCGTGTTCCCACAACTGAATGACCTGGCCGGAAACGCCGGGCTCAGCCGATTCGGCAATCCCGTTGTCGTTTTCGTCCATGTATACCTTGCCGGTGACGGCATGGTTGGTGCTCACGGCCAGCACGGCCGTGCCCGGCTCCGGGTTCGGGCCAACGCTGGTTTCCAGCTCGCCGGCGGGAATGAGGTTGTTGTACTGGCCCGGCGCACTGGCCGTGACATCGACGGCGATGACGCAACCACCAACCGGGATCGCGGCGCCGCTGGCGTAACGGATGCGCGTGTTGGCGCCGGCACCGGAATCGAGCAGCGAAATCGAGCCCATCGTGCAGGTGGTGGCCCCGACGTTGATGCCGGTTGCGGTCATCGAGCCCGGCGTTTGCGGCAGGTCGTCGTCGAGGTTCGCGCTGAGCGTGATCGGCGACTCGTTGTCGTTGCCGAGCTGGATGCGCAGCGTGGAGGTACCGGCCACCGGGATCTGCACCGGATCGAAGTACTTGCCCAGCGTCGGCGGCTCGGGCACCTCGAACTGGTCCTGCGCCGGATTGGTGTTGGTCGCGCCCTCGGCGCTCTGCACCGCGGATTCCGGGATGGTGTTGACGTAGATGCCCGGCGTATTGCTCAGCACGTCCACGGCGATGGTGCAGCTTCCGTTGGGCGCCAGCGTTGCGCCGGTGAGGCGTACGAAGTTGCCCGACGGCGTGGCCGTCACGACCCCATTCGTGCCGCTGGTGCAGTTCGCCACCGCGTTGGGCGTGGTGGTGTTGAAGCTGCCTTGCGGATAGGTGTCGGTGAGGCGGACGTCGGTGATCGCGGTGTCGTTCGGGTTGCTGATGGTGATGGTCAAGCGGTTGGCCTGGTTCACCAGCCGTTGCGGGTTGGCATAGCTCTTGGCCACCGTCAGCGGATCACGCACTTCCAGCGTGCCGGTCACCGGATCGCCCGGCGGGATCAGCACCACTTCATCCACCGTCACCGAGCCCGGCGGCAGCGTGTTGACGTAGGTGCCGGAGCTGTCGGCCGTCATCTCGACGGTGACTACGCAGGACGAGTCGGCCTGCACCGTGCCGTTGCTCAGCTCGATCCGGGTCGGCGTCACTGCCAGCACGCCGCCGCAGGTGGTGCTGGCGTTGTGCGGATTCGCCGGCACCAGGCCCGGCACCAGCGTCAGGTCATCGACAATGCTCAGGTTCGACAGCCGGATGGCGCCACGGTTGGTGACGCGGATGGTCATCAGCGACGGCTCACCCGAGGCAACGCTGACCGGCGAGAAGGACTTGTCCACGCCGGCGCGCGCCACCGTTCCGAGGTTGGCCGGGAAGGTGTTGCTGTTGGTGACGTTCTGGTCGTTGGTCAGCCAACCCGGCTGCACCGTGTTGGTATGCGTACCGGTACTGTTGAGGCTCACGCCTACCCTGATTTCGCACGTGCTGCCGGCCGCAATGCTGGCATCCGACAAGGCCACACGGTTGCTGCCGGGCACTGCGCTCACCACCCCGCCCGGGCAGGTCGTGCTGGCCTGCAGCGGCGCCGCCACCTCGATGGCCCCCGGCATGTCGTCCACCAGCCCGGCGCCGGTCAGGTCCACCGCACCCGGCTCGTTGTTGTTGATGGTGATCGTCAGCAGCGAGGTCTCGCCGAGCGTGGTCAGCGTGTCGGGCGCAAAGCCCTTCTGCACGAACGGCAGCCCGGCGCCGCCCAGCTTGCTCAGCTGCGCCGTGGTGGACGTATTCGTTTCCAGACCGCCATCGGCCGTAACGGCGCCCGGCGGCAAGGTGTTGACGCTCGGGTTGGTGCCCTGCGAGCCGTCGGTAACCACGTTGAACGAGAAGGTGCACGAAGTCGTCGCAGGCACCTGCGCGCCTTCCAGCCGTACTCCGGTCGTGCCGGGTGCGGCGGTGATCACCGCCGGGCCCGCGCAGGTGGTGCTGGCCGCGGGCGCCTCGGCCACCAGCAGGCCGGTACCGGCGAGCGGGTCGACCACGCTCATGCCGGTGAGCGCGGCGCCACCGTTGTTGCTCACCGTGATGGTCACGCGCGAGACGCCGCCGTCCGGTGCCACGGTGCCGGGCGAGAAGCTCTTGGCCACGGCGAAGGTCGGGGTCACCACCAGCGTGGCTTCGGCGGACTCGGTCGGCGCTACGGCACGGCCGTCACGGGCGTCGGTGGCTTCGACGTTCTCGGGCGGGATCACGTTGGGGTAGCTGCCGGCCAGGGCGCCGACCACGTTCACCGACACCCGGCACGAGCCGCGCGCCGGAACGGTGAGGCCGCTGACGCGGAATTCCGTGCGCCCGTCGAGATAGGCATACACCGGCGTGCCGCTGCAGGTCGTGGCGGCGCCCGGCAAGGGCGCGACGACCAGCTGACCGGTGCCGCCGTCGGTGTCCTGCGGCAGCGCGTCGATGACGCCAACGGACTCCAGATCCCAGAAGCCGTTGTTGAACAAGGTGATGGTCAGCACCGAGGCCTGACCCTGCGTGGCCGGGCTCGGCGAGAAGCCCTTGGCAACGCGCAGATGCTGGGCGCTGACGGCCGAGGCCACGAGCACCGACTGGTTCTGCCCGCCGACCTGCACCGTGCAGTCGCCTGAGGTGCAGTCAATGCCGGCATTGGGCTGGGTGCTTAGGTCGTTGCTGATGCTCGCGCCAGCCGGCCAGTTGGCCGGGACCAGCGCATGAAATTCGACGTAGCACGAGCCGTTCTGCGCGCCGCTGCCGGCCGGCACGGTGAGGCCCGAAAACACGGCGGTCGTTGCACCATCGGCCGGGTAAGCCGGCGATCCGCCGCAAGTGGTCAGCGGATCGGTTCCGCCGAGGGTGGCACTGGTGGCCACGCGCAGCTGCGCACCGCCGGTCTGCGGCAGCACGTCGGTCACGCTCACGCCGCTGACGACAGCCGCCGAATAGTTGCGCAAGGCCACGCGGAAGCGCACCAGATCGCCCGGCACCGGGCCGACCGAGTTCAGCGGCTCGCCTTGCGGGCCGACGAAGGTCTTGTGCACGGTGAATTCGTTGAACACCGTGACGTCGTCGCTGGCCGATCCGGTCTGGCCCGAAATCAGGCCGACGTCTGGCAGCGTCTGCGACCAGTCGGCATGCGCGATGGTGTTGGTGTAGGGAACGATGTTGCCGGCATTGGTGTTCGGACCGGCGGCCTGCACATCCACCTGCACCGTGCAGCGCGTGCCGGTCGAGGTGGTGTTGGCCAGCGCAGTGCCGCCGGCGAGGCTGACGGTGCTCGTGCCGGAGTCAGCCGTCACAACACCCGCGCCGCATTCCTGCACGCTCAGGCCGTTGGGCGTGGACACCACCATGCCCGCGGGCAGGTTGTCGGTGAAGCTGACGCTGGCATCGTTGTCCGAGCGGTTCGGCAGCGTGATGGTCATGCGCACCGGCTCATCGGGCCGCACGCTGTCGTACTCGAAGTTCTTGCCGAGCGTCACCGGCGACTGCACGGTGATGCCAGCCGTAGCGGCGCTGTGGCCCATGTTGCGGCTGTTGGCCACCGAGTTGGCCGGCACCGTATTGGTGTTGCTCGAGGTGTTGCCGTTGGCGGCGTTGCCGCGCACTTCCCAGGTCACCGTGCACGACTCGCCGGGGTTCAGCGTGCGTTCTGCATCCAGCGTGATCGCCACGTTGCCCGTGGTGCCGTCTGCCGTACCCGCACCGCAGGTGCCGCCGGTCGCCGTGCCGGTTGCCGTGACGTTGGCCGGCAGATTTTCCGCCAGACCGGTGATGGTTGTGGCGCGGGGTCTGGCGCCAGGGTTGCTGACGGTGATGCTGATGGCGCTGGTGTCGCCCATCCGGATGGTCGTCGGGTTGAAGCTCTTGCTCACCGACAGCGTGCCGAGCGGACCAACCGTCAGGCCGATCTCGGCGTTGCCGGCGTTGCTTACCGGCGTGCCATCTTCGTCGCCGGTGAACCAGCCGGCATTCACCGCCGAGGTGTAGGAAGTGGTCGACCCGGGGTTGACCGCGATGCGCACATCCACCTCGACCGAGCACGTGCCGTTGGTGCCCGCACTGGCCGCCGGGATGGTGGCGTCGCTGAACTCGACGTTGCGCCCGCTGGCCACCACTACCGCCGCGCCGCAGGTGCTCTGCGCATTGGGCAGCGCCGCAATCTCGAACTCCGGCGGCAGCACGAAGCTGCCGCCCGGAACCGTCAAGGCACCGTCGGTGACGGTGATCTCCGCCGAGTTGGTGACCGTGATGCGCAGCGTGCGCACGTCACCGAAGTAGGCGGTGGATGAATTTGTGTAGGCCGTGGTCAGTGACACTTCTGCCAGCGCAGCCGACGCGGACAAGCCCAGGGTCGAGGCCAGCAGCAGCGCCGGCACCTTGCCACGCAGCGCGGCCGTAAGCCCTCGCCACATCGCGGTGGCTCGGGGCGGGGCAAGGTTCCTGATGGAACTCAGGGACGTTGGGCAGTCGTGTCTCATGGCGGCTCGCATGGCGTGAGAAAACAAAAACGCCGTGACCTGGGTCACGGCGTCCGATGGCGTTCCACGCTGCTCTCAATCCGCATACGGCGAAAGCGATGGACCCCCCGGAAGCAGCGCGGAGTTTATGAACTCGTGCTACCCCGATGGGTCACGTTCACCGTCGATAACTGGCCAAAGCTCTCCTTCCTCTCACCCGCCTCACAAAGGGGCGTGAAAACGGCCACGAAAAGCCCGTTTAGCGCTGAAAAAACATTGAACTGCTGTCGCACGAAGACGACAGAAGTGCCCTCTGCCAAGGGTGAAAAGGGTGGCGGAAACACCCCTTCCGAGCGGCCGCCCCCTACAGCGAGAGGATGAAACCGTGCCCGCGCACGGCCCGCAGCGGCAACTCGCTGCCCGCCTCGCGTTTCACCTTGCGACGCAAGCGGCTGACCAGCACGTCCAGGCGATGGTTGTCGTAGTAGTCGAGCCGATGCCCGAGCGCCTGGATCAGGCTTTCACGCGAGGCCACTTCGCCCGGCCGCTCGAACAGATACTGCAGCAGGCTGCGCTCAAGCGAGGTCAGCGGCACGACTACGCTGCGCGGCGCCAGCAAGGACCAGCCGTCCGGCGCCAACGTCCAGCCCACCGCGGCGTCGGTGGACGGCTCCTCACCCACCGCCGACACCGCCACGGCCGCCATGCGACGGCGCACGCTGACCAGCGTGGCCACCAGTTCGCGCAGGTCGACCGGTTTGACGAGATAGGCGTCGCCGCCCTGCATGAGGCCGCGCACGCGGTCCTCGGTAGAGCCGCGGCCGGTGAAGAAGACGATGCCCATGTCACGGATCTCGCGCAGCGAGGCGGCCACGGCAAAGCCGTCCTCGTGCGGCAAGCCCACATCGAGCACAACGATGTCGCACGGCCCGACCAGCAGACCGCGGTACAGACCCGTCGAATCGGGGAAGCCGCGCACCTCGAAACCGAAGTCGCCGAGCCCGGCAACCAGTTCTTCGCGCAGATCCTCGTCGTCCTCCACGACGCATACGCTGACGCCATCTCCCGGCCTGGATGTGGACATCAAATCCTCTTCCTCACCCGCAAATGAATACTCGTCTGAACTCATAGCCGGACCATATCAAGACTTCCCATCCATCGGAATGTGCATTACAAAACTCGCGCCCTGCCCCGGCAAACTCCTTACCGCGACCTTGCCGCCGTGCGCCGTGACGATCTGGCGCACCAGGGCCAGACCCAGCCCGTTGCCGGGTTGCTGGACGCCCTCGGCCCGGTAATAGGGTTCAAAAACATGCGCCTGATCGTGCTCGGAGATGCCGCAGCCCTCATCACGCACGCTTAGCGACCAGTCGCGGCCATCGCCGGCAAGCGCAACGCTGACGGGCGCATTCGGCGGCGAATACTTGACGGCGTTGTCGATCAGATTGCTCAGCGCGGTCAGCATGTACTTGCGGTCTCCGCGCATCATTGCCGGCAGCGACGGCAGCACCGTTGCGATGTTCGGCCGCCCCGCCATGTCGGCACTCAACCTGACGGCCTCTTCGACCACGGCGCGCAGATCAAAGCGCTCGCCGGCGGCAACGGGGTCGCTGCCCGCCAGCCGATCGGCATTCAGATACTCGTCGATCAAACCCTGCAGACGCCGGCTGGCCCGGTGCAGCCGCTGATGGCGGGCGTGGATTTCGGGCGGCACGCCATCCAGACGCGCCAGGTTCTGCAAGGTGAGATCAATCGCCGCCAGCGGCGACTTGAGTTCGTGCGACACCAGCCCGAGCAGCTGGCGCTGCTGCTCGCTTTCCAGCTCGACCGCCACCGCCTGACGCACGCGGTGGTGGAGCAGGCCATACATCGTCAGCAATGAGGCCATGAACACGACCAGCAGCGGCAAGGCCAGCCAGCTGGCCTGCTGTGCGCTCAACAGCGCCAGATGCAAGCCGACGACCAGCGCGCACGCCGACGCTGCGCCGCCGAGTACACATATCCAGCGTCGGCGCGATGATTCGCGGCACACCAGCACCAGCGCGAACGGCAGCAGGCCGCAGGCCAGCAAGGTGCCGTTCCAGGCCACCGAAGGCGGGGCCAGATACTGTCCGTCGTGCAACGCGCCGTGCGCCAGCGCCCAGAACTGTGTTCCGCTGATCACGCCGCGCGGCGTTGTCACGCGGTCCGCAAACAGCGCGGTCTGGCCGACGAACACCGTCTTGCCACGCAAACGATCCGCATCGATAGCATGACCGGGCTTGCCGAGCGCGGCTTTCACCAGCGCCGAGAACGGCAACAACGGCACGGCCTCGACGTTGGGCGGGAACAGCAGCCTGATCGACCCGTCCTCCGCCACCGGCCAATGCTTACCGTTCACAAGCAGACCATCCGCGGCGCGTTCGAGCAGCGGCTGCGCGGCATCGTCCTGCAAGGTCGCGAGCACGGCCGACGGCAGGTAGCCGGCGCCGACCCGGTGCAGCAAGGGCACACTGCGCAGCACGCCATCCGGGTCATATTCGACGGACAGCACACCCACGCGCGGCACGCTATTTCCCCCCTGCAGCATCGGCGCCGGCAGGGCGACCGCGCCCCAGGTCATGGCTGGAAGCGGCAAGCCGGGCTGACGCCAGAGCACGCCCTCGGGCACAGCGGGCGCTGCGTCCAGGCGGGCCCGGTCGCGCAGCGCAGCGGCCCCCAGCACGGCCTCGGGGTGACGCGCCAGTGCGGCGGCAAACACCTCGTCCCCTTCGCGCGCATCGGCATACAGGATGTTGAAGAACACGCTGCGCACCTGCTGCTCGCCCAGGTAGTCGAGCAGCAGTGCATAGACGCTGCGGCGATATGGCCAGGTCCCGAGGTAGGGCTTCAGCTCGGCCAGCGACGCATCGTCGATGGCAATCAGCAGCACGTCATCAAAGGACCGGGCGGGCACCACCAGCTCATGCACGGAATCCTGCAGCCAGCCTTCAACACGCGAGAAGAACGCGCTGTTTGCCGCCAGCACCACCACCAGCAAGGGCACGGTCAGCATCAACAGCGGGCTTTCGAGCACGTGCCTCAGCCAGGGTCGCATCGCCCGTGCTGCCTGCATGTTCAGAGCACCAGCAACATCGGCAGGATCAACAGCCACCAGTGGCCGGCATCGGACGGCAGTTCGATCTGCTGCGGCACGCCAAAGGGCCCGGCCACGCCGTCCTGATCAATGGCCTGCACCCGCACGTGCACCACGCGCTCTGCGCCAGCCTCCAGGCGGAAGCGCGGGTCGCTCACCTGTTCATCGGCAATCACGTCTGCAAAATCGGCATCGCGCGCCACCTGCACCCGCCACGTCAGCCCGGCTTCGCTGGCGTGCCATTGCAGCACCGTGGCGTCCTCGATCACTTCTGTCGCCCCGAGCGCCGGGCCTTCCGGCAACAACCTCTGGCTGAACACATGCGTGGGGCCGACCGGCCCCTGATGACCCTTGCCGTCGATGCTGGCGAGGCGCCAGAAATAGTCGCCCGGCGGCAGGTCGATGCGTGCCTCGGTCTTGCTCAGCGCCGGCAGGTCGACCAGCAGCGGATCGAACTCCGCGTTCGCGGCAAGCTGCAGGCGGTAGCCGGCGACGCCGTGCGGCTGTGCCCAGCGCATGGTCACGCTGTCACCGCGCACCCGCTGGCCGGCCTGCGGCGCCAGCGCCAGCGGAGCCTCAGGCCGGGCGGCCAGTTCGAAGTCGTGCAGGCTTTCGAGACCTTCCAGACCGTTGTCCATCACGGCGCGCACGCGCAGCCGGTAAAGTCCGTCGGGCAGATCGGTCCAGCTCGTCGTCGGCTCGTCGAGCACGGCATCCAGCAATAGCGCGTCTTCGTTGTCGACCGGGAAGATCTGTGCGCGCCAGCGCGCCGCCAGCGGCGAGCGCGGCCATGCAAGTCGCACCGGGAGATATTCGATCTTGCCCGGCAGGCCGGTCAGATCCGGGCCCGGCGCCAGTTTGATCGGCGCGGCGGGCGCCTCCCCGCGCCGCGCCAGCGTACCGAAGCCGGCAGCCAGCACCACTGGCCGCGCCGCCCGCTCACCGGTCGCGGCAACCCGGCCCTGCAGCACGCCGCTGCGCGCCGTGCCGTCGGCCGCAACTTCCGCCCTGAAGCGCGTGCCGCGCACGCCGAGATTGAGCGCTTCACTTTCGATACGGTACTGGCCGGCCGGCGCGCGCTGCGCCTCGACGCGGTTCTCCAGATCGCCTTCATCGAGCCGGATGACCGTCTCTGCCATGCCCGTGCCGCGATAGCGGTTGAGCTTCGTGAACACCAGGCGGCTGCGCTCCGACACGAGCAGACGGGAACCGTCGACAAAACGCAGGCTGACGTTGCTGTCACCGTCGGTATGCAGCTCTTCGCCCGACCTCAGGATGTCGCCCACCACGACCTCGCTGGAAAGCGAGCCGCGGACGCGTCTGACGCTGCCGCGCACGTGAATCACCGTGGCCGAGGCAGCCTCCAGCCGCAGCAGATGCAGCGGGATGCGGATGGACTCGCCGGGCATCAGACGCTTGGGGTCGGGCACCCGGTTCACGGCCTGCAGCTTGGGCCAGTCGTGCTGGCGCTGCAGATACTGATCGGCGATCCCGATCAGCGTATCGCCCGGTTTCACGACGTATTCCCAGTCGCCTGCGGCGCACACGGCACACCAGGCCAAAGCAACAGGGAACGACAGGCAACGGATCAATCGCATCACGACCGGCGTCTCGCAAAATGAGGTACGGCCTGCCGGGATCGACTGGCCGCGGATAAACGGCCGATCGTATCAACTCGCCCTCGCCGTTAACTCACCAAAACGCACGAAGGCGCGCAGTAGTTGCGGGGAAACGCCTCATTCCTTGCAACCGGACGGTCTGCGGGCGGGGGCAGGAGTTACCTGCCCGGGCACAGCGCCCTGCCATATTTGCACGCTCTCCGCGACGGCCCGATTTTTGGGGCATGGCCTCAAAAGGCTTATCATCCTTGCTCGCCTCCGCCCCCATTGCTCGTGAGCGGAAAATGCCGATCCGGGCCCCCGAATTGCATGCGTCAATCCGGAATGCTCCCAGTCGAGACGACGATGTCCAGTACCCCGAACGCCCCTGTGCCCGACAACAACGACAACGCTGCGCGCAGTCACCTCAACTTTCCGGTGGTCGGCATCGGCGCCTCTGCCGGTGGCCTGAAGGCCCTGATTTCGCTGTTCGAGCACATGCCGAGTTCCCCCGGCATGGCCTTCGTCGTGATCATGCATCTGTCGCCCAAGCACGAAAGCAGCGCGGATCAGATCCTTCAGGGCGCGACATCAATGAGGGTTCGCCAGGTCACGAAACCCGTTCCGCTCGAGCGCGACAACATCTACGTCATTCCGCCGGGCAAGGACCTGTCGATGAGCGACGGTTATCTGCGGCTCGTCGAACCCGAGCGTGCGGGCGGCCCACAGGTGTCCATCGATCTGTTTTTCCGCGCACTCGCCGACGTGCACGACACCCACGCCATCGGCATCGTGCTCTCGGGATCGGGCTCGGACGGCGCCGTCGGGCTGGCGCGCATCAAGGAACAGGGTGGCGTCACCATTGCGCAGAGCCCCGAGGATGCCGAATACGATTCGATGCCGCGCAGCGCCATCGAAACCGGCGCCGTCGATATCGTGCTGCCGGTCGTGGATATCGGCGAACGCCTGGTCGAACTCGCCCGCAATTTTGAGGTATTGACGACCCAGCGGCCGGATGTCGCGGGAGACATTGCCGCCGACGTTACGCGCAGCGACGAACCGCTTGCCAAGACGGCCGAACTGGCCCTGCGTGACATCCTCACCGTGCTGCGGTCGCGCACCGGCCACGATTTCAAGCACTACAAGCAGGCCACGGTGCTGCGCCGCATCGAGCGCCGCATGCAGGTCAACGCGCTGAGCGACATGGCCACCTACGCGGCCTACCTGCGCGAGCACAACGCGGAAACGCCGGCGCTGCTCGCCGACATGCTGATTGGCGTCACCAACTTCTTCCGCGACCGCGACGCCTTCGAGGCGCTTGAGCGCGAGGTCATCCCGCAGCTCTTCGAGCACTGCGCGGCGCAGGAAGATGAGCGTGAAGTGCGGGTTTGGTCTGCCGGCTGCTCGACCGGCGAGGAAGCCTATTCGCTGGCCATGCTGCTGACCGAGCATGCCGAGGCGCACTGCCCTCGCACACGTCTGCATGTCTTTGCCACGGACATCGACGAAGCCGCTTTGGAATCAGGGCGCGCGGGCCAGTATCCGGCCGCCATCGTCACCGACGTACCGCCGACGCGACTGCGCCATTTCTTCGCCCAGGACGGCATCCACTACCGTGTGCGCAAGGAGTTGCGCGAGCGCATTCTGTTCGCCCGCCACAACGTGCTGCGCGACCCGCCGTTTTCCCGGCTGGACATGATTTCCTGCCGCAATTTGCTGATCTACCTCGACCGCGATATCCAGAGCGAGGTGCTGCGCATTTTCCATTTCGCGCTCAAACCCGGCGGTTATCTGTTTCTCGGCTCGTCCGAAACACCGGACGCCTGCGCGCAGCTGTTCACCCCGGTCGACAAGAAGAACCGCATTTACCGCGCGCGTGAAACGACGGCAGCGCTTGGGCGCCGAGCACCCACCCTGATTCCCAATGGCGGGGGCGTGCCGTCCATCAAGGCGTCCGACGAGCAGCGCGCACGAGCGCGGCGCTTCTCGTTCGCCGAGGTCCATCAACGCGTGCTTGAGCAGTACGCGCCGCCCAGCGTCATCGTCAATGCCCACGGCGACATCGTGCACATGTCGGAGCGCGCCGGGCGTTACCTGCGTTACGTCGGCGGCGAGCCGTCGCTGAACCTGACGACGCTGGTGCATCCGGAATTGCGCCTCGAACTGCGCACGGCGCTGTACCAGGCCGGGCACACCCGCAAGAGCGTGGAGGCACGCCGCGTGCGCCTGCAGCATGAAGACCGCGTGGCTTTCGTCAATATGGTGGTGCGCCCGTTCCGTGACGAAGAGGCCCGCACCGACTTCATGCTCGTGCTGTTCGACGAGGTCGACGACAGCCTCGACGAAAACGCCGCACCGGAGCACCGCCAGGCGAAGGACAGCGTACTCGTGCAGCTCGAGGACGAATTGCAGCGCACCAAGGAACAGCTGCAACTGACGATCGAGCATTCCGAAACCTCCTCGGAGGAACTGCGCGCGTCCAACGAAGAACTGCAGGCCATCAACGAGGAGCTGCGCTCGGCCACCGAAGAGCTGGAAACGAGCAAGGAAGAATTGCAGTCGATCAATGAGGAGTTGCTGACCGTCAACGCCGAGCTCAAGGTCAAGGTCGACGAGACCAGCAAGATCAACGACGACCTGCAGAACCTCATAGCCTCGACCGACATCGCCACGATGTTCATCGACCGGGAAATGCGCATCAAGTGGTTTACGCCGCGCGCGCGCGACCTCTTCAATGTCATCGGCGAAGACGCCGGGCGCAGCCTGCTCGACATTACCCATCGCCTCAGCTACGCGCAGTTGCGCACGGACATCGACAGCGTGTTCGAGCACCTGCACCTGGTCGAACGCGAAGTCAGGCGCGACGACGGACGCCTGTATCTGGCCCGCCTGCTACCCTACCGCACCGTCGATGACCGCATCCAGGGGGCGGTGTTGACCTTCCTGGACATCACCGAACGGCGCCATGCCGAGGAGCGCATGCGTGCCGGCGAAGCGCACCTCAAGCTGCTCGCCCAGAGCACCAAGGGCTACGCCATCATCACGACCGACTGCGAAGGGCTGATCACCAGCTGGAACCCCGCCGCAGAAGGCATATTTGGCTACAGCGAGGAAGAAGCCCTGGGCCAGCCCGTCGACATGCTGTTCACCCCCGAGGACCGCGAACTGGGCGTCGCCGACGCGGAACGCAAGCGTGCGCTGGAACTCGGCAGCGCATCGGACGAACGCTGGCACCGTCACAAGGACGGCACGAACATCTTCTGCAGCGGGCTGGTGAACCCGCTGATCGACGGCAAACTGATCGGCTTCGCCAAGATCGCGCGTGACGTCACCGAACAGCAGCAGCGCACCACCGCCCAGCAGAACGAGCTGGAAACGGTGCAGGCCTCAAGCCAGCAGAAGGACCAGTTTTTTGCGGTGCTGTCGCATGAGCTCAAGCACCCGCTCAACCTCATTCAGCTCAATACCGAACTCATCTCCCGAACCCCGGCGGCGCGTGCCAGCGGAAACCTCACAAAGGCCGCAGCCGCCATCCAGAACGCGGTGCGCAACCAGTCGCGCATCATCGACGATCTGATGGACATGACGCGCGTGCGCACCGGCAAGCTGAAGCTCAACTTCACGGCGCTGCTGCTGCAGGACGTGCTCGAAGGGGTGGCGCATACGTTCGGCCCCTCCGTGCAGCAAGACGAGATCGTGTTCGAGAAGGATTTCGCCGAGGAGCCGCTCTACGTCAGCGCAGATCCGACCCGGCTCGAACAGATCATCTGGAACCTGCTCAACAACGCCGGCAAATTCACCGCCGGCGGGGGCCTGATCATGCTCCGGCTGCGACGTGAAGGCGACCTCGCCCGCGTCGACGTGACCGACACCGGCGAAGGCATCTCGGAAGATTTCCTGCCACGGGTGTTCGAGATGTTCGGTCAGGCCGACGTCCAGCACGCCCATCGCTCGCAGCATGGCCTGGGTATCGGACTGGCTCTGGTCCACCAATTGGTGGAAGCGCATGGCGGAAAGATCGAGGCGTTCTCGGAAGGCATCGGCCGCGGCGCGCGGTTTACCGTCTGGCTGCCGATCTGCCTGGAGACGGAAACGCAGCTGGATCAGTCTCAAGGAGCTGCAGCCGGCGGCCGTCTGAAATCCGTGAAGGTGCTGTTGGTCGAAGACTCGACGGATACGCTAGAGGCAATGCGCTTGCTGTTGGGCGACGAAGGCGCCGAGATCGCCACCGCAAGCAGCGGCAACGACGCCATCGAGCTTGCTGGCGACCAGCGTTTCGACGTCATCGTGTCTGATATCGGCATGAGCGGCATGGACGGGCACACCATGATGCGCGCGCTGCGCGCCAGCACCCTGAACGAAAACACGCCGGCGATTGCACTGACCGGCTACGGCAGCGCGCAGGACGTGGCCAAGGCCAAGGCGGCCGGATTCACGCTGCACCTGCGCAAACCGGTGGACATGGACACGCTGCTCGCCGCTGTCCTGCAGTGTGTGCACTGAGCGCAAGGCCAGCCGTGTCGCAGCAGGCGTCTTACATCGGGCGTTTTGCGCCGTCGCCAAGCGGGCCGCTGCACTTCGGCTCGCTCGTTGCCGCCGCGGCGAGCTGGTTCGACGCCCGCGCGGCCGACGGGCGCTGGCTGGTACGCATTGATGATGTCGATACGCCGCGCTGCGTACCCGGTGCTGCAGAAGACATTCTGCGCACGCTGCAAGAGTTCGGCTTCGAGTGGGACGCAGAGCCCGTCTGGCAAAGCCGCCGCGGCGAGGCTTACCAAGCGGCGTTCGAGCAGCTGCGCGCCGACGACAAGCTCTACCCGTGCGCCTGCAGCCGCAAGGAACTCGCCGACTCCTCACTTGCTGCGGACGGCTCGCGCGTCTATCCCGGCACCTGCCGCGCCGGCCTGCCGCATGGCCGCGAAGCACGCGCCTGGCGGATGCATGTGCAGGGCACGCTGGATTTCGACGACGCCATCCAGGGGCCGCAACATGAAGACCTGGAACGCGATGTCGGCGATTTCGTGGTGTTGCGGGCCGACGGCCTGTTTGCCTATCAGCTCGCGGTGGTGGTGGACGATGCCGCGGCCGGCGTGACCGACATCGTGCGCGGCGCCGATCTGCTGGCCTCGACCTCACGCCAGATCGCGCTGCAGCGTGCGCTCGGGTTTGCCACACCGCGCTACGCACACGTGCCGGTGGTGCTGGATCACGCCGGCGACAAGCTATCGAAGCAAACATTGGCGCGCCCCGTGAGTGACCAGCCTGCCGCCACTGCCGTGCACGCCGCGCTGGCTTTTCTCGGCCAGCGCCCACCGCCCGAACTGGCGCGCGCGCCGCTCGCCGAAGTGCATTGCTGGGGCATCGAGCACTGGCAGATGGACAGCGTGGCGCGTGCCTCAGGCGGCCCAATGCCGGCGGCTTTCGCGGCAAAATGACCCTTTTTCACATCACAGGCTCCGAGCATGCTCAGCACTGATCAGGCACTGCGCGAACTACTCCAGCGCACTCACACCATCGCCGTTGTCGGCATGTCCGACAAACCCGACCGGCCCAGCCACTACGTTGCGCAGTTCATGCGCGAACGTGGCTACACGATCATTCCGGTGAACCCGCAATGCACCGAGATCGACGGCTTGAAGTGCTACCCGAGCCTGCGCGACATTCCCGGCCCGGTGGATATGGTCAACGTCTTCCGCCGCCCCGACGACATTCCGCCGATTGCGCAGGATGCCGTGGCGATCGGTGCAAAAAGCCTGTGGATTCAGCTCGGGCTGGTCAGTGCGGAAGCCGAGGCCATCGCGGAAGCGGCCGGGCTGGAGGTGGTGATGGACCTGTGCATCAAGGTCGAGCACGCGCGGCTGTTTGGATCGTCGCGCCGCTGAGACGCGCTCAGTGCCGGCCGCGAAAGCCGGCCAGCCCGACGGCCAGACGCACGACCTGGTAAGCCAGCCACGACAGCATGCGCTGCATCCGCGGCAGACAGCGCCAATCCTCGGGGCGCAGTTCGGTCGCGCCTGACTGCATCGCCCGCCCGAGGCTGCTGCGCAGTTCGCCGGCAAATGCGGCGTCTTCGACCACCACATTGGCCTCACGCGCCAGCAGCAGGCTGAACGGATCGATGTTGCTCGACCCGACCGTCGCCCAGCGCCCGTCCACTACCGCGACCTTGGCGTGAAGATAGCTGCGGTGATACTCGAACAACTGGATGCCGTGTTCGAGAAAGTACGGGTAGAGCGCGCGCGTGGCGTAGGCCAGCGTCGGATGATCGGCCAGCCCCTGCAGCAACAGGGTGACGCGTACACCTCGGTCCGCCGCGTCGACCAGAGCCTGCCGGAACGAGCGGCCGGGGAAAAAATAGGCACAGGCGATGGTGATGTCGTCGGCGGCACCGTGAATGGCGTCGAGATAGGCTTCTTCGATATCGCTGCGATGCCCGAGCGTGTCACGCACGACAAAGGCTGCGCGCATGTTGCCGGCCGTCTTGGGCCGGCGCGTCGGGCGCTTCGGGGCCGCCCCGCGTTCGCGCAGATGGGCCCATGAGACCAGCCACCACAGATGCCGGACGGCATGCACGATGGACGCGACCAGCGGGCCTTCGACGCGCACGGCATAGTCAAATCGCGGATGCGGCGGCCCGCCATCCTGGATGTCGTCAATGATGTTGATGCCGCCAACCCAGGCCATCTGCCCGTCAACAGCGATGATCTTGCGATGCAGGCGGCGCAGACGGTGACGGCGAAAGCGCCGGCTGCGCATCTCGCGTCGATACACCAGCACCTGGACGCCATCGGCCTCCAGCCCGCTCATGATCTCTTCGACGAAAGGACGGGCGCCGAAGCCGTCGACCATCACCCGCACCGTCACACCGCGATGGGCCGCGCGACGCAGGGCGTCGGCGAAACGCCGGCCGGTGACGTCGTTCTCGAACAGATAGGTTTCGACGTGCACTTCGCGCGTTGCTTCGGCGATGGCGGCCAGCACGTCCGGAAAGTAGGTCTCGCCGTTCTCCAGCAGCACCACCCGGTTGCCACTGACCAGCGTGCTCACGTAGCGAACTCCAGCGTCGCGGTGAGCGGCGAGTGGTCGGAGATCTTGCCCCAGGTTGCACCGGCATGGACCTGTGCGGACTCGATGTCGAAGCCCCGCACATAGATGCGGTCCAGCCGCAGCACCGGCAGATGGCTGGGGAAGCTGCGCGCCGGTCGCCCGCGAAACACTTCGACCAGGCCCAGCCGCTGCGCCAGCAGAGGTTCGGCGCGATTGAGCCAGTCGTTGAAATCGCCGGCAATGATCAGCCGTGCGTCAGGCGGCACGATGCGCTCGATACGTTCTGCCAGCGCCTCCATCTGGCGCCGGCGGCTGCCACCGGTGAGCCCGAGGTGGACGCAGAAACAATGCGCGGTCTGCGGCCCGCCGGGCAGGTCGACCTCGCAATGCAACAGGCCGCGCTGCTCGAAGCGATGGTCGGAGACGTCCTGGTTGTAGGACGAAACGATGTCGAAACGGCTCAGGATGGCGTTGCCGTGATGGCCGTGGTCATACAGCGCATTCTGGCCGTAGGCCGTCTGGTGCCAGTGCTCGTCGGCGAGAAACTCGTGTTGCGGGTTAGCGGGCCAGTTCAGGTGCGCGGCTTCGTGACGCATGTTCATGCCCTGCACTTCCTGCAGGAACACCACGTCGGCATCGAGCGTCCGCAGGCGCTCGCGCAAGTCGTGAATGACCATGCGCCGGTTGAAGTGGGAGAACCCCTTGTGGATGTTGTAGGTGCAGACCTTGAGCTTCATTTATGCATCCCGGCAGCCAGCGAGGTGCCGGTGAACGGGCCGTTCAGGACACCTCCAGCATGCGATCGAGGGCAAGGCGGGCAAGTTCCGCTTCGTGCTCGGGCACGCTGATACGGTTGACGACGTTTCCGTCCGCAAGGTTCTCCAGCGCCCAGGCCAGATGCTGCGGGTCGATGCGCTGCATGGTCGAGCACATGCATACCGTGGGCGCCATGAACTGCACGCTCTTGCCTTCCGGGCGCATCTCTTCGGCAAGGCGGCTGACCAGATTCAGTTCGGTGCCGACCAGCCATTTGGTGTTGGCTGGCGCAGCCTTGATGGTGTTGATGATGTATTCGGTGGAGCCGACGTGATCGGAGGCAAGACAGACTTCGAGGCTGCTCTCCGGGTGCGAGATCACGAAACCGTCGGGATGCTGCATGCGCCAGCGGCGGATGTGGCTCTCCTGGAACATCTGGTGCACCGAGCAGTGCCCCTTCCACAGCAGGATCTTCGCCTTGCGGATCTGCTCGGGCGTGAGGCCGCCATATTCAAGATCGGGGTCCCACACGACCATTTCGTCGGCGGCGATGCCCTGGTTGTGGCCGGTCCAGCGCCCGAGGTGCTGGTCGGGGAAGAACAGCACCTTCTCGCGCTGCGCAAAGGCCCAGTCGAGGATCTTCGGCGCGTTGGTGGAGGTGCACACGATGCCGCCATGCTCGCCGCAGAACGCCTTCAGGTCGGCCGCGGAGTTGATATAGGTGACCGGCGTGATCAGCTCGTCGGGCGTGCCGAGCACTTCGGCCAGCTCGCGCCAGCAACGCTCGACCTTGGCCAGACTGGCCATGTCGGCCATTGAGCAGCCGGCCGCGAGGTCGGGCAGGATGGCCATCTGCTGCGGCTTCGACAGAATGTCCGCGACTTCGGCCATGAAATGAACGCCGCAGAACACGATGTACTCGGCTTCGGTCTGCGAGGCGAGCTTGGCCAGGCGCAGCGAATCGCCGGTGAGATCGGCATGGCGATATACGTCAGCGCGCTGATAGTGATGGCAAAGCAGCACGGCGCGGCTGCCCAGACGGGCGCGCGCGGCGAGGATGCGCTCCTGCGCCTCATCGTCCTGCAGCTGGTTGAAACGATCGAAACGGATGATGGCTTGGGTCATGATGTCCTTGATGCGTGATCAGCCTTGGGTCCAGGGCAAACCTGCGTAGCGCCAGCCACCCACCCGGTTGCGTTGGCCGTTGGCGTCGCGATCCCCTTCGAAGCCCTCGAGGATGTTGTAGGCTTCGGCGTAACCGGACTCGGTAGCCAGCCGCGCTGCCTTGTCGGAGCGCCCGCCCGAACGGCACAGGAACATGACCAGCGCCTCGGAATCCACCTCGCGCTGCAATTGCTGCGCGAAGGACGGATTCGGAGTGCCGCCGGGGTAGCTGAGCCATTCGATCTCGACCGCGTCGGGCACACGCCCTACCCAGTCCCACTCGGCTCGCGTGCGTACATCGACGAGCTTGGCACCCGGTGCGTTCTGCAGCACCTCCCAAGCTTCCGCCGGCGTCAGTGCACCGGCATACGGCAAGCCCAGACGTTCAGCGCGTTCGTGCGCCAGACCGAGGATTTCGTTCAATTTGCCCATGACCGTGATCAGACTAGAATCGAAACCCGCAATTATACGCCGAAGAGCCCAGCATGGCCCGTAGCGCCACCTCAGCACGCCGCGCCAACCTGCCTGGAAGCCAGCGTTCACGCGGCATCCAGCGCACTACGCTGGTCGCCATCGGCACCAACGCGACACTTGCTGTCGGGCAGATCGTGATCGGCATTCTGGCAAATGCCTTCAGCCTCGTCGCCGACGCCGCACATACGCTTTCGGACCTGTTTACCGACCTGCTCGTTCTGCTCGCCGGCAGGCAAGGGGCCGAGCCGGCTGACGCCGACCACCCCTACGGACACGGCCGCATCGAGACGGCCGCCAGCCTGTTGCTCGGCCTGGTGCTGTGCGGGGTGGGGGCCGGCTTTCTGATCGCCTCCGGCAATCGTCTGCAGCACATGGACGAAGCCCCCACGGTTCACATGGCCGCGCTGTACATGGCCATTGCCACGCTCTTCGCCAAGGAAGGCTTGTTCCGCTTTACGCTGGCTGCGAGCCGCCGTCTGCAAGCGCCCGTTCTCGAAGCCAACGCCTGGCACGCCCGCTCTGACGCGGCCTCGTCACTGGTGGTGGCAGTCGGGATCGGCGGCAGCCTGGCCGGCTATCCGTTTCTCGAACCGCTGGCGGCCGCAGTGGTGGGCTTCCTGATTCTGCGCGTGGGCATACGGCTGGGGTGGCTCGCCATGCGGGAACTGGTCGATACCGGGCTGCCGGCCACCGACGTCGCGCGCATTCGCGATACGGTGCGCGCCACGCCGGGCGTGGTGGGCAGCCACGACATGCGCACCCGACGCATGGCCGACCGCGTGCTGTGCGACACGCACATCCTGGTCGATCCGCACATTTCCGTCTCCGAAGGGCATCGCATCTCGGATCGCGTGCATGGCGCCATCCGCGAGGCTCATCCGGAGGTGCGCGACGTACTGGTGCATATCGACCCCGAGGACGATCACCTGATGCAGAACGCCAACGCAGGTGCCCTGCCTGATCGTGCACAGGTCATGAGCACAGTGCGCGACCTGCTCGGAGACAAACAGGCTGCGCCGAAGCGGCTGTTGCTGCATTATCTTGGCGGGCGCATCGAAGTCGAAGTACTGCTCGGCGCCGGGCAATTGCACGAGGCCGACGCCGATGCACTGAAATGCCGCATCGACCACTGGCTGGAAGCGCACCCCGAGTACCGCGCAATCACCTTTTTCGTGCAGCGCGCACCATGATGATGCAAACTATCCGTCGCAATGCATCAATGTGGTGCATCACAAGTTCAAAGCCATGTCAGGGCGTGCGGATACACTTCACGGCGAGCCACGCGCCCCTTTGGCGTATCTGCCACAGCAGATTACGCTTTCCCGATTCGCCGGAAGCTTCGGCGCCGGAGCTGGCATGACGCTGCGCTAGGCCCGGAATCTGGCACACAAACTGCTTTATACGAGCCGGGGATGTTACAACGCGCCCACCGATTCGCATCTTTTCACCAGGAGTGGATATGAATTCTCAAGAAGTCATGAAGCTGATTCAGGAAAACGAAGTCCGCTTCGTTGACCTCCGTTTCACCGACACCCGCGGCAAGGAACAACACGTCGGCCTGCCGGTGTCCGCGTTCGAAGAAGACCATTTCGAACACGGCCATCCGTTCGACGGTTCGTCGATCGCCGGCTGGAAAGGCATCCAGGCTTCGGACATGATCCTGATGCCGGACGCCACCTCGGCCTACATCGACCCGTTCTACGACGAAACCACGCTGGTGCTGACCTGCGACGTCATCGAGCCGTCCGACGGCAAGGGCTACGATCGTGACCCGCGCTCGATCGCCAAGCGCGCCGAGGCCTACCTGAAGAGCACCGGCATCGGCGATACCGCCTATTTCGGTCCGGAACCCGAATTCTTCATCTTCGACTCGGTCGAGTGGTCGATCGACATGTCGGGCGTGACCAGCAAGATCATCTCGGAAGAGGCTGCCTGGTCCACCGCCGACAAGTTCGAAGGCGGCAACACCGGTCACCGTCCGAAGGTCAAGGGCGGCTACTTCCCGGTTCCGCCGGTTGATTCGCTCAACGACATCCGCGCCGCCATGTGCCTGGCGCTCGAGTCGGTCGGCATCCCGGTCGAAGTGCACCACCACGAAGTCGCCAACGCCGGCCAGTGCGAAATCGGCACCAGGTTCAGCACGCTGACCCAGCGTGCTGACTGGACGCAGGCGCTCAAGTACATCGTGCACAACGTTGCCCACCAGTACGGCAAGACGGCCACCTTCATGCCGAAGCCGATCGTTGGTGACAACGGTTCGGGCATGCACGTGCACCAGTCGATCTGGAAAGACGGTCAGAACCTGTTCGCCGGCAACGGCTACGCAGGCCTGAGCGAGACCGCGCTGTTCTACATCGGCGGCATCATCAAGCACGCCAAGGCGCTGAACGCGATCACCAACCCGTCGACCAACTCGTACAAGCGTCTCGTGCCGCACTACGAAGCACCGATCAAGCTGGCCTACTCGGCTCGCAACCGCTCGGCTTCGATCCGCATTCCGTACGTTGCCAACCCGAAGGGTCGTCGTATCGAGTCGCGCTTCCCGGATCCGGCTGCCAACCCGTACCTGTGCTTCGCCGCGCTGATGATGGCCGGCCTGGACGGCATCCAGAACAAGATCCACCCGGGCGATCCGGCCGACAAGAACCTCTACGACCTGCCGCCGGAAGAAGACGCACAGATCCCGACCGTGTGCTTCAGCCTGGATCAGGCGCTGGCCGAGCTGGACAAGGACCGCGAGTTCCTGACCCGCGGCGGCGTGTTCTCCAACGACTTCCTCGACGCCTACATCGAGCTCAAGTCCGAAGAAGTCAACCGCCTGCGCGTCACGACCCACCCGGTCGAGTTCGACATGTACTACAGCCTGTGATCGTTTTACCGATCAGGCGGTAAGTAAAAGGGACGGGCATTGCCCGTCCCTTTTTTATGGGTTCTAATCGTCATGCATGTACTGACGCACTCGACCGCAACCGCCGCGCACAGCCACCAACGGATGAACCGTTCGGCTGGCACGCCGGCCTCGACACTTGCGGCGATCACACGGAAACCCGATGACCAGAACGGCACTGCTACTGCTCAGCCTGCTGATTTCGAGTTCAGCCCAGGCCACCGTCTTCAAATGCGTGGACGATCGCGGGCGCACGACCTACACCAACGACCGCACGCTCGCGCGCGACTGCAAGGCCATGAGCGGCGATCAGCCCGTGTCATCCGTGCCGGCGCGCTCAGGCTCCGCGGAATCGGCACCGCCCAGCCCGAGCACCAGACAGGGCAGCTTTCCGCGCGTCTCACAGGAAGACCAGAAGGCCCGCGACAGCGGCCGCCGCGAAATCCTCCAGGCCGAATTGCAAAGCGAGGAAGCCGCGCTCGCGGCCGCACGCCAGGAACTCAAGGTTCAAGAGAACACCTTTCCGCCAGAAGAGCGCAACGCGGGCGGAGGCATCAACGGCGCCAAGCGCAACGAGCGTCTTCAGCGCTACTCCAATCAGGTCGAACTCCACGAACGCAACATCGAGTCCCTGAAGCGGGAGCTTTCCCGTCTGCGGTGAGCTTCGGCGCGTGGCCTGGATTTTGCTTTGACTGAGCAAAACATCAGGCGAGGGAACATGCCGAACACTGCTTCACACCACAGCCTCGACCGCCCCTTTGCGGGCCTGGATCTGCTTTCCTCTGCGGTCGTATTGACCGACCACCAGCGGATCATCCGATATCTCAATGCCGGTGCAGAGAATCTCTTCGCAATCAGTCATCGCAAGCTGGTCGGCATGCCGCTGCACAAGCTGCTGGGCAAATCACCGACGCTCGACGCGGCACTCGACAATGCCCTGCAGTTGAACTGGAGCTATACCGGGCAGGACATCAAGGTGCCACGGCCGGATGGCGAAGCGTTGCGGCTGGACTGCACCGTTACGCCGGCCGAAGCCGACGGCGTGGCGCTGCTGCTGGAGTTTCGCCCGATCGACGCCCAACTGCGGGTGGCGCGCGAGGAGCAGTTGCTGCAGCAGCAGCAGGCCAACCGCGAACTGATCCGCAACCTCGCTCACGAGATCAAGAATCCGCTCGGCGGCATCCGCGGCTCAGCGCAACTGCTCGAACGCGAGCTGACCGACCCGGTGCTGCGCGAGTACACCGAGGTCATCATTGCCGAGGCCGACCGCCTGCAGGATCTGATGAACCGTCTGCTCTCAGCCCACAGCATCATGCGCCCCGCGCAGATCAACATTCACGACGTACTCGAACGCGTGCGTCGCCTGATTTTGGCCGAGTTTCCGCAGGTTACCGTCAAGCGCGATTACGACCTCAGCCTGCCGGAGCTGACCGCAGACCGCGAACAACTCATCCAGGCCATCCTCAACATCACCCGCAACGCAGCACAGGCCATGGACGGCGACGGCGAGATTCTGTTGCGCACCCGCGTGGCTCGTCAGGTCACGCTGGCCAAGCGCCGCTTCAAACTGGCACTGGAATTGCAAGTGATCGACAACGGCCCCGGAATCCCGGACGAGATCTGCGACAAGATCTTCTATCCGCTGGTGTCCGGACGCGAAGGCGGCAGCGGTCTGGGCCTGTCCATCGCACAGAGCTTTGTGGAGCAACATCAGGGGATGATCGACGTACAGAGCCAACCCGGCCGTACGTGTTTCACCCTCCTGCTGCCGATTTCCAACCGCGCATAGGGCTTGCCCCGGGCGCACCAGAATAGTGCATTGATCATGAATACCGTCTGGATCGTCGATGATGACCGCTCCATCCGCTGGGTGCTCGAAAAGGCCTTGTCGAGAGAGGATATCGCCCATGAGAGCTTCACCTCTGCGAACGATGCCATCGCCGCACTGGAGGACGCTCCGAATCCGCCCAGCGTGCTGATTTCCGACATCCGCATGCCGGGGCGCTCGGGGCTTGAGTTGTTGCAGCGGATGAAAGCCGAGCACCCGAGCGTGCCGGTCATCATCATGACCGCCTACTCCGATCTGGACAGTGCGGTGTCGGCCTTCCAGGGCGGCGCCTTCGAGTACCTACCCAAGCCCTTCGACGTTGATCAGGCGCTTGCGCTGGTGCAGCGGGCACTCGAACAGAGCACGCACCAGACCGGTGCGGAAGCTGAAACCCCGGTTGCCCCCGAAATTCTGGGGCAGGCGCCGTCGATGCAGGAGGTATTCCGGGCTATCGGACGCCTGGCTCAATCGCACGCAACCGTGCTGATCAATGGCGAATCAGGCGCCGGCAAGGAGCTTGTCGCTCGCGCCCTGCACCGCCACAGCCCGCGCCGCGACGCGCCATTCATCGCCATCAACACCGCCGCCATCCCGCGCGACCTGCTCGAATCCGAGCTCTTCGGCCATGAGCGCGGCGCCTTTACCGGTGCCGCTGCCCAGCGCCGTGGGCGTTTCGAACAGGCCGAAGGCGGTACGCTGTTTCTCGACGAAATCGGTGACATGCCGGCCGAACTGCAGACGCGCCTGCTGCGCGTGCTGTCGGACGGCCACTTCTATCGCGTCGGCGGCCAGCAACCAATCCGCGCCAACGTGCGCGTAATCGCCGCGACCCACCAGGACCTCGAAGAGCGCGTACGTCAGGGCCTGTTCCGCGAAGACCTCTTCCATCGCCTGAACGTCATCCGTCTGCGCCTGCCGCCGCTGCGCGAGCGCAAGGAAGACATCCCCATTCTGGTGCGCCACTTCCTGCAGAAGAGCGCCCAAGATCTCGGCGTCGACGCCAAGCGCATCTCCGAAGCAGCGCTGCGCCACCTGCAGGGTTTCTCCTTTCCCGGCAACGTGCGCCAACTCGAGAACGTGTGCCACTGGCTCACCGTCATGGCGCCGGGTCAGGTCGTCGACCTGGCCGATCTGCCGCCGGAACTGCGCGACCAGCCCAACGCTGCCCCCTCAGCCGATTGGACCGAGAGCCTCGCGCGGGACGTCGATCGCATGCTGGCCAACGCGCCCGGAGAAGTGTTCGAGAAGCTGTCGCACACCTTCGAGCGCACGCTCATCCGCCGTGCGCTGGTCGCTACCGGCGGGCGCAAGATCGAGGCCGCGCAGTTGCTCGGCATCGGGCGCAACACCATTACACGCAAAATCCAGGATCTGGACATCGAAGACGTCCGGCACGCATCCCTCGAGGCAGAGCACGGCGACTGAGCGCTTGCGGAACGGCGCTGCGTCGCGCTTGGTCCGCTTGCCGGGCTTGGCCGATAATGGCGCCTTTCAATCTGAGTCCGCCGGCGTGCCCCACTTGCTTTCCATGCACCGCGTTGCCGAACTGCTCGGCGACGCGGCGACCCATTTCTCGCTCGAATGCGTCGATGAATGCGCTTCGACCAATGATCTGATGAGCGCCCGTGCGCCGGCCGACGACGCTCTTCAGGTCGTGCTCGCACGCCGCCAAAGCGCGGGGCGTGGCCGCCGAGGCCGCGCCTGGCTGTCGCCGGAGGGTCAAGGGCTGACGTTTTCCTGCGCCTGGCAGCTCCCCGCAGACGCCCCGCCGCCGAGCGGCCTGTCACTGGTCGTCGGCCTCGCACTGGCAGAAGCCATGGAAATGCTCGGCGCCCGCGGCGTCGCTCTCAAATGGCCCAATGACGTACTGTGCGGCGGTGAAAAACTGGCCGGAATCCTTGTCGAACTGGTGTCCGGACAGCAACGCGCAAAGCGCGCAATCATCGGCATCGGCCTCAACCTGCGCACGACGCCGATCGCACTGCCGACCGGCGCAACCGCCCTGCGTGAGCATGTCGACCTGGCCCCTGCAGACGAGGAAGTACTGGCGATGGTGCTGAAGCAGTTGCGCGCGCGCTTGATCGATTTCAGCAAAGGCGGCTTTGCGGCGGTACATGCCGCGTGGCAGTCGCGCGACGCTTTTGCCGGACAGGCGGTGCGCATCTGCAGCGAGGCCGGCGACACGAACGGCATCTGCGACGGTGTGGCCGAAGACGGCGCTTTGCTGCTGCGCGACGCATCCCACACCCGGCGCATCCTGTCGGGCGAGGTTTCTCTGAGGCCCCAGTCATGAGACTGCTGCTGGACGCCGGCAACACGCGGGTGAAATGGGCGGTCGTCGACGGCGAACAGTGGCTGGCCGAAGACGCGTTTGCGCACTCTGAAACGTCTGGGCTGAGCACGACCCTGACGCGCTTTCCGGCGCTGCGCGAGGCGCTCGGCGTCAATGTTGCCGGGGATGCCTGTGCCGGCACCCTGCAGGAATGCGTCGCAGCGCATGACATTCCGCTGCGCTGGCTGCACGCCTCGCCCGACTTGTGCGGCGTGACCAACCTGTACGACCAGCCCGGCCAGCTCGGTCCGGATCGCTGGGCGGCCCTGATCGGCGCCCACGCCCTGCACGCCGGCCCGGCCATCGTGGTGTGTGCCGGCACTGCAACCACGGTGGACCTGCTCGACGCCGACGGGCGCTTTCACGGCGGCCTGATCCTCCCTGGCGAGGAGCTGATGCGTCGCTCTCTGGCGCGCGACACCGCACAACTCCCGCTCGCCGATGGCGATCCTCAGGACCCTCCACGCAACACCGTGGACGCCATCGTCACCGGCTGCCTGTATGCACAGACCGGCGCCATCGAGCGCATGTTCGCGCGCATCGCAACGCAAGCGAATGCGCTGTGCCTGCTGGCCGGCGGTAACGCTCTGCGCCTCGAACCGCTGCTGTCGGTGCCGGTACGCCGCATCGACAACCTCGTGCTGCGTGGACTCGCCGTGGTTGCCGCCGATTCCGACGCCGCGCGTGGCTGAGCCGGCGCGCAAATCAGGCGTCATGCGTTAAAGTGCGCGCATGTCACTACGGACCCTGCTGATCGTATTGCTGCTGCTCAACCTCGTCGCCTTTGCCGGCGGTCGCATGGGTTGGCTCGGCCATTCCGACCTGCGCGGCGAACCCGAACGGCTGACCAACCAGATTCGCCCGGACGCCATCGAACCGGGTGCCCGCCCGCCCACGGAAACCGCGCGAGCCGCGAGCAGCCGCAAGAACATCCCGCCCGCGGCGGATGCGCCCACGGAGCAGGCTCCGCAGCCAAGCCCTGAGCCATCGCTCGACTCCTGCACCGCCTACCGCGTGCGTGGGCGCACCGCACTGGCCGAAGTGACTAGGCTGGCGGAGACCCACCGTGACACCGTCACCCTCTCGCAGCAAACCCTTGAGGAGCCGGCCAACTGGCGCGTGCGCATCCCGCCCGCAGCCAGCGCCGAGGCTGGCGAGCAGCGCGTCGCCACCTTGCAGCAGCGCGGCGTGTCGGACATGTATCTGATCCGCGGAGAAGGCCCCAATCGCTGGTCGGTCTCACTCGGATTGTTCTCTACCGAAGGCGCTGCAGAACAGCGCCTTGAAGCCCTGCGTGCACAGGGCGTCAATAGTGCTGAAATCGTTCCCGGTACGATCGGTCAGTACCGCATCGAGCTGCGCGGCCCAGTGCCTGCGCTCGATGCGCTTGCAGCCAGTCTGAGCGCCGTCGTGGGGCCCGATGCAAGCGGGACCTGCTCACCGTGACCGTGACGGATCGTCCGTTCATCGTCGGTCTCACCGGAGGTATTGGCAGCGGCAAAAGCGCTGCGGCCGAGCGCTTCGCGGCTCTCGGTGCCGCCGTGGTGGATACCGATGCGATCGCGCACGAATTGACCGGTAGCGGCGGCGGAGCCATCACCAGCATTCGCGAACTGTTCGGCGACACCTTGATTGATCGCGCCGGCGCGCTTGATCGCGCTGCAATGCGCGCCCTCGTGTTCGCCGACCCAGACGCACGCAAACAGCTGGAAGCCATCCTTCATCCGCTGATTCGCACCGAAAGCGCGCTGCGCTGCGGCGCGGCAGTGGCGCCCTACGTCGTGCTGGCGGTGCCGCTGCTGATCGAGTCCGGGCACTGGCAGCAGCGCTGCGATCGGGTCTGCGTAATCGACTGCCCGGAAGACGAACAGGTGCGCCGCGTGGTCGCCCGCAGCGGCCTCGCTGCCGACCAGGTGCGCGCCATCATGGCTACCCAGGCGCCGCGTAAAACCCGCCTCGCCGCCGCTGACGACATCGTCGACAACAGTGGCGATCTCGCCGCCCTGCACCGCCAGATCGACGCGCTGCACGACCGCTATCTCGCAGCAGCAAACGCTTGACGCTGCGGGCCTGACGGTCGATTTCGCTGTGCTATCATCGTTGGCTGAAATACAGGTAACAGGCCATCAAAGGACCGGGCGCGAAGCAGTGATCAGTTACGAATACCCACTGAGCGAACGCATTCGCACACTGCTGCGTCTGGAAGACCTGTACGCCCGGCTCGGCTACTTCAGCAGCAGTGACGGCCCGCATGAACATCATGTGGCCCTGCTCACGCTGTTCGATGTGCTGGAAGTCGCCGGACGCACCGAACTCAAGGTCGATCTGATGCAGGAACTGGAGCGCCAGCGCCAGATCCTGATGGCCTTTCGCAACAACCCCGAGATTTCCGAGCAGGCGCTCAACGGCGCGCTGTACGAGATCGAACAGGCCTCATCCTCGCTCCAGGCAATGGCCGGCAAGGTTGGCCAGTACCTGCGCGAGAACGAGTGGCTGATGGCCATTCGCAGCCGTGCGGCGATCCCGGGCGGGGTATGTCAGTTCGACCTGCCCTCGTATCACTACTGGCTCAGCCGCGACGCCGTAACGCGACGCCACGACCTCGTCACCTGGGCGACCCCCATGCTGCCGATTCGTGACGGCCTCACCATCGTGCTGCGCCTGCTGCGTGCCAGCGGGCACACCGAATCACTGGTGGCGCGCAACGGTGGCCATCAGCTGGCGATGACCGGCCGCACGGCACAACTGGTGCGCGTGAGCATTGAAGGTGGCGGCCAGGTCGTCCCCGAAATTTCCGCCAACAAGTTCGCTCTGAACATCCGCTTCCTGTGTCCGGAAACCCTCGCGCGCCCGCGTCCGACCGAGCGCGACGTTCAGTTCGGACTGACTTTCTGCAGCATCTGACATGCCCGAACAAAAGCAACTGACGGTGAAGTGCCCACAATGCGGCACGCCGGTGAAATGGGAGGCGGCCAGCAAGTACCGCCCGTTCTGTTCGCAACGCTGCCGTCAGCTCGACCTGGGCGCCTGGGCCTCTGAAGAGTACCGGGTGGCGGCGGATGCGCCGCCCGACGACGACCAGGAACCTCCTCGCGACAACTAGGGCCTGTGGTCTCCAAGCGGCCCGCAGCAGCTGCCAAGCAACTACCTGAAAGCCCCCGGATGTACTGCGTCGCCACGTTTCAGCGACGAGGCGTTGGGAACAAGCCCTAGGCGCACCAAGCCGAGCGGATGCTCGCCACGCCGTGCGCGCCGTGAGCACGCGCCTCCCCTAGATGATCGCCCGAGAGGCCTCCCAGCCCAAGCACCGGCATCGGCAGGTCCCCGGCCAGCTCAGCAAAGCGCTTCCAGCCGATCCCATTGACGCCAGGATGCGTCAACGTCGGCCGGACCGGCCCGAGCAGCGCGTAGTCCAGCCCGAGGTGTGCCGCACGCTCAAGCTCTGAACGATCATGGCAGGACGCCCCGACCCACTCGAAATCCGGCCGGACATCGGTGTGCGCCAGATCCGTGCTTTTCAGATGTACGCCATCCGCCCCGGCTGCCAGCGCCACGCTCGGCGCGCCATTCACGAGCACGATTGCACCGTGTTCGCGCGCCCGGGCGAGGGTCTCGCGAGTGAAGTGCAGCAATGCATCGCGCGGCATGTCTGCCTCGCGAATCTGGATCAGCCGCAGGCCACCGACCAGCGCCGCCTCCACCCGCTGCAACTGTTCGTCGACGCCGATCTCGAGTGCGTGGGTGATGCCCATGAATGCAGGAAGGCGCAGCGCCTTCATCACAGGGCCATTGGCCGGAAGCATCGGGCCCACGTCGCTTGTTTCGGCAAATTGCCATGACAGCGCATCGTGCACGTGATCGTTGATCTCGCCTTCCCACTGGGTAACACGGAAAAAACGCAGGGTTACGCAGGCATGCTCGTAGTCATGCCGACGCACGATCCACGGCTCAACCGCGTGCACACGAATGCCCAACTCTTCATCGAGCTCGCGGATCAGTGCCGCAGCGGCATCCTCGCCCTGCTCGACTTTTCCGCCGGGGAATTCCCAGTAGCCGGGGTAGAACGTGCCCGGCGCACGGCGCCCGAGAAGAAAGGCGCCGTCTCCACGGACGATCACGCCCGCGGCCACTTCCACACGTTTGCCCACTCTCACACCAGCCCGGCGCGACCGGCGTAGTCACGAGCAAACTGGCTCGCCACGCGGCCGGAACGCGAGCCGCGCTGCAACGCCCACTGCAAAGCCTCGGCACGCGCGGCTTCAACGGCTTTGGCGTCGAGCCCGTAGGCTTTGAGCCAGTAGGAGACGATCTGCAGATACTCATCCTGCGAGAACGGGTAGAACGAAATCCACATGCCGAAGCGCTCGGACAAGGACACCTTCTCCTCGGTCGCCTCGCCCGGATGAATTTCACCGCCAACGTGCCGCGTCTGCAGGTTTTCGTCGTGATACTCCGGCATCAGGTGCCGGCGGTTTGAGGTGGCGTAGATCAGCACGTTGTCGGGCAGCGCCGCAACCGAGCCGTCGAGCACGCTCTTGAGCGCCTTGTAGCCAGGCTCGGCATCCTCGAAAGACATGTCGTCGCAGAACACGATGAAACGCTCTGGACGCTCCTGCACCATCTCGATGAGGTCGGGCAAATCGATCAGGTCATCCTTGTCGATCTCGATGAGGCGCAGGCCTTTCTTGGCGTAGGCGTTGAGAACGGCCTTCACCAGCGAAGACTTGCCGGTGCCGCGTGCGCCGGTCAGCAACACGTTGTTGGCGTAGCGGCCCTCGACGAACTGGCGGGTGTTGAGCTCGATGCGCTCCTTCTGATCGTCAATGTCGCGCAGATCCTTCAAGCGAATCGGGTGCGGCCGCGTCACCGGCTGCAGCCACGTACGCCCTTCACGTCGACGCCAACGGAAGGCAATGGCAGATTTCCAGTCGGGCTCCTGTGCGCCGGTCGGCAACATGCGCTCGACGCGCTCCAGAAGCTGTTCGGCACGAGTAAGGAAGCGTGCAAGTTCATTCATCGACGTTGTCATCCTGTTGCTTGTCCTTGCGCCGTTTCGGCAGCGTGAACCAGACGATGAGCAGAAGGAGAATCACCGCAATCGCGGCTTCCAGCAGAATCACCCACATCTTCGCTCCCTCGGGCATCAGACGGCCCGTATACTGTCGTTGCGCAATTTTCCAAGTTTACCCGAAGCCCACATGAATCCCTTGCTCCTGCGCGCGCTGCTGTCGTCCGCCCTGCTGGTCGCAACCGCGCCGGCCATCGCCAATCAGTGTCCGGCGCCGCCGGTCTGCCCCGTTTGCCCGGTGTGCGCCCCCGTCGATCAGCCCGAGCCGCCCCCCGCCCAGCCACTGCAGGAGGGAAGCTGGTCGCAGCTGCCGGACTGGTCGTCGGACCGACACGCAGAAGCCTGGCCGGCGTTGCTGCGCAGCTGCTCAGTCCTGTCCAAGCGGGCGGGCTGGGGCGACGTCTGCGCTGCAGCTGCGACGCTCGGCTCGTCGCCCTCCAACCGCCGGGCGCGCAACTTCTTCGAGAAACATTTCACGCCCTGGCTCGCGGTGAATCCCGACAACACCCGTGAGGGCATGGTCACCGGCTACTACGAACCGGTTATCGCGGGTAGCCGCACACCCTCTGCCAAGAGCCGCTGGCCGGTGCATGCCCCGCCCGCTGACATGATCTCGGTCGATCTGGCCGGCCAGCACTCCGATTTGCGTCACATGCGTTTGCGCGGCCGGCTGGTCGGCAACCGCCTGGTGCCGTACTGGACGCGCGGCGAGATCGCGGCGATGGGCGACGCATTCCCGGCCAAAGTGCTGTTCTGGGCCTCGGATGCGCTGGATCTCTTCTTCCTGCAGGTACAAGGCTCGGGGCAGATGCAGCTCGACGACGGTACGCGGGTGCGTGTCGGCTATGCCGACCAGAACGGGCACCCCTATTCCTCGATCGGGCGCTGGCTGGTGGAGCGCGGAGAGCTGGAACTGGACCGGGCGTCGATGCAGGGCATCAAGCAATGGGCGATTAACAACCCGCAGCGACTCGACGAATTGCTCAATGCCAACCCGAGTTACGTCTTTTTCCGCGAGTTGCCGCCAACGAACGACGGCCCGATCGGCGCCCTCGGGGTACCTCTTACGGCCGGACGCAGCATTGCCTCAGACCCGCGCTTCATTCCGTTGGGAGCACCGGTGTTCCTCGATACCACGCACCCGTTGTCGGATCGTCCGTTGCGCCGGATCATGATGGCGCAGGACACCGGCAGCGCCATTCGCGGAGTGGTGCGGGCAGACTTCTACTGGGGTACGGGGCCGGAAGCGGGCGAGCAGGCCGGACGCATGCGCCAGCAGGGGCGCATGTGGGTGCTCCTTCCGAAGGGAATGCAAGCCGGCCAATGAACATGGCCGGCAATGCCGGCCATGTGTGTCACTTCACTTCGGCGAAAATAGCCTCAATCTGCGGACCGGGCAGGTAACCCCCGACACGACGACCATCCGCAAAGAACAAGGTCGGCGTTCCCTGGATGCGCAGCTTGCGGCCGAGCGCCACATTGGCCTCTACTGCAGACGTATCGCACTTCGCCGAGGGCGGCGTCTTGTTGTCCAGAATCCATTCATTCCAGGCCTTGGCCCGGTCGCTCGCACACCAGATGTTGTGTGACTTGGCGACTGAATCTGCCCCCAGCAACGGATACAGGAAGGTGTAGACGGTGACGTTGTCCATCAACGCCAGTTCGGCCCCCAAGCGCTTGCAATAGCCGCAGTTCGGGTCTTCAAAGGTGGCAAGCACGCGAGAGCCGTCGCCACGCACTTGCTTGATTGCGTTCTTGAGCGGGAGGATGGAAAAGTCGATCGCGGAAAGTTGATTGCGGCGCTCTTCGGTTACGTCGACGCGCCGGGCCGTGTCGATGACGCGACCGTCGATGATGAATCCCACCTTCTCGTCGGTGTACAACAGATCGCCGCTCTTGAGCAGCACCTCGTACATGCCGGCATACGGCGTCTTGCGTACCGACTCTACGGCGGAGTCGCCGATGAACTTGTTCATCGCCTTCTTCACCGTCTCTTCATTGGCGTGCGCCATGCTTGCGCACAGCAATGCTGTTGCGCACATCACCGTGCGCAGCGTGTTGATCGACATGCAGTTCTCCGTTTCAGAATTTGCCGTTGGTCGCGTAGCGGACAAGAGCGTTGGTTAAGACCGGCAGCCGCGCCGTAAGGTTCATACCCCGGTTGCGTACTGTGCGCACAAGGGGGTTATCGGTAACAAACAGACGGTTCAGGGCGTGTGTCAGCCCTTGCAGCAGCGCGGGCTCCTCGGCACGGGCGCGAGCGTAGGCGCGCAGCACCGCGAGCTCGCCAGGGTCGCGCCAGGCGGGCAGCCCGTTCAGCCGTTCCGCCAACGCTGCGGCATCACTGAAGCCGAGGTTGATGCCGTGACCGGACAGGGGATGGATGGCGTGCGCAGCGTCGCCGATCAAGGCCAGGCGAGGGCGCACGGTCTCAGCGACGCGCAGCAAGCGCAAGGGAAACGCAGCTGCCGGCCCGTCTGCCTGCATCGCCCCCAGTGCCCGACCTCCGGCCTCGGCAACCCGCTGCTCAAATGCTTCGGGCGCGAGCGCCATCAGGCTTTGCGCGTGGGCCTCTGGCGCGGACCATACGATCGAGACGCGGTTGTCCGGCAGCGGCAGCCACGCCAGCACGCCGTCGTCCCGAAACCATTGCCGCGCGATGTTGCGATGCGGCTTCTCGCAACTGAAGTTGGCCACCACGCCCAACTCGCCATACGGCGAAATCGAGGCCGAGAGGCCGGCCTGCTCGCGCACCCAGGAATCGGCGCCGTCTGCGCCAACGATCAGCTTTGCGCGAAGACGCCGGCCGTCATCGAGACGCAGGCTTGCATCGGAATCGCTGATCTCAAGCTCCGACGGTGTGGCCGGACACAGCAATTCAACGTTGTGCTGACGCCGCAGCGTTTCCCACAGCTCAAGGTGCATGTGGGACGACTCGACGATCCAGGCCAGTTCGCCAACCCCAGCGTCATACGCAGCAAAATCGAGACGTCCGCCGGCGTCACCGTGGATGGCCATGCCGTCCACGGGCACCATGCGTGCCGTATCAAGATGACTCCAGATACCGATGCCGTCGAGAAACACCCGGCTGGCAGGACTGACGGCATAGATGCGCTGATCCCAGCCCTGCGGACGCATCGGCGGGCGAGCCTCAATCAACGCCACGCGGTGACGGCTGCCGCGCAAGGCTACTGCCAGACTCGCTCCTGCAAGCCCACCACCAACAATCAGGACATCAAAATCCATGTTCGGACACCAGCGGGAAACCGGCCCATTCTGCCCGAGCACTGCGCTGAAGTCACTGAAAGCCCTGCCTCAGACCGAAGACGGCTGCTTGGCCGGCATGCCCACATCGTCAGCCGCCTTTGCAGATGCAGCCGCGGCGGCGAGTGCCTCATCGGCAAGCGCCATGTCGCCCCAGCGCACGACCTCGATACGGCCATCCAGGTACTCCACCACTGCACTGCAGGTATCGACCCAGTCCCCGCAATTGAGGTAGCGCACGCCGCCTACATCGCGATCGGCAGGCCAGTGGATATGGCCGCAGATCACGCCATCCATGCCGCGCTGGCGTGCCGCATGGACGATTGCGTCCTCGAAATCAAAGATGAAGCTCGCGGCCTTCTTGACCTTTTGCTTCGCATAGCCGGCGAGCGACCAGTATCCAGGCCTTCGAAACAGGCGACGCAAGCGCGAGATGAACAGGTTGATGCGGACCAGCGCGTTGTAGGCGACATCCCCGAGCACCGCCACCCATCGATGGTGGCGCGTCACTTGATCGTATTCGTCACCGTGAATCAGCCAGTACTTGCGGCCGTCCGCCGCCACGTGAATCCAGTCACTCTCGACGCGGATGTCGCCGAAGGACACACCGGCATACTCGCGCAAAGCCTCGTCGTGGTTGCCGGGGATGAAAATCACCTGAGCACCGTGGCGCGCCCGGCGCAGCACTTTCTGAACGACCGTGTTGTGCGATGGCGCCCACTGGATGCTGCGATTCATCGCCCAGAAATCCACGATGTCGCCCAGCAGATACAGATGATCCGCTTCGTACTCGCGCAGAAACGCAAGCAGCCGATCCGCCTGACATGCCCGGGTCCCGAGGTGCACATCCGAGATGAAGATCGCGCGAACATGTGTCATTGCGCCTCCTTCCAGACTTCCAGCAACGACGCCGCAAAGCGATCGTTGATCGCTCCCCAATCGATCCCCATCGCCGTAATGCGGGCTTGCAGCCCCATCTCAGCCCGTTGTTCCGGTGCGGCGGCGGCCGCCCGAGCTGCTGTAATGAAGCCGCTGGCGTCGTCAAAAGTGGCGAGCATCCCGTTCTCTCCTGAACGAATCACATCTCTGGCCGCGGCGTAGTCGTAAGCCACAACGCACAGGCCACTGGCCATTGCTTCGAGGGTCACGTTCCCGAAGGTCTCGGTCACACTCGGGAACAAGAACAGGTCGGCCGATGCGTAGTGGTGGGCCAGATCGACGCCCGTCCGCATCCCGGCGAAAACGCAATCCGGATTCTCGTCAGCCAGCCGCGCGCGCATGGGTCCGTCACCGACCAGGACGAAACGGGCCTCCGGTCGTTCGACCTGAATGGCCCGGAAGGCCTGCATTGCGAGCGGGAGATTCTTTTCGGCCGCGAGGCGCCCCACATACAGAACCACAAGCTCGCCTTCGGCTACCTTCCACGAGGCCCGCAACGCCTCATCGCGCCGAGAAGGATCATAGAGAGCCGTATCCACGCCGCGGGCGACGACGTCGACACCCCGATACCCTTGGTCGAGCAGCGTGCTCGCCATCGCCGAAGTAGGTACAAAGGTGCGTGCGGTGCGATTGTGAAAGCCTCGCAGATACGCAGAAACCGGCTTGCGCAGCCACCCCACACCGTAATGCCGGCTGTAGTGGTCGAAATTGGTGTGGAAATCCGAGGTCACGGGAATACGCAACTTTCTGGCGGCGGATACAGCACTCCAACCCAGAGGGCCTTCAGTCGCAACGTGGACCAAATCCGGGCGCTGCCGCTGCCACAGCTTGCTCAGGCGAGTACGTGCAGGCAGCCCAAAGTGCAGGCCATCGTACCGGGGCAACTTCCAGCCGCGCGCGAGCACCTCATCGTAATCGCCGTCAGAGAGAGGTTTGTCCAGCGCTGTTTGCCGGGGTCGGATCAGTTGCACTCGGTGGCCACGGGCAATCAGACCCTCGACCATGCAACGCAGTGTCATTGCGACACCATTAACCTCCGGAGGATAGGTCTCGGTAACCAGCGCTATGCGCAGACCGGGATTGCTCCAGAGTTCCTCTGCATCAAGAGAATCAGAATTCATGGCATCGCAGCATAGGCTGCGATGAATACAGAATTGTGACGGCCGAATGCAAAACGCAATAAAACCATCAACAGAACAGAATCAGGCCCCATACAGTGGCGAGCATGATCAGCGCGAGCAACACCGCTGCGCTACCGATGTCCTTCGCGCGCTTGGCCAGGAGGTGATCATCGAGAGAAATGCGATCCACTGTGGCCTCTATGGCCGAGTTGATCAGTTCGACCAACAACACCAAAAGCACGCTGCCAACCAACAGCGCCTTCTCGACCCCACCCTCTCCGAGCCAAAAACCGAGCGGCACAAGCACCAGTGCTAGCAACACCTCCTGACGGAATGCGTCCTCGTGGCGATACGCAGCCGTAATACCCGCCATCGAATAATGAAAGGCATTCCAGATGCGTCGAAAGCCGGATTTCCCCTTGTGCGGACTTTCCATCATGCCGATTCCTCGCCAGACATCACGCCGGATCATGCCAGCAAACCATGACGAACACGCGTCATCCGTGCGGTAGACGCAAAAAAGCCCGCTCGATTTGAGCGGGCTTTTTGCATATGGGGTTAGTCTGACGATGACCTACTTTCACACAGGTATCTGCACTATCATCGGCGCGGGCCTGTTTCA